>NZ_LRMM01000077.1 GCF_001647275.1 Rufibacter ruber | reverse complement strand
GAAGTAAGTTCCATCTGCTGGTGCTTGCATTTTTCTGGTTTTAGGGTCTGTTTTCCGGAAACAGCCCTAAACAGAAATGCAGCACCAGCAGATGGAAGAGGCACGAGAATGTGCTATTCTCTGTGCCGGAATGCCGTATTTACTTTGAGGGCAGGTGAATTTTTGCACGCCTTAGGGATGGTCCCATTCTATGAACCCTTCCTTTGGGACCGCCAGATTTCTCTTGCATCACAAATTGTGCTGCAAGCGGAAACTGGCCGGTGCCGTTCTTGTAAAAAAGTGGCGAACGAATAGGAACCTTACCGCCTGTTGGACAGAAAAGAATGCGCGCAGCCTATCAAGGCAGGAACTGCCTCACAGAATCTACTTGAGAAAAAAGTTATACTTGGGGAGGTGGGGTAGGAATGGCAATGTCCAGTAAAGGGACTTCTTGCTGATAAAGCATGCTGACCTCAGGCGAAGATTCAGCTGTAAGGAGTTCCGGTACAGAAACCGCTTGGGGTTGCATAAAGTCATACACCGGAGAAACCGTTGCCTGCGCCACGGCTTTGGTGCTTTTCTGCTGGATTTCTACTGAATTGGAGATAGTACAGATAGCAGAAAGGTCAGGTGTTTCTGAGCAGTGGTGCAACTCACTGGCCTGGTGGTACAGGCCGTGCAAGGCAGGCAGCAACACCCGCATGCCCAGCAGTAGCTGCAGGAGCATGATGATGGGGATGGCACGGAACACCTTTCTTTTTACCACAACAGAGAGTTCTTATGAGCAGCAACAATGCGTAAAGATAAACGGGTTGGTTTTTTAGAAGCAAATAAATCTAATAATATATTTAGCCGCTAGTTCTTTGTAACAAGTCACTTAGTGCCAGGCATTCAATAGTAGAGCAGTTTATTCGTTCTAAGATAGGCAAGGTGAATTATAAAATTGGGTCATAACCTCCTTCGTTTCATGCCTTCCTGCTTTAGGGGCTTCCTGCTTTCACCAGCTTTTTACTGCTTCTCTTCTGCCAGCGATTGGTTGGTGCCGGATGCTGCAGATTTGGTACTTCATGATCATGAACAACCAGAAGCTGTTTCATAAATGAAATGAGCTAATCTACTATTCTGTTTTTGGCTTGTTTTCTGAAAAACAGCTCAAAAACAACCGTAAAGCCCCAGAGTATGCCTCAGGTTGTCAAGCTAATAAGAGCTTTAGACTAAATTTAATACTCCTGAACAGGGTGCTTTATCAAAACAAGTTATACTTTTGCGGCGCATCATCTGCGTCAAAGCATCAACAGAAAGTAAATTGGGGAGAAAGCAATCATACCGGTACATGTGCATTTTGGCGCTGCAGGCTCTGCTGTTGTTCAGGGTGGCTGTGCCAGCTTTCCATACCCTCTTGCACGGCCTGGAAGAACCCGCTACCCAAACCTCGGCACTTTGTTCCCTGTCTAAAGCTGCCGCTGAACGGGAAGAACCCAGGCAAGCCGCTCCTCTGACAAAGTCACTTTTGGCAGACATGTTACCAACGCACCTGGAGGAATATACCTTCCATAGTCTGGTAATGGAAGACCCGGTACTTCCTCTTTTTTATGGCATTCATTGGAGCAACAGCTCCTTGCCCATTTTTACACCTCCTCCCCAAGCGTAAGTTTCCTCTTCCTCCAATAGAGGCAGGCTGTGTTGTTTCCATTTCCTTGGGAGCAGTAATTCCTGTGCTTTCCTTTCTTGCCCAGAGGTTGAGATTCATACCTGTGTTCAGAAGCAGCATGGACCCTTTAAGTAAACTTCGGGCCAGCTGTTTCACCTTTTCAATTTAGCGTCCATTTCCGGTTGCGAAAGCCACCAGGAGAGGTGTTTCTGTAGTTTCCTTCCCTTTCTTGCTTAACAGGTCGTGGTGACCGTTGCTCCCCGCCCTGGATTTAAACATCTGAGGATAGCAATGTGGCATGCCCTAAGAAAGGTGAAGAGTTTGGCAGATTTTTCATGCGTAAAAGTAGACAGCAGACTTTTTTTAGAGGAGGTTGGCTGGCCGGGATTTTATTGCTGGCCAGCCTGAGCGGACCCCTGCACGGGTTGGTGGTGGACCACCCCAAAAAACATCATCCTACCGCCAAAGCCTTTTCTGCCACACTAGACCATTGTGCGCTGTGCCATTTCCAAGTGGATGGGGATTGGCCAGGTGCGCCCTGGCTTGGCGTTGTTCCTATTTGCCATAAGCCGCAATGGCGGTGGCACACTGTGTCTCGCTTTGTGGGCGATGCTCCTTCCATACTATATCTAAGGGGGCCTCCTTCGCCTTCTGTACCATGCCTAGCCACAGACCATTGGCTGTTAGCTAGCCCCAATTGTTGACTGTACCAGCCAGTCAGTTTCTATTAATTTTTGAAAATCAATTGTGCCCCTGTGCACTAGACAAGTTATATCATGACCCCATCATATTTAAAGCAATTCCTTTTTTTACTGGTAGTCTTACTCACCTTTACCGCCTGCGGCGATGAGGACGAGGAGGTGAAACCCTCTGAGAAACCATTTGTCATTACTGACCATTTTGTGGCGGGCACCATCACACCGCAAAGCAATTCCTACACCAGCGTCTTTTTTATCTCGCTGCTGGAGAACAACAAAGCGGTGTTTATGGGCACGGGAAACAATCTCACAGGTGACTATACCCTCACCAAAGATTCCCTGATCGTCACCATCTCTGACCCCAACAATTACCGCATCGCCAAGTTCAAGCTCAATGAGAAACGCGAGGTAACCTGGGCCTACTACAAAGCCCTCACCATGGAATACAAAGCCACGGGAAACCTGTTGCCGCTGGCCAAGGAAAATCAATTGGCGGGCAAAACCTTCAAAGGCGAGGAGTTTAAAATGGGGCCTGTGAGCAACCGCCCTAACCTGATGTACAAGTTCAACGCGCAAGGTACGGCCTTTGGCACTGGAGTAGATGCAGCCGCCCTGGATGCCAATGCAAATGCTGTGGAACTCCTCAATAACAGCGCGTTCCGCTACAAAAGTGGCAGCACCACGGAGATTGGCTTCGTGAACGGCAATCAGCTGACTGTGTTCAGGTCCAGCGGCCTGTTCTACTACGGAAACTACACTCAACAATAAGTTAAGACACCAGAAGACATGAAAAATCTAAAGAATACACTTTCTCAACCTGTTGCAGCATTTACAAAAGCTTTGTTTGTGCTGTTGTTTACTTCATTATTGGTTTCCTGCGGAGACGATGACGAAGATGTGGTGCCTGTCGCTAAACCCACCATCACTGAACTGGAAGTAGGTGCGGCCAACAACAAAACCGCTCATCCCGGTATGGATTTCCACCTGGAAGCCACCATTGAGGCCCCTGGCAAAATCCGTGACATCAAGGTGCAGATTACGCCTACCAATTCAGGCAGCGGCTGGACGTTTGTGAAAACCTATACAGGTTACTATGCCGGGTTGAAAAACACCTCTTTCCATGAGCACCTGACGGTTCCTGCAGACGCCGCCGTCAAAGGCTATGACCTCCTCATAATTGTCACAGATGAGCTGGGAAACCGCACCGAATCTTTGTCTACCTTCAACGTGGTCAAAGACGCCACGCTGCCTACCGTGACAAGTCTGAAAATGGAGCCCAGCACGGCGGGAACGCAGGTGAACGTGACAGGTACCGTAAACGCGCCCAACAAAATTGCCACCATTACGGTGCAGGTGCAATCCTCGGCCTGGACCCGGGACTTTACCTTGTCAGACGCTGAATCAGTAGGGAAAACCACCTACGCCCTCAGCAAAAGCATAGATATTTCTGCGGCACCCGCCGGGCATTACCACGTCAACCTGAAACTCACTGACCAGGCGGGTAAAGCCATCACGTACCAGGTGCATTTTGATAAGAAATAGTGCCTGATGAATCAGAATTGATGAGCTTTGGCTATTCGCCAAGATAAGAATGCTTTTAGGGCGGCAACGCTGCTAGTTTAGAAGTTTAAGCTCCTCAAAGGCTAAGTGTCTACCTGTTGTTTTCGCCTGTTTTCCCAAAAACAGCCGAAAACAGAACAGGAACATCCTGCTTTACTAAACGTCATTCTAAGGAGAGGCTTCCCTTGGAATGTGCAGGAATATCATCCTTCGGAATGAAAAAATCATCCTCCTGTTAAAGGTAAGGAGAGGAACCCTTCTTTCCTGTTTTCGGCCTGTTTTTGAAAAAACAGCGAAAACAGAACGGATACTGGGGTCAGATCAGAAAACACGTACCTACAACGGCTTCTGATTTTCCTGGGAATGGGGCACTTCCAGCTCAATGCTGAAGGTGGTGCCTTGGTTTACTTCGCTTTCGGCCTGTATTTTTCCACCCAATGCCTCTACCTGGGATTTCACCATGTACAGGCCAATTCCTTTCCCGTCTGTATGAAAGTGAAACCGCTTGTATAGCCCAAACAGCTTGTCTTTCTGGCCCACCAGATCAATGCCCAGCCCGTTGTCTGTGAACGTGAGGTGGAGCCGTGCCTGAGAGACGGTGCTTTTTATCTGGATTACGGGCGGCACATGGGGCTGCCGGTATTTAATGCTGTTGGAAATAAGGTTGTAGAAAATGCTGTGGAGGTAGCTCCTCAGGGAAAGGACCTCTTCTGCCGCGGTGAAATCAGTAAGAATTTGTACCTTTTCTTTGGAGATGACAGTAGAGAGCATGGCTTTTATATCCTCTACCAGCTGAGGCAGGTTCACCACCTCTTTTTTCTCATTTACCTCCTGCCGTACCTGCAGGATCTCATTCAGGTCTTTGATTACGCTATCCAGTTTGTTCACAGATGTCTGCAGGCCGTGCATGGCCTTCGGGGTGTCAGCAGGGGCTATGCTCTGGGAAGTAAGCAAATTGGAAAGCCCCATGATGTTGGCCACCGGCGCCCTGAGGTTATGCGAAACAATATAGGCAAACTGCTCCAGGTCTTTATTGCGCTGCAGCAGGTCTGCGGTAATCTGGTCTTTCTCCAGCTGTGCTGCCCGCTCTTTGGTAACATCATGTATGATCCCGGTCAGTTTGATTACTTCATGTGGGGCCGTGATGGTGGCCTTCAGTTCGTTATAGAGGTACCTGATGTCTCCGTTTTTACGCACAATACGGCAATAAAATGAGTTTTTGGTTTTGTGCAGGGTAGAGTACAGGGCTTGGGTAGCATGCTCCAGATCCTCTGGGTGGATAAAACTCAGGAAGTTCTCCAGCCCGGCATTGGTCTGTGAGGGGGTGGTGCCCAGGATTCGGTAAAATTCATCAGACCACATGTCTTCTGTGGTTTGAAAGTTATACTCCCAGCTGCCCAGCTGTGACAGGGCCTGGGCGTCTTTGAGCAGATTGGTGCTTTGCTCCAATTCCTGCATGGCCAGCAGCAGGGCCTCTTCATTCTTCTTTTTGTCTGTGATATCCTGCCTGATGGCCAGATACTGTCTGGGCTTGCCCTGCTCGTTGAGGATGGGTACAATGGTGGTGGCGGTCCAGTAGAAGGTGCCGTCTTTCCGCTTGTTCTTTATCTCGCCTTTCCAGATGCTGCCAGAGGCAATGGTTCGCCAAAGTCCTGTAAAAAACTCCCTGGAGTGATGGCCAGAATTGATGAGGCGGTGGTTCTGGCCTATCAACTCTTGGGCGGTGTACTGTGAAATCTGGCAGAAATTATCATTCACATAGGTAATGGTGCCTTTCTGGTCAGTCACGGCCACAATAGAAGACTGGTCCAGCGCGTATTTATAGTCTTCAATCTCTTTAATGTGTGCCTGCACGTCCTGCTGAAGGGAGCTGTTGAGCTGCTGGATTAACTTTTGTGCATTCTTAGATTCTGTGATGTCTACAAAGGCCGTGAGCAGGCATTCTTTCCCGCTCAGATGGACCAGGTCGCCGTGTAAAGAGACTGTACGCACCTCCCCTGACTTGTTCCTGACCTGTAACTCAAGCGACCGGATTGCTTTTTTGGTTTGGAGCTCCCTAATGATGCTGGCGCGGTCTTCAGGGGAGAGCCATAGATTTAGATCAAGGCTGGACTTGCCAATTAGCTCCTCTCTGGTGAAACCAGAGAACTGAAGGTAGTTATCATTCACCTCTAAGAAATTACCGGTTACCATCTCTGAGATCACCTTCATAATAGGGCTCTTGTAGAAGACCTGGGAAAACAGGAGTTCGCTTTCCTTTGATTTCTCCTGTGCCAGAATAAGGTCTGTGATATCTGTAAAGGCGAACAATAAGCAAGGTTTGTTGTGCAGATGTACTTTGTCCAGATGGAAGGAGAGGTGCCGGATATTGCCGTCTTTATCCCTTGCCTGCACCAGGAAATTCCGCACCTGCCCGTTCTCCTCCAGTTGCTGAATCATCTGTTCCCGCTGCTCTGGGAAAACAAAAATATTGAACTGAGCAGCGGTGCCGCCTAGGGCCTGCTCTCTGGTGTGGCCAAAAAATCTAAGGGAGCTTTCATTGGTGTCTACTAACTGCCTGGTCTCCATATCAACCAGAGACAGCATGATGGGGCTTTGGTAGAACAGGCTGGAGAAGATCTGTTTTTGCTCCTCAAGGCTCTGCTCTGCCTTGCTTCTGCTGATCAGGGCTTTTCTGATCATCAAAAAGCTGCCAATAAAAAAGAGGAGCATGAGTACAGAAAATACCTGGAAGATGGCGAGCGTATTTTCATTTTTGTCTGTGTTGGCCTGGTCATTCAGTTGCAGGCTTTCCCGTTCCTTCTCCTCAATTGTCTGTGCATAGTACCTGATAGAGTCCATGGCGGTAGAAGTCTGAGGATATGCGGCAACAGCGCCCCCAGACTTTTTGCCGGGGCGAAAGAAACGGGTAGCCAGGGCTAGGTACTGGTGGTTTAATGAAATGAGCCGGCGCATGTACAACGCTTCTGCCCTGTCTTGAACCTGTATTCTCTGCAGCTGTTGCAGGTTTTCCTGATGTTGCGAAAGTGCCTGCTCAAACTGGGCCAGATGCTCTGGTTGCTGGGCCGCAGCAAACTTCAGCCTGCCCTCTTCAATTTCATGTAAATTCTGGTAAAGGGACTCTACCGTTTTTAAAACTTGTAAAGAGGCGGTTTCTCTTTTGCTAAGAGAGTAGGTTGACTTAAGGTCTCTATAAACTAACGCGGTAAAAAAAGTGATGCAGAGAAAAGCAACCGAAAAAACCCAAAACACCCAAAAAAGGGTTCGTTTAATGTGCATTACTCACCAAATAGAATAAAAGCTTAAATACAATATGAATCAAAACGCTGCCAGGAAGATGGTGTGATTATTAAAAAAAATTAAATAACATGCTAACTAATAGTAGCTTAAAGATAAGGATTTATGTTTCTAAGATCAAAAATTGAGATATTATTAATGCGTTTTATCATGGTGTTACTTGGCTAAGTTCTATTTAGTAATTGAGAAAGAAGGAGACCGAAGATGGTAATAAATATAGTATTTTACAAATATGTTTATCCGCGCAGCATTTTTCTGGACCTGCTGTGGGGGCTGTTCTCTCTTAGAGTAGGAGGCTGGGTTGTATTTTTCAGAATAGGGTAAGCCCGTCTCCTCCTGACATACTTCATGGCTGGTGACGCTGTATCTACAAGGAACTAAAGGGCTTTTTATTTCCGGTAAAGCCGGTGATGGTAGTAGAGACACCTGGGGTTGGTGCAGTCCAGTGACGTGTATGACGAGGACGGCATTGACCACATCAAAATGATAAAGCCAACTGGGGAGTAGCCACAAAAAGAAGGGTGCGTTTAGGGGCTGTTTTTCCGAAAAACAGCCCCTAAACGCACCCTCGGTCTAAATACTCTAGTATTAGGCGTTTACTTCACCACCGCCGTAATAGGCTTGCCCACGGTGCCGTTAGGCGTCTGGATGTGCAACAGGGCCGCCAGGGTAGGCGCCACATCGGTCATATAGGTGGGCATGTTGGTGCTGCCCGGTTTAATGTTCCAGCCCATGAACAGGAGCGGGAGGTGGGTGTCATACGGGTTCCAGGCGCCGTGGCTGGCCCCGGTTTTAGAGGTAGTGGCCACGTAACCGGGTTTCAGGAGAATCTGGATGCTGCCGGTGCGTTTGGGGTTGTAGCTGTTGGCAATTTGCTCTCTAATGGTAAACGGCACCAAATGCGCGTTGGCGTTGCCCATGTCTACGGCGTACATCACCTCGGGCTCCATCTGCAGCTTGGCAATCACGGCTTTTTTAATGAGGTCAATGTCCAGTTTCTTGGCGGCTATCTGGTCCCAGTCAAAGTGCACCTGATAGCTGGACATGGAGCGCACCAGATTCTCGGCCCCGAAGGTGGAGGCCAGCATTTTGTTCAGCTCGGCCTGCACGGGCTTTGAGTTCCAATTGCCGCCGTTCAGCTTGTTTTCCTGGGAATAGCCAATGGCGTGGCCTACGCCGTGGTCGGCGGTGAGGAACACCAGGTACTGCCCTTTGCCCACTTCGCTGTCCAGGAACTTGAAGAATTTGGCCAGATCCTGATCCAGACGCAGGTACGTGTCTTCAATCTCAATGGAGTTAGGCCCAAACATGTGGCCCACGTAGTCTGTAGAGGCGCAGTTGATGGTCAGGAAATCGGTGGCCTCGCCCTGGCCCATGCTGTAGCCGTTCACGGCTGCCGAAGCGAAGTCCAGAATGAAGGTATTGCCGTGGGGCGTGGTCCGGAAAGCGTCTTTTTTCTTGGCGTAGGCCGCGGGTAGGTTGTGCGGGAAGGTAGTGGTGGTTTCGCTGGGCAAACGGCCCTCATAGGCTTTGGCGTCTTCGTCGCTGTTTTTGTAGGTGTTAATGGGGTACAGCGTCTGCCAGGGTTGTTTCATGAACTCGGCGGCGCGCTGCTGCTTGTTAAAGTTCTGCACCCACTCGGGCAGCGTAGGCATGTAGAACGTGCTGGTGATAAAGTTACCTGACTCATCATCGAACCAGAAGGCCCCGTTGGCCATGTGCCCGGCGGGCAGAATAGAGGCGCGGTCTTTCAGCGAAACGCCCACCACCTTAGACTGCTTGTTGGTGGCAATGCGCAGCTCGTCGGTGATGGTAGAGGCCAGCATGTTGCGCGGCGACATCTGCCCTTCAGTGGCGGCGGCGCTGCCCACGGTCTGCACGGTGTTGTCTTCGGTGCAATACACGGTCTTGCCGGTTAATTGGTCTACCCAGCTGTTGCCGGTAATGCCATGGATGCCGGGCACCGAGCCGGTGTAAATAGACGAGTGGCCTACGGCAGTGGCCGAGGGCAGGTAATTGATGTAGTGGTTCTCACAGGAGAAACCTTCGCGCAGCAGGCGCTTGAAACCGTCTTTGCCGTAGCGGTCATTGAAGCGGTACAGGTAGTCCCAGCGCATCTGGTCAATGACGATGCCCACCACCAGCTTGGGCCGGTCTACTTTGTCTTTGCTGGCTTTGGGGGCGGAGGTGGCCTGGTAACCCAGGTGCAGGAGAAGGGTGAAGAATACTACAAATTTTTTCATGAGGGAATTCATTCAAGAGGGTGTTGGCCTGTCTGTTAGGAAGCAGATGAAGAGCTTAATTTTAAATTTTTTAAAAGTAAGGACAAAATAGTAAAGAATTGAAACAAGTGAGAACAATATGAAAGGATAATTGTAAGCAAGCGACTATGAATGCGCCACGGCGAATGCTTTGCCCCAGTCACGATTCCTGTTTAGGGGCCGTTTTTCTGAAAACAGCTCAAAAACAGGAATTGGCGTGGAGGAACATCAGAACTGAAATCGGCCGGAAGGCCATTCTTTAAGAGCGGGATTATTGCCGCACCAGGACTCTTTTCTCTTTTTTGGGACCTCTGTTGAAGAATTTGGCTTTCGCGCTTTTGGGCGGGAGCAGGGTTTGGATGGCCGCGGCCGCTTCTATGGGCAAATCAGATTCCAGCACATCGGCCCCGGCTTTGAACACTTCTTGGTAGGCGGTGCGGCGGGCAGCTGGGTCTGGGAGTTTGTCATAGGTAGGCGCCGCTGAGACCATGCACATCACGCCGCGGGCGTGCAGCAGGTCCATGACCTCCTTCGTTTCGGGTTTTACCTCGGGCCCCACGTAGGCCATGATGCTGCTCCACGGCACGCCCGCTTTCTCGTAAGACTCCAGCTCTTTCTTCGTCTTCACAAACGCCGACATCATGATGCCCTCTATCTGGTCATAGTAGTATTTGGCCTGCTTGGCGTTATGCACGGTGACCATGACGTGGGCGGCAGCGTTGTGCTCCTTTATCTTTTTCACGGTCATGGCCAACGGCACGTCTTTTTTATCAAGGTTCACCACGGTTTTGCCCTTGCTCCATTTGATAACCTCGTCCAGCGTAGGAATGCCGTATTCGGTCACGTTGCCTTCCACGTCTTTGAGTTTGAGTTTCTTCAGTTCTGCCCAGGTGTAGTCAGCCACTTTGCCGGTGCCGGTGGTGGTGCGGTCCAGGGTGGCGTCATGCATGAGTACAATCACGCTGTCTTTGGTGAGGCGCGGGTCAATCTCAAAGAAGGCGGGCGTGTGCCGCAGCGTCTCCTCAAAAGAGGGAATGGAATTCTCCGGGAAACCTTTCACAATGCTGCCCCGGTGTCCGCTCAAAATGGGCACGTCTTTGCCCGTGTACTTGAAAAACTGGTGCAGCTCTTTGGTGTTCTTGATGTTGAGGTTCTGCAAAGGCTCTTTTTGCTGCGCCAGGCTGGGGTTACCCAACAGCAGAAGCGCGAGGCCTGCCCCAACGGCAGAAACTTGAAGGCGAAAAGATGGCTTGAATAATCGCATAAAGGTCTGGGGTTAGACGGTAAGGTAAAAAAGATGCCAAGAAGACTTCACCTCTCTGGCAGATTTGACTAGAAGATGAATGTATGCCGAGTTGCGTTTAGGGTCTGTTTTCTGAAAAACAGCCTCTAAACGCAATTGGTGAAAATTCTCGCCGGTAAGCTGTTTTGAGTTCTCTGTTGTTCTCTCATTTGCAACCATTCGCGCGTGAGCTATGGGTGGCCGGATTTGTGTTTAGCGGCTGTTTTTCTGAAAATAGCCCCAAACCGTGATCACAAGCCGATACTTGCCCCAGAATGCGTTTAGAGGCTGTTTTTCGAAAATCAGCCTCTAAACGCAACGGACGGGTAGTGCCGCCAGCAGCCGTAGGCAAGCCAGCTACAGTTTGCTGTTGAGGTGCACCAAGGAAAGCTCGCCCACGGCATCCAGTTCAAACATGGTCACCGACGAGTTGTCAATCACGAATTTGCGGTAATTGCGCACGGGCATGCCCAGTTTGTAGGCCAGGTAAAAACGGTTCACGCCATTATGCGCCACCGTGAGCACGTTCCCCGCGGGGTGTTTCTTCACCAGCGACATGTAAAAGTCCTCCACCCGGGCAATGACCTCACCTGCCGTTTCGCCGGTGCCGCCGGCTTTGGTCTGCATAGGGTCCTGGCACCAGTCCTGCCAAAGCGCTTCGTTCTCCGGGATGAATTCTTCCTTGCGTTTGCCTTCCCATAACCCGAAATCAGCTTCAATGAGGCGTTCATCTGTGGTCACGGGGAGGTTGCCGCTGGCCAGTTGCGCCGTTTTATAGGCCCGCTCCAGCGGCGAAGAGTACACCGCGTCAAAGGTCACGTTCTGGAGTTGGGCGGCGGCGAGTTGGGCTTGCTCCAGGCCCTTGGGGGTAAGCGGTAAATCGGTGCGGCCACAGTACCGGTTGCCGTCGGCGTTCCAGGCAGTCTGGCCGTGGCGCAGTAAATAAACGTTAAGCATATTGGTGATCAGAGATGTATCCTTTCTCCTGCAAGATGCGCAAAAAATCGGCGTAACTTTTGGCGTAGGCCTGGCTCAGGGCAGGAGTAGGATGGATTTCTTTTTCTATTTGGGTTAAGGCTTGGGTGGCTTCTTCAATGGAGGTGAAATGTGTTTTAGACGCGGCCAGAATGGCGGCACCCACGGCCCCGGTCACGTGCCGCATTTTGTAAATGGGCAGGTTGAGCACGTTACTCCGGATGGTAAGCCAGGCCTCGCTGTTGCTGGCGCCGCCGGCGGTGTACACAGCCCTCACCTCTTCACCGGAAAGCTGCTGAATAAGGTCAAACGCGTATTTCTCCACGTAGGCTACGCCTTCCATGTTCGCCACAAACCGTTCGGCCCTTGACAAACCTTCCGGCTCAAAGCTGCGGGCCTGCGGCGCGATGAACGGGAACCGCTCACCCTGCTGGCGCAAGGGATACGCCAAATGCCCCGAAGGAATGATGGCCGCAGCTAGTTCGTTCAACTCGGCTAAATCTTCCTGAAACTCTTTGGTCACCCAGTCGGCGCCGGTGTTGCTGGCCCCGCCCGGCATCCAGTAGCCCTCCGGGTGCCGGTGGCTGTAGAGGCGGTCTTCGGGGTCTTTGATTTGCTGCCGGGTCACGCCTTTTACCACCAGCGTAGTACCGATGGTAGTGTTCCAGTCTCCTAATTTTACGGCCCCGGAGGCCACCTGAGAGGCGCAGCCATCGGTCATGCCCGCCACTACCTGTAGGGTGGGAGATAATCCTAGTTCTTCGGCCAAGGCCGAGGCTAAGATGCCAATGGGTGTACCAGAAGGAACCACGGCAGGCAGCCATTCTTTTTGCAGCGGCAGTTGCTCATGAATATAGGCTGGCCAGAAACCTTCCTGCACGTCATAGCCAGATTTGAGGGCGTTGGTGTAGTCGGTCACAGCCCAAACGCCGCTCAGTTGACCAATGATAAAGTCTGTGGCATGCATCCAGTGGGCTATTTGGGCGGCCTTTTCCGGAAATTGATTCGAAAACCAGACCATTTTAGACAAGCCGCTGGAAGCGTTGAACCCGGTATAGCCACTGGGATGGTAAGCCTCGGCCACGCTTTTGCAAAGTTTCCCTTCCGCCGCAGAGCGACCGTCGCTGTACATGAGGGCGTTGTGCAAGGGTTGGTGCCGGGCATCTAAGGGAATCACCGTGCCGGAAGTAGACGTCACTGATACTGCTTTGATGTGTGCCAGGTTTATTTCGCCGCTTATATCCGCTAGTAAAGCTTTTAGTGAACGCTTGCACGCCGCCCACCACTCCGTAGGCGACTGTTCTTCTCTGGATTGGTTGCTGAGTGGGAAGGCTTCTTCAGAGCTGCCCAGTTGGTCTCCGGCAACGTCCAGCAGCACCACGCGGGCACCCTGGGTGCCAATGTCGATGCCTAAAAAGTAAGGGGCGGTCATACTACCGCCTCCTCACAAATGTGTTTGAACGTTTGGCGCGTCCGTTTCCACTCCTCATAAAGAGCAAGGTAACGGCTGTCTTCCTGTGGCTCTACCACTAGAGGCGGGGAGGGGGCGTAGCTAGTCTCTTCCAGGGCCTCGTTGCAGATAAGAGCGCCGCCTACCACGGTGGCCTGGCGGTAGTTTTCGCGCAGATAGACTTTCTTGTTGAGTAGATCTGCTATGAACTGGCGCAGCAGTTGGCTCTGGAACCCGCCCCCGCAGGCCCACACGTAGTCCTGCTCCACCGCTGAGATGTCATGCAACGAGTTGAAGTTCTCTTTGATGCTGCAGGCAATGTCCCATAAGGTGGCCCACACGAAGTGCGCCCGGGTTAACGTGTGAGTTACCGGAGCCGGAAAGATGAAGCCGCCTTTGGTGATAGGGCCTTTCTCATCAGCTAACAGAGAGCCCAGAGAAGCCACACAGCAGGCTTCCTGTACCTGAGCCAGTTCCTGTTCAATAACCTCGTAGCTTTCATGGGGGTAGAAAATCTCTTTCAGGCGCTGGTAGTTGAGGCCGGTGACCCCCGCGTTGGTTTCCACGGCAAGGGTATGCTCGTCTATGTGCCGGTTGGTCCAGGAGCGCTCGCGCACGTCGGTGATGTACTCATTCACCAGCTTAAAGATGGGGGTAGTGGTGCCGGAGACAATGACTACATCGTCTAGTGCGGGTTGCGTGCCTTTTACGGCCAATTGGGTATCGGCGCCGCCGATGATGACCTGGGCCTCCGGCGAAATCTGGAAAGCCGCCGCCGCCGCTGGGGTAATGGTGCCCAACACAGTGCCCGAGTCTCCCAATGGAGAAAGCAGCATGGGATCTATGTCAAAGATGGCGCACAGGTCAGGAGACCAGGATTTGCGGGCCACATCATAGAGCAGCGTCTCAGAGGCCTGAGAATGTTCATAACGCGCCACACCGCTGAGCATGTACTGCGCCCAGTCACTGATGCTCAAAAACGTGCGGGTCTGCTCCCAGAGCTCCGGTCGCCGCTCCCGTACGCCCACTAATTTCAAGGCCGAGAAAAGGGAAGTTGGGTAACGGCCTGCCAGCTCATAGATGTAGCTTTTATCCTGCATGATGAAGTCCCATTCGCGGCCCCGGTGGTCAATGTTGGGCAGCCCAATAAGGGAACCGCCGTCATGGCCAATCAGGACAATGCCCTCGCGCTGGCTGGTGGCCGTGACGGCTTTTACCTCTACATCCGGCGCATTTTCTAGGGCGGTTATAGCCAGCTTGGTAATGACGCTCCACAAGCGGTTGGGATCAAAGAAGATGGAGTTGGGGTACAGCGCATCGGTCTGGTAGGGCATGTTGTCCCGCTCTACGCTCAGCACTTCGCCGTTTTTGGCAGCCACGGCCACGCGTACGTTTCCCGTGCCAATGTCTACAATAATAAATGCTTCCTGTGCAGCCATGTTTGCTTAGCTTTTAACGGCCAGTATTTCTTTGTTTGCCAATTGCTTAATGTTCTTGTCCTCCTTGATGAACCAGGCCACCAGCGCGTCATTCATAATATAGGCATGATGGTCTTCCACCTCAAACGTGGCCCCGGCAATGTGCGGGGTGGCCAGTACGTGCGGGTGGTGAATGATTTTATAGTCAACTTCATCTGGGGGCTCATGGTCAAACACGTCCAGTATGGCGCCTTTGATGCGGTTGTTCTCCAGGGCGTCTAGCAGAGCCTCCCGTTTCACCACCATCGCCCGGGCGGTATTCACGAAGATAGCATCTGGTTTCATGAGCGAAATAAGGCTTTCATCTATCATGCCCGTGGTTTGGGGGGTAACCGGTAAATGCACCGACACAATATCGCTGGAAGCGAAGACTTCTTCCAAACTTACTTTCTGGTAATCTGGGTCCGGCGACTCGGTGTAAGGGTCATAGAACTGGATGGTGCAGGGGAAGCATTTCACCATGTTGGCAATGCGCTGGCCAATAGCCCCGAAGCCGACCATGCCGATGGTTTTACCGGCCAACTCGCTGCCTTTGAACTGTAGGTAAGACGTATGTGCCCCAGCTTCCCAGTTTTCGCCCTCCAGCCACGCGCAGCCGGCAATGGTGTTGCGCATGAAGGTGATCACGTTGGCCACGAACATTTCGGCCACGGCCTGGGCGTTGCGGGCGGGAGTATGGAACACTGGAATATCATTTTCAGTGGCGGTCTCAACGGCCACGTTAGAAGGGGTGCCGCGGCAGACGCCTATAAATTGCAAGTCTGGATATGCGTTGATGACTTCCTGGGTCACGTGGTCATGCTCGGTGATGAGGGCTTCGGCTTGGGTTTCCTCTAGCAGACCAATGAGTTCTTCTTCGTTATAGGCGCGGCCGTGCGGTTTCCAGGGGCGGTAGATGACTTCGCCAAAGGTTTCCTGCAACACGTGCTGTGCTTTCTCGTGGTAAGGGGCGGTTATTAAAATTCTCATAAGCGTAGTTTAAGTCTCTAATGAATGGTTCTGGAAAGGCCGGCTGGGGGAAGCGAACCTGCCTGGGGTGAGGGTTTATATGATGACCGATGGATTTAATTCTTTTTCCTCCTGCCGGAGGGGAGCCGCTTCTTCTTTGACTAAATGGGCGGTTTTGGCATTGTCTGGTAAGGTGATGAATTTAGTAAGCACCGCGCTGAGCAGGTAGAGACCGACCAGAATCCAGACCACCCCTTCGGCCCCAACCATACCAATGAACACGCCTACAATGGCCGGGCCCAGAAACACGGGTAACCCGGCACCTAGATTGAGGATAGCCATGGCAGCTCCTTTGTCTTTCTTAACCAGGGAAGGCACCAGCGCCGAGAGAGGTACGTACCCGGCCAGTAAAGCGCCCCAGAGCACACCGGCCAGCATTACTGCCCAGAAATTGCTGCCCATGAGCTGCGGCGCGTAATAAAACAGTAGGGTAGAAATGGCGCAGCCCATGCCGCCAAACCACATCACGGAGTTGCGCCAGCCCAATTGGTCGCCCACAAACCCAAAGATGAGGTTAAAAGCGATGTTGGCGGTGAAAATGGTGCCCCAAATTTGCAGCCATTCTGTGGTAGAGAAGCCATGGGCCGCCATGTAGGTGGGCAGGAAAACCGGAAAAGCGAACTGTGCCGTGGTGTTGATAACGCGTACCAATCCGCCTAAAAGTACTTTGGGTTCTTCCTTTACAATGGTGAGCCCTTTCATGAGTTCCTGGGCTTTGGCCCCGGCGTTGGTATTGCTGGCTTTAAATTTATCTCGGTTCAGGACTAGCGCGAACAAACCGCCCACCAGTACCCAGAAGATAGAGCTCCACATGGTGTTGATGTAGCCCAGTTCCTGAATGGCCCAGCTGGAGTAATAAGCGCCCAGTACGTTTAAGCCGCCCGTAAATACAAACCAGAACCAGCCCACGGCCCGGCCCAGTTTCTGCTGCGGACTGCGGTACGTAATCCAGACCAGGAACGAGTAGGCAAACAGCGGGTACCCAAAGCCGCGCAGGGCGTAGGTGAACAGCATCATGGGGAAGTTCAGATCCGTCATTCCGTAGCCTACAAACCCGATGGTGCCCGCAATGTAGAGCAACAGACCCCAAGCCATGGTTTTCTTAGCGCCATAGCCTTCGGCCAACACCCCGGAGAACCAGGACGAGATAGCGATGGTGACGCCATACACCGTAAACAAAGACGCCGATTGCTGGATAGACATGCCGTGCTCCAGCAGGTACGGGCTCAGCCATCCCTGTTCCAGGCCATCGCCCATCATGAAAATGAGAATACCCAAGTACCCCCAGCCCAGTTGGCTCGGGATGCCGGCTTTGTCCAGGATGGAGTTTCCTGCAGTTGAATGGTTTTGCATGTCTTTTCTGTTTAGGCTTACTTATTGATTTACTTCTATTTATTTAAGCGTAATAATTCCAGGATACAGCATGCCTTCTGCGGCGGGGAGTTGCAGGCCCAGCAGTTTGGCGGCCAGCGGGGCAATGTCTACCAGTTCCATCTCTGCGATGACCTGGCCTTTCTTAAAACCGGCCCCATACCCTATGAAGCCGGTTTGGATGTCTGGGAAATCTGGGAAGTAGCCGTGCGTGCCGCCCTGCGAAGAAGTGAAGGCCTGGCTTGTGTGGGAGTTCCCGAAGGAGATGCCCGGTACCGGAGCCAATGCTAGAACCGCGTTAGGATCGGCACCGGCTTGGAGTAGGTCTTGCTGGCTCAGCACCCTGAACAGCTTCTGCTGGCTTTGGGGCAACGCCGCTAATATCTGCCGCACCTGCTGCAGGGTCTTCTTGTCGTTCTTGTCCTTTAAGTGAAGAAAGGTGGAGCCACTCGCCGATTTGAACTGGGCTTTCCAGTCATCTTTCTTGAGGTCTTTGATCAGTCCGGCCTTGGCCAACCACACGTTGGGATTGATGTTGGTGTGACGGTCTACAAAGCCGTGGTCCCCGGTTACAATCACCGCCGTCTGGTTTTTGATTCCGGCTTTTTCCAATGACTCCAGAATGAACCGGATGGCATGGTCTGCCCCGGCTACCGCTTTTCTGACGTTTTCGCCGTGGCGGCCCTGGGCATGTTCCGCGTGGTCTACCGCCGCCAGGTGCACGGTGGTGAAGGTGGGTTTGTATTTCCTGAGCAGGTAACCGGCCATACGGGCCACATTGTCATCCATGCTCAGGTAATCTTTGTCCAGGTTGAAGTCGTGGGCTTCCAGCTTTCCGGTGGCGTTCTGCTCCAGTTCTGCCCAGAGACCGGGTGTGCCGTTCTTAGCCGTAATCTCCCGCCGGTCTGAGTTGCCGATGGGCCAGATGTCTGGGATGTTGTAATCTATGGGGGCGCCCGCTGTTACCGGCCAGAGCACGGAGGCCGAGGTGAGGTTGGCTTGTCGTAATGCATCCCAGATGGTGGGGCTTTTGATGGCGCTGTACTCCCAGTACCACTTGCCGGTGGCACCCTGGGGCTCAAAAGGGTCATTGTAGTAGATGCCGTGTTTGGCGGGTTTTACTCCGGTTACCAGCGTGGTGTGTGACGGAAAGGTAACCGTGGGGAAAACCCCGTTCACCCCTTTGGCATGCACGCCACCGGCCGTCATCTGTTGCAGGGTCACCGCTCCCCAGGAGGGATCCAGGTAAAAGTCTGGCCGGAAACCGTCAATGGTAATCAATACCACGTGCTTGGCGCCCTGCCCTAAGGCGTGGAGGCAGAAAGAGGCAGCAAACAGGACCGTGAAGATGAATGGTTTCATGTGACAGGGGTGAAGGTCAGGAAATAACAAGGACAAGGATAATTCTCTCTTCAAGCTTTCTGCCTGAGTATGCCTTCGCATTGCCGGGTTGTCAAACTTTTACTGGTAAGGCTTTTCTTTTTTAAAATTTGATGAAGTAGTAGTGTAGGGTCTGGGTTATTCAAATAAATGAAATTTAATTAAATTAAACAAAAGTAAAGTATATGTAAATTAACTTAAGTGAGAAAATTAAATCTTGAAAGCGAATTAAAAGGCGAAAAGCTTTGAGTAGAGCAGTTGTTAAGAGTATAGGGGCAATAAAGTGCTGTGGTAAGGGAAGACGCACTAGGTAGATAAGCCGGGTATACTTTCAATAGAAGTCAATCTGGGGTGGCGGCAATTCCAGATTCAGTGATCAGGCTTTATGTGTTAGGTGATTCAAACCAGGTGTGCCTGAATGTAAGCTAATTATGCTCAGTATCTTTTATCTGCTTGGCTATATGGGTTATAAAAGAATATCGGCGGAGACGAAATAGTGGTCGCTGGGGAACTGCCCTTTGATTTTGTCTTTGATTATGGTTGACGCCAAGGCTTTCACTGGGCCTTTGGTATAAATGAAGTCAATCTTCTTGCTGTTTTTTTTGGCTTCTTCGCTTTGAAAGCCATGCGCCGTCACGCCTGGTTCGGTTGGGCCATTTACCTCGGTGTAGGAGTCCTTCCAGTTAGCTTCTCTGATGGCGGTGTGAAGGGCATTGTTGGCGCCTGCGTTGAAATCGCCGGTGAGGAGTTGGGGGAAATTGGCGGGATATTGGGCAGCTTCCTCCAGGAGTAGCTTCGTCTGCTTTTCCCGGGCTTCCTGTGCCTTGTGGTCCAGGTGGGTGTTCACTACCCTGAATTCCTTGCCTGTTTTCTTTTCCCGGAGCCTTACCCAACTGGCATTGCGGGCGCGCGCCGTGTTCCAGGAGAGGCTGCCGCCCAGAAGCGGTGTCTCTGACAGCCAGAAGGTGCCACCGGTGATCAGTTCATAGCGGGCGGTGGAAAACAGGATGGGGTTTTTGGCGATGCCGTGGTAGCCCGTGGGGGTTGCATCCATCTCAGGTCCGTCAAACCCGAAGAGCTGGTGCCCGGAGAAAGCCTTTCTGAAGTCATCAGACTGCACTTTTAGTACTTCTTGCAGGCAGAGGATGTCAGGTTTGTGGTTTTTGATGACCTGCAGGCAGATGTCGCGGCGTTGGGGCCAGCCAACGCCCTTTGCCTCGTCCTCGGGAAGCGCCACCCGTATGTTGCAGCACAGCACCCGGTGCGTGTTGCTGCTCTTTTTTTCTGCTACAGGTGCCGATGCCCAGTTCAGTTGGCTCAGCCAGGGACCGAGGGCGACTAAACTGACGCCTTTCAAAAAGGTTCTTCTGGAGGTCATGGGGTGGAAAGGGATGGTTGGGGAAAGCCTTGGTTGATGTTGCGTTTAGGGGCTGTTTTTCCTAAAACAGGCCTAAAACGCAAATGAAAAGTTTGAGTAAAAACTTCCTGAAAGGAAATAAGAACTGTTAAAAAAGCGCTGTTCCCTCTGGGGAAGGATCATGTAGGTTTACAGGGAGAGACTTGGGGTAATGCTTTCCGTTTAGGGGTTATTTTCAGAAAAACAGCCCCTAAACGGAAATGCTTGGGGCTATGCTTCCTGCATTTCCTGCACCGGGGCCGGTCTCAGGTAGGCGCCCGTAGCCAGCAGTTCTTCCTGCAGTTGCTTCACGTCAATTTGTGACGGCGCCACGCCCGCTCTCACCGCAATCTTGGCAGCCCGGCCCGCAGCCTCGCCCATGGCCATGCACGGTGCCATTACCCGAATAGCCGACATAGCTTCATGGGTGGTGGAGATGCAGCGGCCCGCTACCAGCAGGTTTTCTACTTTCTGCGGCACCAGCGAACGGTACGGAATGTCATAGCAGTCACCGCACCATTCCAGGGTGCAGCCGCCGCCCTGCGGGTGGTGGATGTCCAGCGGGTAGCTGGCCACGGCCACGGCGTCTTCAAAGCGGCCGCAGCTGAGGATGTCTTCCTTGGTCATGACGTACTGGCCCACAATGCGGCGGGTCTCCCGTATGCCCAGGAACGGCGCCATTTTGGCGAAGTAGGCGTTTTCAAAGCCCGGTACATACGCGGTGAGGTATTTCTGAATCTCAATCACCTGGCGGCGGCCCTCAATTTCACCATGCGAAAGGCTGGCCGGGTTGGTGCCGTCCACGCCGTTGATGCGGGTCATGTTTACCCACACTTCGCCCTTGCGCAAACCAGTGATCAGAATGGTTCTTTCCACGGGCAGGTCAAAACCGGCGTCGCGGGCCTGTTGCATGAGGTTGCGCATGCCTACCACAATAAACTGGTGGTTCTGCCCGAAATACTCTGCCGGGATAAAGTCTGTGAGGTATGTGCGGGGTTCCTGGGCGATGCTCATGCGCAGTTTATCGGTGTCTACGCCGGCCAGGCAGAACATGAGGGTAGGGGGCTGGGCGCCGCCGGTTTCATTGCCCTGCTCACAGGGAACTCCGGCTTTAAAGGCTACATCGGCATCGCCGCTGCAGTCAATCACGGTCTTAGCCAGAATAGCCTCCCGGCCAGATTTGCTTTCAATCACCACGCCCCGCAGCTTGTCTCCGTCCATGACCACATCGGCAAAAAACACATAGAGCAGTACGTTTACGCCCGCTTCGGTGAGCATGTCCAGGGCGGTATTTTTCACGGCCTCTTGTTCTACCAAGGTAAGGCTCATGTGCAGGGGGCAGGGGCGGTGTTCGCTGGCGGCATCTTGGGCGGCCAGGCGGTCTATGAATTTCTGCGGAATGCCTTTGATGATCTGGTTGCCTTTCTGGCCCAGGAAGCCCAGAATAGGCAAGCCTATGGTCATGTTGCCGCCCAGAAAGCTGCGGCTGTCAATGAGGGTTACGTTGAGGCCATCCTCGGCGGCAGCCAAGGCGGCGGTAATGCCAGACGGACCTCCGCCTACCACCAATACATCGGTCTCCAGGCGCACGGGCACGGTTCTGGCGGGTTCGTTGACTGTTAAAAGATTCTCGTTCATGCTATTTACACGTTAAGCGTTAATTCTGAAGTATTTACTTGAGGAGCGTGGGTAGGGCTTGGTGCACTGCCGACAGATACCTTGGCTTTGGGTCTTTCAGGGCGCACCATGGTCCAGAGCACCAGCACGGCCAAGGGGTGCAGCAGCGCCATGGAAATGAAGATGCGCTCGGCGCCCAGGGTGCCCATTAATTGGCCCACGAAGTAGTTGAACACCACTGCGCCGGCCGCCCCGAACCCGCCCGCAATGCCCAATACGCTGGCCACGTTGTTGACCGGGAAGGCCTCTGCCACCACCACGCTCACGGTGAACAGCCAGCTGAGGCAGGCCATGCCTACAATACTGAAGATGAATAAAGTGACGAAAGGATTGGGGATGTATGGGGTGAGCACGCACAGCGGCGCCAGCACGGCCACGCTTGTGAGCATGATTTTGCGGGCCATAAGGGGCTGTTTGCCTTTCTTTACCAGACGGTCAGACCACGCTGAGGTGGCGATGGCGCCCAGGTCTGCTACGAGAAACGGAATCCACCCAAACATACCCATCTGCTGTAAAGACAGGCCAGACTCTTCTTGCAGGTAGCCCGGTAGCCAGAAAAGGCAGAAGTACCACACAGGGTCACTGATGAACCTGATGAGCAAGATGCCCCACAGGGTGCGAGTGCCCCACAATTGTCGCCAGGTGAAGGCGGTGCTGTCGGCGGGGTTGCCGGTGCCTACGGCCTCGCGGGCTACTTCTGCGGGTGGCTCGCGGTAAATGAAAATCCACAGCACGGCAATGGCCAGCCCCACCGCTCCGGCCACCAGAAACACAAACTGCCAGTTGAACGCCAGCGCCAGCCAGGCCACCAGGGGCGGCGCAATGATAGCCCCAATGGAACTGCCCGCCACGCAAAGGCTGTTGGCGGTGGCCCGCATTTTGCCCGGAAACCAGATGGTGATGACCCGTAGCTGCGCCGGGAAATTGGTGGGTTCAGCCATGCCCAGCATGCCCCTGAAGAAGGTGAACTGCCCTATGCTCTTGGAAATACCGCCGCCCAGACATGCCAACGACCAGCCTATGATCCCGAAAAACATGGTGAGTTTAGCGCCAAACCGGTCTACCAGCCAGCCCGTGACCGGGTACATAAGCGCATAGCACACCGTGAAAATGTTGACGACCACTGCATAGCCAGAGTCATCTAAGCTAAACTCCTCTTTCAAAACTGGTTTGAGAATGGAGAGGATCTGGCGGTCAAAGTAATTGAAGACAATGGCCAGGAAAATGACCAGGATGATAAACCATCGTCGCCGGTTAGGGGGAAGCAGTGAGGCCATGGGTGCTTGGGGATTTGTTTGTTAGGTTCAGGTGTTGGTGGTGTGTTAAGTAGTTGCTTTCGGTTTTGCCATAAATGAAAGTAGATAGCTCTGTAAATAAAGAAAATTTAAATTTTTTAAACAAATTTAAAAATGGATAAAGATTCATAAAATATAATCAGGCATCTAAGATTGCAAGTGGTGTCATGGGGAAGTAGCGTTTTTGTGTAACTGATCAACAGATGAGCCTTGCATAGCTGTATGCGGTTTGGTGGTAGCCTCACGTTTTCTACGCTTGTTCCTTGTTGGTTTGATCTATGGAAGAGCACTCAAAAAGTTAAGCCTTTGCGTTTCTGGGCTGTTTTTCAAAAAACAGCCCAGAAAC
>NZ_LRMM01000076.1 GCF_001647275.1 Rufibacter ruber | reverse complement strand
AGATGTGTTTGTAGTTGCTGTTGCATGCAACGCAACAGAAATATTTCTTATCAACCACCCGCTGTAAATGAGGCGTAGCCCCTTGGGCTAAATTGCCTGGGTTGATAATTGACTACAGGTACGTGTTTGAAAGAAAGGCCCTAAGCCTGCTTTGGTCTGCTTTGCATCTCCTTTCTGAAGAGCACTTATTTATAAGTGCATCTCTCCATTTGAGGTTTTGATGTATTTATAATGCCACTCCCGTCTAAGGCTTCTCAAATTTAAAATTTTCAAAATATTTCTTGCCTGTTCCAAAATTTATATATCTTTGGGTATGCACACGTGTGCATACTCAAAGATATTCTTATAAAGGTGCTGCTACATCATTGTGCTGCCCAAGGGTATGAAGTTTAGTATTCATTAACATGACAGGATTAGAGCAGTTTTCCTTGAAGGGCAGAGTGATTGTAATTACCGGGGCTACCGGAGTGTTAGGTTCGGCGTTGTCTTTGGCGGTGGCGCAGGCCGGGGCGAAGGTGGCCATCTTGGGCAGGAACGGAGCGCGCGCCAAAGAGCGGGTGGAGGCCATTCAGGCAACTGGCGGCGAGGCCATGGCGGTACTGGCAGATGTGCAGGACGAAGCCCAGATGCAGGCCGCCAAAGAAAAGATATTGCTGGCATGGGGTACCATTGACGGATTGGTGAACGGTGCCGGCGGTAACATGCCGGGGGCCACCGTAGGGCCGGGGCAGAATATTTTTGATTTAAACATTGAAGATACCCGCAGGGCTGTTGATCTGAACCTGTTCGGGACGGTGATTCCTACCAAGGTTTTTGGAAGCGTGATGGCCGACAGAGGCAAAGGGGTGATTGTAAATATCTCTTCCCTGACCGCCCAGCGTCCGCTTACCCGGGTGCTAGGGTATTCCATGGCTAAAAAAGCGGTAGAGTCCTATACTCAATGGATGGCCGTAGAGCTGGGCTTGCGCTACGGTGGCGCTCTCAGAATCAATGCCCTGGCCCCTGGGGTTTTCCTGACAGAGCAGAACAGAGATTTGCTGCTGAACGCAGACGGGAGCCACACAGACCGGGCTGAGAAATTCATCACCAACACTCCTTTTCAGCGGTTTGGTGTGCCAGAGGAGTTGACCGGTACATTGATCTATCTGTTAAGTGATGCCTCCCGGTTTGTAAGCGGCGAAACCGTGCTGGTAGACGGGGGCTTTAACGCGTACTGCGGCGTGTAAACAACAAAAAAATAGTTTAGAAGAAACAGCTATGATGCTTTTGCAAAGTTGGAGATGGTTTGGACCCAATGATCCGGTTTCCTTGCGAGATATTAATCAGGCAGGGGCAACAGGCATTGTCACTGCCTTGCACCATGTGCCTAACGGCGAAGTCTGGACCGTAGAACAGATAGAAAGACGTAAGCAGGAGATTGAACAGGAAGGCCTTGTGTGGAGCGTAGTAGAGAGTATTCCGGTGCATGAGTCTATTAAAACACAGGCAGCAGGGTTTCAGGCCTATATCCATAACTACAAAGAATCCATCCGGAACCTGGCTGCTTGCGGAGTCAACACCGTGACCTATAATTTTATGCCGGTGCTGGACTGGACCCGCACAGATTTAAGTTACCAGGTGGAAGATGGTTCCCGGGCGCTAAGATTTGAAATGGCGGCTTTCATTGCCTTTGATGTATTTGTTCTGCAGCGCAAGGGAGCCGAAAAAGACTATACCCCAGAGCAGGTTGAAAAAGCCAGGCAGCGTTTTGAGGCAATGTCTGCGCCTGAAAAGCTGCAGCTGCAGCAGAATATAATAGCGGGTCTGCCTGGGAGCGAAGAGAGTTTTACCCTGCAGCAGTTCCAGCAAGCCTTAGATGCCTATCAGGATATTTCACCTAAAGAGCTGCAGGAGCATTTAATCTACTTTTTGAAAGAAGTCATTCCCGTTGCCGAAGAGGTGGGGGTGAAAATGGCCATTCACCCAGATGACCCGCCCTACAGTATTTTAGGGTTGCCCCGCGTGGTGAGTACCGCCGCAGATGTGGAGGCGCTCTTTCAGGCGGTTCCGTCCCCCAGCAACGGGCTTTGCTTTTGCACGGGTTCCTTTGGGGTGCGGGCAGACAATGACCTGCCGGCCATGGTTAAACGGTTTGGGGAAAGAATCAACTTTGTGCACCTGCGCAGCACCCAACGAGACGAAGAGGGGAACTTCTATGAAGCCAACCATTTGGAAGGCGACGTGGACATGTACGCTGTCATGAAGGAGCTCCTTCTGGTTATGCAGGAGAGAAAACTTTCTCTTCCTATGCGGCCAGACCATGGGCATCAGATGCTGGATGACTTGCATAAAAAGACAAATCCTGGGTATTCTGCCATAGGTAGGTTGCGCGGCCTGGCAGAGTTAAGGGGGCTGGAGTTGGGGATTTATCGCTCCCTTGTAGGGAATGGTTGATTCTGCGTTCGCACATCCTTCCCTATTATCCCTGATATGAATCTGATCTGTATTCCTTCTCTTGTGTCTGAACTAAAGAATAGCTGATACTAGGTGCCTCTTAAACATATTCTATGATAAAGTATCTACAAGAACGTACATGGCAGCGGCATTGTAGCCTGGCTTCTGTGCTGGTGCTTCTTTCATTTCTTCCTTCGGCGGCAGCCAGAGGGGTAGAAAGGAAGCCTGCTGCTCCATTTACCCCAGAAGGTTGGTTGAACGCATCTGTGGTGCAACAGCAGTTAACTGTAAGGGGCACGGTAAAAGACGCGAAAGGTGAAGCCTTGATTGGGGTGAGCGTGGTAGTAAAAGGGACCCAGATAGGAAGCCTGACAGATGTGGAGGGGAATTTTTCTATCAGGGTGCCCAATGCGCAAAGCGTTTTGGTATTCTCCTACGTAGGCTATGTTTCTGCAGAGCGGCCAGCGGTGACAAACAGTGCCATGGCTGTGGTTTTACAGGAACAGGCCACCGGTCTGAATGAGGTAGTGGTGATTGGGTACGGCCAGCAAAAGAAGTCTACCCTCACGGGGGCGGCCAGCACCGTGAGTGGTGCCGAGATTCTTAAATCTCCCACCTCTAACGCCACCAATGCCCTGGTTGGGAGAATGCCTGGGGTAGGAGCTATCCAGCGGAGTGGACAGCCGGGGGCCAATGCCTCGGTCATCAACATCAGAGGGGCCGCTACCTATGGAAACAGCGGCGCCATAGTAGTGGTGGACGGTATAGAACGGCCAGACTTCGGGGACATTGACCCGAATGAAATTGAGTCGATCACGGTCTTAAAAGATGCGGCCATGACGGCTGTGTATGGGATTAGAGGGGCCAACGGGGTGATTGTGGTCACCACCAAGGCGGGGAAGGAAGGCAAGCCCAGGGTCAGCTACAGCGGCAACTTCAGTTTACAGACCTATACAGGTATTCCTAAATCTTTGGACGCCTATTCCAACGCGTTTCTCATCAATGAGGCCCGCCGGAATGATGGGTTGGGCAATGAGTTCAGCGCAGACGAGTTACAGAAGTTCAGAGACGGTTCTGACCCGTTCTTTTACCCTGATATTAACTGGTTTGATTATGTAAGCCGCGATTTCTACTCACAGACCCAGCACAATGTGAACGTAAGCGGTGGCACCAAGAAAATAAAATATTTTGCCTCTGCGGGGTACTTGTTTGAGGATGGTATTTTCAAGGAGTTTGAATCTCCTTATGGTTTCAAAACCACGCCTTCTTTCAATCGCTTTAACTTCCGCTCTAATGTGGATATCAATCTGTCTGATGATTTCAAGGTCTCGGTGAGGCTGGGCGGCCGCATGCAGAAACGGTATCAGCCTGCGGGGCCTCAGGGAAGTTCCTTCTCTTATGACAACGTGGAGGGCATGATTTCCAGAATTATGCAGACCCCCTCTTTTGCGTATCCGGTTTTCTTGCCAGACGGCAGAATTGCCCAGAATGCCAATGTGGGCACCAACATCTGGAACCCGTACGCGGTGCTCACCAGATGGGGAACCCGAGATGATGACAACAATGTCATTGAGAGTACTTTTAACTTACATTATAATTTGAGCAAATTAGTAGAGGGACTCACGTTTAGAACCACGGTGGGTTATGATTCCTACTATACCAGCACTACCCGTAGAAATGCGGTTTGGGCGGCCTATAACATTGTCAACCGAAGAACCCAGGAGGTCGTGCTTTCCTCTGATAGGCCCCGGGACGAACCCTTGAGCGGGTTGAATGTCACTTACGGCGGTACCATCAATTTCAACTTACAGTCAGGCTTCAACTATGACCGGTCGTTTGGTGACCACAACGTGGGCGGCCTGGTGCTTTTCACCAGACTCTTAACCAACAGAAGCGCCGGAGCAGGAGTGTTCGCGGCCCCCTATGCTTCTCAAGGGGTGGTGAGCAGGGTCTCCTATAACTACAGAGAGAAATACTTTGTTGAGCTGAATGCGGCCTATAACGGGTCAGAGAACTTCGCCCCGGGGTACCAATATGGATTTTTCCCCGCGGTTTCAGCAGGTTGGACGTTGACCAATGAAGAGTTTTTACAAAACGCGGGTGCCCTCAGCTATTTAAAGGTCAGGGGGTCATATGGTTTGGTGGGGAATGATAGAATGGATAACCGTTTTATTTTCAGAGATGCGTTTGAGCAAAATTCCAGTGGGGTGTCCAACAACCCTCCGGTATGGTCGCAGATAGGGAACGCCGTGCAGTTTGGAGACCCAGGCAGTATCAGAAACAATCCGGTCATCTCTCAAACTGCCCATGGTACCCCAGATGTTACCTGGGAGAAAGGCGTGAAGCGCAACATAGGCATTGAGAGTAGCTTTTTCAGGGGCGCGCTTCAGGTGAATGTAGATTTGTTTGATGAAACCAGATATGACATTCTCACCCGGCGGGCTTCGGGTTTAAAAACCTACGGTTTAAGAAATGAACCTTTCCTGAATATTGGGGAGGTGTATAACAAAGGATATGAAGTGGAGGTGAATTATAAAGGGCAGATTGGGGAAGTGGAGATTGGTCTTTATTCCCAGGTGTCTTTTGCCAGAAATGAAATCATCAACCGGGATGAGCCTTTGGGCATGCCCGCGTTGCGAAAAGAGCAAGGCAACCGGGTAGGGCAGTTTTATGGGTACCTCACAGATGGTTTCTACACCTCCCAGGAAGATATCAATAACTCTCCCATCAATACCTTGGGCACCCCTATTCCCGGTGATTTAAAGTACAGGGACATCAGCGGGCCGGAAGGTAAACCAGACGGTATCATCAACTCTGATGACATTGCCCCCATTGGGTATTCCAGATTGCCAGAATATACCTATAGTTTCTCCCCTTCTGTCACATGGCGAAACTTCTCCTTCTCGGTTTTATTTCAAGGGGTGGCCAATGTGAGCTCAGATGTGATTTTAACGGAGCAGAACAACGGGCAGCAGATGTATGAATTCCAACTGGGGCGCTGGACCCCAGAGACCGCCGCCACTGCCACTTGGCCCGCTCTGCATGCCAGAGGAAACGGGTACATCAGCTACCGGTTAAATGACTTCATTTTGCAAGATGCATCCTACCTGAAAATCAGGAATGCGGAATTCTCCTACAAACTTCCTGCTGCCTGGTTGCAGCCTTTGAAGATAAATTCTGCCAGAGTCTTCCTAACGGGGCAGAACCTCTACACCTGGACCCGCTTCAAGATGTACTTAGACCCTGAGAATATCAATGTTTCCAATACAGATTTCTCAAGACAGTCCATTTATCCTTCTTCCCGCATCATGAACCTAGGGGTGAACATTCAATTTTAAGAAAAGAGAAAATGAAGGCAACATACATCCTTCCCTTGCTGGTCCTCTTGCTGTTTCTGAGCTCCTGCGAGGATGATTTCTTAGACCGGGCGCCTAGTGTGAATCTGTCTGAAGAAGAGATATTTGCAGACCCTTTGCTGGCTTCGCGTTTTGCAGACAATGCCTATAATCATTTGATTGATGATTACGCTAGGTTCAACTCCCACAGAGGTACCACGTCTCAGGCCTCAGATGAGGCGGTCTCCGGAAATAATGACGTCTCTGTCAGAACGTTAAACCTGGGTACCTACCATGACCATTATGAGCGGGGAGGGGCCTCCTTGAATGATATCAGCGATGTGTGGAACCGGGCCTATGCAGGTATCAGGGTGACGAATGTAGTACTCTCCAAGATGAACCAGGTTCCCTGGACCGGGAACCCTTCCCCGGCCAGAATCAACGGGGAAATGCACTTTATCAGGGCCTTTCTCTATTTTGAGTTGATTAAACGGTTTGGCGGCGTTCCTATCATTGATAAGCCCTACGGAATCTATGAACCTATCAACCTGCCAAGAGCCTCTTATGAAGAGGTAGTAGATTTTATCCTCCAGGATCTGGACGAGGCAGAGGTGGGTTTACCGGAGGAGTACCCCGTGTCTGATTACGGGCGTGCCACCAAGGGAGCAGCTATGGCTTTGCGCTCCAGGGTTTTGCTGTATGCTGCCAGCCCTTTGCATAATGCTGCTCATGATAAAACCAAGTGGGAAGCCGCCGCTGCTGCGGCCAAAGCGGTCATTGATTTAAAGAAGTATTCTTTGCAGGAGACCTACGCTGATATCTTAAACAAGGCGCAGTCTCCAGAATACATCATGATCAAGATCAGAGGCCCGCGCAGCCGCACAGGGTATTTGATAGACTTCTTGATGTCTCCCGGATCTGGTGGCGCCCAGGGGCAGTTTAACCCCACGCAAAACCATGTGGACCTGTATGAAATGAAAGCCACGGGTAAGCCCATTCAAGAGGCTGGTTCAGGGTATAATCCTCAGAAGCCCTATGAAGGGCGTGATCCCAGGTTCTATGCCAACATCCTGTACAATGATGCCCCATGGCAGGGAAGAAGAATGGAGATGTGGGACGGCGGCCGTGATTACCGGGCTGGCAACCCCAACTACACCGCCACCAGATACTACAACAGAAAACTATGGCCAGAGGTCTATACCAACACGTCAACCCAAACGGCGCTGGTGAATTTTGTTTTCTTCCGCTATGCGGAGATTCTTCTAAACTTCGCCGAGGCTCAGAACGAAGCGGTGGGGCCAGATGCGTCTGTATATGAGGCAGTGAATGTAGTGAGAGCCAGAACCTCAGTGGGCATGCCGCCGCTGCCGGCCAATTTAACGCAACAGGAAATGCGGGCCAGGATCAGGAATGAGCGTGCGGTGGAACTAGCTTTTGAAGACCACAGGTGGTATGACATCATGCGGTGGAAGGCAGGGCCTGAAACAGTGGCTAAGCCTATGTACGGTATGGACGTGGTGAGAAACCCAAATGGCAGCTTTACCTATACACCTGTTTTACTTCCTACCACCATGCAGAAGGTCTATTTAGACTACATGCACCTGTATCCCATTCCAAGGCCCGAGATTTGGAAAAGTAACGGTACCCTGGTGCAGAACCCAGGCTGGTAACTCTTGACTTAGCTGTAGAAAAAATTAAAGATAAGCCGCAATGAATTGGATGTATAAGGTTTTGGCCTCTTGCCTCTTTTGCTTTCTCCTGATAAGCACGTGCAACGCTCAGAGTGAACCAGATGCCACCGTCACCGCCTCTGGTACTGTGGTAGATAAAAACGGAAAGCCTCTTGAAGGAGTGGCCATCTCTGTGCAAGAAAATACCCGAGAAGTCACCACCGGGCCAGACGGGAAATTTTCCATGGAGTGTATCAGTAATGAGGTGCTCATTTTTAAAAAGAACGGCTACAATATAGCCCGGGGTGCGGCCAGTGAATTAGAAAACACGACCGTGACAATGGTGGCTACGCTTATTGAAGCGGGAGATGAAGACAATGTGCAGATTCCGTTTGGGGTGCGCAAAAGAAGGGCGGTGTCTGCCTCTGTGAGTTCCATTAAAACCAGTGAACTGCCTCAGCTACCCTTATCCACCTTAACCAATGTGCTGGCTGGCAGACTCCCGGGGCTTTACATTCAGCAGTTGGGTTCCAGACCGGGTACAGATGATGCCTCCATGTTGATTAGAGGAAGATCATCTTACAACAGCAACCAATCTCCCCTGTTGCTCATTGACGGGGTGGAGCGCGATTTTGTGGACATGGACCTGAACGAGATTGAAAGCATCAGTGTGCTCAAAGACGCCGCCACCCTGGCCTGGTACGGGATGACGGGCGCCAACGGCGTGGTGTATGTGACTACCAAACGCGGAAGCTCTACCAGTACCAGAGTGACCTTAGATGCCCAGGGCGGGGTGCAGACGCCGGTCAACCTGACTAAACCCTTAGATGCCTATACCTATGCCACCTTGTACAACAGGGCCAGAGCAGAGAACGGGGAGCAGCCTCTCTATGACCAAACAGCCTTAGACGCCTACCAGAACGGAACAGACCCTTACCGCTACCCCAACAATAATTTTGTAAAGCAATTCATTAAAAAAGCCGCTCCCGTGCAGCGGTACGTGGCTACAGTCAGTGGCGGGAATTCTTTTGTTCAGTATTTCACCTTGCTGAGCTACTACAACCAGGACGGCTTGTACAAGTGGGCCACCAACCCCAGGTATGATGCTAATACCAACTTCCAGCGCTATAACTTCAGGACCAACCTGAACATGCACATTAACAAAGATCTGGATATCGCGCTGGATGTGAACGGGAGAATAGAAGATTTAGGCTACCTCTCAGCGGGGAACGGAACGTTTCTGAATACCCTTTACAATACACCCGCCAACGCCTTCCCCATCTACAATGAAGATGCCACTTACGGGGGTACCTCCCAGTTCAGGAACAATCCGCTGGCAATGTTAAATGAAGACGGGTATATCTCAGACTTGACCAGGTCTATGATGTCCACCATTGACGTGAAATACAAACTTGGTTCTATTTTGGAGGGGCTTTCCTTTAATGCCTTCTTTACCTATGATGTGGAGGGGCTTTACAAATCTGGATTTGAGCAGGCGTATGAGGTTTTTGAGTACAATGGAGCGGGGGGCTACACTCAGTTCGGGACCAGAGCCCCTATCACGTATTCGGCCAGCGCGTTCAGCGCAAGCGTACGCAACAATGAATTCTGGGGTGGGTTTGATTATAACCGTCACCTGGGCCAGCACAGCTTCAATTTCTCTACCCGGGCGCAGTGGGCCTTAAGTGCCTCTCCCGGTAGGTTAGACAACAGACGCCAAGGAGTCTCTAACCGCTTGTCTTACGGGTTCAAAGACCGCTACTATGTAGATGTGGTCGCCACGTTTTCGCAGTCCCAAAATTTTGCGCCAGGAAAACGCTCCGGTTGGTTCCCGGCCGTCTCGGCGGGCTGGATTGTCTCTGATGAAAACTTCCTTTCCTCTGCGGGCTTCCTGGATTATTTGAAAATAAGAGGTTCAGTAGGGTTGGTGGGCAATGACTTGATCAGCAGCCGCCGGTTTGCCTTTAACAATTACTGGACCCGCGGCGGCTCGCAGTATGCTTTCGGTACGTCCTATTCAGCTTCCCCTAACTCCTCTGAACTGGAGTTGGCCAATCCTAACCTTACCTGGGAGAAAGCCAGAAAAGCAAGTGTAGGGTTTGACGCCAAGCTGTTCAAGCAAGCCGTGTCCTTGTCAGTGGATTATTTCTATGAAAACCGCACCGACCTGATGACCGCAGATATTCTGCCCAACGTGTTAGGCCAAAGCCGGGTGCAGGTAAACGCGGGCGAGGCGCAGTACAAAGGCATAGAGGCGGCCCTGAATTTCTCTAAGAACATTGGCAAATTGAACGTCTCCTTCAACGGAAACTTCACCTATGCCCAAAGTGAGATCATCGCCATCAATGAAGAGGCGGGTACCCTGCCTTACCAAAGCCAGATGGGATACAACATTGGCGGGGTGAGGCAAGGTGATTCCTTTACCCGTAGGTTCTTACTCTCTGACGGAATCTTCCAGAGTCAGGAGGAGATTGATGCCGCCCCCGTACAGCGTTTCTCAGGAACCGTGCGCCCAGGAGACATTAAGTACCGCGATGTTGGCGGGCCAAACGGAGTACCTGACGGAATCATAGACAATTTTGACTTTGTCATGACCGACTACTCTGATGTGCCCAAAGCTTACTATGGGTTCGGTACCACCCTGCAATATGCCGGGTTTGATGTAACCGCTCAGTTCTTAGGGGTGCATGGGAGAACTATTCAAATCAATAGCCTCATCAACAGCGGTTCCTCGGCCAGCGGTTACCTCAACCAGTTCAGTCCGGATAGCTGGAGCACCGCCACCGCCCAGACCGCTTTGTATCCCCGCATGGCCATGTCAGACAGAGGCAACAACACCCAGAACTCTGATTACTGGCTCCGGTCCGGGGACTTCCTGAAACTGAAACAAATGGAACTGGGCTATACCCTGCCTGCGGGGATTACACGGTTCATGCGGGTAAACGCAATGCGGTTCTACGTGAGCGGGTTCAATCTGCTCACCTTCAGTAAAGTAGATGATCTGCCCATTGACCCTGAAATGCCTATGGCGGGGTATGGGTCAGAGTACCCGTCACTGCGCACATGGGCGGCTGGGGTAAGTATTAAATTTTAAGTAGCAGCTTTTAGAAAGAGAATGATATGAAAAAGGTACAGCTTAAATGGTTGCTTTTGCTGCTTCCGCTTGGTCTTTGGGGTTGCCAGGATTTCTTGGAAGACGGCACCACCACCGAAGGCCCTATTACCGAGGAGCAGATCTGGGCCAATGACAACTATGCCCGCGGCGTGTTGAACAACGCGTATTTCTCTGTGGCCGAAGGCTTCAACCTGGACGGGAACGGGGCCATGCTGGCCTCGGCGTCTGATGAAGCGGTGAACTCTAACCCCAACTCCTCCATCAACATCTTCAACAACAATACCTGGAGCCCAAACCGCACCTTTGATGATGTGTATGCCTCTATGTATGAGGGCATCAGAAAAGTGAATTCCTTTTTGGCGAATTCGGCCACCAGCGCCATCATTCCGCAGAACAACCGCACTTTTCAGCAGGAACTGGATAGGTTGAACGGGCAAGCCTATTTCCTGAGAGCCTACTTCTATTTTGAACTGCTAAAGCGGTATGGCGGGGTGCCGTTAGTAACCAGGGTATTAGATCGCTCAGAGAACCTCAACCTGCCCAGAAACACCTTTGACGAGGTGAAAAAACAAATTCTGCAAGACTGTGACTCGGCTTATAAAATGTTGCCGCAGTGGACCAATGACTGGGCCGAAGGTGACCGAGGGCGGGCCACGGGAACGGCAGCGCTGGCGCTGAAGTCCAGATTATTGTTGTATGCCGCCAGCCCTTTGCACAACCCTAATAATGACTTGACCAAGTGGCAAGACGCGGCAGATGCGGCAAACACTTTGATCCGGCTGAACAAGCACACCCTGCAGACCACGTACACCAACATCTTCAATTACGGGGCGGCCCAATACAATTCAGAGGTAATTTTTGCCACCCAAGCCCTCAACCGCAATGATATAGAAATCAATCATGCCCCCATCAGTTACAATGGGGCGCTTGGCAGAACCAACCCCACGCAGGAACTGGTAGATGCCTTTGATATGGCCAACGGCAAGCCCATTGGGGAACAAGGCTCAGGCTATAACGCCGCTAATCCCTATGCCAACCGTGACCCCAGACTGGCAATAGTGATCAACTACAACGGCAGAACTTTCAAGGGCACTCCGGTAGAAACCTTTGTGGGCGGCAAAGACGGATTAGGCAGAAATGTGAACGCCACCAGAACAGGCTACTACATGCGCAAGTTTCTGAGTGAGGCCGCCGCCTGGAACCAGACTAACAACACCAACGCCCGTCGGCCTTGGGTAGTGATCAGGTACGCAGAGGTTCTCCTAAATTATGCAGAAGCCCTGAATGAGGCCCAGGGACCTGTGACCGATGTGTATGAGAAACTCAACCAGGTGCGCAGACGCGCAGGCGCCAACATGGTCATAGCCGCTAACCCTGCCATGACTAAAGATGATATGCGGAAAATCATTCAGAAGGAGCGGCAGGTGGAGCTGTGTTTTGAGGGCCACCGCTTCTTTGATGTGCGCCGCTGGAAGAAAGGAGAGGAGCTGTTCAATAGACCTGTACATGGCATGCGCATCACCGTGAACCCCAACGGCTCTTACAACTATGAGCGCTTTGTGGTGGAGAACCGCGTTTTCCTGCCCAAGCACTACTTCTTCCCCTTCGCGCAGAGCGAGATCAACAGAACGCCTGCGCTTGCCCAGAACCCCATGTGGCCATAACCATTTTTCCTTTTTGCCTGTTTTTGAGAAAACAGGCCAAAAACGGAAAGCTTCAAATGCGGTGACAGAAATTTCCTGACTAGAACCAATCGCACGCTTACAAACAAAACTTGAGTAATGATCAAATCAACGCTTTCTGCTTTCCTGCTTCTCTTAGTACTCATCCAATCTGGGTTCTCCCAGCGCCTGGACCTTATCCAGAACATCAAGGGGCGTCAGTTCATGAGCCTGAACGGGCAATGGAACTACATCATGGATCCTTATGAAATGGGCTACTATGATTACCGCCACCTGCCGTTTGACCAGTCGGCTACGGGCAAAGGGGGGTTTTATGATGACCGGGAGCAGAAGAACAAGTCAGAACTGATTGAATACAACTTTGAGTACGCTCCGCAGTTGATTGTACCCGCAGACTGGAACTCGCAGGGCGACATCTTCAAGTTCTACGAGGGCACCATCTGGTACCGTAAGAAGTTTTCGGCACAGCCGAAGGCAGATAAGAAATACCTGCTCTATTTTGCGGCGGTGAATTATGAGGCGCATGTGTATCTGAACGGCAAGAAGCTGGGCGTGCACAAAGGCGGCTTCACGCCTTTCCAGTTTGATGTGACGGGCAAGCTCAAAGAAGGCGACAACGTGGTGGTGGTGAAGGCAGACAACACCCGCAAGCAGGACGAGGTGCCCACCGTGAACACCGACTGGTGGAACTACGGCGGCATTACCCGTGATGTGCTGCTGGCCGAATTGCCCCAAACCCACATCAACGACTACAAAGTACAGCTGGCCAAAAACAACCTGAAGCAGATAGAAGGCTATGTGCAGCTGAGCGGCAAAGAGAAGGCGCAGACCATCACGGTTTCCATTCCAGAACTAAAAATCAAAACCACCGCCAAAACAGATACTTCTGGCAAAGCCTCTTTCACTATCCCGGTGAAGAAAATGACCTATTGGTCACCCGAAAACCCCAAGCTGTATGACGTAGTGGTGAGCAGCGGCACAGATGAAGTGAAAGACCGCATCGGGTTCAGAACCATTGAGGTGAAAGGGGTAGATGTGCTGCTGAACGGTAAATCTGTGTTCTTCCGGGGCATCTCCATTCATGACGAGAACCCGCTGCTGCCCGGCCGCCTCCGCAACCAGGGCGACATGCGCATGATGCTGCAGTGGGCCAAAGAATTGAACTGCAACTACGTGCGTCTGGCGCATTACACCCATAACGAGGACATGGTACGCCTGGCCGATGAAATGGGCCTGATGGTGTGGGCCGAAGTACCGGTATATTGGACTATCTCCTGGGAGAACCCCGAAACCTTCAAAAACGCCCAGCAACAGATGACCGACATGGTGGTGCGGGACAAGAACCGGGCCAGCGTGGTGGTTTGGTCCATTGGCAATGAGACACCCCTGAGTGAGCCGCGTCACGCGTTCATGGGCAACATGGCCGCCTACACCCGCTCCCTTGACAACACCCGTCTGGTGGCCGCCGCTCTGGAAGTGCACCGCAATGGCTATGACGTGATTGTAGATGACCCGCTGGGCGAGAAACTGGATTTGGTTTCCTTTAATCAATACGGCGGCTGGTACTGGGGCGTGCCCAAAGACCTGCCTAAGTACACCTTCAAAATCAAGTACAACAAACCGGTGGTCATCACCGAGTTCGGGGGCGAGGCCGTGGCCGGTTACCACGCCGATGAAGAAACCCGCTGGTCAGAAGAGTACCAGGAGGCCATGTACAAATACCAACTCCAGATGTTAGGCAAAGTAAGCGCCCTGCGCGGCATGACACCCTGGATTCTGGTTGACTTCAGATCGCCGCGCCGCCAGCACCCCGTGTACCAGGATTTCTGGAACCGCAAAGGCGTGTATTCAGACACCGGCGAGAAAAAGAAGGCCTTCTACGTCCTGAAGAACTTCTATGACCAGATGCAGCAAAAGTACAAGTAGCATGAGAAAACAGATTTTGTTGTCTTTGGCGGCGGTTCTGGCGTTGGCTCCGGTGGTGAAAGCACAGGAGAAAGCACCGGCGCCGCTCGTGGTGCAGGCTAAGCGCGGCCTCACTACTTCTGATGCCACCAAAGGCTTTGGGGAGTGGAAAGATTACGCCACTAGAAGCTTCGCGCAACTGACAGATTTCAAACCGAAGGAAACCAAGCTGAGCCCATACGGCGGCAGAAAAGACAAACGCACCAAAGCCACCGGCTTCTTCCATGTGAAGCAGCTGAACGGCCGTTGGTGGGCCATTGACCCTGAGGGGTATTATTTCCTGCACACCGCGGTGAACACGGTGACCATGGGAGCCTCCGCCCGCAACAAAGAGGCCCTGAAAGAGACGTTCAAAGACAGCAGGGGCTGGGCCTCCGCCGCCAATCAGTTGCTGCGGGAGAACGGTTTTAACGGCACGGGCTCCTGGTCTAACGTGAAAGAATTGATTGCCTCGCCGCGGCAGGAGAAAACCCCGCTGGCCTACACCGTCAACTGGGATTTCATGAGCGCCTACGGCAAGAAGCGCGGCGGCACCTACCAGAAACCCGGCCACCGCGGCTACCCCAATGATGTCATCTTCGTCTTTGACCCCGAGTTTGAGGCCTTCTGTGACAACCACGCCAAGCAACTGGCCGCCTACAAAGATGACAAGAATGTGTTCGGGTATTTCTCAGACAATGAAATGCCCTTCGGGCGAAAGAACCTGGAGGGCTACCTGACCCTTGACCCCAAAGAACCCGGCTATGCTGCCGCCCATCAATGGATAAAAGAGCGAGGCATCACCCCGGAGCAGATCACCGATGCGCACCGCAAGGAGTTCCTGGCCTTCGCTGCTGAGCGTTACTTCTCTATTGTGGCCAAAGCCATCAAGAAATATGACCCCAACCACCTGTACCTGGGCTGTCGGTTCTACGGCAACCAGCGCGAGTACCCAGAAATGCTGGAGGCCGCGGGTAAATATGTAGATGTGGTTTCCATCAACTACTACAACGTCTGGACCCCGGAGCAGGACAAAATGCGCAACTGGGGGGCTTGGTCTAAGAAGCCATTTATCATCACGGAGTGGTACGTGAAAGGGGAGGACTCAGGTTTGCCCAACAGAACCGGCGCGGGTTGGATGGTGAAGACCCAGCAGGACAGAGGCTTGTTTTACCAGAACTTCACGCTGGGTCTCCTGGAAAACCCCAACTGCGTGGGCTGGCACTGGTTCCAGTACCAGGACAATGACCCTACCTTAGAAGGCGCCGAGCCCTCTAACATTGATGCCAACAAAGGCATCGTGGACAATTATTACCAGGTGTATCAACCGCTCATGGACAAGATGCGGGAGATCAACCAACACATGTATCAACTGGCAGATTATTTTCAAAAGAAGAAATAGGAGGCACTCATGAAAAAGCATTTTTGGAAAACAGCGTTGTTATGCCTCGGGCTTGCGGCCTGCGGAAAGGAGGAGGAGTTTCCCAAACCCGTGTTGGTGACCACACCACCCGTTTCCACTGATGGGCTGCACACCAAGCTGCCTTTCCCTTTTGGGGCGGCGGTGAACGTAAACCTCATCCGGAACAATGCCCAATACCGTAATCTGGTGGCCAAGGAGATGAACAGCATCACGGCAGAGAACGCCATGAAACCGGCTGCCCTGCACCCCTCCAAAGACCTGTACGTGTGGAATGACGCCGATTATCTGGTGGAGTTTGCGAAGCAAAGCGGCAAGCGCGTGCATGGGCACACCTTGATCTGGCACCAGTCGCTGCCCGCCTGGCTAGAGAACTACAACGGCACCCCCGCAGAGTTTGAGCAGATATTTAAGACCCACATTCAAACCATTGTCTCCCATTTTAAAGGCAAAGTAGCCTCCTGGGATGTGGTGAACGAAGCCTTTGAGAACGAGGGCGGAACCTTGCGCAACAGCGTGTGGCGCCGCATTCTGGGCGATGACTACATAGCCCGCGCGTTCCAGTATGCCCATGAGGCAGACCCCGCCGCGCTTTTGTTTTACAATGACTACGGGCATGAATACGGCCCTACCAAACGCAACGCCATTATTAATCTGGTGAACAGCCTGAAAGCGCGCGGGATTCCCATTCATGGCATTGGCATGCAGATGCACACCCGCTACAACCAATCAGACGCCAACCTCACCGCGGCCATCACTACGGCGGCCAGTACCGGCCTGAAAGTGCACATCTCAGAGCTGGACATCTCCATGAACCCGGAGAAAACGCAGGGAATCATGCTCACGCCCGCCACGGCGCAGCTGCAGGCCACCCGGTATAAATTCATTGTAAAGGCTTATAATGCTATTCCCAAAGAACAGCAGTTTGGCATCACCACCTGGAACGTAACCGACGGCGACAGCTGGGTGCCGGGCTTCAACGGCGCCCCTGACTGGCCTTTGCCCTTTGATAAAAACTACCAGCCTAAGCCTGCCTACCAAGGCATTATTGAAGGGGTTCAGTAAAGGCTGTCATTTCCGTTTTTGGGCTGTTTTGGCCAAAAACAGCAAAAAGGAAATAAGGCAAAGAGAAGAAAACCAAAGGATGATCAGCCTCTGGCGTCATTGCGTTTTTAGGCTGATTTCACAAAAAGAGGCCAAAAACGGCGGCTCCCTTATAAAGAGTATTCCCGCTGGGGCTTTTGCCTAAGAAAATATCATCACACACAAGCAGGTGGTGGAGGCAAGAATCCCAAGTCTTCTGCAAACGTGTGCAGCAAGTGTGTCACCTGAGTTCTTATTCCATAGCACAAAATGAGAATCACCTTTGTCTGGTTTTTAAGCCTGTTGTTTTGCCTCCCGGTGTGCGCCCAGCGCACGGCGGTGAAGGTGAATGACGCGTGGCTTTTCCGAAAGGGTGATACCCTAAACAAGCAGGTGCCTATGGGGCAGGAGGAGGGTTGGGAGAAGGTGACCTTGCCACACACCTGGAACCAAACCGATGCCTTCGTGCCCACGGGTGCACCTTATAAAGGAATAGGTTGGTACCAGAAAAGGCTGTTGGACACGTTTACGCCTTCAGATAAAGTGTTTCTATTTTTAGAGGGGGCGCTGCTTTCAGCGGAGGTGTATGTGAACGGGAAACTGGCGGGGACCCATGAAGGCGGTTACACCGGATTTGCCGTGCCCCTTACTTCATTTCTGCGGAAGGACGGTCCCAATGTCATCTCAGTGAAAGTAGATAACTCCGCCAAGGCGCATATTGCCCCAATCTCAGGAGATTTCACCTTGTATGGAGGCCTGTACCGGGATGTCTGGTTGATCAAAACCTCAGATATCCACTTCGCCTTTACCTCATATGGGGCCAACGGTGTTTTTGTGCAGACGCCCCAGGTGAGTGCACAGCGGGCCACGGTGCAGGTGAAGGGAACCCTCACCAATGAAAGCGCAAAAGACCGGAAGCTGGAGATTGCGCACTCCGTCAAAGATGCCCAAGGGAAAGAAGTAGCAGCGTTTACCTCTAAGGTTCCATCAAAGGCCGGGCAGAACCACAGCTTCTCTGCTGTGAGCAAGGCTATTCCTACGCCCCACCTGTGGAGCCCAGATTCTCCTTATCTGTACCGGGTGACTACCTCTATCAAAGATGCCCGAACCAAAGAAGTTCTAGATGAAATCACCCATCCCGTGGGCTTCAGGTGGTTTTCTGTTTCCCCAGACAGCGGGTTCTTTCTCAATGGCCAGCATCTCAAACTCACAGGAGCGTCCCGCCACCAGGATTGGGAAGGGCTCGCCAGTGCTCTGCCTGATGAATTGCATGCACATGATGCCCGGCTGTTGAAGGAGCTGGGCGCCAACTTCGTGCGGCTGGCCCATTACCCGCAAGACCCTGCCCTGCTGGAGGCGTGTGACCGACTGGGGTTGCTGGTTTGGATGGAAGTGCCCACGGTAAACGAAATCAACCCGTCACAGGCTTTCGCGGAGAATACCAGCACGCAGTTGCGGGAGATGATTCAGCAGCACTACAACCACCCGTCTATTGTCATGTGGGGCTATATGAATGAGGTGCTGCTCAGGTTGGGCAGCCTGAAAGTTTCTGACGCGGAGAAAGAGCAGATCATTCAGAAAACCATGCAGCTGGCCCGGCAACTGGAGAAAGTGGCCAGAGCCGAAGACCCCACCCGCCTGACCACGGTGGCTTTCCACGGCAGTGATCTTTATACCAAACACGGGCTGCAGCACATTTCCCAGCTGGTGGGGTGGAACCTGTACCAGGGTTGGTACGGCGGCAAGTTCAGTGAGGTAGGTACGTTTCTGGACAAGCAGCACCAGGCTTACCCCAAAATACCGCTCCTGGTAAGTGAATATGGCGCGGGCAGCGACCTCAGACTCAATACCCTGCAACCCGAGCAGTTTGACTTTAGCCCGCAGTGGCAGTTTCTGTACGCCCAGAGTTACCTGAGAACCATACAAACCCGACCGTTTGTGGCAGGTTCGCTGGCTTGGATTCTGGCCGATTTCGGGTCTGAGGGAAGGCAGGAGACCATGCCGCGCCTTAACAACAAAGGCCTGGTGACCTTTAACCGCACCAAGAAAGACATTTTCTATTTCTACAAAGCCACCCTCAGGACAGACTCAGCCGTGGTGCACGTGGCCACGCAAGATTGGCCGCTCCGCCGGATGGCTCCCCAAAAGGCAGGGGATTCTTTTGTTATCAACCCCGTAAACGTGTACAGCAACTGCGCGGAGGTGGAGCTGTTTCTCAACGGCAAATCTTTGGGCAGAAAACAGGTGCAAGAGGCCGTTGCCACCTTTGATGTGCCGCTGGTGCCCGGAAAGAACAACCTGCGGGCAGTTGGGGAGAGACAAGGCATGCCAGCAGAGGATTTCAAGACGGTAGAAATGCAACTGCAGCCTTTTCAACTCAACCAAGATGCGGCGGCTTTTGTGGAGATAGGCGTGAACTGCGGAAGCAATGCCTGGTACTTCCACCCAGAGAAGCAGTTCATCTATGAGCCCGACCAGCCGTACCGCAGCGGGAGCTGGGGATATGTGGGCGGCGAACCTTACCGACCCAACAAGTCCCGGCCGGGCATCCAATCCAACATAGCAGGGACAACGCAGAACCCACTGTATCAAACGCTCCGGCAGAACCTGGAGGGCTACCGCTTTGACGTGGTGGACGGGCTGTATGAAGTGGAACTGAGCTTTGCGGAGCCGGAAGGCAGTCACAGCAGTCTGGTGTATGATCTGGGCAGCGCCGCTGCGGCCGCATCAGGCAAACGGGTATTCCAGGTGCTCCTGAATCAGAAAAAGATTATAAATGAGTTGGATTTGGCAAGACAGGCAGGCCCCAAGACCCTGCTGCAGCGCACTTTTCAGGTGAAAGCCCAAAAAGACCAGGGACTTCACCTCCAGTTTGAAAAAATCAGCGGGCAGCCCATTCTCAATGCCATCAAAGTAAAGCGGGTACAATAAACAGGAACAGACAAACAACTTACACTACAACTTATAACAGCAACATATGAGAAAAGCACTTTTACTTTTATTAGGTGTCTTCTTATCTTTTAATGCGGTACAGGCTCAAAGTATTGTCATTAACAAGTTATTGAACGGCTCCAATGACGCAGACGGTAGAACCGATGCCGTGGAACTGTTGGTGGTCCAGGATCACCTGGATATCAGAGGATTCATCATAAAGGACTTTGAGAACAACATCACCACAGAGGGCGGCAGGTTTGAGTTCAAGGATGAGCCGCTCTGGCGTGACCTGAGAAAGGGAACCACCATTATACTGCGTAATCTCAGCGGCTTGCAGAGCAACTACGTGCAAGACACAGACCCCTCAGATTTCATCATTGACGTCCTGCTGCAGAACACCACCTACTTCACCAACCGCGGGGGAACCGCCATCTTCAATCTTACCGGCAATGATATGGTGATGGTAAAGACGGGGGAACCTACCGGCACCGCCGGGTCTATTCATGCCTTTGCCTACGGGAGCGCGGCCAATATTGACGCCTCTGCCCACTTTGCCAGTACCACCAGCCCTAAAATCAAGCTGGTGTACGCCAACCCGGGGGGCGGGTACTTCTACTATCCTACCAACCCAACCCAGAACGTGAGCGATTACAACGGCACCAGCGCCACCGCTTCCAATGCCATCACCAATGCCAATGATGTGCAGCGCCAATGGGGATTCGGGTACGGGGCTGGAAACAGAAATTTCATCGCCTCCCTGCGGCGCCCCGTAGTGGCCGAAGGTCCGGTGAATCTCCCCGTGGTGGTAAACAAAATCTACAATGCCACTGACACGAATGACGGCAAATCAGATGCGTTTGAGCTGCTGGTGGTGCAAGACCATTTTGACATGCGCAACCTGGTGGTCAAAGATTTCAATGACAATCTGGTAAACGACACCGGCGGCAAGTACCGCTTCAAGAACATTGCCTTCTGGGCCGATATGAGGAAAGGAACCACCATTGTGCTGCGCAAAACCCAGTCGCAGGACGCTGCCTACGTGGAAGACACAGACGCCTCAGACTTCACCCTGGACCTGCTCTTAACCAACTCCTCCCCCTATCTGGATAACGTGGCGTTGAGCGGGCATGAGTTCAACCTCACCATGACAGACATGGTCATGATCAAAAGAGGGGACATCAACGGGGCAGGGGATGCCATCCATGCCCTGGTGTCTAACAATGGAAACGCTTCTACCGCGGGTTCTTTTTTCAATGCGATCTATAGCAGAGCCTTGGTTTCTGCGGAGACCAACGGCACCGGTTTTTTCCTTTATCCCTTGAACCCAACGGTCTCCATAGAAGACTTTGACGGCGTGAAGGCAAAATCCTCTACAGACACAGACCGCAAATGGGGCATGGGCTACGGCGACAATAACCGGGCGTTTATTGCCTCGCTTCGGGCGCCAGCCGCTCCCTCTGATTTAACGGCGGCCGCCATCACGGCCTCCCAGATAGACCTGTCCTGGACCGATAACTCTCCTAATGAAACGGGTTTTGAAATAGAGCGCTCCACAGACGGTACTACCTTCAACTCTTTGGCCACGGTAGGGGCAAACGTTACCACCTACTCAGACAAAACAGTGGTGGGCTCCACCAAATACTACTACAGAATAAGGGCTACGGGTGCTTCGGCGGCGTCAGAGTTCTCTAATGTAGCTGAGATCATTACCAATATCGCGAAGGTGCTCACCGTTTCCTTCACCCCCCAGACGGTCTATGAAAACGCACCGCTTGGAACCGTGGCAGGTGAGTTGACGTCCACCTCAGACAATGCCTCTGCCACGTTCACGTACAGCTTGGTCAGCGGGGACGGGGATACTGATAATACGGCGTTCAGCATATCAGGGAATCAACTGCAAACCGCGGCCGCTCTGAATTTTGAAGCCAAGTCCAGCTATTCGGTGCGGGTAAGGTCCACGTCTTCGTCCGGGCATTTCCTGGAGGAGGTCTTCACGGTGGCGGTGCAGGATGTGAACGAGGCGCCTACGCTGGCCGCCATCGCTGACCAGGTGGCTTGTAACATCACTCAAACCCAAACCATTGCCCTCTCCAACGCCACGCCAGGGCCTGAGACTACCCAGACTCTGACATACTCCGTGGCTTCTACCAACAGTGCCTTGTTTGAGGAGTTGAGCATCACGCCAGGGGCGAATGGGGCAGCGCAACTTTCTTACCGTTTGAAAGCGGGCGCCCTCGGCGAAGCCGATGTGACCGTGACCCTGAAAGACAACGGCGGCACCGCCCACGGCGGAACAGATACGTTCACCCGCACCTTCAAACTGACCAGCGTGGCCTTGCCTACCGCCACCATCACCTCCAACCAGGGCACACAGCTTTCTAAAGGACTGACCGCCACGTTGACGGCCAGCGGCGGCACCAGTTATGTCTGGGCCAATGCCAACGGGATAGTGAGTGGGCAGAACAGCGCTACCTTAACCGTTCGGCCAGAGGCCACTACCACGTACCAGGTCACGGTGACCAATGAGAACGGCTGCACTGATACGGAGTCTATCACGCTGGAGGTAACCGAGAATTACAGCGTGCTGCAGGCTTCCAACCTGCTCACGCCCAACAACGACGGGGTGAACGACAAATGGGTCATCCAGAACATTGACTTCTACCGCAACAATGAGGTGAAGGTATTTGACCGGGCCGGGCGCGTGGTCTTCCAGCAGAAAGGCTACCGCAACACCTGGGACGGAACCTTCCAAAACGCGCCGCTGGCCGCCGGAACCTACTACTACATCGTGGATTTCGGGAACGGGCAACCCTTGTTCAAAGGCTTCATTACCCTAGTAAGAGACTAAGCACAGGCAGACAAACGAACTATAGTAAAAGCATGACCATGAAAACTTCTAATACTATCCTTCAGAAAATTTGCCTGCACGTGGTGCTGGTGAGTGCCCTAATGGGGACGCAACTGTTCCATTCCGGCGGGGAGGCGTTGGCCCAGATCAATCCTTTGGGGACCATGTATTTCCAGAACCAATACCTGGGCAACCCGGCCATGGCGGGGCTGGACAACGGCTGGAAACTGAACCTGGCCTACCGGCAGCAGTGGAATTCTTTCCCAGGTACGCCCAAAACCCAGTCGCTCACCGCTGAATACGGCTTTGGCGGCAACGTAGGCGTGGGCCTGAAGGTGCAGAACACCAAAGCGGGATTGCTGCGCCATACCAGCGCCGTGGGCACGTACGCCTACCATTTGCCCGTGAACGAAGGCCAGCAGCTGCACTTCGGGCTTTCAGTCGGTTTTAACAACCAGCGCATCAGCAACAGTAATGTGATTGGTGAGAACAGCGACCCCAGCGTGAACCGGTTCAATGACCGGAGCCTGCAGCTGGACGGTGACTTCGGGTTGGGGTTCACCACCGACAAACTCACGGTGCAGGGCGCACTATTGGGCATGCGAAACTATCTGGTCTCAGACCCCAACGAGGTGGAGGTGATCAACTACCCCACGTTCTTTACGGCCGTGAGTTACCGCTTCAACGTGACCGCGGGAGACCAGACCATTGGCATTGAACCCAAAATTGCCTACCGCGGGGTGAAAGAGACAGACAATATCCTGGACGCGGGCGCGAACATTTCTTTCCTGGACAATGCCTTCAATGTGTTCGGGCTGTACCACAGCAACCAGGAGGCCACGTTTGGTTTCTCCGTGGGCTACAAGTCACGGCTGGCCTTCACGGGCATCTACACCACTGCCCCGTCAGACATGAAAGACTACGCCAGCGGCGGATTTGAACTAGGCTTGAAATTCGCCTTGGCGAAATAGGGATGCGCCTTTCCGTTTTCGGGCTGTTTTGGCCAAAACAGCGAAAAGGAAATTTTTCTTTATTTCCAAGAA
>NZ_LRMM01000075.1 GCF_001647275.1 Rufibacter ruber | reverse complement strand
TTTCGGCCTAGTTTCTGTAAAACAGCGAAAACAGAATCTACACCTCCTCTGCCTTCAGATCCTGCATGGGCCTCAGAAAGAAGTCATTAATAGGTTTCAGGGCTTCCATGGCCGCCAGGCATTCGTCATAGAACTGGTCGCTGGTCACCACCCTGTCAGGAAAGAAGTGGGAGGCGTTCCAGCTTTTGTGCCGTAACAACTCAATGGCCGGGTTGTCGCTGTCATAGCCTTTGGGGGTTGTTTTCAGTTTTTCGCCCTGCAGCCCGTTGAAATACTTCTTAAAAGCGGGGTTGTGGAGCAGGCCTTCTAATTCTTTCAGGTTGTAGTCAATCTCCTGCCTGATGGCTTTAAGTTCTGGGGCTGGCGGCATCCAGACGCCCCCTGCCAGGAAAGACTGGTTCTCTGGGCTAATGTGCAGGTAAAAACCAGGGTTGATGGTTTTTCTTCCGCCCTCTGCCATATAGGCGCAGATATGGTCTTTGTAGGGACGTTTGTCATTAGAAAACCGCACGTCACGGTAAATCCTGAAGAGGAGGTCTTTGGGCTGCTGGCCCTCCAGGGCAGGCTCAAAAGAAACCGCCCCCTCTAACAGGGTTGCCAGGAACGAAATAAAATCCTGACGGGCGGCTTCATAGCGGCTCCGGTTTTTCTCAAACCACTCGCGCTGGTTGTTCAGCCGAAGGTCTCTGATAAAATCAAGGGTAGTGGGATCTAGGTGCTTTTTCATGGATGTCAATCAAGAGAAGCAAAATGCTCTGCTGTAAAACAACAGCCCAAGGTGGCAGGAAGTTCTGCCTTTTGCAAATGTAGTTGAGTGTTGCCCCAGATAGGCTCTGCCGCCTTGGCTCCAGTTGTTTCGCTTACCCTTGAGGGGCAGTGGGCAAGAGGGAAGGCCATTGCGTCAGGTCTTCCTCCACATCAATATCAGAAAGGGTGGGGAGCAACGCCACGTTCAGTTGCAGCTCCAAGGCGGTGGCCAGGGTGGCGGCCTGTACCTCAGAGGTGCTCCAGGGTTTCTCCAGGAAAAGCTCCGGGTGCAGGCATTTCAAACCCAGCAGATAGTACCCGCCGTCCTGGGCAGGCCCCATCACCAGGTCGCAGCTGGGTTGCTCCAGTTTCTGAAAAGCCTCTTCCAGTATTTCTGAGGAGAGACCGGGGCAGTCACTGCCAATGACCAAAATGGAGGAATATCCCTCCAGAAGCCCCAGAGCGAATAAGCTGAGCATTCTGGTCCCTAAATCACCGGGGGGCTGCTGTTGCCTCACAAACCCCCTGTCTGACCAGGCATCATGCTCCGGCACTTCATCTGCGTAGCACACCCATTTCTCAGCGGCCACACGGGCCGCCACAGCGTGCGTGTGCTGCAGTAGCGCCTCATACACTTGCAAGGCTTTAGCGTCTCCCACGGTGCGGGCCAGCCGGGTTTTCACTTTCCCCAATTTGGGGGTTCTTACAAAGACCAGGAGTAATCTTTTTGTCATTCTCTCAAGCGCGGTCAACCTTTTTACAGGATGGAAGATTCTTCTATTTCACACCACTTCGCCGCCACAGCTGGAGCCTGCCCCGGCAGTACAGCCATAGCAGTGTTGGTTAAGCACAATGTCTCTGGCTGCCAAAAGGTCTTGCCTGAAATCTTTGATATGGCGGGGAGCATTGGCCTGGACCGGTAACTCTAACATCTGGTTGAAATCACAGTCATACAGCTGACCGTCCCAACCAACGGAAAGGGTGTTACGGCACATTACGTTGGCCGCCGCCGCGGGGTTAAAGGCCGTGACCAGTTTCTCCATGTACCCTTCATAATTCCCGCTGGAAATCAAATACTCCAGAAAACGGCTGATGGGCAGGTTGGTTATGGCAAAGAGGCTGTTGAAGGTAATGCCATAGAGGCGGTTCAGCCGCTGTTTGAATTCCGCCTCCAGTGACTTCTGGCTTCCCGGTAAAAAAGCCCCCGCCGGGTTGTACACCAAATCTAACACCAGACCGGTGCCTTCCACCCCGTACCCTGCGCCATTCAGCATCTGCAACGCTTTGATGGACTTTTCAAAGACCCCATCGCCCCGTTGGGCGTCAGTGCGGCTGGGGGTGAAATAGGGCAGAGAAGATACCACGTGCACCCTGTGTTGCTGAAAGAATTGCGGCAGGTCATGGTACCTGGGGTTGGCCAGGATAATGGTCAGGTTGCAGCGCACCATCACCTGTTTCCCCAGCTGGGAGAGCTCCTGCACAAACCATCTGAAATGGGGGTTCATTTCTGGCGCCCCGCCCGTGAGGTCAACCGTGGTAATGTCTGAGTGCACCAAAGCGTCCAGGCACTGCTGCATGGTTTCACGGGTCATAATCTCTTTTCGGTCTGGGCCGGCATCAACATGGCAGTGCTTGCACACCTGGTTGCACATTTTTCCCACGTTTACCTGTAACACCGTGAGCTGGGAGGGTTTTAACGGGTACAATCCGTTTTCCAGCAGGCGCTGACCAAACGCAGGAAATGTTCTGCCCGTGGGCAGCCCCTGTGACAGCACTTCTAACTGGAAAGAGGTGTCTGCTAACTGGTCATGTCTGGCGGCTAGAGATTTCATGGCAGAGATTACGTAAAGTTGGGGCAAAGAAGGTACTTTAACAGAAGGGGGTGCTGCCAGAAAAGCAACGTTGGCCACCGGTAAAGCGGCGGCTCTACGCCCCCTCACGGCGTTACATCATCACCTCTTTCACCTTGTTCATCATCTGTACCCCGTGCACCTGCGCCGCGCCTCCTTTTATGGCCGCCGCTACGTGAATTGCCTCCATCATTTGTGCCTCATCGGCACCTTTTTCCAGGGAGCCGGTGGTATAGGCGTCAATGCAATACGGGCATTGCACGGCATGGGCAACGGCCAAGGCGATCAACGCCTTCTCGCGCTCTGTCAGTGCCCCTTCTTTGAAGACCTCCCCGTAGTAGTCAAAAAACTTGGAAGCCAGCAATGGCTGGTACTCGGCAATTGCGCCAAACTTGGCTAAATCATCTGGGTTGTAATACGTTTTTTCCATGGGTTCTTTATACGGAGGTAAAACAGGATATACTATGCACCTTTTATTTTCTTACGAAAAAAATGCCGGTGGAACTCAGGATGGCCGGTACCGCTCTCTATAAACGTTTCGGGGCTGTTTTAAGAAAAAACAGCCCCGAAACAGAAAGTACCCATTTGAAAGTTATAGCCCGCTCAGGGTCAAATGTTCCCCATCACGTACATGGCCTCCAAGGTAGGATTCACGCTTCCGCCCGCCGGTTCAAGGGTCACGGCAAAGGCTTGCGCCTCCTGTATGGATTTCATGCGCTGCAGCAGACTGTCTGTCTGCACCACCACTCCCGCATCAACCGGCTTGCCGTTGGCCAGCGCCCATAACTGGTATTGTTTTCCGGCCGGGGCCGCGGGGAGTTTGCTGGGGTCAAAGTACACCTCTTTGGTTTCTTTGTTCCAGAAAACAGAAGCCTGGGCCGCGGGGTGCTGCTCCACTCCTTTTAAGGAAACAGAAACCGTTTGCGGGTCACGCACAAGCGCCAGCAGATTCTCTGACTTGAATGCCCGCTGCTCCACCTGGTTCACCTGCAGGGCGTATTGGCGCGTAGCCTGCTGTGACACCGCCAGTTCCTGCCTGGCTTCGCTCAGGTTCTTATAGAGGAAGACGTTGGTAGCCGCACTTATAAGCAGCAGGACCGCGGCAGCCACTTTCAGCCAATTGGGGCTTTTATTTGGGGAGTAATCAGTAAGCGGTACAACCTTACCGGCCTCTTCTGCCAATGGTGGTTCAGCCGGGGGGGCAAGGCGCTGCAGATGCCCTAAGATTTTATCTTCCAGCTCTGGTCTTGGTGGTTGGGCGTGGGTGAGTGCATACGCCTCCAGGGTACGTGTAACTTCTTCAAGTGCCACACGTACCTCAGGATACTGCGCGGCCATGCGCTCCACATCAGCCTGCTCTGCCTCTGTGAGTCCGCCGGCGGCATAAAGCTCCAGTACTCCTGACTCAATGTATTCCTGCGTATTCAACTCTATTTGATTAATTTGCTCAAGAATTTTATCGCCATGCGGGCGCGGGTCTTCACAGTTCCCAGGGGTATGTCCAGCTCTTCTGCCACTTCACTCTGGGTGTAGCCGTTAAAGTACATCAAATCTATGACAACTTTTTGATCTGGGTTTAACTGTTCTGTCATTTCCTGCACCCCAATGTGATCTGGCTTTATCTCATCATGGCTGGTCATGCCCCACGTAACCGTCCCCTCCAGAGGCTGTGTTTTAGAACTTACGCGGTACTGCTTGGAGCGGATTTTATCAATGGCCAAATTTCTGGCAATATTCAGCATCCAGGTGAACAATCTGCCCTTCTGCTCATCATAAGACGGAAAGGCCGTCCAGATTTTCACAAATGTTTCCTGCAGCACATCTTCTGCCACCTCCTCCTGTTTGACAATGCGAAGAATCACCCCGTACAAGGCCGCCGAATAGTTCCGGTATAGCAGCGTGAGGGCCCGCTGGTCCTGGGCACGAAGCTGGGCCACAAGCGTCTCTTCTGATGTGATAGTATGAGTTGTTTCCAACAAAATAAGGTGTTAAGCCACGCCCTTCTTTGGCGTGACGGTGAAACTTTGGATGGGGGAAACCAGAGAATTCCCTGCTATACGCATTAATGAGAACCAGGTGAAGGCCCAAATGTTTTAGACGGCAGCATGCCCCAAAGCAATAATCCGTATATATACGGAAACCCAGATTTTTGATGGTAGAATTCTATAATTTATTCCTGCATAAAATACCATCCCCTCCCGGGGCTAACCCTTTCAAAATTACAACTGAATTTCAGGCGTATCCCAGCAGCTTGTACGTGATTACCCCTACCCACTCATGAATAATTTTTTCCCACTTATAAAGCGCCTCGGCACTGGGAACCAGCAGGTCATCTGGGGTAAAGGAGCGGTCATGGGTCTGAAAATCAACCGGGAAAGTAGCAACAGCCAGCCCTGCTTTTGCAAAGCAACCGGCTGCCCGCCGCATGTGGAACGCAGAGGTAAGGAGCAGCAGCCGCTGTAACCTTGGCTGCTGCTGCACCAGCTCTTTGGTAAAGCGGGCGTTCTCCCGGGTGTTGCGGCTTTGTTCTTCCAGCAGGATATCCTGAGCAGGAACCCCGGCATACAGCGCGGTCTGCTGGAGGTCATGCGCCTCCGTATTAACCACCTCCTGCAGAGAGCCAGACCCACCAGAGATGATGATCTTGCGCACCTTGCCCATCTTGTAGAGCTGAATGGCATCTAAGATCCGTTCAGAACCTTCTCCGTAATGGGTCCGGTCATGGGGAGATTTATCGCCCCTGGTCACCCCGGTCAACACCACGGCCGCGTCATAGTGCGGCACCTCCTGCATGAGCACCGGCTCGGGCTCCCACGCCAGCCACACTTCATTGATCAGGAACGGATTGGTAAAAAAGAGCAGAGCCGCCACCGCCAGCCAAAGTGCTTTTCTGTTTCTGGCCTGTTTTTTAGAAATCAGCCCGAAACCGAGCAAGGCAACAATCCAGAGCAGCGGCATCACCAGGTACTGCAGGGTCTTTGAGAGCACGAAGAACATATCAGGAAAAGAAAAGCCACAGCACCAGCAGCGGGAGCACCACACTGTACAGGGCGATGAGGTCTTTGTGGAAAAGAATTTTTCTCATGGGTTTCTAGCCAAAGAAACGCCTTATCAGCCAAATCACCAAACTGAGCAGCACACTCAGCAGCAGCATGGTGGTGAACGGGGCATACACCCTGAAACCGGGCTTCTCCACCCTCATGTCTCCCGGCAAACGGCCAAACCAGTCTACGCGGGGGCCCAGCAACCATAGCACCAAGCCTACGGCCACCAGGGCACCGCCAATGACTACCAGATATTTTCCCAGGGGCTGCATGTTTTCCTTTAGTGTGGTGTTAAGTTTACCGTTACATCCCAAGCGGTTGGCTATTGCTGAAACCAGGTGAGCCAAAGACTGGTTTAAAAGCAGCCGCCACTTCTGTTTACGCTTACTCTGGATTCCCCGTCTGTTTTCGGCCTGTTTTTGGAAAAACAGCCCGAAAACAGGAAAGCCCTATGCTGAGGGAACACTTGCAAACCTCCAATGGAGGTAGGACCTGTACTCCCGGCAACTCAGGAGACTCGCCTCACCCCTTGGCACGCCTCTTCAGATTCGCGCCAGTGGTAGCATCCTGTTTCTGTTGCTCTTAGACAGAATGAACCTCAAAATGCCAAGGCGAAGTCTACAGCAGGCGACAATTATAAAGCCACTGGCGCGGGTTTCCAAGTTTGTGACATAAATAGGTAGAGTCTCCAGAATCTACAAAACCTATCTATGGTTTGTTACCTCAGTTGCAACTACTTTTCTCCTTTATATAACAATGCTGGTGGGAGTTTTTTCTATCGTTCTCCATCAGGGCTGACTTTGGCATGGCGCAAGCGAGAGCACGTAACTTCTGTTTTTGGGCTGCTTTTAGAAAAACAGCCCAAAAACAGAAGTTACGTCTCCTGAAAGGTACCAGCGTACGCCTTCGCCATAACCTGACATCAAACACAGAACAGCTTTTAGATAACAGGCAAACACTGCGCTAGTCAAAGAGGTACACCACCTTGTACTCTTCGTTCAGCTTAAGGGCGGCTTCAAACTGATTACCTGTCTTAGGCGAGGTGAAGCCTTTCATCTTGGCCGTTTTCCCTTTCAGCATCAGCGCCTTCAGCTGGGCTTCTGGAATGGTTTTGCCGTGCACTTCAAACGGAACCAGAAACTGGCACCCTTCCCTGAAACGGCTGCAACCATAAGCGGTCTTGCCTTTAAGCATCTGGCCCTGGCTGCACTTGGGGCAAATAATAACCACAGGCTTCTTCTCCCTGGCCTCTGTCCGCTCCAACTGCAGTTCATGGGTAGCCGACAAAGCAAACATAGCATCAAACTTTTCGCCTGACTCTGCAGACACAAACCCTTTCACTACGGCGCTTTTCCCTTTTTTGAGCAGCGCCTGCACGTGTTTCTCTGCAAGAGGCTTGCCCTGGAACTCCATGGGCAGTCTGAACTGGCAGCCCTCCCTGAAGCGGGCGCAGCCGTAGGCCTGGCTTCCTTTTAAAACCGATCCGGTGCCGCAGGCGGGGCAGGTGCCTAAACCGGCAGTGGCCGAAGGTGCGTTTTTGGCCTCCTTTTTGGATTTTGACGCTTTTTTGGCCGCCTCTTTCTCCTGGGCGGAAGGAGGTTGCTCAGCGGGCTGAATGGTCACCGTGTGGTTGTCCTGCTTCACCTCCTGCACCATTTCCCAGACCAGCTGCTGCAGTTCATTCAAGAACGCATCTGGGGCAAACTCCCCGCCCTCTATCTGCCGTAGCTTTTTCTCCCACTGCCCCGTCATTTCTGCAGACTTGAGGGTGGGGTTCTTGATGACCTGAATCAGGTCAATGCCCATCTGGGTGGGCAGGATTTTCTTCTTCTCCTTCCGGATGTAATTGCGCTTGAACAGGGTTTCAATGATGGCCGCCCGGGTAGAAGGCCTTCCAATGCCGTTTTCCTTTAGTGCCTCCTTCAGCTCGTCATCCTCTACCTGTTTGCCGGCGGTTTCCATGGCGCGCAGCAGCGTAGCCTCTGTGTAGTCTTTAGGCGGGCTGGTAGACTTGCGCTCCAGCAAAGGCTCATGCGGCCCCCGCTCCCCTGCCTCAAAATGCGGCAGCACCGCCAGCTCCTCCTCTTTCTCCTCCCCGCCTTCGCCAGCGGCTGATTTGGGGGCGGGTTTATTGGCGGGGGCTGGGTTCTGGGTTTCTTCCTGGGCATACACCACACGCCAGCCCGGCTCCAGAATCTGTTTCCCTTTGGCCCGGAAGGCATGGTTGGCCGCCTCCCCGTTTACCACCGTGTTGCTCACAATACAGTCTGGGTAGAAGGCGGCAATGAAGCGTTTGGCCACAATGTCAAACACCTTGGCCTCTGTGCCGTACAGCCCCCGCGCGTCTGATCCCGTGGGAATGATGGCGTGGTGGTCGGTGACTTTGTTATTGTTGAACACCTTGGCAGACTTTCTAATCTTCTTTCCCAGCAATTCACCGGTCAAGTGCTGGTAATGGTGTAGGCCGCTCAGAATGCTGGGGATTTTGGGGTAAATATCATCTGGCAGAAAGGTAGTGTCAACTCTGGGGTAGCTGACAACTTTCTTCTCATAGAGACTCTGCACCGTTTTAAGTGTTTCATCTGCTGAAAGGCCAAACTTGTTGTTGCACTCCACCTGCAGAGAGGTCAGGTCAAAAAGCCTGGGGTTGCTTTCAATGCCTTTTTTGGTTTCTACCTCTTTTATCTCAAAGTCAGAAGGCCTGATCTGCTCCAGAATCTCCAGCGCCTTCGCCTCGTCTTTAAATCGGCCGGAGGTGCTGCTGAAGGTAACGTCACGGTAAAGGGTCTTGAGCTCCCAGAACGGCTCTGACTTAAAGTTGAGAATCTCCAGGTGCCGGTTCACAATCATGGCCAGCGTAGGGGTTTGCACCCGCCCCAAAGAAAGCAGCTGCCGCCCCTGCGCATATTTCATGGTAAAGAGGCGGGTGGCGTTGATACCCAGCAGCCAATCACCAATGGCGCGGCTCTTGCCGGCCTGGTACAGCTGGTCAAACTCTTTGCCGTCACGCAGCTGGCTAAAGCCCTGTCTGATGGCCTCTTCGGTGAGGGAGGAAATCCAGAGGCGTTTGAAGGGTTTACGGTAGCGGGCCTGGTGCAAGACCCACCGCTGGATCACCTCGCCCTCCTGCCCGGCGTCACCGCAGTTGATCACCTCCTCGGCTGAGTCCAGCAGCTGCTGGATCACCTTGAACTGCTGCTCCACCCCTTTGTTGTTGATAAGCTTAATGTCAAAGCGCTCTGGCACCAGCGGCAGGTCTGGCAGGTGCCAGCGCTTCCAGTGGGGGTTGTAATCATCTGGTTCGCAGAGCTGGCAGAAGTGGCCAAAGGTCCAGGTGACCTGATAGCCATTGCCTTCAAAATAGCCGTTCATTTTGGTTTTGGCACCAATCACATGGGCAATCTCACGGGCTACACTGGGTTTTTCGGCGATGCAGAGTTTCAAGGCTACTTTGGTAAAAACAGGTCAAAAACGGACTTCAAAGATACGCATTCTGGCGCGCTTACACCAATTTACCGCATTGGCTTTCTATATATAACTTTAACTATACAATAAAAGATTTTCAAGGGGAAATCGGTATACATTAACATTTCTTTATCAACAGTTTATCTTACTGCTAACAATTATCAAGTTGGCAATAATTTAGAACATTTCTAGTAGCAACCCTTAATCCCTGCCAAATGCCCCCGTATACATGTAATCGGTGCCCTGTAAGGCATTTGAAGAAACCATCATTCACCTTAAAACAAAACATACTACTATGAAAAATCGTGAGCATTCCGGTTACGACACCTTTAATTCGTACCGGTCAGGTAATGAAAATACCCGCCGCAGCGAATGGGGAAGTATGGGCAACCGCACCACAGGCTACGGTAACCAAGACTATAAATCATACGGCGGAAGCCAAAATATGGGCAACTCTGGTGACAGGGGCGAAAGCCACTACAGCAGCCACGGCTCCATCTACAGCGGTAACCAAGGCAGCCCAAGCGGCTGGAGCGGTCACTCAATGCAGAACAATGACCAGTCATCTAACAGCTACGGTTCCAGCCAAAACAGCATGAACCAGGGCGGTTACGGCTCCTACGCGTCTGGCAACAGCAGCCGCGGAGGTTCAAACTACGGCTCCGGCAACTATGGCCAGTCTGGACCGTCTAACTCCGGCTCTTCTTTTAACAAAGACAGGGACAATGACACCCAGGATTATAGCATGAGCAGATCAGGCAACTACGGCGGGCCTTCCAGCTATGAGCGCGGCTCTTCCAACCAAGGTTCTTCCAACTACGGGCAGTACGGCGCCTCCAACTCTGGCGGCGGCTCAACCCGTTCTTCTAATATAGGTACGTACGGCGGAGCCCGCACCGGCTACAGCGGTTCTTCCTCCGGGCACCAGTCTGGCGGAGCCCTGGACAGAGGCAATGCCTACAGCAACTACGGCGGTTCTAATGACTACCGTGGCTCCAACTCGGGCTACGGCGCTCATGACCAGGACTACAGCTCTGGGAATTCCCGCAGAGAGCAGGGAAACCAAAGCTATAGCGGGTCTTTTGGCCACAACAATGATTCCTCTTACGGTGCCTACGGAAAAAACTCCGGATACGGGGCTTATGGGAATGATTCCGGCTCTTCTTACGGGCAGTCTTCCAGAAGCGGTTCTCAATCTGGAATGAGCAACAACAGCCGCGGCATGTCTAACTCCTGGGACCGTGACAACGACCACTCAAGAGGAACAACCAACATGTACGGCACCAACAACCAGAGCAGCAACCGCGGCAGCTGGATGAATGACCGTGACAATGATCAGGACCACGCCCGTTTCAGCCACGGCAACGCCATGGAAAACCGGTATTCAGATGACTACAGCCATCCGAGCAACGGCAACAGCCGCCAGTCTGGGGTAGGCAGCCACTATGACCAGGACCGGTACAGAAACCAGGGTAACCGCCACAATGACCATGACGACAATGAGGGCGGGTTCTTTGAGCGCATTGGCCATGGCATCAGAGATGCCTGGAACAGCATTGCCGGTGACGATGATGACAGAGGCGGCAACCGCTCTTACAACAGCGGCCCTCCTTACAACTACGGCTCCGGCTCAAACAACGCAGGCTGGTAATTGAACCGTTTGCACAGAAAAAGCCCCACCAAAATTTGGTGGGGCTTTTTAATTACCCTTTTCTATGAATAAAAACTTATTGCATACCGTAGATATGCTCGTACCGCTTGATCAACTTGGTCTGCACATGTAAGTCCCGGAGAATCCCTTCCCTCAGGTCATAGACCAACCCGTGCAGTTGCGGCGGCTCAGGGTCTTTCATGGCGTTCTGGATGATAGAGGTTTTAGAGAGGTTGATTACCTGCTCCACCACATTCAGCTCTACCAGTCTTCTCAAGCGCTGCTCTTCATCCTCAATGGCGTGGAGTTCTTCTTCATGAATTCTGATCACATCTTTGATGTTGGTGAGCCAGTTGTCAATCAAGCCAAACTGCTTGTCACTCATGGCTGCCGCCACGCCACCGCAACCATAGTGCCCCACCACAATCACGTGTTTCACTTTCAGCACTTCAACGGCATACTGCAAAACTGACAGCAGGTTTACATCTGTATGCACCACCATGTTGGCAATGTTGCGGTGCACAAACATCTCACCGGGTTCAGTGCCTGAGATTTCATTGGCGGGTACACGGCTGTCTGAGCAACCAATGTACAGGTATTTTGGTGACTGGCCTTTAGCACGGCGCTCAAAGAACTCAGGGTCCTCTTCCCGTTTTCTCTCCACCCATTGGCGGTTTCCGTTGAAAATACGCTCCATGCCAGAATCTAGTGGCGCACTATTATTGATGGTTCCCATAATTTATCTGTTTTAACTGTTAATGCATGTTTACTGTGGTCACTGAGGGGATATCTTTCAAGGTGAGCCTGATATCTTTTTCCTCAGCAACGGTTTTGAAATTCTCTATAGCCTCCAGCACATCATAGTCAATGTAAGTAGACTGGGAGCCGTCAATGATCACCTCGCTCTTCTCAGGCAGATGATCCAGGGTTAAAGCCACGCTGGCTTTGTTGAGGAACGTCACGTTCTCACTCAGCTTGATGTGGATCTTATCCAGGCCCTGGTGTTTCTCCCGGCTAAAGAAGTAAGGCGATTTGTAGTTGGCTTTCAAGATATAGAAGACACCTACCACCAGACCAATAGAAATGCCTTTCAGCAGGTCAGTGAACAGAATGGCCAGAATGGTGATGATGAAGGGCAGGAACTGGTTCATGCCCAGCTTCCACTGTGATTTGTACAGGGCAGGTTTGGTCAGTTTGAAACCTACCACCAACAGTACCGCTGCCAATGAAGCCAGAGGCACATACCGCAGAAACGAGGTAAGGAACAGGATACTCAGCAACAGGAACACCCCGTGGAAGAAACTGGAAAGTCTGGTTTCCCCGCCCGCGTTCACGTTGGCTGAACTACGTACAATAACCGCTGTCAACGGCAGACCGCCAATCAAACCACTCAACATGTTACCTATCCCCTGAGCCTTGAGCTCCCGGTTGTTAGGCGTACGGCGCTTGTGTGGGTCCAGCTTATCTACCGCTTCTACACTTAACAAGCTTTCAAGGCTGGCCACAATGGCCAGGGTAGCCGCCAAGGTATAAACCGCCGGGTTGGTCAAGGCAGACCAGTTAGGGAAGCTCAACTCTGCCAAAAGCGAAGCAGGCCCTGAAATATCAGGCAGCTGCACCAAATGGGTATCAGCAATGGTCAAGGCCGGGAAGGAATTGCTGAACAACAGGTTCAATGCTATAGACACCAGAACCGCCACCAATGCCCCTGGCACCAGCTTGAATATCTTAATCTTTTGCAGGAACGGTTTTTCCCATAACAACAGAATAGCCAGAGACACCACCCCTACAATCAAGGAGCCAATCTGAAGCCGAGAAAAAGCGTACCCAATCTCAGTGAACGTGTTCCGCCCGTCGGCCTGGTTAAAGTCCAGGTCACCCAGAAAATCTTCATCGCCGCCTAAAAAGTGCGGGATCTGCTTTAGAATCAGAATCAGGCCAATTGCCGCCAGCATGCCTTTAATCACCGAAGAGGGGAAGTACAAGCCAATGATACCGGCTTTCAAAAAACCCAGAATCACCTGAAACACCCCTGCCAGGAAAACGGCCAGCAGGAACGTCTCAAACTGTCCCAGAGTTTGGATGCCGTTCAACACAATCACGGTAAGGCCGGCGGCGGGACCACTAACGCTTAACTGGGAGCCACTAGCCCAGGAAACCACCAGACCGCCAATCATGCCGGCAATCAGACCCGAAAACAAGGGTGCCCCAGAAGCCAGTGATATCCCCAGACACAGGGGCAAGGCTACCAAGAACACCACTAGCCCCGCTGACAAGTCTTTCCCAACGGTGGCAAACATTCCTTTTTCTTCCATAGTTCTATTCTGTTCCTCTTATATATAGCACAGTGAATAATGCATGCACTGCACCCAATTGCGCTAATTTGTGCACAAAGGTGCCGCAACGGCATTAACACCGAATTAAAACAAGATTAAAATCTGATTAAAATGAGAAAGAACAGGAGCTCCCCAGAGGAATAAAAGGCAGAAAGAATCATCCTGAAAAGACACAACTCCCCTACCCCCGCTGGGCAGGTTTACCTAATACTTAATTACCATTGATGGCACGGCCCAACAACCGGCAGTAGCGCATTGACAGAGCTGGTGGCTCTACTTTTAAACACCTAGGTGATTAGTAGCAGAAGGTGCCAGGCCGTGGCACCTGGCATTTTACCCCTACGCTCCCACCGCCCACTTTCCTTTTTTCTTCAACTTCCTGTTTTTGGCTCCTTTTCACAAAAACAGCTCAAAAACGCCCTCCCGCTTTCTCTCCCTCTTATTCAGAGGGAGAACTCAGGAGAATTGCTATATTTGCCTGCACCTGTTTTAGGGGATTTCCGTACCAAGAACCAAACGTACCGACTATGATAACAGTTGACCAATATGATTTCCAGGGCAAGCGGGCCCTGGTGCGCGTAGATTTTAACGTGCCGTTAAACAATGATTTTGAAATCACTGATGATACCCGCATCCGGGCTGCCGTGCCCACCATTAAGAAGATCTTGGGGGATGGCGGCGCTGTGGTTCTGATGTCACACCTGGGCAGGCCCAAGGGCGGGCCAGAGGAAAAATATTCGCTCAAGCACCTGATTAAACCGTTAGAGGCTGCTTTTCAGGTACCGGTGCAGTTCTCCCCAGACTGCGTAGGCGCAGAGGCGGTAGAGCTGGCCAGCAACCTGAAGCCCGGCGAAGTGCTGCTCCTGGAAAACCTGCGTTTTCATAAGGAGGAAGAGCAAGGCAACCAGAACTTTGCTGAGAAGCTGAGCCTGTTGGGTGATGTGTATGTGAATGATGCCTTCGGGACGGCGCACCGCGCCCACGCCTCTACCGCCATTGTGGCTGACTACTTCCCGCATGACAAAGTGTGCGGTTACGTCATGCAGGCTGAGCTGGATAATGCCAAGCGTGTACTCACGTACGTAGACCGTCCTTTCACCGCTATTATGGGTGGGGCCAAGATCTCTGATAAAATTCTGGTGATTGAGCAGTTGCTGGACCGCGTAGACAACCTGATTATTGGCGGTGGCATGAGCTATACCTTCGCCAAGGCGCAGGGCGGCAGCATTGGGAACTCCCTTTTAGAGGAAGACAAGCAGCAGCTCACCCTTGACTTGCTGAAAAAAGCCGAAGAGAAAGGCGTTAAGATCTACCTCCCCGTAGACAGTGTCATTGCCGATGCTTTTGACAACAACGCCCACTCAGACGTAGTGGAGAGCGGTACCATCCCTAATGATTGGATGGGCTTAGACATAGGACCAGAAACTCGTAAGCATTTTGCAGAGGTGGTGCGCAACTCCAAAACAATTCTGTGGAACGGCCCCATGGGCGTATTTGAGTTCCCTAACTTTGCCGTTGGCACCAAAGCCATTGCCGAAGCCGTAGTAGACGCCACCAAAAACCACGGCGCTTACTCCCTGATTGGAGGCGGAGACTCTGCGGCAGCCGTGACCCAGATGGGGCATGCGCATGACGTGTCTTACGTGTCTACCGGGGGCGGGGCGCTGCTGGAGTACATGGAAGGCAAGGAATTGCCCGGCGTGATAGCCCTTCAGGTAGAGGAAACCCCTTTAACCTAACATTATATTACAGAACAGAAGAGGCGGCGAGGAAACTTGCCGCTCTTCTGTTTTAGGGCTGTTTTTAGAAAAACAGCCCTAAAACAGAAGCACAAGCTCTCGTTTGCGCCCTGAATATTACAAAAAACACAAATAGTTTTATGGTGAAGCAGGGACTATGAATAAAATCAGGATTAAGAAATCTGTCAAAGGAGTCAGCTAGAGAAAAGATAGAAGTCTGAAATTAGCTATATAACATAAGTTATCAGATAGAGACACCTTACTCCTCTTTCACCAGATTGCCATCAGCAGCATACCTGATCAGCCCGCTCTCCAGCATCTCCTGCAGCAGGTCTCCCAGCACCTCCTGCTCAGACGTGCTGAAATGCAGGGCGAGCGATTTAGGGTGCAGCGGGGCTTTCTTGAGGTAACTCAGGACCCTCGCCTCCAGGTGCAGCTTACTGTCAGCTAATCTATTCTTCTTTTTTTCGGCCAGGCAATAATCACAGATGCGGCAGTTCTCTGTTGATTCCTCCCCAAAGTAGGCCAAAATCTGCTGCGTTCGGCACTGTTGCACGTTCTGCATATACCCCACCACCGCCTGTGCCTTCTGCAGCGCCCGGTCCCTGAACTGGTTCAGGCGCTTCTGATCCAGGGGCAGACTGGTAGCCTCAACCCGGGGTGCCGTGAACTGCACCTGCGGGCCGTCATGCTGGGGTTCATACACCAGCACCTTGCGCTGGTGCAAATGCTGCAGCTGCTGCCGAATGGCTTTCTCCGGCTGGTTCAGGTGCTTGGCCAGCCCAGCTTCTGATATCTTTACAAAGCCCGTGTACATCTCGCCGCCGTACAGGCGCAGCAGCCCCTTAATGAGCGGCTCCAGCGTTTCATTCAGAATCTGAAACTCATACAGCTCGTTGTGCCCCAGCAGAATGCTTACTTTTGACGGGCTGTAGAAGCCTTCATTCAACTGCAGCAGCCCCTCTCCCTCCAGCTGTTTCAAAGCGTAATGCGCCTCTACCGGAGAAAGTTGGTACGTGCGGCTGAACTCGGCCAGATCAAAGTCAAATGACTGGAAGGCGCCGCTGCCGGTGGCAAGCTGGTAGAAATTGGCCAGCGCCTGGTACACCCGCTTCAGGGTTTCCAGGGGCGGATACGCCTCCTCGGTTTTCCTGATCAGGAGCGAAACATCTTCGGGGCCCAACAACACGGTGGCGTAGCTGTATTTGCCATCGCGCCCGGCGCGCCCCGCCTCCTGGTAATACGCCTCCAGCGAATCTGGCAGGTCAAGATGCACTACCAGCCGCACATCTGGCTTGTCAATCCCCATCCCGAACGCATTGGTGGCCACTATTACCCGTACGCGGTCCTGAATCCAGTCAGTCTGCGCGGCAGTGCGGGTTTGGAACGGGAGGCCGGCATGGTAGGCTGCCGCTTTAATGCCCTGCCGTTTGAGCCAGTCTGCCAGTTCAACGGTGCGGCGGCGGTTGCGCACGTAGACAATGGCCGTGCCGGGCATTTTCTGCAGGATTTCGCGCAGTCGCCCCTCCTTGTCTTCAGTGGGCAAAACAGAATAAGATAGGTTCTTACGGGCGAAGCTCTGCTGGAACACCTGCGGCTCTTTAAACTGCAGTTTCTCCTGTATATCTACTTTGACGGCCTCCGTGGCCGAAGCGGTTAAGGCCAGCACCGGCACCTGGGGCAGCACTTCGCGCAGTTTGGCTATCTCCAGGTAGGGCGGCCTGAAATCATACCCCCACTGCGATATACAGTGCGCCTCATCTACGGCCAGCAGATTCACAGTCATGCGCTTTACCCGTTCCAGAAACAGCTCGGTCTGCAGCCGCTCCGGTGACACGTACAGGAATTTGGTGGTGCCGTACACGCAGTTGTCCAAAATCAGGTCCCGCTCCCGCTCGGGCTGCCCCGCGTGCAGGGCGGCCGCCGAAATTCCGCGCTTGCGCAGGTTCTCCACCTGGTCTTTCATGAGCGCCACCAACGGGCTCACCACTACGCACACTCCCTCCTGGGCCAGGGCGGGCACCTGAAAACACACCGACTTACCCCCGCCGGTAGGCAAAATGGCCAGCGTATCTTGGCCCTTAAGCACAGAGGTAATGATCTCCTCCTGCCCCGGCCGAAAAGTCTCATAGCCCCAATACTGCTTCAGAATTTGATGGATGTCTGCCATACGTCGCCCAAAAATAGTGAATTGCAACTTGCAAATTGTTGCTTGTTGTTTTGCAGATGCTTTTACCCGCTACCGCAGAAGTTTCTGGCACGTTATGAAGATTGGGTATTTACACTCCCGTTTTTGGCCTGTTTTTTGAAAACAGGCCGAAAACGGGAAAATGGCTTCTGTTCGTTTCTGTTCTGCTGCTCGGCCCTCTACAGTCATCGCTGTTAGGGATTTCTAATCCCTAACTATCTTAACTAGCGGATCTGCAATCCGCGAAGCGTGTTCCGGCAGAAAACGAACTTCGGGGACTACAAAACCTCAGGGTATTTACCTCCGGTTATCAATCCGGAAGAGCGTCTTATTTGCATAAAATGCACAGGAAGAACTTCCGCGCCAAAAAATTGGGGTTGAGAAAAGGAAGCAACTCTCTCACTTGTCATTCTGGAAGAATCTAGTGGGCGAACTAAGAATGCATTTGCAGATGGGCTTTTCCCGTTCGCCACCGGGATCCTTTCAGGATGACAATAGGAGGACAATAGATAGGATATGGTGATATCTTATTGAGCATATCCTTTTTCGCTTTGTTGACTGCAACCGCTGCCCTGCTTGTTGGTGATATCACCAACCAGGGCGAAAAAATGGTTTTGGAGCAGAACCTTGGTACGTTAGAACAATGAGAATGCACCTCAAACGAAAAGAAGAAAAAGAACTTCTAAATTAGGGTTTTACTTCAAGCCGTTTCCGGCCTGTTTTTCAAAAAACAGCCCGAAAACAGAAAACCCGACCATGGGCCGGGCTTCTGAACTTTCAATCACTCACTATAAATCTTAGGCGGCGGCAGCCTGCTCCTGCTCGCGGTCTTCAATGACTTTCCGCAGCTTCTGGATAGACTGCTTGGCGCGCTCCTCATCCAGTTTGTTGATGTTCAGGAGCATCTTGGTTTTCTCCTGACGGGTAATCACCGGGTTGTTCAGCAGCCTGATGATTTCCTCCTTCTGTTTGGCGGTGGCATATTTCACAGCCCCTTCTTCGGCTGCCGGAGTTTCAGCGGCGGGCACTGGGGCGGCGGTAGGCTTGGCTTCAGCGGCCGGTTCAGCCGGAACGGCTTTCATGGTTTTGGCCGGTGCTGCCTGTTTTGCCGCAGGCTCATTCTTTTGTTCGGTTACGTTGCCCTGGTAGTCCATCTCCTCAGCGGGCGTAGGCTCATACCCGGCGGCTCTGATAATCCAGGCCAGGGCATTCCGGTACGCTTTGCCAATGGCTCTGGTCTGGGCCATAGACGCGATGGCATATTCCTGATAGTACTTGCGGCCTTGCTCCTTGTTGGAGCAGATGGCGAATCCGGCGCCCACCACTTGCTCGGTGCGCAGGTTCAACAGATTTACCTTGGCCAGGTACTTGATTTCGGCGCTGTCGCTCATATTGGTAAGCTCCTCCACCACCGGCAGAATACCCAGGCGGGAACCGGCATACTGCCAGCCTTCCACGTTCACGTATTCTTTACCCTGTATGTTTTGGAAGAGGCGGTTCTCTTTGATAAACTTAGCCAGGTCTACGGCCAGGTGCATGGTTTCGTCAGACCGGGAGATATCAAAGCTCTCTATTTTATGCTTCTTCAACCCTTTTTCGCTGTTTTCTGCTTGATTCACTTTCGTCTGCATTATCTGTTGTTTCAGTTCAGATACAGAACAGAGGCATGGGGGTAAAAGTGCCCATCGGGATGGAATTTACAGTAATTTTTAGCACTGGCTATCAACAAGTTACAACCTTTTGCTAAATTTTATTTAGCAAAATAAATTATCTGTCAATCAATTAGTAGGCGTTATGAATACTTAATATTGCCATATGAGCAACACCCTCATCCTAACCTTCTCCCTCAAGGGAGAAGGGACACTGCCACTCCTTTAGAAACGGCTATGTCGTATAGCTAGAGATGGAAAAAAAGGATTTCAGGAAGGAATTAAGGCGAAACGCTACGGCGGCGGAGACCATTTTGTAGCAAGGCTTGCGCGACCGGAAGCTGGCCAAAAGTAAGTTCCGGCGGCAGCATTCCGTGGGCCCTTATATTGTTGACTTTATCTGTTTAGAGGAGCACTTATTGATTGAAGTGGACGGCGCAAGCCATCATAACGTAGGCACTCAAATGGCAGATGATGAGCGGGACCAATGGCTACATGGGCAAGGATACAAGGTGCTCCGGTTCACCAATGAAGAGATTTACCAGAACGTGGAGCGGGTGTTGTGGGCCATTGAAGATGCGTTTGGCAGGAATACCAGTGAACCTAAGAGCAGCCAATAAAATAAGCCAGCCATTAACAAAAATGCTTCAACCTGAAAACTACGGTGTTCCTTCTCCCTCTGGGAGAAGGTTAGGATGAGGGAATCACCGTTTAAATGGTAAACCCAGCAGCAGAGCAGAAGCAAGTTCCTAAGCAGGGACTAGTTTTCTCAAATGCCTCTGTTTCATTGCCACTGCTGCCCCTCACCCTAGCCCTCTCCCTCCAGGGAGAGGGAATTCTGCTTTTCCTTTTCTGGGCGGTTTTGCGTAAACGGCGCCGGAAAAGGAAAATTCTACGGGGGTGTTTTTGGCCTGTTTTGCGAAAAATAGGCCGGAAACGGAAAGTTCTACTCTACCTCTTCCGGCTGCAGCAGGAAGCCGTCTTTCATGGTAAGCTTTCTATCTGCCATGTCGGCGAGGGCGGGGTTGTGGGTTACCAGCACAAAGGTCTGGCCCAGGTCCTGGCGCAGCTTGAAGAAGATCTGGTGCAGTTCGTCGGCGTTTTTGGAGTCCAGGTTGCCGGAGGGTTCATCGGCGAAAATAAGCTTGGGCGAGTTGATCAGGGCGCGGGCCACGGCGGTGCGCTGCTGCTCGCCGCCGCTCATCTCTGAGGGTTTGTGGTCCAGGCGGTGCCCCAGGCCCAGCATCTCCAGCAGCTCTTTGGCGCGCTGCTCCACCTCCTTCTCGGGGCGGTCGGCCAGGAAACCGGGCAGGCAGACGTTCTCCAGGGCGGTGAACTCGGGCAGCAGGTTGTGGAACTGGAAGATAAAGCCAATGTTGCGGTTCCGGAACCGGGCCACCTCTTTGTTGCTCATCCCGGAGATTTTCTGCCCGTGCAGGTACACATCGCCCGCGTCTGGGGCGTCTAAGGTACCCAACAGGTGCAGCAGCGTGCTCTTGCCGGCCCCCGAGGCACCCACAATAGACACCACTTCGGCCTCACCAATGGTGAGGTCAATTCCTTTTAGCACCGGCAACTTGCCGTAACTCTTGAACAGCCCGCGGGCCTCTAGCAATACTGGTTTTTCTGTACTCATGGGTTCTGCAAAAGAAGCGGGAACAGGCGGTATTTGCAAATTGCCTGATTTTCTTCCCGTGAACGGGAAAATCAGTCCTGAGTTCTGCGTCTGGAGTCCTGAGCGGGTAAGCGCTTTCCGTTTTTGGCCTGTTTTCAGGAAAATGAGCCAAAAACGGAAAGGCGCTCCTTTGTCTAAATCCTCCTTTCACCGTTTCTTCCAGACGCAGGACTCCAGACGCAGCACTCAGGACGCTTTCGGGAGTCTTTTCAAAACGCGGCCATGTTTTGAAAAGACTCCCGAAAGCCTTACTTTCGTGCACCTAAAAACATCAACCTAACCTCATGAATATACACGAGTACCAGGCGAAAGACATTCTGAAGCGCTACGGCGTTCGAGTTCAGGAAGGCATTGTGGCTGAGACCCCCGAGCAGGCGGTAGAGGCGGCAAAGCGTTTAACCGAGGAAACCGGCACTGGCTGGCATGTGATTAAAGCCCAGATTCATGCGGGCGGCCGTGGCAAAGGCGGCGGGGTGAAATTGGCCAAAAACCTGGAGCAGGTGAAAGAGATTGCCGGCCAAATCATTGGCATGCAGCTGGTGACCCACCAAACCGGCCCCGAAGGAAAGAAAGTACACAAGGTGCTGGTGGCGCAGGACGTTTACTACCCTGGCGACTCTGAGCCCAAAGAATATTACCTGTCTATCTTATTGGACCGCGCCAAAGGCATGAACGTAATCATGGCCTCTACCGAGGGCGGCATGGACATTGAAGAAGTGGCCGAGCATACGCCAGATAAAATCTTCAAGGAGTGGATTGACCCGGCAGTTGGCCTGCAAGGCTTCCAGGCACGTAAAATCGCGTTCGCGTTCGGGTTAGAGGGCGAGGCGTTCAAGGAGATGGTGAAGTTTGTGACCAACCTCTATAAAGCCTATGTAGACACAGACGCCTCCATGTTCGAGATCAACCCGGTGTTGAAGACCTCAGACAACAAGATTCTGGCCGTTGACGGCAAAGTGGATTTAGATGACAACGCCCTGTTCCGCCACAAAGACTTGGCTGAGATGCGCGACATCCTGGAGGAAGACCCCTTGGAAGTAGAAGCCAGCAAAAGCAACCTGAACTATGTGAAGCTGGACGGAAACGTGGGCTGTATGGTGAACGGTGCCGGTTTGGCCATGGCTACCATGGACATCATCAAGCTGTCGGGCGGTGAGCCGGCCAACTTCCTGGACGTAGGAGGCGGGGCCAATGCGCAGACCGTAGAAGCCGGATTCCGTTTGATTCTGCAAGACCCTAACGTGAAGGCGATTTTGATCAACATCTTCGGGGGTATTGTGCGTTGCGACCGTGTGGCGAATGGTGTGGTGGAAGCCTATAAGAATATTGGCGACATCAGAGTGCCGATCATTGTGCGTCTGCAAGGAACCAACGCCGAGGAAGGTGCCCGCATCATTGACGAGTCTGGCCTGAAAGTGTACTCGGCCGTAGCCCTGAAAGAAGCCGCCCAGAAAGTAAAAGACGTGTTGGCCGAGGTTGCCTAAGCAATACGCATTCACTCATTAAGAAAAGCCTTCTCAGCAATGGGAAGGCTTTTCTGTTTTTGCCTGTTTTGGCCAAAACAGGCCAAAAACAGCATGCGTTAGAGACCAGGCAGTGCCTGGTCTCTACAGATAATATTTCTAACTCAAGCCTCGCGCCTCAGCACTTATTTACAGCACGTTCAGCTGCACGTCTATGTTGCCGCGGGTTCCTACCGAGTACGGGCACACCTGGTGCGCCTGCTCCACCAACTCCTGGGCTTTGGCTTTCTCCACCCCGTCAATTTTCACATCCAGCTGCACGGCCAGCCCAAACCCGCCATTGTCCATCTGGTCCAGGCTCACGTGGGCGGTCACGGTGGAGTTTTCATCCAGCCTGATTTTCTGCTGTCCGGCAATGAGCATGAGCGCGCTCTGGAAGCAGGCCGCATAGCCCGCTGCAAACAGTTGCTCCGGGTTGGTGGCACCGCCTTTTCCGCCTAAACCCTCTGGGAGGCGTACAGGCATGTCAATGATTCCGTCAGATGATTTCACTTGGCCGTTGCGGCCCCCGGTGGCGGTCACTTCCGCCGTGTACAGTCTTTTCATAGTGTTGTGGTGTTCTTTCTGGTTTGTGTTAGTATAACGTATTTTACGCGTTAAATGTTGGCAAGAAAAGTATATCTGCTGTTTTAGGGCTGTTTTTACGAAAACAGGCAAAAAACAGAAAAGAGACTTTTATCCTACGCAGGCATTTCCTACTTTTGCCCCTGCAATACCGGGCCGCGTAGTACAACGGATAGTATTGGAGTTTCCGAAGCTCTCGATCCAGGTTCGATTCCTGGCGCGGCCACAAAAAAATCCCCTTTAGACAAATAGTCTTGAGGGGATTTTCTTTTATAAATCATTCTGCCTGGGTAATCAGGAGAAAATGAACCGGGCTTTTATCTCCGCAGGTTTTAGATTTTTATTTAAAACCTGCATCCATTTTACCAGACAATTGAAGCGACAGTGGCAGGCTGCAATCAGCTCCACTTCCTGGATTGAATATAAAAGAATGCTTCACCCCTTACCCCCTGCTGCGGAAGCATTCTGGAGGACTGAGTTCTTCCGGCGCATCAACCTCTTTTACAGCGAATGAGTACATCCTTTTTAGATAAATGGCCAACGGTTGTTGCATTCTACAAAAAAGTAAGTTCTTAAAAACACTTCCAAGAGGGAGACATTCTTAATGCGGAGGAGCTGCCAGGAGGTCTTTTTTTTGTATTTCCCCGCTTCCTTCCTGTTTTTTCTTTACATTAGAGGGAAAGACTGCCAGCTTCTATTTTGAAGGCAAGAGACTTATTCTTCGGCAACGCCAAGAAAGAAGAAACTTCTGTTGGGCACCTTTTACAGACCTGAACCATAAAGCTGGGACAGCCTCCTGCCAGATGAATAGTTTTCTTAGGAGAAGTAGGAGCTGAACCAGACAGTATGTTTTTGATTAGCATGAGAATACGTATCTTACTCTTCATTTTTCTATTTCCGCCTTTTATTTTAGCCTCCCAGGGGCAAAGCACTTCTTCTTCCCCGCAAACCGCCACCAATGAAGGTTCTAAAACGCAGCAGAAAGGCAAATCACTCCTCAAGAAACTGTCTGACAAAGCGCTGGTGGGCCTTACTGACAGTGACAATGCCGGTGTGAGATGTTCTGCCTTTCTTGCCCTGGTGAAGATGGACAGCAACAAGGTGAGGCCGGTCTTTGTGAAGCACATGGACGATGACGAAAAGCTCACACTCAACTTTCTGTGGGGCCTGGTCACCGACTATGAACGGGTAAACCAATTCATGTTAGAGCAGCTTCACCCAGACACGTCTGAAAGCAGCTACAAACTCACAAAACAAGAATATGAAACCTGTAAAAAGCTGATTTACCAATAAATTGACTTTTTACTCAGGTAAAGCAGTTACGTTCGCCTGTGGGGTCATATACTGATTTACAGGAAATACCAGATGAGAAATTACCGCTAACGCGGCAGCACCTATCAAAGCAACCGCGGCGCGCGCCTTACAGAGACCTGCTTTTACAAACTACATATTTTTATCCTTATGAATGTTTTGACCCTCAATCTATCTGACCAGGTAAGAATAGAAGTAGACAATTCTTTTACCGGGCAAGAAACCATCAAGTACAACGGCGAAATAGTTTCAGAGAAGAAGTCGCTTCTGGGTGAGAACCACCGGTTTGAGCGCGAAGAAAACGGTGAAATTGCCCAGTATGAAGTCAGGATCAGTATCAAGCACCTCACCCGGGTGGGGATAGACATATACAGAAACAACAAAGTTGTCTTACTGAGCTAACCTGCATGTTTGAGTAGGGATGTGCACAGGGAAAGACCAGCTGATTAAACCCATACCAGTCTCCCCTAACGCAGAATTCCTGTTTTCTGTTCCTAACTTCGAATCCAAAGCCAGGAAATA
>NZ_LRMM01000074.1 GCF_001647275.1 Rufibacter ruber | reverse complement strand
CCATAAATTAAGAGATGAGGTCATGCTCATCGCATGTGCTCTCCATAACTTTAAAATAAAACTCAACCAATAAGAGCTTATTCTATATATCCCCTATTATATATCAAAGAAAGTTTATTCCTTAAATAGATGAGACCAAAACTGTTCCTGCTGTTTCTTGCCCTGTGGTGCTATGGGACCAGCACAAAAGCTCAGGACACTTTGTACCTGGAGAAACCCCGTTGTTACGCCCAGCTGGGGTTGGGGTATCCACTCCCTAACCACAAGCAGCTGTCAGGAAATGTGGCAGTGGTGGTAGAAACAAAAAGGAACGTTGCCTATGGGCTGAGACTGTATGAATATACCTACCTGCACCCGGTGCCTTCCTCTGACCATGTAGACGAGAAATATGTGCCCAATCATGAATACCATGAAATCACCTTGAGTGTGGGTAAAGTAATTCCCCTTCACCAGAAAATAGTTTTCACCACGTCTGTTGGCCCCTCTTATGTGAATTACAAAATGCCCTACAACGTGAAGAAGGTGCCTTCGCCTACCAATAGCTGGGGAGGGTTCTTTAATTATTCCATTTACGAATATGAGACCAGAAGATACCAGATGCTGGGTGGCAGCGTGCGGGGAGACCTGGCCCTCTACCCGGGGAGGAAGAGGAAAGTGGGAATGAGCCTGGGCGGGTTCTTTGGGTTCAATCATAAAATGACCCAGTGGGGAATAGATCTTAATCTGCTGATTGGCACCACCCTGCGAAAGAAGCAGAAAGACAGTTAGATTAAGAATGGCTGCAGCTTTTCAAAAACCTGGCAGCAAGCGAGAAATCACTACATGAAACTACTATACGGAGTACCCGGTGAGGGCATGGGCCACGCCACCCGAAGCAAAGTAATGATTACCCATCTGCTGGCGCAGGGGCATGACGTGCAGGTGGTGTCCAGTGCGCGGGCGTACCAGTTCCTGGACAAGGCGTTTCCTGGGCGGGTGCATGAGATACGTGGCTTTCACATTGCGTACCGCGATGCGGCGGTCTCAACAGTCAATACGGCATTGCTCACGCTTAAAACTGCCCCGGCTACGCTCAGGATGAACTTTAACCGGTACCGGCAGCTCATGGAGCAGTTTCAGCCGGAGGCGGTCATTTCAGATTTCGAGTCATTCAGCTACCTCTTTGCCAGGCACCACCGGCTGCCTGTTCTGAGCATTGACAACATGCAGGTCATTAACCGCTGCACCCTGGATGTACCCGTTCTACCCGAATGGAAAAGCAGTTTTCAGGTGGCCAAAAATGTAGTGAAAGCCAAGGTGCCCCGGGCCCATCATTACCTGGCCGCTTCTTTCTTTCCGGCTACCATCTGCAAACCCAACACCACGCTGGTGCCGCCCATTATCAGGGAGGAGATCCTGCAGGCCAAAACCAGCGTGGGAAACCATGTGCTGGTCTACCAATCCAGCACCAACCAGAAGAACCTGCTCCAGACGCTGCAGCAGTTGCCGCAGGAGAGGTTTTACGTGTACGGCTTCAACAAAGAAGAGCAGCACGGCAACGTGCAGCTGAAAGCCTTCAGTGAAGACGGGTTTATCCAGGATTTGTCTTCGGCGAAAGCCGTGGTGGCCAACGGCGGCTTCTCTTTGTTGAGTGAGGCGGTGTACCTGCACAAGCCCATCTGCTCTGTGCCTATTCCCAAACAGTTTGAGCAGTACCTGAACGCGGCTTACGTGCAGAAGCTGGGGTACGGGCGCTACTTCCCAGAGTTCACCGCAGACGGCCTGAAAGCGTTTCTGTATGATCTGCCGCTGTTCCAGCAAAACCTGGCGCAGTACCACCAGGAGGGTAACCAGACGCTGTTTCTGGAGGTAGACCGGCTGTTGGCGCAGCTGGGGGAGAGGTGATCGCTAAGTTTCCGGATTTTTCAGCAGTTAGTGATTGCCTGCCAGCGGCAAAAGCCAGGCACTAGAGCAGCTGTTGACTAATTCCTGTATTCTCATAATTGTTTGCCCCTTTCATTTTCTGGATGGGATGAGAGGGCGCAGGCGTTTGCCTGTGCCGCCGTTTCCGGGCTGTTTTCTGAAAAACAGCCCGGAAACAGGAAACCATCCTACCCTTACCGCACAAGCGTGCGCCCTGGATAAAACAAAAGGCACTGAATGGCATTGATGTCTGTTTTTGATCTGTTTTTAGAAAAACAAGCCAAAAACAGGGGGGAGCAGCGTCAGGGGGGAGAACGTACATCCAACTTTGGGCTGGCCGCCGTATTTACCTTATATTCTACACTGCGCCATGGAGCTAAGCATTATTATTCCCACCTATCAGGAGGCCAGTGGCATTGGGCGGTTGGTCTCCTTTCTTCTTGATCAGGCAATGGGCCAAAGGGGCGTGGAAGTGCTGGTGGTAGATGCCCAGAGTACAGACGGTACCCAGGGGGTGGCGCGGGCTGCGGGTGCCCGGGTGGTGGAGAGTGCCGTTAAGTCACGCGCGGTGCAGATGAACGTGGGCGCCCGGGCGGCGAACGGCAGAATCCTGTACTTTCTGCACGCAGACACTTATCCGCCGGCGGGGTTTATTCCGGCCATCATACAGGCGGTGCAACGGGGGCATGCGGCAGGCTGCTTCCGGCTGGCGTTTGACCTGCCCCACAGGTTTCTGCAGTTCTTCTGCTGGTTTACGCGGTTTAACGTTGGGTTCTTCCGGTTTGGGGATCAGAGCCTGTTTGTGCTGCGGGAGCTGTTTCTGCGGGAGAAGGGGTTCAAGGAAACCCTGTTGGTGATGGAAGACCAGGAACTGGTACGCCGCCTGCAGCGACAGACCCGCTTCACGGTGCTGCGCCAGCAGGTTACCACCTCGGCCAGGAAATACCGGGAGAACGGGGTGGTGCGCCTGCAGCTCATTTTCACGCTGCTCATGTGCATGTACTACCTGGGGTTTTCGCAGCAAAAGATAGTGGCCGTGTACCGGAGACTTATTCAGGAGAAACGCACCGCTTCCGCGGCCGCGGAATAATAATTTCTGTTTTGGGGCTGTTTTCAGAAAAACAGCCCCAAAACAGAAAGGCCTCCTAAACGTGCCAGACCGTTATTTAGCTGAGGCGCCCTGCGTGATCCCGTCCAGCACCGGCCTGATCTGGTTGGCCTGCCGCATCATCTCATACAGTTGCGCCGTGTCTTTCTGCTGCAGGCATTCCTGAAACTTCTGCAGGTGCTTGATGTACTCCTCCAGCGCGTGGCTCAGGAAGAAGGCGTTTTGCTCAAAGATGGGGGCCCACATGTCTGGGGAGCTTTTGGCCAGACGCACGGTTGAGGCAAAACCGGAGCCGGCCAGCATGAAGATATTCTTCTCGTCTTTCTCCACGTCCAGCACGGTGAGTCCCAGCAGAAAGGAGCTCACGTGAGACAGGTGCGAAATGTAGGCCACGTGCTTGTCATGTTCTTCGGCCTGCATGAACACGGTTTTCAGGCCCAGCAGGTCAAACAGCTCCAGGGCCACCTCTAAGGCAAACTCAGAAGACTTCTCCTTTTCACAGATGATGTTCATCTTGCCCTGGTACAAACCTTCCAGCGCCGCCTCTGGGCCCGAGTTCTCTGTGCCGGCAATGGGGTGGGCGGCCACAAACTGGGCACGTTTGGGATGGTCTTTCACCGCTTCGCAGAGCAGGCTTTTGGTAGACCCGAAGTCAATCACCACCGCCTGCGGGGGCACCAGGTCCAGCAGCTGGGGGAGCAGTTGCTGAATGGCCGTTACGGGTATGGCCAGCAGCACCACATCTGCCTGCGCCACCGCTTCACTCAGGGGAAGGACAGCGTCAACCAACTGCAGTTCCAGGGCGCGGGCGGCATGGTCAGCGTTCTGCTCCACCCCAATGAGGTGGGCGTCTGTTCCGGTTTTTCGTATGTCTCTGGCAACAGAACCGCCAATTAATCCGGTGCCTATGATGGTGAAAGTCTTCATGTGGTATGCGTACACAGCTAAGGCTGCAAGGTACTACAAAACTTTGTCTCCCGGCTTTCATCTGCGCGGCCTGCCAAAAGAAAATCAGCGGTTCAGGGGCTGGCTTTGGCCTGGCGGTTTAGGGGGCGGTGGTAGCTTCCTGTTTTGGGCTGTTTTCAGGAAAACAGCCCCAAAACAGGAGTGGCATTCATTCTTCTGCCATAAACCTCTGGTACGCCGGGTGGCGTTTGGCGTAGGCTTCTACCACCGGGCAGGAGGGGACAAACCTGAGGTTTTTGGCCTGCACAAAGTCCAGCGCCGCTTTCACCAGCTGGTCGGCCAGGCCCTGGTTGCGGTACTCCTCTGGAATATAGGTGTAGTCCAGGTCCAGGACACCGTCTTCCAGGAGGGTATAGGTGAGTTCGGCCTCTTCTTCGCCCGCTGGGGCGTAAAACCGGAGGTCGTCCTCGTCATGGGTTACTTGTAAGATCATAGCTGTAGGTTTAGGGGCGTGTACGGGCAGAAGGGCAGGTGGGGTGTCTTTCTGTGGGGCTGTTGGTACTTTTCAGTAGATTGGGTATTTATTCAGTAACAGAAGATTGCCGCTTGAGGTAAAAGAAAGCACCTGCTCCCTTCTTCTTGGGTGCGCAAAGCGGAAAAAACCAAACCTGAGCCTGCATGAACTACATTGACCTTCTCTTGGCCTTCATTATTCTCTCCAGCCTCTTTACGGGCTGGTACCGGGGTTTTGTGTACGGCGTGCTGGATCTGGTGCGCTGGGTGGGGAGCCTGCTGATAGGCCTTCGGTTCTACCCCACCATGGCGCAATGGCTGGGCAAGCTGGTGGATTGGAGCCAGATCTGGCTGCTGCCGCTGTCTTTTTTCATAGTGGCGGTGCTGGCCAGTGTTTTGATCCAGAGTCTGGGCAACCTGCTTCTGGCGCAGCTGCCGCCGTCTGTGCATAGAAACAAGGGCAACCGGGTGCTGGGGCTGCTGCCGGGCTTTCTGAGCGGCGTGGTCACGGCGGCAATTATGGCAGTGCTGCTCATAGCGTTCCCGTTCTCTGGCGGTATCATTGACGAAGTGCGGGAGAGTGCCATTGCAAACAAACTGGCCACCTACACAGAGCGCGCCGAGTCTGCCCTGGCCCCGGTGTTTGACAAAGCCATTGACCGTACCATGAACAAACTGACAGTGGAGCCCGGCTCTTCTGAAAGCATTGAACTCCCCTACAAAGTGGCGAAATCTACCCCTGACCCGGAGTTGGAGGCCCAGATGCTGGAACTGATCAATGAGGAGCGGGCGGCAGAAGGGCTGGCTCCCCTGGTGGCTGACACGGCCTTGCGGCGGGTGGCCCGTCTGCATTCCACTGACATGTTCAGGCGCGGCTATTTCTCCCACTACACCCCAGAAGGCCTGAGCCCGTTTGACCGGATCAGGGAACACCGGGTGCCCTTTGTGGTGGCGGGTGAGAATTTGGCGTTAGCCCCCTCGCTGGAGGTGGCCCATGAAGGCCTCATGAACTCCCCCGGCCACCGCGCCAATATTCTGCGCAAACAGTTTGGGCGGGTGGGGATTGGCGTCATGAAAGGCGGGATTCACCAGCTCATGATCACCCAGAATTTCAGAAACTAGCCTCAGCATTCAGTGACAGCCCGGTCCGGTTTTCTGTTTTCGGCCTGTTTTCCAAAAGTAGCCCCAAAACAGAAGTTTTATTTTGACCTTGAGTAGCCAGCGGCATAGGGCGGGAGGGGGTAGCAGCGGGTGAAAAAGCCCGAATCAGGCCTGAAAATACCTAGTTTTAACTATTGTCCCGTGCTGGGTGCATCTCCTAACTTTGTTGGGTTTTGCGGCTGGTAGTGCGGCGGGGAAACTTCTGCTGAGTCTGGCGAAGGGTGAAAGGAGTCTGTTCATCTGCAGCTGGTCACGGCATGAGCGCCAGAACCTGCCCCTACGCCTGTCTTACCCATTTAACCCTTTATCATTTACTGTATGAAAAAGTTTTTATCTGTTTCACTTCTGTTCTTGTTGAGCTGTGTGGCGGTTCAGGCCCAGACCAAATCTTCGGGTACCGGAAAGCCGTCTTTTGAGGATTCTAAAGAGTGGTTAGACGTAAAGTTTGTGGCCTACCACTGTGACATTAACAAGTCTAAAGGCATCAAAAAAGTGCTGACAGAAGAAGGAATCACCATTGACGGCGGGGAGGTGTTTGAAGAATCCATTAAGTGGGGTGACGTGAAGAACTTCATCATTGACAAGAAGATGGGCAAGATCAGGGTGATTGGTGACAACGTGCGGAAAGACAAGAAGAAGGGCGAGAACACCAAACAAACCGACCTGGACCTGTATCTGTGCAAAGACACCCCGTATGATGAGATGCAGAAGATGGTGAAAGCCCTGCAGCACGCGGCTACCCTTAAGGGTGCCAAGCTGGTGAAAGATGATATGTTTTAATCTTCTATAAGACCAAAGCGGTGACGTGTTCACCAGAACACAAAAAGAGGAGGCTGTGGTATCAGCCTCCTCTTTTTGTGTTGTAGAATATAGGCACTTACCGCCGCTCCAGCACTTTGATCAACGTGCCGGCGCTCACTTTGGCGGTAAGGGTCATGCCGTTGAGTATGGCCAGTTCCTCCAGCCGTTTGTCTGGCATGTTGAAAGACTTCAAAGCCTGTGACAAGGTGGCGTCACGGATCACTTTTTTAATGCTCACCACCTCGGGCTTCCGGTTGATTTTCTCCGGGTCGGTCAGCTGCCTGAAGTTTTGCATGGTGTTGCTGAACGACGGGAAGTAGGTGTTGAAATCTGTGGCAGCGGTGACCCCGGTGAGGTTGTAGATATTGCCGCCGTACTGGATAAAATAGCTCAGCGCCTGAATGGGCGCCTGCTGTTGCTGGGTCTGCTGCTGGTCTTGTGGCGGGGTCTGCTGGCCAATAAGGGCCAGGGCGGGCAGCCCGTTCACAGTCACCTGTTTTGACTCTATCACCTGCAGCTGATTGGCCTGTACCATCTGTTGCGCCGCCGCCTCCAGCGAGGTGCCCTGGGCCAGACGCAGAAACATCAGGGCTTTTCCGTCTTTGGGCGCCATCTGCACTTGCTGCGGCGTGTTCTGGTACTGCCAGTTGGCCGGAATGGGGAATTGGAACTTGAGCTCAGGGTGGTAGAAGATGCTGTTTTCCACGAACCCCTGCTTGGGGTCCTCGCCGTACACCAGCCCGTCAATCATTCTCAGGTAACTGTCGCGGTTCACGGCAAACTGGGAGCCGGTTACTTTCTGCTGCCACTGGTCTGCCAATTGGTGTACTGTTGAGTACCGGTTGGTGGGGTTGGGGTGCGTTGACTGCCACTCCGGTATTTCGCCCTGGCCCGCCTGCTGGCCTTGCCGCGCCAGGGTCTGGAAGAAGTCGGCCATTTCATGGGCGTTGTAGCCAATTTTAGTGGAATACTCCACCCCCAACTCATCTGACTGCCGCTCATCATCCCGGCCAAATTTCAGGAACAGGAGGCTGGCCCCTTGACCAGCCAAATCGCCAAACTGGGCCAGGTCAGGGAAAGCGATCATACCGCCCAGGAGAACCCCCTGCGTGATAATGGCTTTGGTCTGCTGCTGCGCCGAATGCCGGGCCGTGATGTGCCCAATCTCATGCCCCAACACCCCGGCAAACTGCGCCTCGTTGTTAAAGTGCGCCATAATGCCGCGGGTGAAATACACGTAGCCGCCCGGTACGGCAAAGGCATTCAGGATAGGGGAGTCTACTATCTTGAACTCATACTTTAGGTTGGGGCGGTGGGAGACGGCCGCCATCTGCTGGCCTTTCTCCTGAATGAACTTCTGCAGCGTTGGGTTCTGCACCAGGCCGTATTGTGCCACAATCTGCGGATCAGCTTCCTGACCCATGGCAAGTTCCTGCCCTTCAGAAACAAAGCTCACGTCCCGCTTTCCGGTGACAGGGTTGGTGGCGCAGGAGTTAAACAACAGTGTGACGGCGATGGCTGCGCTATAGATGATGTGTCTTTTCATAGTTTCAGGGGTTGGTTTGACGGCTTCTAAGAGGCTGCTGCCCCAGAAGATGCTTAACATAAGCAACGGGAAACTGGAAAAGGGGGTTGCAACCAATCCCTGGCCCAGGGGCAGAGGGAAAAAAGCCTGGCCAGCCATCCCTCCTGTTTTGGAGCTGTTTTTAGAAAAACAGGCCGAAAACAGGAGGGAAGCCAAAGAGGTGTTGCGGGTTAGCCAAAACTTGTTTCTGAGGTAGTCTTTACAAGTGGGGTGGCAGGGAGTTCTTTAAAGCGTTGTTCTCTTTCCAGCGCAGGCGGTACGCATTCATGGCGGTATGGCCCAGTTTCTGGAGCAGCTTGTAATTGACAACCGCCCCTACTGGAGCCCCAATGATGGGAATCATCTGCGCCAGTTTGGCCAGGTCAATGTAGTCACGGTACTCCTGCTGAAAGGTGCGCCAGTCAAACTGGTGAATGTCTTCTGGGAGCAGTTGCTTTTGGGCTTCCCAATCTACCATCTGCAGGTACACCTCGCGCCGCTGCTGCTGGCTGCTGAACGCCAGCTGGAAGATGTGCAGCAGGTAGACCCGCTCTTTGTAATCATCTACTGAATAGCCGTACAGGGCGGCCATGTCAAACAGCAGCTTCAGCTTGATCCACAGCAGCAGCGGGAAATCAGCCAGCCCCAGCAGAAAGCCCCCGGCCCCCGTGATTCCCCCTTCGGCGGCCGCGTCTTCTTGTAGAACTCAATGCGCTCCAAAATGGCGGCCTCTCTTGCTTCCAGGGAACTGTGCACCGCGGGTTTGGCGGTAGTATGCTTCGCCCCAAACAGCACGGCCCGTATCATCTGCTTGATGGTGGCCGTGATGGCGTTGTGCACCTTCTCCGGAATGTAGCTGTTGAGCTTCTGCTGCATGCTGCGGCTGAGTCTGTTCAGCAGCGAAGGGTCTTTCAGCATCTCCTGCTGCCACAGATGCAACTCTTGCAGCACTTTGGCTTCATAGGTAGGGGAGGGGGGCATAAACACGTTGTTTTGAGCTACATCTTTTGGGGAAGCATATTCTGGCAAGAGTAGTTACTCCACCACTACCACCCGCCGGGAATATACTTGCCCTTTTACGGATATTTGAGCAATGTATATACCAGGTGCTAAACCGCTAAGGTTGAGGGTGGCTTTGCCGGTGCCCCCCTGATGGGTAAGAACAGTGCCCCCCAGGCTGTTCAGTAACCTGATGGAGGTAATGGTGTTGGCCGGGGTGTTGATGGTGAGATGCGCACTGGCTGGATTAGGAAACACTTGTAAAAACTCATTCCCTACCTCTTCAGATGACGCCAAAGGAGCAGCATCTCCATATTTTTCAAGTATATACCGCTTGGTTTTGTAGTTGTAATAACCGGCAAGCGGAATATCATTTCTATTCAATGCAAAGAACTTGTAGTCATTGGTGATATCAGCCCCAAACTTTTGGGTACCCAGTTTCTCCCACTCCTGTCCATTAAACTTTTTAATAATAAAAGGTTCTTCAGGAGTTCCGTAGCCGTTTTTGCTTCCCTGGCTATACCCCAGAAAAGGCACCCCGTTTTTATCAAGCTGCAAGGAAAGAAACTTCACTGGGTAGTCAGAGATTTCTACTGGCCCCACGTTTTCCCATTTTTGGCCAGTATACCGCATAACCTCTGCATTTCCGCCGTTCCCTTTGAATGCTGTATAAATGGTGCCTGCTGCATCAAAGACTGTAGAAGTGGCTTCTGTGGTTTTGGTGGGTGGAACAAGAACGTCAGGATAGGAAAAGCCGGGCTTGCCCACATACACCCATTTAGACCCATTAAATTTCATCATTGATACTTTCTGCCCGCTAAATTCTGTTAAGGCTATGTGAGGGGTGTTCTGTGAGTCAAAACTTAAAGCATTATCATAGACTCTGCCTTTGGAGAAGCCAGGTTCCCCTACTATTGTCCAGGAATTATTTACAAGCTTTTTAACAGTGACCTCTGAGTTGTTGTAGCCATCAAGGTTAGAGAGGGAGACTAAATAGGGGGTAAAGTTCTGGTCAAAGGCATAAGACCCTTCTATGTCTTCAGATGTCCAGGCATGTACCCGTACCCACGCGTTCCCGTTGTATTTCATGATCACCGCGGTCTTTACTAATGGGGTGCTGCTAGTGTTATCTGAATAATTGTATTTAAGGTATGGGATACCGTTTTTATCTATCTTCAGAAGAACGCTCCCATTTACTGTTTCTCCGTCTGAAAAACGCTCAGGCCCAAGGGTCAGCCAGCTCCCATTTAGTAACTTCTTGACCGTAATTTTACGGTCTCCTGCACTGTTGACAAGCGCCACATAAAGATTGCCAGAGGCATCTAATGCCGTTACACCCTGTTCTGAGAAAGAAGTATCAAACGTATCCCAGCTTTTGGTACTGCTATAGAAGGGCGCGCTTACAGAAAAACTTATGGACTGAGAGGTGGTTACGGCGTCATCTTTCACCAGGAGACGGTAGTACTTCCTGTTCAGAGAAAGAGGTGCCTGATTGATTTGTAAGGTAGGTGCGTCTGTACCAGAATATAGTTCTGAGTCTTTTATATCAACAAAGGTCTTTACCAGGTCATGACTTACTTGCCATTGATAGGTAAGCGGCTTGTCACCGGTGGCAACTATAGACAAGGTAGTGCTTTGTCCAGCCATAAAGGATTTAAAGGTTGGCTGTGCCGTAATGACAGGGGGCGTAGTGGTATCAAATTTCATAACAGTAGCCCGCCCATTCTTTATCCCGTCTGCATACCCCATGTAGAGGACTCCGTTTACATCTACTGCCATCACTGGTCTTGAGGTATATATTTCAGAAATACCAATGTTGCCTGCCGGTTCCCAGTGGGACCCGGTAAACTTCATACTGGCGGCTTTATCCTTATTATCTTTTAACGTATAGCCCACCACAGGATTGCCATCTATATCAATGGCTAAGGCAACTGTGCCGGCATAGCCCTGGGAAAAGCCCTGGCTGCCAACTGTTTCCCAGGAACCATTGATGAATTTTTTGACAGTTACCCGCTCATTGAACTCTTTGTCAATATACGCTACATAAGGGTTGCCTTGTTTATCAACAGCTAAGGCAGGGGAGCTTTGGGAAGCATGTTTTAAGTCAGAAGTCAGACCTAGGGTTTGCCAGGTGGAGCCTGCAAGTTTCATGACTGTGACCTGGTAGTCTTTCCCTGCGTCTAAAAAAGTAAGAAAGGGAGTATGGCCAGGTCCGAACGCAAAGGAAGGAAAGACCGGCCTCCCCTCTGAAAAGCCCTGCTGGCCTATGGTTTCCCAGATAGTACCGTTATACACGTGTACGGTCAGTTTATTCTCCCTGGTATCATCTTTTATGGCAAGGTAGATAGTGCCATCTGGTGCCACCCCCATGGCCTCTACTGACCAGAAGGTTTTAGGCAGGTAAGTCCAGGAACTCCCGTCATACACGGCCACTTTGTAGTACCAGTTAACTCTGTAACCGTCTTCTACTTTAGTATATCCCCCAAAGTAGAGTTTGTTGTTCCTGTCAATGGCAAATGAAAAATTCCTGACCTCGTTTTCGGTGAAACCGGGTACTCCCACCGCATCCCAGCTGGTGCCGTTAAATTTTTGAATAGTTCCTTTATTCCCATAATAGGAGTCAACATACCCCATATAAGGAATACCCTCACTGTCTAACACCAGATGCGGGAGGGAAACCATCTCTGCTGAAAAACCAGGAGGGCCTACGGCTTGCCAGAATTTGCTGTGGTCTGTGATCTGGTCCTGTACCGTTAAAACAACCTTGTCAGAGGTAGTTACTACTCCATTGCTTATCAGCACCCTAAACTGGTACCCGTTGGCGTACAAGGGAACGTTAAAGAGCGAAAGAGTAGGCGTAGTTACCCCCTGGAACATACCGGTGTTGGAGAGTTCTGTAAAGGAGGTGCCCCCATTGGTACTCAACTGCCATTTATAAGAGATGACACCGTTACCAGTGGCAGTTACACGTAGGGTAGTAGATTGTCCACTTGTTAAGGTCCTAGACTCAGGTCCGGCGGTAATTGTTGGTGGTGCCATAAAGGCATACTTCATCATTACGGGTTTGCCACCTTCAGAGAGATTGCGGAACGCCAGGTAAGGGGTACCAACAGGATCCAAAGCAATAGTGGTGTAGCTGGCAGTACCCGGTAGGTAGGCTAAGTCACCTACATTGAACCAGCCAGCACTGTAAGGACGCTTTATGGTAGGCTTATTTCCATTGGCTACATCTGTATAAGAGACCTGCGGAATGCCGGAGTTATCCAGCACTAAACTGATATCCTTAGCGGCTCCGGTAGAGATAGTGGAGACCCAGAAATTAGACCAGGTATTTGCAGTTAACCGCATCACACTGACTTTGTCTCCAGCGGCTTGGTTTTGAAATGCGACATGTGGTACGTCATTTGCGTCTATTGCCAAAGAGAGTTCTGCTGCTGCACCACTGGAGAAACCCGCCTGACCTACATAAACCCATTGGGTACCGTCATATCGCATGACAGATGCCTTATTGCTGTAGGCACCGTCTTGAAAGGCCACGTAGGGCATGCCTCTGGTGTCAAAAGCCAAGGAAAGATAGGAGGCAGAACCAGTGGAGAACCCTTCTGGCCCCACGTTTTCCCAGGAGGTACCCGTGAATCTTTTTACTGTGGCTTTCCCTGAACCTCCCTCCTGATACGCAACCAATGGAATGCCCGCAGGGTCAAACGCTAATCTGGTAAACTCTGCCACCCCACTGGATAAACCTGGGCTGCCTACGGGCTCCCAGTCTGCTCCATTGTGTTTCATGACCGTGGCTTTTTTGCCCTCATTGTAATCCTGAAAGACCACATACGGCGTATTGCCCTTCATAGCCAATTGGTTAAATGCCGCCTCAGCCTGTGAAATGTTGGCTGAGGTTACAGGTTGCCAGCCAGAAGGGGTAAGCTTTCTAACAGAGGCTTTATTATGATCGTGCTCATCTGAAAAGACCAGATAGGGAGCGTTCTCTTCTGCAACTGCCAAAGAAAGATGACTTGCCCCGTTATTTGAAATTGGCAGGTCACTGACTGGTTGCCAAACCAAAGATGGATCTGCTTCTGGTATTGATACCAAAAGATAAGCAATGTTAGACGTGGAGGTAAAGCCATTGCTTACCTTCACCCTGAACCTGTAATAATCCAGGGAATAAGGTACCTGCCGTAAGGTAAGGGTAGCAGTGGAAGTGCCCTGGTAGATTTTTCCGTCTGAAATATCAGAAAAGGTCTGCCCGTTATCCCTGCTCATTTGCCATTGGTAGGTCATTGTTCCTTCACCTTTGGCCGTGACCGTAAAAGAAGCAGATTGCCCAGCTGTAACAGAGAGGTCTTTGGGCTGTGAGGTGATGAGGGGGGAGGTTGTTACCATGAATTTCATCACCGTTGCTTTCCATTCTCTGGTAGCATCCTGGAACATGACCAATGGTTTTCCGGTGGCTTCAATGGCAAAAGAGAGATGATCTGCCACGCCTTCTGAGAAGCCCGGGTGCCCCAGTGGTTCCCAGCCAGATCCGTTAAACTTCATCACAGTCACTTTGTCGCCCAGGCTTTCATCTTTAAAAGCCAGGTAGGGCATAGAGGAAGGCCCCATTTTCATGGTGGGTTGGTTGGCTGCTCCTGCTGAGAAACCAAGGCTTCCTACATTTACCCAGTTAGTGCCATTAAACCGCATGACAGATGCTTTATGACCATTGGAGGCATCCTGAAAGGCTACATAAGGGTTCCCGCCAGTTCCCAGGGCAATAGAAGTCTCCAGGGCCGCACCCGGAGAAAACCCTGGCTGCCCTACTGGAACCCACGCACTGCCGGTATACCTCATCACACAGGCTTTTAAGCCCCAAGCCAGATCACGGTAAACTACATACGGTTGGTTATTGGCGTCTAAGGTAATGTCTACATCATACACCCAGCCACTTGAAAAACCGGCAGCTCCTACCAACTCCCAACTGGTGCCATTAAATCTTTTAACGGTGGTGCGGTACCCATTGCTCTCATCAGAAAAGCCTATAAACGGAACGCCGGTAGAAGATACTACAAGAGAAATTTCGTTGGCAATACCCGTTGACACATCAGAGGAACTGAGTGAAACCCAATGGGAACCCTGATACTTCATGACCTGGGCTTTATTTCCGTTTCCTTCGTCCTGGAAAGCTACATACACCTCTCCTCTGCCATCAACAGACAAAGAGATATCCTTTACTTCACCAGAAGAAAAGCCTGCCGTGCCTACCACCTCCCAGACCTGCCCCACTAACTTCATAACTGTAATTTTGTTATGGTTGGCCGCGTCACGGAAAGCAGTATAAGGAGTACCTGTAGGCGAAACCGCTAATGAGGTGGTCGTAACAGATCCTGCAGAGAATCCGGGAGCACCTACTATCTCCCAACCCGTCACGCTTTGGGCATCAACCTGAGTGGTCCAGATGAACGTTAGCAGAAGAACAGTTGCTTTTAGTAGCAGGGTTTTTATCCTTTTTGCAGATGAAAGTAGATTTGGTCTTGGGAGGGGGAGATAGGGAGAATATTGAATACCTTCAGAAGACGGAACAGAACCTGGTGCCGACATGGGATTTTTTATTTAATTGATGAATAACAATGGGTACAAAAATGAATTATATAATAGGGATAGAATAGGAGGCAGAGCATAACCTATTGAAACATTGCTCTTAAAGAAAGTAAAACTTATTGACTATTCCTTCTCTTTTTCTGTACCGTCTCAGGGTACACATAAATCTCAGGGTACACATAAAAAAGAAAACCCTGTTTTGCTCTTTTCTAAAAGTAGCCCCAAAACAGGGTGCAATAAAAAAAAGCTCCTGAAATTACCGTCTGCCCCGGCCTCTGGTGCCTCTTTTGGCGGTCTGGTCAGCGGCGGGTTTGGTGCGGCGCACTGAGGAAGACTTTGCCCCGCCGCGGCCAGAAGCTTCGCCCCTGGGGGTTCTTTCTGTGCGGTTTGAGGTGTGTTCAGATTTCTTCTTCTGGTTCTTTCCGCTGGCTGGCTGGCTGGAACGGGTAGGGCGGGCAGAGGTACCGCCCTCGGCTTTTGGCCGGGGACTGCGCTCAGAGCGGGCTTTGGGGTTGCGGGACGGGCCGCTGGAAGTAGAACGGGGGGCAGATTTCACCTGGTGCACCTTTACCCCAAACTCCTCCTCGTGCAGCAGGGCCTCGTACTCATCCTCAGCGTTTTTCTTGCCGCCTTTGCCGGCTTCCTTAGACCAGGAAGAGGCCTCTTCGGTTTTGGAGGAGCCCGCCACCAATTGGTTAATAGATTTGATTTCCTCCAGGGTGAGGTAGCGCCAGTGGCCTTCGGGCAGGTCACCCAGCTGCACCGTCATAATGCGCACGCGCTTCAGCTTTACCACTTTGTAGCCCAGGGCTTCGCACATGCGTCTGATCTGGCGGTTCAAGCCTTGCGTCAGCACAATTCTGAACACCTTGGCGCCCTGCTGGTAAACCGTGCATTTTTTGGTGATGCCCTCAAACAACTTCACGCCGCCGCTCATCTGCTTCACAAAGTCATCTGTGATCACTTTGTCAACCATCACCACGTATTCCTTCTCGTGGTTGTTATCGGCCCGTAGAATTTTGTTCACAATGTCCCCGTCATTGGTCAGAAAGATCAACCCTTCTGAGGCGTTGTCAAGGCGGCCAATAGGGAAGATCCGTTTAGGAAAGCCAATGAAGTCAATGATGTTCTTCTTGTCTTTGGGGTCTGTGGTGGTGGTGATGCCGGTGGGTTTGTTGAAGGCAAGGTAGATGGGGCGGTCAGACGGTTTTTTAGACCTGATGGCCTCGCCGTCAACGGCCACTTTGTCGCCGGCTTTTACGGTGGCGCCTTTCTTGGCGTCTTTCCCGTTAATGGTCACGCGGCCCTCTTCAATGTACTGGTCGGCCTCACGGCGCGAGCAGAAGCCCGAGTCGCTGATGAATTTATTAAGCCTGAGGTTGGTGTCTTGAGACATGCAGTTGTAAGGTGATGGGGTTCACGGCTGAAAGAGAAGTATCACTCCTTCACACGGTACCCCTGGTAATTTCAGAAGAAAGAACTGATAGATAAAGCTGTAACAGCCCCGGCGGCGGTTTAGTGCCGCTTACCGGAAGGTCTTGAGGTACAGGTACTCCACCTTCTCCCGTGCCCACGGCGTTTTGCGCAGAAAGGTGAGGCTTGACTTGATGCTGGGGTTATGGGTGAAACTGTTAATCCTGATGCGGTTGCCCAGTTCCTCCCACCCGTAATGGTCTACCAGCTGTACCAGAATCATCTCCAGCGTTTTGCCGTGCAGCGGGTTGTTTTTTTGCTCTTCCATCATTTTCCCTGCAAAGATACGGGTTCTCCAGACCTAAATCCCTATTTCTTCTGGATGGTTATTCAGCCGCCTCTGAGCGCGGCGCCCTGGCCCTGGTACGGTTGGCCTCCAGAATAGGAAGACCCGCCTCTGTGGGCAGGTAGATCACCTCGTTTTTGCCGTTGCTCAGGCCCTGGATCCAGAGGTAGCGCAGGTATTCCTCAGAGAGGCTGGACTTGATGATGTTGGTGGCCTCGGCGGCTTTGGTGGCCCTGATCACTTCGGCCTCGCCTTTGAAAAGGGCAGATTCTTTTTCGGCCTTGGCCTCCAGGGTTTTGATCTGGCGGTTGGCGGTGGCCCGCTGCAGCTCGGCCTCCCCCTCCATGCGCTGCTGGTACACGCGGTACCTGGGGCAGCCATACAAGCCGCCAAAAACAACCGCTATCAATACCCAGGCCGTAAAGGAGCCTGCAAACAGGCCGTTGAAGTTACTTTTCATTTCTTTCTTAACTGTTTCAAGGGGAAGTTAAGGAGACCAGACGGCTTGTACAACATGAGGCGGCGGCTTTGTCTGTTTTTGACCTGTTTTCTGAAAAACAGCCCGAAAACAGCAGGGGTTTGTTTTGCGATCCTTGGCCGCATTCCCTAACTTACGGTTGTTCAAACATCTGTCAACCTGTAAATCCCGTCTCCCCTGAAAGCTATGGAAACAGTCACTGCTGCCATTCCCGCCTCTTCCGTCACTGTTGAAGAATTTATTCAGACCTATGCCAACCACCCCGTGTACCTGCCGCCGCGCGGCCCCCAGCTGCACGCCAAAAACTGGCAGAGTGAGGCCGCCTTGCGCATGTTCCTGAACAACCTGACGGCTGAGGTGGCAGAGAACCCTGAGAAGCTGGTGGTGTACGGCGGCATAGGGCAGGCGGCCAGAACCCCCCAGGATGCCCGTAAGATTGTGGAGCTGCTTTTGACGCTGGAAGAGGACGAGAGCCTGCTGGTGCAGTCTGGCAAACCGGTGGGCAAGGTGCGCACCCACGCAGAGGCGCCGCGCGTGCTCATTGCCAACAGCAACCTGGTGCCGCACTGGGCCACCTGGGAGCATTTCAACAACCTGCGCGAGCGCGGGCTTATGATGTACGGGCAGATGACGGCTGGCTCCTGGATCTACATTGGCACGCAGGGCATCTTGCAGGGCACTTATGAGACCTTTGCGGCCTGCGGCCGAATCCATTTCAACGGCGACCTGCGCCACCGCCTGCTGGTCACCGGCGGGCTGGGCGGCATGGGCGGGGCGCAACCGCTGGCGGCCACTATGGCGGGGGCCACGTTCCTGGGGGTAGATGTGGACCCCGAACGCATCAAGAAACGGCTGGAAACCCGCTACCTGGATAAAATGACCTATGACTACCGTGAAGCCATGCGGCTGGTGCTGGCCGCCAAAGACAAAGGCGAAGCCATCTCAGTGGGGCTGGTGGGTGACATTGGCGATGTGCTGGAGCAGATGCTGCAAGACGGCATTACCCCAGATATCCTCACTGACCAGACCTCGGCGCATGACCCTATCAACGGCTACGTGCCCAACGGCTTTAGCCTGGAGGAGGCCAGGCAGCTGCGGGAATCAGATCCGGAGCAATACCGCCATAAATCCCTGAAAAGCATGGCGCGTCATGTGGGGTTCATGCTGGAGCTGCAGCGCCGCGGCAGCAAGACATTTGACTACGGGAACAACCTACGGGAGTTTGCCCAGCAGGGCGGCGAGCCGAACGCCTTCCAGATCAACGGGTTTGTGCCCGAGTACATGCGCCCGCTCTTCTGTGAAGGCAAAGGCCCGTTCCGGTGGGCCGCCCTTTCTGGGGACCCTGAAGACATCAGGGTAACAGATGAGGCCTTGAAAGAACTGTTCCCGGAGAACCCGCACATGATCAACTGGCTGGAGCAGGCCCAGGAAAAAGTGGCGTTTCAGGGGTTGCCCTGCCGTATCTGCTGGCTGGGCATGGGCGAGCGCGAAAAAGCCGGCCTGCTCTTCAACCGGCTGGTGCGCGAAGGCAAAGTGAAAGCGCCACTTGTCATTGGCCGCGACCATCTGGACTGCGGCTCAGTGGCCTCCCCGTACCGCGAAACCGAAGGTATGCTGGACGGCTCTGATGCCGTGTCTGACTGGCCATTGCTCAACCTCATGGCCAACACCAGCGGCGGTGCCACATGGGTCTCATTCCACCATGGTGGCGGCGTGGGCATTGGCTATTCCCAACACGCAGGCATGGTGGTTCTGGCAGACGGCACTGACCGCGCTGACCGATGCCTCAGCCGTGTGTTACACAATGACCCCGCCTTGGGGATCTACAGACACGCAGACGCCGGCTATGAAACGGCGCAGCAGAACGCAGCTAAATTCGGGTTACAGATATAACCCCCTTCAACTCTTGTAGTGACTGGGTACTGCCCGGTTTCCGGTTCTTGCTGTTTTGGGGCTGTTTTTAACAAAAACAGCCCCAAAACAGCACATTTATACAAAGCTTTATCTTCATGCAACCGCAACCCTTCACGCTTATTGGTCCCTTCGCGCAAATCATCACCATGGCGGGGCTTCCAGACCAAGGCCCTATTGCTGATGAACAGTTGTCTATTATAGAACAGGGCGGGGTGCTGCTGAAGGGTGAGGTGATAGAAGCAGTAGGTGTGTTTCAGGATCTCCTGGCCCAGGCGAAAGCAAACCAGTACCAGGTGCAGGAAATCATCGCCCCTATGGTCCTAATGCCTGGGCTGATTGACGCCCACACCCACCTATGCTATGCCGGTTCAAGAGCCAAAGACTACGCCTTGCGGGTAGCGGGAAAAAGCTACCTGGAGATTGCGCGCAGCGGAGGGGGAATTCTGGACACGGTGCGCAAAACCCGGGCTGCCAGCCCAGAGGATCTGGTGGCGCTGCTCACTTCCCGCTGTGATCGTCATTTGCAAGAGGGGGTCACCACCTGCGAGGTAAAAAGCGGTTATGGCCTCACGGTGGCAGATGAGCTACACATGCTGGAGGCCATTCAGGAGGTGAACCAGAGGCACGCGCTGGACCTGGTGCCCACGTGCCTGGCCGCCCATATGCGTCCGCCTGAGTTCTCTGAGTCTAACGCCTATCTAAACCATGTGCTCAAAGAACTGCTGCCAGTGGTAAAGGAGAGAAAGCTGGCGCAACGGGTAGACATCTTTATTGAAGACACCGCTTTTACAGAAACAGAATCCCTAGCCTATCTGCAGGCAGCCAAAGCCATGGGGTTTGACCTGACGGTGCACGCTGACCAGTTCAGCACGGGGGGCAGTCAAGTGGCGGCCCGGGCAGGCGCCGTAAGCGCAGACCATCTGGAAGCAAGTACTCCGGTTGAAATGGAGCTTCTGCGGGAGGCCGGAGTGGTGGCCACTGTATTACCCGGCGCCTCTATAGGGCTGGGCATGCAGTATGCGCCCGCGCGGCAGATGCTGGACAGCGGCCTCTGCGTTGCCATTGCCACTGACTGGAACCCCGGCTCTGCCCCCATGGGCGATTTGCTTCTGCAGGCCGCCCTTCTGGGGGCCGCCCAGAAACTTACCATGGCTGAAACCCTGGCGGGGCTGACCGTGAGAGCCGCCCGTGCCCTGAACCTGCATGACCGCGGGAGCTTGGCCGCCGGAAAACTAGGGGACCTCATTGCCTTTCCCACAGATAATTACCAGGAGATCCTGTACTTTCAGGGAAAGATGAAGCCGCAACAGATCTGGAAACGGGGGCGCGGCCTCTAAACCGGGGCCACCCGTAGCGTATACGTCCCATGGAAATGAAGGCAGGCAGATGTGCTGAGTACGCCTTCCCGCCCTTCTGCAAAATTTATTGATTGACAGAAAATGCACGAAAGGTGGCGAAATAATCACCTGTTTTTGACCTGTTTTTGGTAAAACAGCCCAAAAATAGCTAGCTTCAACCAGGAAGGTGGTTCTACTTTTGCCTGTTGCAGTAGCGGAGGGGAGGTGGAGCGGCCAGACTGGAAGTGCCATCCCCCAAAAAGCCATATATGTACAAACCCGCTGACAAAGATGCCTGGAAAGGCCGGATTGATACCCAAGACGGTGAATTGGGCCTGCGCTGGAACCAACTCATCCAACTGCTGGACCTGTCAAGGGACGTACCTGCGGGCTCAGGCGGCATTGTGTTCCTGGGCTTTTGCTGTGATGAAGGCGTGCGCCGCAACCAGGGCCGGGTGGGAGCCGCCAAAGCTCCCGCCGAAATCAGGAAAGCCATGGCCTCGTTTGCAGACCACCTGCCTGAGGAGGTGCACCTCTACGGTGGCGGTGATGTGTTCTGCCCCAACCAGAAGATGGAGGAGGCGCAGGTGCAGTTAGGACGTAAAGTGGAGTTGCTGCTGAAAAAAGGCTATAAACCCGTGGTCATGGGGGGCGGGCATGAAACCGCCTACGGGCATTTTCTGGGAATTCATAAGACCATGCAGGAAGGGGAGCGGCTGGGGATTATTAACGTTGACGCGCATTTTGACCTGCGTACAGACAAACCGCAGCCCAGCTCCGGGTCGCCGTTCCTGCAGATGGCGCAGGAACTGCAGCAGAAGGGGCAGGAATTCCATTACCTCTGCGTGGGCATACAGGAGTATGGTAACACCCGGAAACTGTTTCAGACAGCCAAAGAATTGGGGGCCAGCTATATTCCGGCGCAGGATCTGGATTCAGGGGTAAGCACTGCGGTCCTCAAAAAGGTGCAGCAGTTCCTGCAGGGGGTAGACAAGGTGTACCTCAGCATTGATTTAGATGCGTTTGCCGCGGCGTATGCCCCGGGGGTGAGCGCCCCCACGGCCATGGGGCTTGTGCCGCACACGGTTCTGCCGGTTCTCCGGGAAATCATGGCCAGCGGCAAGGTGGTGTCTTTAGACGTGGTAGAATTGAACCCGCTGTTTGACCTTGACAGCCGTACCGCCAGACTGGCCGCCACGTTGCTGTATCACCTGGTGCAACGTTGGGTATAAAACACAGGCTAACATTCTGTTTTGGGGCTGTTTTCAGAAAAACAGCCCCAAAACAGAAAACAGGAGCCGCTTAGTAATTCTCTGAGCGGCTCCTGTTTTCAGCGGTTTTCCTTTGCCTTCGGCTACGCCGAATTCCTTTCTGCGTTGATAATCCCGAAGGAGCATCTGACCACCAGTTTCTCAAACACTTTCTTAGAAGCCGGTTCCAGCTCCTGTTCATTCATTTCCCTGATTTTGGTGAGGGCGTACTGCTGAATGGTGAGCAAAGGCAACTCAATGCGCTGCCGCATCTGGATAGACTGCAGGTTCACGGGTTTGTCCTGCATGAGGTGTTCTGCCCCGCTCAGGCGGAGCACGTAGCGTTTGCTGCGCTGGTATTCCCCGTGAATCATGTTCCAGAGCTCACCGTACTGCGGGTGTTTGGCCAGGAAGGCGGTGAGCGGAAAGAAGCATTTGGTCATGGCCATCTCGCAGTTGTCCAGCAGGGTTTTGAAGAACAGCGAGCGGTGGTAGAGCTGGGCAATGGCCTCCCACTTTCCTTCGGCCTCCAGTTTCTCCAGGGCAGCCCCCACGCCGTAATAACCGGGCAGGTTCTGTTTTAGCTGACTCCAGGAGCCCACGTACGGCACGGCCCGCAAATCATCCAGGTTGAGTTTACCCGGTTTGCGTTTAGAGGGGCGGCTGCCAATGTTGGCCTCCCCGTAGTATTTGAGCGGGCTGGCGTAGTTCAGGTATTCAATGAAGTCTGCGTGGTTCTTCAGGGTGCTGTAGGCCTGGTAACTCTCCTGGGCCAGCTGCTGGATCAACTCTTCCTCGGCGGGGGTTAACGTGGTTTCCTTGGCATTGAACAGCGCGTTGCTAATGCCCGCGTGCACCAGCTGCTCCATGTTGTACTGCGCAGAGTCAATGGTACCGAAGTTGGAGCTGATGGTCTGCCCCTGAATGGTGAGCTGGATCTCCTTGCTGGCAATGTTGTTGCCCATGGAGGCGTAGAACTGGTGGGTTCTTCCGCCGCCTCTGGCCGGTGGGCCGCCGCGGCCGTCAAAGAAGACTACCTGCAGGTCATACTGTTTCGCCAGTAGGCTTAGCTCTTCCTTCGCTTTATAGATACTCCAGTTCGCCATCAAATAACCGCCGTCTTTGGTGCCGTCAGAAAAGCCCAGCATGATGGTCTGGATGTTGCGCCGCCGTTGCAGGTGCGCCCGGTACGCCTCATTCTCATAGAGGGCTTTCATTACCCCGGCCGCATTGCGCAAGTCTTCTATGGTCTCAAAAAGCGGAACAATGTCAACGGTGATATCTTCTGGTTGCCAGCCGCGCAGCCTGAACAGGCCATACACCTGCATAATGTCCAGGGCGCTGGTGCTGTGGCTGATGATGTAGCGGTGGCAGCCGTCTTCGCCGTTGATCTGCTGAATGGTTCTGATGGCCGAAATGGTATGCAGGGCGTCTTGCAGCAGCTCACTGTCCAGGGCGGCCGGGTCTACGGTGGCCGTAGCTTGCAGCAGGGCGTTGATTTTCTCCTGCTCGTTCAGCTGTACATACTCTTTGGGCAGCGCGTCTGTGCGCCTGGCAATGCATTCAACCAACTCGTTGTGCACTGAACTGTCCTGTCTAATGTCCAGCGAAGTGAAATATAAGCCAAACAGCTCCACCTTTCTGAGCAGGTTTTCCACCAGTTCAACAAACAGGCCATTATGGTCTCTGAGAATGGTTTCCTTGATCTGTTGAAGCGGCAGCAGCACATCTTCTTTGGTAATATCTGCTTTATGGCCCGGAATGAAGAGGTTGTTATAGAGTTTGCTTTCCAGTTCCACCAGCTCTTGGTACACCCCCTTAAAGGTGAGGCGCCGCTTGAGGGTACGCACCTCACGGTAGTAGCACTTGATAATGGAGCCTCTCAGTTCTTCGGCCACCTTTAGCGTGATGGGGGCCGTGACAAACGGGTTGCCGTCCCGGTCGCCGCCCGGCCAGAAACCGAGCCTGATCAGCGGCTGCTGGGGCGTCACCGCCTCTGGGAACTGGTTTTTGAGGTAGCTTAATATTTTGCCCGCCGACTGGAAAAAGACGTTCTCCAGGTACCAGATCAGGCTTACGGCCTCGTCATACGGGGTGGGTTTCTCATTTTTGAAGAAGGGGGTCTTGCCCAACTGCCGCAGGTAGCTGTTCACCTGTGACGTGTGGTCATGCACCAGGGCCTTGGACAGGTCATTGATGATGCCCAGCACCTCACTGGGGTAGAACTGGGTGGGGTGGGCGGTGAGCACCAGGCGCACAGAGAAGTCTTTGAGCTTCTCTTTCAACTGCTCCTGCGTTCCCGTCTGCACCACCTGCGTCTGCAGTTGCTTTAAGGTACCCACGCCATTCATGTCGTTGATTTCCCGGAAGGCGGCATCTTCCAGGGCGTCAAAAAGCACCACCTGCCGTTCAGCATACTGCACAAACCTGAAGAGCAGGTCTGTCTGCTCCTGCTCAGTGCGGTAGTTGGTGTACTGCTGGAGAAAGGAGGTGATGATTTCGTTCGGACTCAGTTCCTTGGCGAAGCCTTCTTCACAGTGAATCAGGAAAATAGCCAGCAACACGCCGGTTTTTTCAACGCGGTGAAAGGGAAGGGCGGTAAAAAGGCTGTTGTACAGCTGAAACTTCAGGCCTACATGCTTGTCATATGTCTGCAGGGCACTGATAGCGGATCCATCCATTAGATAAAGTCATTGTTACGCAGGTACTCTCTCTTCTACGGTTCCTTTCTGCATCCTGCCGTGGGAATTCAGTTTTACCAAATATACAGATTTATGCCTCTTCTGAAAGAGGAATTTTAGTAAATGGCTTGTTCTGATTGAAAATTCATGCTTTCGGGCGAGAATCATTAAAAGAAAGAAGTTGAACAATTAAATCATCCTATAAATATCCCACACCGTGCCAGCTGTTTTTCGCCTGTTTTTTCAATAACAGGCCGAAACAACGTTTTACTATCCCTGGTAGAGGTAATGAAGTTGTTGGTGAAGTATTGAAAGAGAGCGTTCCTCGGCAAAGATCCTGCCTTTCTGTTTTTCGCTTTTTTTCTGAAAAACAGCCCGAAAA
>NZ_LRMM01000073.1 GCF_001647275.1 Rufibacter ruber | reverse complement strand
TAATGTGAGGCTGCCGCCTCATGGAAGCTGAAAGCTTCCGCCATTATAGGTCCAAGTTGGAAACTTGAACCAGAGAAAGCGGCAAACAAGCAGCAATAAGTAAACAAACAAACAGCAATGAACAATCAACACTTCTGCTGGTGGCACCTCTGTTAATTAGCACTTCTGCCCCTGACTGATGTGCGCAGCACGGGCTCGCCACAGGCTAGCGGGACAGCCACTGTTACCTGCAGAGGCATAGAGAGCTAGAGAAGCTGATCAGGAGAGGAACCCAAACCAGTCCTGGGGGTGAGCGCCTCTGTTAATACGGTGCCGAAGGCAACGCCAAAGGCGTAGTTTTAACAGCAGTGCTCATCGCCAGGACGGGGCCCCGCGGCCGTGAGCGCTTACCGGATACAATGCAACAGCAATGGGATTTCGCACCGGAGCAAACGCCAAAGCCAGGGGAAACAGCAGACCACGTATTCCTAAAATCACGGTACTACGGCAGCGGCACAGCCAAGGGAACAGCAGATTACGCATTGCTATAGGCTGCAGCGGCAAAAATAAAACATTCGCCCCAGTGAGGCCCTGCATCCAACAGCACTGACAAGGAAACGACGCATTCCATCAGCAACACACCAGGAGAACAGCAGAACACGCATTTCAGGCCGCCAGTAAAACACAGCATCAACCGCCACCGACAATAACTTTTTCCTTCACCCCCTACAACCAGCGAAACAGCAAAAGGTGCATTGTAAAAACAAGGGAGCGAGCGCTCCTCCTCCCAGGCAGAACGATGAAAGACAGGAACATTCCGATTCCGGCCTGTTTTCTGAAAAACAGCCCCAAAACGCCCCTCCTTCGCCGCGCCTGAAAAGAACCGGAACCTCTCCCTCCTTCCAACGGTAAAACCATACAACAACTACTGCTTTCCACGTGCCAACAATTCAACGCTCTTTTTTCTTCCTCCTTTTAACACTGCTGGGCTGCGCCAACCCAGACCTGCACACCAGGGGGCTGGTCACCCAGAACGCCATGGTGGTCTCAGCGCACCCCTTGGCCTCTCAGGTAGGCGCTGACATCATGCGGCGCGGCGGAAACGCCATAGACGCCGCCGTGGCCGTGCAGTTTGCCCTGGCGGTGGTGTACCCAGACGCGGGCAACCTGGGCGGAGGCGGCTTTCTGGTGCTGCGGCAACAGGACGGCACCGTGGCCGCGCTGGACTACCGCGAGAAAGCCCCCGCCGCCGCCCACCGCGACCTCTACCTCACGCCCGCGGCGAGGTGATAGAGAACCTCAGCCTCAAAGGCCACCTGGCCGCGGGGGTGCCCGGCACCGTGGACGGCATGGTGCAGGCCCACCAGAAGTACGGGCGCCTGCCGTGGCGGGAACTGGTGCAGCCCGCCATTGCGCTGGCGCCAAGGGCTTTCCGCTGACCCAGAAAGAGGCGAAGAAGCTGAACGGGCAGCGAAAAGACTTCCTGGCCTACAACACCCGCCGGCCCGACTTTATCCTGAAATACCGCTGGCGCGAAGGCGATACCCTGCGCCTTCCCGACCTGGCCCGCACGCTGGAGCGCATCAGAGACCAGGGCCGTGACGGGTTCTACGCCGGGGCCACCGCCCGGCTGTTGGTAGAAGAGATGAAACGCGGCAAAGGCATTATCACCCAGCAAGACCTCACTAACTACCACGCCGTCTGGCGCACCCCGCTGGTGGCCAACGTGGGCGAGTACCAGATCACGGCCATGCCCCCACCCTCCAGCGGCGGCATCGCGCTCATCCAGCTCCTGACCCTGTCGCAAGACTATCCGTTGCGCGAGTGGGGCTGGAACACCGTCAAAACCGCCCATTTAATGGTAGAGGCTGAACGGCGCGTGTACGCAGACCGTTCCAAGCACTTCGGGGACACTGATTTCTATGACATGCCCGTGTACGGCCTCCTGGACACCAGCTACATCAAAAGCCGCCTGAAAGGGTTCTCCCTGCAGAAAGCCACCCCCAGTGAGCAGGTCTCCCCCGGCACGCCGCCCCTGGCGGAACCCATGCACACCACCCACTATTCCATTGTAGACCCGCAGGGGAACGCCGTCTCCGTGACCACCACCCTGAACAGCAGCTTCGGGAATAAGGTGTTTGTGGCCGGGGCCGGCTTTCTGCTCAACAACGAGATGGATGACTTCAGTGTGAAGCCCGGCGTACCCAACAGCTACGGCCTGGTGGGCGAGGAGGCCAACGCCATTGAGCCCGGCAAGCGCATGCTCTCCTCCATGACGCCCACCATTCTGGAGAAAGACGGAAAACTGTTTATGGTCATTGGCGCCATGGGCGGCTCCACCATCACCACCACCGTGTTCCAGATCATTCAGAACGTGACGGTGCACGGCCACACCATGCAGGGCGCCGTGAACGCCGGCCGCTTCCACCACCAATGGAAACCCAACTGGATTCTATCTGAATGGGGTGCGCTGGGCGTGGGCACCGGTTTAAGCCTGTGGTTCAAAGGCCACAAAATTGCCCCTAAAACGGGAGGCATCGGGCGGGCAGCCGGTATTCTGGTACTGCCAGACGGCACGTTGGAAGGCGGCGCTGACCCCAGAGGCGATGATGCGGCGGCGGGATTTTGAGTATCTTTGCACCGCTTATTTATTTAACATATTAAATAAGCTTATGACAGATAGCAAGATCAGCAGAAATCTTATCAATCCTGTCCTACCATCATTCCTTCTGAAACTCCAGCAGATACTCCCCCTTTGAAGGGGGCGAAGGGGGATGTTTACACCAGTCGGTCACGCATACCTGATCACTCCCCTCCCCGGAGGGGTAGGGTGGGTTCAATACGCTTGCCACCGCATTACCGTCTGCTCAAAAGACCTCGTAGCGTCCGGAGGACCTGCGAGCGTCTGCGCCAATAGCCACCGCTCCCCCACACCCCAAGGAAAAAACACCGCAATTGCGTTTTCGGCCTGTTTTCTGAAAAACAGCGAAAACAGGAAAGGGTAAACTGCACCAAAACCTAACGGTTCTGCATCTTAAAAAACAACTTAGAAATGGGAATCAACATCAACCCAGCCACGGCAAAAGAGATGAATGAGACTTTGAGGCTGAAGGCGTGGGCCAGGTACCCAATCATGGGCGGGCCAATGAGCATCCCTACAATCCCGAAAGTCACAATGAGGGAGATGGCCATGCCGGGGGTGTACTTGTCTGAGGTGCCGGCCAGCACATACGTCATGGGAATCACCGAGGCCGTCCCGAAACCCACCATGGAAAAACCGATCATGGCCGGCCAGAACGTGGGGAACAGAATGGCCAGCATGATCCCTGTAAAAATTAGAAACGCGCTGAACACATAGGTGGTGGGCACGCCCAGGGCATCAATGATTTTGTCTGAGATAAACCGGGACAAGGCCATGAACGACATAAAGATGAGGTAGCCGGCGGTAAACACCTCCTCGCCCACCACCTCCTGAAAGTAGATCCCGCTCCAGTCAAACATGCCGCCTTCGCACACCGCTGAAAAGAAGACCAGCAGCCCCAGGTAGAGAATGAACGGGTCTGGTTTCCCAAACCTCACTTTGTTTTTGGCCGGGGCCACATCATGGCGCAGCAGATATTGGTACACCACCACCGTGGCAACCAACGAAATGGCAGAAACTATCAGCAGGTGCGGTACCATCTCCACTTTCAACGAAACCAGCAGGGTGGTGAACGCAATGCCCACAATGCCGCCGGTACTCCACAGCCCGTGAAACGAGCCGTTGATTTTCTTATCTGTCTGCTTCTGCAGGGTAATGGCCTGGGTGTTGATGGCAATGTTGAACACCCGCATGCTCAGCGAGAACATAAACAACACCGCCACCAGCGCCACGGGCGAAGGAGCCAGCCCTATAAAAGCCAGCATAACAGTATTCAGCAGGAACCCCACGGCCAAGGGCTTCCTGGTTTCAAACTTTGACACCAGCCAACCAGACAACGGCAACCCGATCAACGAACTGATGGGCATGCTCAACAGCACCGACCCCAGTTCGGCCTCATTCAGATCCAGGGCAGATTTAATGGTGGGAATGCGGGAGGTCCAGCTGGAAAAGTTAAATCCTGACAGGAAAAAGAAGAGGCTCAACGCAACCCTCTGTTGGTTAAATGACGGCATTGTCTAGAATGAAGGACGCAAATACGTATATTCTGTACGCAATTGAAAAAAGATTTTTCTGAGTGGCTCCTGCTTCCTTTCATCAGGAAATGATCCTATGAAGGAGAAGTGGTATTCTTTGTCAATTTTCATTCCCCAGCGTCCTATCAAGTAGACAAGTATTTCTTCTGCCTTAAAGACCAGTTCAAAAGCTTAATTCTCCTGTTCGTCAGAAAATTTAAAGCAACCGTATTACCATTTTATCTGCTTAAGAGCCTGTTTAAATTTGTCTTTTCTCCGGCCTTGCCCCCCCCTCACCCCCTTCAAAGGGGGACAACCAGAAAGAGTACCAGGCATTAAAGTAACTTCCGCGCCATAGTAAGGCCAACGCAGAAAAGTAAGATGAGCGCTTTGCGTTGGCTGTTTTTCTGGAAACAGCCCCAAAACGCAACGGAAGCTCTACCAATGGCACCTTTCAGTTGTAGTGGAGAATTCTCGCAGCCCCAACCTCCTTCCCAGTGCCTGCGGGAGCGGGCGAAGCAGAAGCCGAAGGCGCCGAGGAGCTTAGCGGGAGCACGGACAGACGGTTCAAAACTGCAGTGGCCACAGAAGCAATGGAACAGAGGACGGCAGCGTGGTGGGAACTTTGAACGAAGCCCCTCCTGTCTGAGAGGCGGCGAGTCAGGGGCTTTTTGATTCTTTGGGTTAGGTTGATCAGCAAGGAGAAATGCGAGAAACCTCAGCAGGGGGAAAATTAAAATGCCTTTGGGCAGGAACGGTGGCGGGAGCAAGTGTCTTCGTTAGATCCTTCGGTAGCTACGCCAGCTCTTTTCGGCTCCCGCCTCAAGAATGTTCAGGAGGACCAAGCGCAAAGAGACCAGGCACCGCCCTGTCTCTTTGCGAAGGCCACACCATATTCTTGGCACAATACCAGTAATGTGTCAAACCCACTCCCTACCCCTCCCAAGAGGGGAATCATCTGGTATGCGTCACAGTCTTTACTAACCTCCACCTACTATGCCTTTATTTTTGAAATACCACCAGAAATAAGATCAGAACAGCGTGGGAGACAAGGCGGTGCCTGGTCTCTACAAAAGAAATGATCAACCTCTTTACGTTCCAGACGGATACAAATCTGGCGGTTCACTCCGGACGGTGATACGCTCTATGGGGTGCAAGGCGCGGGTTTTGTCAAGGAAGATAAACGCATCATACCGTTTAGGGAGGACTGAGGGTACATAGTTGCCCAGATGCTCCAGCTTGGGGTCATACACCACCCCAATTGCCCGGTGGCCTACCGGCCTATTCAGGGCTTTATTAGCCACGAGGTCTTTGGAGAAGATGATTTTATCTGTGGGGCTTAACTGGTGCAGGATCTGCTCCCAGCTGCCCGGTACCGCCGGGGGAACCTCCATGGTTTGGTAGGGGGCGCCCCAACGGCTGGCGGCAATCACGGTGCCTTGGTAAGAGCCAAACCCAACGGCAAACACCTGCTCTTCGCCATATTCCTTGCGTACCAGCTGCCCCACGTTCACCTCGCCCCTATCAGCCATGTCTGTGTAGCGGGCATCGCCCACGTGGGTATTGTGCTCCCAGACAATGGCTTTTGACTCAGGCCCGTGAAACTCCAGCAGGCGCTGCAGGGTCTGCATCATGTGCCGGTCCCTGATGTTCCATGATTCAGAATTGCTGGTCACGGCGGCCCGGTAGTACCGTTCGCCGTTCAGGGCCACCAGCGCATTCTGCTCGGCTACAAACTGGGCCTCACTTTTGGTATTCCCTTCGTTTTGACTCTGCTGCTGAATCTCCCGCCAGAGCCGGCTGGTCTCGGCTCGGCAGTTGGCCGAGGCATTGGCCACGGCCTCTGCGTATTGCATGGCGTCTGCACTGTACGGCTGGAAACACCGGTGCACCTGCCGCGCCGCCTTCACCAGGTCAGGGTTGTTCTTCACATACGGCAGGAGTTCGGTCATAGACTCCCAGAGACAGTAGACGTCCAGCCCAAAGAAGCCTGCTTTCTGGTCTGCGGGTTTGCCCTGGTTCACCGCATTGAGCCAGTGCACCAGCGAGGCCACCTCGTAGTTGCCCCACATCCAGGTGGGCCAGCGGTTGTACTGCTCCAGCAGCGCCACGGCGGCGGCACTGTCTTTGCGCGGGCCTTTGATGAACTGGTTAACGCGGTAAGAATCGGCCCACTCCCCTTCAACGGCCACAAAGTCAAAGCCTTTCTCCTGCATGAGCCGTTTGGTGATAGCCGCCCGCCAGGTATAATACTCAGCGGTGCCGTGCGAGGCTTCGCCCAGCAAGACCACCCGGGCGTCTCCTATCTGCTGGAGCAGCACCTCCAGGTCCTGCTCCGTCCGGAGCGGGTGGTGGGGAATGGTGAGCGTGACCGTTTTGCCAGCCCTACCGGCAGGTGGGTCTCTCCTGCTCTGCCCCGCCACTTCCTGCTGAGGGGTTTGCTTGCAGGCAAAAGTGAACAGGCACAGCATTGACCACAGGAATTGCCAACCGCTATGTCTTTTACTACGTCTCATGCGCCTCCTTCTTTACCTATTCCACTACCTGTTTAAATGCAAAACCAACGCAAGCGGAAAGACCATGTCTTTTCCTGCCTGAATCAACTTGCAGACAGGGTCAGGCCGCTTCCGCTTAAAACAAGGTGCTGTTTATCACCCTATCTGCATCATTCCCAGACCAAAACCACCCCAAGAGGTACGCCCCTGCAGTAGATTGGTTAGTACCAGCACTGGATTTGGGTATTTACCGAAGGCTTATAGAGGAGGCGTTGCGTATTTTCCGTTTGGCTGTTTTTCAGAAAAACAGCCCCAAAACGGCGCAAAGAAGACAAAACGGTATACCGCAGGTATTAAACCGGTTTAATGCCGTAATGCTCCTGCAACACCTTCACAAAGGCTTTCTGGTTGTGAGACCACGGAATATGGCCGCTACCCGGAATGGTGTGCACTTTTGCGGTAGGGAACCGCTGCAGCACGTGTTTTTTGCTGTCGCCAATAATGTCCTGGTCGCCGTAGGCAATGGTCACGTCATAGGCAGGGTGGGCGAACACCGGCAGCTCTGGCGCCGCCACTATCTGCTTGAGGGTTTGGTTGATAGCCTCTGCCCTGATGCACTCCACCTCAAATTTCTCTGGGTGGGATTCCTTGAAACCCCGGCTGAAATTCTCCAGCGCCTGCCAGAAGAAGTGTTTGTACCCGCTGTCACTGCCCAACAGCCCCAGCCCCGCCTGCATGTTCATGTTGAGCCACTCCAGCGTGGTGGTTTTGGCTTTGTTGTAGCGGGCAATCTCCAGCAGGGTGTCTTTCCACTGGGTGCCCGTGCCGGAGGCCGGACTGCAGAGGAACAGGCTTTGGAGGCGCTCCGGGTGCTGCTCTGCGTACAGTTGGGCATACAATCCGCCCCAGCTGTGCCCAAACAAGTGAAATTTCTTCACTTTTAAGAAGTCGGCAATGCGGGTGAGGTCTGAGAGGTACGCCTTTATGGAGTAATCGTGCCCGCTGGTGGGGGACTTCTGGGTGCCACGCTGGTGAAAGGTGATCACTTGAAAGTCACGGCTCAGGAACTCCACCAGGTACGTCATTCCGTCAGGCACCCCCGGGCCACCATGCAGCAAGACAATGGTTTCCTTTCCTGGTTTGGCCTGAATACTGGTAAAAAGCTTTGTGTCTTTGTTGTCTATATGCACCTTCATAGTGAGTGGCGGTCGTTGTCTGGGGTCGTTTCGGCAATTCCCATGGCTGCATCATGCTTCAGCTACGCAAAACCGGTCTGGTTCATACGGATTCTGGCCGGGCAAGGATAAGGACCGCAACCGCAATCCCATGTTTTCATTCCCTCCCCCAGATTCTCTGCTACCTATTCCCCTCCTTCTCTAGCCATACCGCTCAACGTTTTTTTCACCGCTCCCCTGCTCCTGCCCGCGGCGGTTTACAAAACATACAGCGGTGACGGCCTATGCAGGCGTATCCCTTTTACTTCAATCCAACGGGCCGGGCTAACTTTTTATCGGCTGAAGACCTGGCTCACCCTGCGTCTGGGCCCGCCGCAGTTCCAGGGTCTTAAGAGGAGATACCTTCGTTTCTGAATATATCATTTTTCAGGTAGTACCGTACAAATACCTATAGCAACCAAGATCCCTATGAAAACTTCTTTGAAACTCTATACCCTTGGGGCAGGCCTTGCCTTCTTCTCTTTCTTACCCGCCTGCACCCAGCAGGAGAAAAAAGATGCCAGCGTGGAAGTCAATGAAGCCCAAACCGAGTTGGATGCCGCCGGGGAGGAAGCCTCTCATGAACTTAGCGAAGCCGGCAATGAGACCGAAAACGAATTCAACCAGTTCTCTTCCTGGGTTCAGGACAAAACCGCCAAAGCCGAAACCGCCACCGAACAGGAATGGCGGGAGCTGAAAGCCGACTACAAGCGCCGCGAAGCAGAACTGGAGGCCAAAAGCTCTACCTGGGATGAGAAAACCAGACAGGAATGGCAAGAGCTAAAAACCTCCTGGGAGCGCACAGAAGACAAGGCCCAGGCCCGGCTTGGCATCAAAGACGACAATGACTAGAAAGCCGTTTAAAGTTTCCCGGTCTCGGCCATGGGAGGCTCTTGCGCCAGTGACTTAAAAAGAAAACCCAAACAGCTTCCAGGTCACTATTCTACTTATATCCAGGCAATGTTTTCGCCGTACCGGCGAAGGCATTGCCTGTTTTGTTTTGGGCCTGTTTTAGAAAAAACAGGCCCAAAACGGAAGGCACCATTCCCTTCTAAATACGCCCTTACCGTTCCCCCTTCCTGCCGGGCACAAAATGCGGCCTTACCACAACAACCTGGGCAAAGGGATTTGATTCTTGCGTTCAGGGGGAAAGACCAGACGTGATCGCATAACAACAAGGGGGGAAAGGTCTCTTCTGTTTTCGGGCTGTTTTCCTGAAAACAGCCTCAAAACACTTGCTTTCTTTGAACCTGTTTCGCGTTTTCTGCTTCAGTTATACTGAAAGGGTTTGTCTGGCGTAAGTGTCTACTGGAACCAATGTTTAAAAGACATTTCCTGAAGATCAGGTTAATAACCGCTCTCAAACCGCACAGAGCTTAAACGATAAGTTTGTACAGTTTACTTTGGTCTTGATTTACAGAAAAGAGTAGATTCTGGCTTATTGAAACCCAAAACTAACCCTGTAAAAACCAGATATGGGGCACCTGTCATTTCACCTTCTCACAGGAGTAGGTATACGTACGCACACTCCCTTGCGAAGATGTTTGCGTAGCCGGTCTGTTTTCTGAAGTGTAGGTGTATGTATAGGTTCGGGTGTAATTATACGGGGCCGGATTGAAAGAGGCACCAGGCCCTTTCTGAGTTCCTTCCAGCGTAGATTCTGCTACTGTGGTGAGTACGTTGTTAGGGGAAAGATTGAGTAGCACCAGACCCGGGGGCAAGGCGTTCAGGAATTTGTTTTCATAATTGGGGTTCACCTTGTCATCATGGGTAAACGCGAGTTTGAGCACAATGTCATTCTGTATGGTGTTGCCTTGATAAGCCAGTACCCGGTATTCCTGGGAATTGGTTAGATTGCCTTTGGCATTGTAGGTGAATAGATAATCATTGAGCAACAACGGCGTTTGGCCCGTGACCAGCCAGTGCTTGCTCCTGACCAGCTGCTTGGCAGAGTTATAAGTGAAATCGCGCTCTGAGTACAGCATAGGAGCCGCCGCACCCGGGTTTTGAGTTTTGTTGAACCAGGAGACTTTTTGCACCAAGCCGTCAGAATTGTAATCATACACGAATACCTGAGCCGGAAGGCCCTGGGCATCTGGAATGGTGGTGGTACGTATATGCCCCTGCCCGTCATAGTCAAACCTGAAAGCAGTGGCGGACGTCTGTGAATTGACCGTGGCTACTTCTGTGATCTGGGTCACCTGCCCGTTCACGTACTGGATTTCACGTTGGTGAGGCTGACCGGGCGTACCGTTGGTGACCTGCTCTTTTAGTAATTTACAGGCATATACCGGCGCTACAATAGGTTCAGGGGAAACAGGTGCAGGCTCCTCCTTGTCATCTGAACAGCCCATAAAAATTACTAAAAACAAGAAGCCAAACACAGAAGAAAATGCAGATTTTTTCATAGAAGTAGTGGTCATAAATTGGGACCAAAGTACTGTTTTCACTGCAAACTTCTAGCAAACCATCTTTATAAATATGTTAAATAAAGAAACGAAATAGGTTACGGTTTTATCTCACAGATGACAGTTTTCTATTTTTCCAATATTACCGGAAGGCATTCGCAACCCGTTTTTGAAAAACTTCCTATAAGTAACGTTTGCTATTGCTTGGGGCAAGTCCTTTTCAAAGAATATTGCGTGCCATCCTTCGCTGAAAAATGTACCTGCAAAGAACTACCTGGGCTGGAAACCATACTGCCGGAACCCTTCGCCAAGGAAAGGAACAGAACGCGTCTTGGTTTGACCCACGAGCTGTTTTGGGGCTGTTTTTCTGAAAACAGCCCCAAAACAGCCTAGGCGTTGCCGCCTTCAGGCGGATACGGAATGGTGTTGCGGAGTTCCTGAATGCGCTCAGGCTTGAACTTGGGCAGAGGCAGGTCGTTGGCCTGGCGCCACTGCCGTACCTGCTCCTCTGCGCCTGCGTTTTCTCTTCAGATTTTCCGGAGTCGCGCCCCAGGTAGAGGGTCTGCGACGGGAACGCCAACCCAGAGCCGCTGCTGTCAATCACCTCCAGCATGCGCAAGAGCAGGTCTTCCTGCACCTCCAGAAACTCCCCGAAGTCCCGGGTGAGCACATAGCTGAACACCTCCAGGTTAAAGGAAGACGCCCCCACGCCTACAAACCGCACCCGGGCACTCTCCGGGTCAATCTTGGGGTGCGCGTACAGAATGCTCCTCAGTTCTACCAGCAGGTACCTGATCTGCTCAGGGCTGGTGTCACAGCGTATGCCAAAGGTGGGGTGAAACCAGATGCGGTCCCGGTGGGCGAAGTTCTCAATACGCTGCGAAGAAAAGTCACCGTTAGGGATAGTCACCACCGTGCGGTCATTGGTTCTGATACGGGTTGAGCGCATGCCAATCTGCTCTACCGTGCCCACCGTCTCACCCACCTTGCAGAAGTCGCCCACGCGTATGGGCTGGTCGGCAATGAGGGTCACGCTGCCCACAAAGTTCTCTACGGTTTTCTGCGCGCCCAGCGCCAGCGCAATACCGCCTATCCCCAGCGCCGCCAGCCCCGTGGTCACGTCAAACCCCAGCGTGCCCAGCAGGGCAATCACCCCAAACACCACCACGGCTATCTTCAGGCCGCGCCGCAGGAACAACACCGCCGACAGCCCAGCCATGTTCCCGCGCCGGGTGAGGCGCCGCTCCAGAAACTGGGACATGACGTCTAAGAGGCGCCACAGCAGCAGCAGAATGGCCACCATGCCCACCAGCACCGTAATCTGGCTGAACTTCTGCCGCACAATAATGGAGATGCCGGCCTGCTGCCCTACCCACACAAACAGCCAGACCGCCAGATACAGCTGTATGGGCAGGGTAAACGCCCTGATCAGGCCGGCAATGTGTTCCTTGCGGGCATTGCGCCAGCCCAGTTTGAGCAGATACACCACCAGCCGCACCAGCAGCCACGCCACCACATAGGCCAGGGCAGCCAGCAGCAGTAGCGCCAGCCAGTGGCCAATGGGCACCCCCTCCCACTTATTCTCCACCACCACGCCCGGCAGCACCTTGTCTACCAAGGGCTTAGAGGCCTGTTCAATGATAACGGGGATACGCTGCACCGTCTGTGACGAAAACAGCCAGAGGGGTCCACCCTCTGGGCCCTCTATCTTCTCCAGGAACAGGTCAAAAGTCTCACCGTTGACAGAGGCGGTGCCCACCCGTTCCAGGTTGGGGCCCAGGTTGTCATCTACGCGGCCGGTGTACGCGTCACTGATGAGAGAATACGGCACTATTTCCCCACCCTGGTCTAACAGGCGCTGCAGGGCATGCGCCAGCTTGGGCCCCTGCTGGGGCTGTTGCAGGGTGCTGTCCAGGTTCAGGAAGAGGGCTGCCTTCTCATAGTTTTCCTCAGAGATGGCCTTGATAAACCCCTGCACCGTTCCTCTGGGGGTGCGCCGGCCCAGGGAGTCCTGCGGCCAATCGGGCAGTGCCGCTGCCACCGTAGAGTCTGCGGTTGCCTCCTGCGCCCGGGCGGGCAATACCGCTGCCGCGCAAAGCCAGAGCAAAAGCGCCCACCGCAGTGATCTACCTTGTATTTGAACCAATTTGAAAGAAGAAAGGGAATGCACTAGGTCTTTCATGAATGACTATTGACTAACTTAAATCCGGCTACTGTCAGAAACCGGGTGCCCACCAAGGGCCTCACCGGCCGCCGCCCCCTTAAATTACGTGGCTTTTGCCGAAAGGTATTCTGTCATGGCCCCGCGGTCAATGGCAAAGGCATCCGTCAAGGGGGAATTCCTTTGGGCGCTCCCCCTCTTTCCTGGGGTTCAGCGCGACAGAGACTGTTTTCTGTTTCCGGGCTGTTTTTTCAAAAACAGCCCGGAAACAGAAAATCCTGTCCAGAGAAATCAGCCACCCGCTGCCCGTTAGTGCCGCCCTTCCGTCACTTACTCGTCGGCTTGCCTGACACCAGAGGTACCTCCCGTCCTTCACCCAGCGGAGGAGAAAAATGATGAGATTTTTTCTTTTTCTATCGAAATGGACCGTGACTCACCCTGGCATGACGCAAGCGTGCGCCTGGGTCTGCGTTTTGGGGCTACTTTCCCCAAAACAGCCCGGAAACAGAAACTCACTTCCCTTACAGGCACAAGTTCCGCCTGCGCCATAAACAGAATGTATCACGCGAAACAGTTCCTATTCTCTGGAACTGCCGATGAGCCAAAGCCGAAGTAATTCAGAAATTTAATAGTTACGAATAAACTATCGGCTGCTTTTGAGGTCAAAGGGGGAAACGCACCTCCCAGACATGAAATCACCCCTCCTCCCTCTCCTGTTCTTTCTGTTGTCTTTTACCTATGCGCGGGCCCAGGGGGTGGCGGTGACGGGCACGGTGAGCAGCGCACTCTACAAAGAAACGCTGGTGGGAGCCACGGTTCAGCTGGTCCGGCTGCCAGACTCGGTGAGAACCGCCGTGGGCACAGACAAAGAGGGGAACTTCCGTTTTCCGGCGGTGAGCCCGGGCACGTACGCAGTGCTGGTCAACTACCTGGGGCACTCGCCCCTGAGCAAGGCAGTGCAGGTGCAGCAAACGCCCGTGCACCTGGGGCAGTTGGTTTTGCAGCAGGGCGCCACCCTCCTGCAGGAAGTGCAGGTGGTGGGGCAGGTGCCGCCGGGCACCCAGAAGGGAGACACCACCGTGTTCAACGCCGCCGCCTTTAAGGTGGCCGATGACGCCAGCGCCGAAGACCTGGTGACCAAGCTGCCCGGCGTCACCATCACCGACGGCAAAGTGCAGGCCCAGGGCGAAGACGTGCGGCAGGTCTTGGTAGACGGCAAGCGGTTCTTTGGTGAAGACGCCAACACGGCCCTGCGCAACCTGCCCGCCGAAGTGATTGAGAACATTGAGATCTTTGACAAGAAAAGCGACCAGGCCGAGTTCAGCGGCTTTGATGACGGCAACCGCGCCAAAACCATCAATATTGTCACCAAGAAAAACCGCCGCACGGGGCAGTTTGGCAAAGTGGCGGCGGCCGTGGGGCCTGATAAAAAATACATGGCGGGGGCCAGCGTCAACTTTTTTAAAGGGGAGCGCCGGTTTACCGTAAACGGCCTGTTGAACAACATTAACCTGCAGGATTTCTCAGTGGGTGAGGCACCGGGGGGCGGCATGCGCGGCGCCGGGGCAGCGGCGGTGGCGGGGGGGGCCGGTATCACCACCACCAACACCCTGGGGTTTAACTATACAGACCTCTGGGGAAAGAAAATTGAGGTAAGCGGCAATTACAACTACAGCAACAACCGCAACGAGAATAACCGCTTTGTGTTCCGCGATTATCTCAATTCCCAGTACTACGAGCAGGAGAACCGAGACAACAGCTTTAACACCAACCGGGAGGAGAACCACCAGTTCAACTTCAGGTTTGACTACAAGCCCAATGACAGGAACCGGCTCCTGATCAGGCCCCGCATCACGGTGCAGCGCAATGACACCTATTCCACGCTGGTGAGCAGGTCGGTTTATGACAGCAACCCAGACAATGAGGCCTATGACCAAGCCTTGCTGACCACCCGTGACAACTCTTCAAACCAGGAGGCGCTTTCTTACAACCTGAGCAATGACCTTGATTTCAGCCACCGGTTCAACAAACCCGGCCGCACCATCACCCTGGGCCTGAACACTATTAAGACCTTTACAGACGGCGACAACTACCAGCTCACCAATGTCACTGACTATTTGCAGCCCCAGAAAAGCAACTACCTGAACCAGCACATACAAACAGACCGGAACGGCTTTACCTGGCGCGGTAACGTGGCCTTGGGCGAACAGGTGGGCCCCAAGGCGCGGGTGCAGGCGTCTTACAGCATCAGCAACCGGCAGGAAGACTCTGAGCGGCTGGCCTATGACTGGGAAGAAAACGCCTACACCCACCTGAACACCCGCCTGAGCAATGCCTTTGAGAGCGAATACCTGCGGCAACAGGGCAAGGCCACCTACCTTTACAACAGTGACAAACTGCGCGTGCAGCTGGAAACCGTGTACCAGAATGCCAATCTGCAGAACCAGCAGGAGTTCCCGGCCCCCTACCAGATGGACCGCACGTTCCATAATTTTCTACCAGGCGCACAACTGGAATACAAATTCTCCAAAACCAAGAACCTGCAGCTGGACTACAGCACCAACGTAGACGCACCGTCTGTCACGCAACTGCAGGAAGTGGTAGACAACACCAATCCGCTCCGGTTCAGGGTGGGCAATGCCGGCCTGGTGCAGGAATACCGCAACACGGTCAATGTGCGCTACCGCTCGTTTAACCTGGAGACCAACCGCGTGTTCACCTTTTTTGTGAACGCCGCCAGAACAGATGACTACATCACCAACAGCACCACTGAGACCAACCTGGAAAGCGAGCCCCTGCTGGCCGGGTTAAACCCGGGAACGGGCGCGCAGCTCATCAGGCCTGTTAACCTGGACGGCAGCTGGAGCACCCGGGCGTTTATGAGCTTCGGGCAGCCGGTTTCGTTCATTAAGTCCAACGTCAGCGTGAATGGCTCAGTGGGGTACAACAAGACGCCGGGCCTGTTTAACCGTGAGCAGTTCTTCTCTACCTCTACCAATTACGGGTTGGGGGTCTCCCTGAGCAGCAATATTAGCGAGAACGTTGACTTTAACGCTTCTACCCGCTCTAACTACAACGTCATTACCAGTACCCTGCGCAACCGCAACAATAACAACAACTTCTTCACGCAAAACTCCAGCCTGCGGGCTAACCTCAAGTTCTGGCGCGGCGTGATTTACCGCACTGAACTCAGCCACCAGTACAACGCGGGCCTCTCTGGCGGCATCAACCCCCACATCACCCTGCTGAACATGAGCCTCAGCAAACGGGTATTCAAGAGCCAGAAGGGCGAAATCAGCTTAAGCGTGAATGATGTGCTGGGCCAGAATGTGAGCGTGTCCCGCACGCTGTCAGATGCTTTTGTGCAAGACGTGCAGTCTACGGTGCTCCAGCGGTTCTTCCTGCTCACGTTCTCTTACAACATCCGCTCCTTTAACGGGGCCGCCCCCGGCGAAAGGGACCGCACCCGCACCAGAAGAACCCCCGCTGAGGGAATAGACCAGAGCAGCCCCGCCTCTCCCCGCCCTAAACGGCAAGGCGGCGGGCGAAGGAATTAAACAGCTGTAGTAGTTCCTTCTCCCGGCTGGCTACAGACGCCAAACGTCTTTCTGTTTTTGGCCTGTTTTTCAGAAAACAGCCCCAAAACGCAGGCCCAAGCACACGCTGGCGCCATGTCAGAGTCAGTCCCGGTCCATCACCTTAGAAAAGGAAGAACTTTCATCAGCTTCTTTCATAGAAACAAGCCCTCAGGCCGCCACAGCCACCAGTGGGTACTTTTGTGTTAGCCCTGCCCCTGCCACCACTGAGGCGCACTACCTTCTTGGCCATAATTAGCCATAAAAAGTAAGGCCCAGAAGAAACAGGAGGCAGCGCCAATGGCTTTTAGTTTCATCTTCAACAAATGGCTGCCAAGCCAGGACTTGCCCAGGGAAATTAGTGAAGACTGCGTCCTCTTATTGCGGCTCCTCCTCCCCTAACAGGTGAAATAAATACTAGATGGTGGCTGGATCACTGCGGTAATTACGAACAACCGCTCAGATAAATACTGTTTTTCTTCTAAAGTACCATTTTATCTTCCTCAAGGGTGAACAAAGCCCTGTGTCTTTTCCGTAAGGTGCAATCTTAGAGGAGACCTAGAAGGCGAAAGGAAGCGTTGACAGCGGCGAACAGTTACAGACGGTCCAGGCAAAAACTCCAGGCTACAAAGTCGCCGGTGCTGGAAAACACTTTCCCCCAGAGGGGGCACTCTCCCTTCTGCCAGCAGGAACCGTGAACGAGCAGAGCACTGCCCTCCTGCTGAAAACAATGGAGAATCACTTAGCAATAACTTTTTAGACCAACAGATATGGATGCTGCCCTGCGCCAGAACCAGATAAGTGACGTATTTAAAAACTACCAGATTCCCCCGCACTTTCTAGACGAGGTTTTTCAGAATCCAGGAGAGGCGCATCCGCATTACCAGGCCGTCTTCCAACAGTTTCTGGACTTCACCAAAGATGAGTTCAAGGAGCTGAACGAGCACGCCAAGATGTCGTTCTTCAACCAGGGCATCACCTTTTCTGTGTACTCAGAGGAGGCCAAGGGGGTAGAGCGCATTTTCCCGTTTGACCTGTTTCCGCGCATCATTCCTGCCTCCGAGTGGGCCCGGCTGGAGGAAGGCATCATACAGCGGTGCCTGGCCATGAACCTGTTCATTGAAGACATCTACACGAAGCAGCACATCTTGCGCGACAAGGTGGTGCCCGCAGAGCTGATCTTCTCTTCTAAGAACTACCTCAAGGCTATGCTGGACATAAAACCGGTGGGCGGCATCTACAACCACATCTCCGGCACAGACCTGATCAAACACAGAGACGGACAGTACTACGTGCTGGAAGACAACCTGCGCTGCCCCTCAGGCATTAGCTACGTGTTGTCTAACCGGGTGGCCATGAAACGGACGCTCTTCCAGCTGTTCAGGCAGTTCAACGTGAACACCGTGCATGAATATCCGCAGGAACTATTGGCCACCATGCAGTCAGTGGCCCCCAACGGCATTGACGCCCCTACCTGCGTGGTGCTCACGCCGGGGGTCTACAACTCGGCGTATTTTGAGCACGCGTTCCTGGCCCTCACCATGGGCGTGCCGCTGGTAGAAGGCCGTGACCTGTACGTAGAGAAAAACTTTGTGTACATGAAGACCATTAACGGGCCCAAACGGGTAGACGTGGTGTACCGCAGGTTAGATGATGATTTCCTGGACCCCATGACCTTCAAACCAGACTCTATGCTGGGGGTGCCCGGCATCATGGCGGCCTATAAGAAAGGCAATGTGAACCTGTTGAATGCCCCCGGCACCGGCTTCGCCGATGACAAAGCCGTGTACGCCTACGTGCCTGACATTATCCGGTACTACCTTCAACAGGAGCCCATCCTGAACAACGTGCACACCTACCGCTGCGAAAAAGAGGATGACCTGGCCTACGTGCTGGAGAACATGGACCAACTGGTGGTGAAACCCGTAGATGAAAGCGGCGGCTACGGCATCTTGATTGGCAACAAGGCTACCAAGGAACAACTCAGCGAGTTCCGGCACCGGGTCACCGAGAACCGCCGCAAGTACATTGCCCAGCCCATTATGGCGCTGTCTATGCACGCCACGTTCATTGAGGGCGAAGACCAGTTTGAACCCCGCCACGTAGACCTCCGCACCTTCACGCTGCTGGGCAAAGACCGGCAGTTTGTCTTGAAGGGCGGCCTCTCACGGGTGGCGCTCAAAAAAGGGAGTCTCATTGTGAACTCCTCTCAGGGCGGCGGCTCCAAAGACACCTGGGTTTTGATGGACGACGGCACCCACATGGCCATGCACCAGGACAACGGCTCCCAGTCCATGACCCAGAACGGCCAAACCATGACCATGGGCCCCGAAGGCATGACCATGGGTCCTTTGAACCCTGAATAAGGTTTTCTTATCAATTTCCGTTTTTGGCCTGTTTTTGAGAAAACAGCAAACGGAAAACCAGGCAAGGCGTAGCAACAGACCTGTCTGCCCTACTGGAGTTCTGCTCCCGTACAGCCAACAGGGGTTGAAGCCTTGCACAGTGAAAAAGAAACCCTCAGGGATTGCCCTGCCAGAAATCTTTATAAAAATAACCCAGAGCCCCTGCCAACCGCAGGACGCAGAACGCAAGACTCAGAACTTTAACTACCATATGCTTTCAAGAATTGGAAACAGCCTGTTTTGGATGGGGCGCTACATTGAAAGAGCAGAGCACCTGGCCCGGTACAGCCGGGTACAATATGTGTCCTCAGTAGATGCGCCGCTGGGTCAGAACCGGGACTTTGTACTGGAATCAATCCTGGACATGGCGGGCAGCACAGACGCCTACAAAGCCCTGCACCCAGCCCTCGAAGACAACCAGGTCATCAATTACATCACCGTCTCAGAAGAGAACCCTTTCTCGCTGTTAAGCTACATTGGCCGCATCAGGGAGAATGCGCGGGGAGCCCGTGACAGTATCTCTATTGAGTTGTGGGAGGCCATTAACCGGTTTTACCACAAGGTGAACGGTTCTTTGACAGGTGAGCTTCCGGCAGAGGAGATAGAGTTTTTTGCCCGCCGCATTGAGGAGAACAGCTACATCACCAAGGGGTACATAGAAAACACCCTGCTGCACAATGACGTCTGGATGCTGATTTCGCTGGGCATACACCTGGAGCGGGTCATCCAGGTCATCCGGATTCTGCAGACCAAGCTCCATGACATTGAAAAGCTGGAGGCCGCCGGTAAGCAGGAAGGCGCCCTGGAGAATTACCAATGGGCCACCACCCTGGAGAGCACTGAGGGGTTTGACATGTACATGCGCTGCCACAAAACCAGCCCTACCCGTACCCACGTATTAGACTTTCTGCTCTTTGACACCCAGTTCCCCAAATCAGTGGCCTACAGCATGGAGCGCGTGCGTGACTGCATTCAGGGAATTGCGTTTCAGCAGGAGGAGCCCAAAAAGGAGTCCATAGAGTTCATGGCCGGGAAACTGGCCTGCCGGTTCCAGTACCTCACCATTGAAGAGGTGGAAGACCGGGCGGCTCCTTTTCTCAAGCGTACCCTGGATGCGGTCTATGAGCTGGCCCAGCAGTTAGATGTCAAATACCTGAAATACCATTGAGGCCTCCCCAGGCTTTGAGCCCATGAAGACAGTATATGAAGTGGTGTACCAGACCCAGAATAGCTATGAAGAGACGGTAAGGGAAGCCTTCTTCTCGTTTCTGGTGCTGCCCTGCCAGGACCAGACGCAACAGGTACGCACCTGCAGCTTCTCCAACTCCCTGGACGCTGAGGTCTTTCACCACCGCAATCCGTTTGGTTTTGACGTGACCAGCCTGCGCAGCCCCCGCCCCTTTACGCAGTTTGAGTTCTGCATGAGAGCCGTGGTAGAGAAAAGCTTTGCGTTCTTTCCGTACGGCAGCACCATGACCGTGGCTCAGGAACAGGAACAACTGCAGGACCACAGCTTCTACCTGAGCCACCACCTGTTTCTGAGCACCGGGCACTACACCCGCATTGACCCACAGCATTACCCCCAGCTGCTGTTCCGGCAAAAAGACCAGACCGTGTACCAGTATCTGCAACAGCTCAACAACCACCTGTACCAGTTGCTGGAGTTTGACCCCGAGCCTACGCACGTCTGCACCTCGGCCAATGAGGTGCTGCAGCTGGGCCGGGGCGTGTGCCAGGATTTCACGCACCTGTTCATTGGCGTGGCGCGCCTGCACAAGATCCCGTGCCGGTATGTCTCGGGGTACCTGAACCAGGGGCTCAACCTCACCGGCACGGCGGTCATGCACGCCTGGGCTGAGGCCTATATTCCCGGTTTTGGCTGGCAGGGGTTTGACCCTACCAATAATCTGCTCGCAGATGTGCATTACATCAAAGCCGCCCACGGGTCTGACTACAGTGACTGCAGCCCCATCAAAGGCATGCTCAGAACCAACGGGGGGCACACCACCACCTACGGGGTGAAAATCATCCCGCTACCGGAGCCGTATAGCAGCCAGTAAGCTCACCAGTCTGGCGCGGTGTGGTCATATCTGCCTAAGCAGATGCCGCGCCTTCTTCCTTTGTTTTACCGCTTAGTTTTTCCTTATGCAAACGTTCGGCTGTGCCTGTGGCAACAAATTATACTTTGAGAATTCCCAATGCGTTTGCTGTCAGCGCGAAGTGGGGTGGTGCCCGGTGTGCGAAGGCATTCATGCCGTGGAGCCTGACGGGAAAGGCCATTACACCTGCACCAACCCAGACTGCCGGGCCACGCTGGTGAAGTGCTTCAACTACAGCACCTACAACGTCTGTAACCGTTTTGTGGCGGCCTGGAGCCAGCCGCAGCAGAACAACCAGTGCCTCTGCGACTACTGCCAGCTGACCAAGACCATTCCAGACCTGTCAATAGACGGCAACCTATCCAAATGGTACCAGCTGGAGGTGGCCAAGCGCCGCCTCCTGTACCTGCTGGACCGCCTGGGCTTGCCCTATGGCTCCAAAGAGGAACACTTTGAACTGCCGCTTACCTTTGATTTTAAAGAAGATGTGCAACCGTCGCCGGTGCTGGGTTGGATGGGCCTGGGCAGGGAGGAGAAGGTGTACACCGGCCACGCCGATGGTAATATCACCATTAACCTGCGCGAAGCCGACCCCGTGGAGCGGGAGAAGCTGCGCGTAGCCTTTGGGGAGACGCAGCGTACGCTCATTGGGCATTTCAGGCACGAGATTGGGCACTACTACTGGCAGCTGCTCATCCAGAACAAAGACGAAGCGGCGTTCAAGGCCATCTTTGGGGACCATGAACACCCCAGCTATTCAGAGGCCATGGACCACTACTACCAAAACGGCCCCAAGGCCAACTGGGCCAACGCCTACATAAGCGCCTATGCCACCATGCACCCCTGGGAAGACTTTGCCGAAACCTGGGGCACGTACCTGGACATGATTGCCGTGCTGGATACCGCTGAAAACACCGACCTGCTCCACCTTCCTGAAAAGGATTTGGTAGAGGCCCAGCTGGAAACCATCCAGAGCCGCTACACTGAGCTAAGCCTGAAAGTAAACGAGGTGAACCGCGCCCTAGGCCTCCCTGACCTGCTCCCAGAAACCTTCTCCCCTCCCGTGGTGGAGAAGCTCCGCTACATTCACCACCTCATTGCCCGGAACAGAAAAGCGCAATAAACCCGGGGGAAGAGAAAGAAAAGGTTTTCCGTTTTTGGCCTGATTTTCTGAAATCAGCAAACGGAAGTTGACACCACGGTTATCTAGGGCTTGTCCGCGTCAGCGGAAGAGAGCATGTATGGTTGCAGCGGTTCTCCTTCTTCGGCTAGGCCGAATATCTGGCGCAGCTCTTCTCTTTCCCCAACCATCAGCGCCTGTTCCAAAGACCTCGTAGCGTCCGGAGGACCTGCGAGCGTCTGCGCCAGGAACTCCAGCTTCTGATACCTGAACCGCCCTACCCTCACCCTAGCCCTCTCCCAGGGGGAGAGGGAATACGGCTTTTCCGTTTTCGGCCTGTTTTGGCCAAAACAGGTCAAAAACGGAAACTAACTTCTGGACTACCCTGCCAGTTCCTTCGCCAAGAACGGAGCCGTTTTACTCCCGGCCACCTTCGCCACGTCCTCCGGGGTACCGGCCGCTACAATCTGTCCGCCTTCCTCCCCTGCTCCGGGTCCGATGTCAATGACCCAGTCGGAGGCGGCGGCGACGCGCATGGTGTGTTCTACGGCAATGACCGTGTTGCCCGCGTCCACCAGTTTTTCCAGCTGGGCCATGAGTTTCTCCACGTCTGACGGGTGCAGGCCAGTGGTGGGTTCATCCAGGATGTAGAGCGTGTTTCCTCTTGACAGACGCTGGAGTTCGGTGGCTAGTTTGATCCGCTGGGCTTCCCCGCCGGAAAGCTCGGTGGCAGGTTGCCCCAACCGCAGGTAGCCCAAACCTACTTCGCGCAGCACGGTGAGGGCGCGGTGAATGGCGGGTTCTTCATCAAAAAACTCCCAGGCGGCATCTACGGTGAGGTTCAGCACTTCGGCGATGTTGAGGTCGCGGTAGGTGACTTCCAGGGTTTGGGCGTTGTAGCGGGCGCCGTGGCAAACCGGGCAGGGCGCGTACACGCTGGGCAAAAAGAGCAGTTCCACCATCACGAAGCCTTCGCCCTGGCAGTTCTCGCAGCGACCTTTGGCCACGTTGAACGAGAAGCGGCCCGCGTCATAGCGGCGTTTCTTGGCCAGCGGCGTATCGGCGAAGAGTTTGCGTACGTGGTCGAAGAGGCCGGTGTAGGTGGCCATGTTGGAGCGGGGCGTGCGCCCGATGGCTTTCTGGTCCACGCGTACCAGCCGCTTGATCTGCTCCATCCCGCTCACGATTCTTCCGCCCAGGGTCTGCGGGGCGGGGCTTTCCAGTTGATCGGTTTCTTCTTCCTCGGGTTGGATTTCCTGGCCCAGGTGTTCGGCTACCAGTTCTACCAGCACTTGACTCACCAGGCTGCTCTTGCCCGAGCCCGACACGCCCGTGACGGTGGTAAACACGCCCAGCGGAAAGGCCGCACTCAGGTTCTGCAGGTTATTGCGGGTCACGCCGCTCAGTTGGAGCCAGCCGGTGGGCGTGCGGCGCGGGCGCGTGTGCACAGGGGCCGTGCCGAAAAGGTAAGCGGCAGTTTGGGAGTTAGGTACTTCTTGCAACCCCTCGGGCGGACCGCTGTAGAGGATTTCGCCGCCTTTCTCGCCGGCGGCGGGGCCTACGTCCACGAGCCAATCGGCTTGCCGGATAACGTCCAGGTTATGCTCTACCACAAACAACGAATTGCCCGCTTTCTTCAGGTTGGCCAGGGCGGTGAGCAGGGCCACGGTATCTGAGGGGTGCAGGCCCGCCGAGGGTTCGTCCAGCACGTACACCACGCCAAACAGATGCGAGTACAGCTGCGTGGCCAGCCGCAGGCGCTGCAACTCGCCCGGCGACAAGGTAGGCGTGCTTCGTTCCAAAGACAGATACCCGAGGCCCAGATCCAGCAGCACCTGAATGCGCGCGGTCAAATCCTGCGCGATGCGCTGCTTCACGATGAGTTGTTCCGGGTGTCCCGCGTCTTGTTGATTATGGCCTTGAGCGGAGGCCGCCGCGTACGGTTTCAGTAACTCGGCCACCCGTTGCAGGGGCAGGCGCGACAGCTCGGTGATGTCATAGCCCGCGAAGGTGACGGAGAGCGACGCGGGGTTCAGGCGTTTGCCGTGGCAGGTGGGGCAGTCTGTGTGGAGCATGTACTGCAGCACCCGCTTTTTCATCTGGGGGCTGTTGGTGTTGGCGAAGGTATGGAACACGTGCCGCCGGGCGCTGGTAAACGTGCCCATGTAGTTGGGTTCTTCTTTGCGTTGCAGGGCGCGGCGGGTTTGCTCTGGGGTATAGCCGGGGTACACGGGCACCACGGGTTGCTCCTGAGTGAATAAGATCCAGTCGCGGTCTTTCTGGGGCAGCTCGCGCCAGGGTTTGTCTACGTCATAGCCCAGAGTCACCAGGATGTCGCGCTGGTTCTGGCCGCCCCAGGCGGTAGGCCAGGAGGCAATGGCCCGCTCCCTAATGGTAAGCGAAGGGTCTGGCACCATGCTTTCTTCGGTCACGTCATAGATGCGGCCCAGGCCGTGGCAGGTGGGGCACGCGCCCTCGGGGGTATTGGGCGAGAACGCCTCGGCGTAGATGATGCCTTGGCCCGGCGGGTAGTCTCCGGCCCGGCTGTACAGCATGCGCACCAGGTTTGAGAGGGTGGTCACGCTGCCCACGCTGGAGCGGGTGGTGGGCGTGCCGCGTTGCTGTTGCAGGGCCACCGCCGGGGGCAGGCCCTCAATGGCATCTACCTCGGGCACGGCCATCTGGTGGAACAGCCGCCGCGCGTAGGGGCTCACACTCTCCAGGTAGCGGCGCTGGGCCTCGGCGTACAGCGTCCCGAACGCCAGCGACGACTTCCCCGACCCCGACACCCCCGTGAACACCACCAGCGCGTCTCGGGGGATGCTGAGGTCTACGTTCTTCAGGTTATGCTCGCGTGCCCCGCGAACGGTGACGAAGCCGGTAAAATCTTGGTGGGTATTCTTTTGCTGCGGAATTTGGTTTGCCATGGCCGAAATTAGAGAAACTTCCCCTTTAACGGGAAACTCGGCCTAAGTTCACGCAGGCTGTCTTATCTATGTAGTTTCTGTTTTTGGCCTGTTTTCTGGAAAACAGGCCAAAAACGGAATGAAGTAGAACGAACTTAACGGTGGAACTTTCTAGCAACGGCTTGCCTCCTGTTCAACAGACATTCCGTACCTGTTTTTAACAGCATTT
>NZ_LRMM01000072.1 GCF_001647275.1 Rufibacter ruber | reverse complement strand
CCCCACAGTTTGCGTTTTTTTGCTGTTTTGGCCAAAACAGGCCAAAAACAGCATTTTCTCATTTCCTCATTCCCATATCTTCATATCTCAACCCCACCATTACCTTCTTTGATCCATCACGCAGTCACTCCTTGAACTACAGCTTTACGCACACATTCTGGGGCTCCGTGAAAAACCGCAGCGCTTCCCAGCCGCCTTCCCGGCCTACGCCGCTCTGTTTCATGCCGCCAAACGGCGTGCGTAAATCCCGGAGCAGCCACGTGTTTACCCATACAATACCAGCGTGCAGGGCATGGGCCACACGGTGGGCCCGCGTTAAGTCTTGGGTCCAGACCGAGGCAGCGAGCCCGTATTCTGTATAGTTGGCGAAGTGAACGGCATCTTCTTCAGAGTCAAACGGCATCAACGTGACCACCGGCCCGAAGATTTCCTCTGTGTTGGTGCGGCAGGTGTGGGGAAGGTTTTCAAAGACAGTAGGCTGTAGGAAATAACCGTTGGCGCAGTGGCCATCTAGGTGAACCCGCCCGCCGCCGGTGAGCAGCGTGCCGCCTTCCTCTTTGGCCAGGGCGATGTACTGCTGCACTTTCTGCAGGTGCTGCTCAGAGACCAAAGCACCTATGTTCGTTTCTTCTTCCAGCGGGTCACCTACCTTTAAAGCGTTTACTTTTTCCAGAAAAGCGGCTTTGAATATTTCATACAGCTGGCGTTCTATCAAGATTCTGGAGCCGCAGAGGCAGATTTGCCCTTGGTTGGCGAAGGCGGCCTGCACGGCGGTAGCTACGGTTTTTTCAAAGTCGCAATCAGCAAAGATGACGGTGGCGTTCTTGCCGCCCAGTTCCAGGGAAAGTTTTTTGAACATGGGCGCCGCCGTACGGGCAATGGTTTTACCGGTTTGGGTGCCGCCGGTAAAGGAGATGGCTTTGACGTCTGGATGTTCTACCAGGGCCGCCCCCACCTTGGCACCGGTGCCGTGCACTATGTTCAGCACACCCGCGGGGAGACCGGCCTCCACGCAGAGTTCGGCCAGTAGATGGGCGGTGTACGGGGTGATTTCAGAAGGCTTGGCCACCACACAGTTTCCGGCGGCCAGGGCGGGGGCAATTTTCCAGGTGAACAGGTACAACGGCAGGTTCCACGGGGAAATACAGGCCACAACGCCCAGCGGCCGCCGCACGGTGTAGTTCACCGCCACGCCCTCCATGAAATGCGACTCAGACGCAAAGTGCTGGATACCCGTCCCGAAGAAGTGCAGGTTGCTGCTGGCCCTGGGAATGTCCATGGTCCTGGAAAGCGTAAGCGGCTTGCCATTGTCAGTTGTTTCAGCCTCTGCCAGACGCTCCAGGTTCTGGTCAATCAACGCAGACAGCCGCATCAGGTGCCTTCCCCGCTTTTCAGCGGACAGGTTTGACCACGCCGGGAACGCCTGCCGGGCTGCCCTCACCGCCTCCTGTACGTCCTGCTCATCAGAATCAGGAATCTGGGAAAACACTTCGGCCGTGGCCGGATTGCTGTTGGGCAGGTATTTGCCAGAGGCCGGTGGGGCGAAGGTGCCGTTGAGGAAGTTCTGCAGGTGGAGCATACGGGTAATGCCTAGTCCTGCAAAAGATAGTTGTTTTTGAGCAGTTTTCCTTTTGGGGTGTACCGGTAGATGTCAAGGGAGGCCGGTTTTACCATGAAATGGTCTGCGGTTGCCCCTCTGCCGTTTACCCTGACCTCCAGTTTCTGGCCGGGTTTGACAGGTACCTGGGTGCTGAGCCTTACCCAACTGCCCACTATTTCAGAGCTGGTTTTAGCACTGACTTCCTGGTTGGCCATTACTTCCCAATCCTGCTTCATCACAAAGCACGCCATAGAAGGCGCGTCCTGGGCATTTTTGAGATTAACCCAGAGAGAGACTTCATAGAGGGTGGTGTCATTGGCATGGGGCAAGGAATCCAATAAGATCTGATACCCTTTTCTGGGCACCAGCGCAGCTCCCGCATCATGGAATCCCTCTGCCTCGGCGGGCTGGTCTGTAAAGTCTCTCAACAGATAATCGTTGCGGTCTTGTGTTAAGTACAAACTGCCCTGCTGATGCAGTTGGGCTTTGTTCTGGGCGAAGAAGGCTGCCGCCTTTGGTTTCTCAGTAGCCGCCAAAGAATCTAAGGAAAGGGAGTAAAGGCTGATGCTGGCATTGGAGAAGAGTTTTTGCCCCTTCTGCATTAGACGTTTTTCACTTGGGTTCAGGCTGTCTGGCACCACCACCAGCAGAAGAGGCTTTCTGTTGGGGAGGTGGGGAAGCAGTTCTTTGGTGATGAGATCACTGCTTAGGAGCTGCATCTGCTGCATTGACTGGTCTAACGAGGTGCGCGACATCATGAAGGCTGTGATGGGCAACCCTGTGTGCAAGGAGGCCTGCATGCTGCGGTCAACAGAAAGACCGTGATTGATTTCAAACTTCTCAGAGCCGGCCGTGTAGTAGGGCAGGGGCACTATGGCCTGAAAGTCTGCCGGTGAAACGCCGGCCGTGTGCAGGTAATCTACAAAGCTCTCGGTTTCTGACGAAATGAAATCCTTCCCTAGCTGGTTGCGCAGGTTGGGAGTCAGGCGGCCGTAGTAATCCCAGGCTTCAAACCCCCAGAACAGGAAAATGGCCGCCACCAGAGCGTAAGCCTTCACCCGGGCACCCTTCATACGCCACAGGCGGTAGAGACGGTAGAAGTAAAAGGCCCCATAGACGGCTATGATGTAGTAGAAAATCCAGGCGAAGCGGGAAATGGCCCTGAACTGTTTCACCAGCGGGAGGTAATCCAGGATAGCGGCAGAAAAAAACTTAAGCGGAATGGCAAAGGCGAATAGCAGTACCAGGATGCTGGCCCCCACGGTGAACTGCAGAGGGGCTGGCAGGGTAGGGGTAAAGAGACGTTTCCGTTTCCTGTTCTTGATTCCCTTACTGAACTTGACGAGTGTGAGCAGAATGCAGAGACTGCCGGCCAGGCCAATGTACACAAACGTCTCCACGCTGTAGCTGGTCAGCTGAACAAGATAATGCTGAATCCATTCATGTACAGACCCCATAGAAGGGAGCAGCACGCCCTGTACGTTGGCCCTTCCCCCAAAAAAGCCATTGGGAGTGTCAGGCCGGTCAGTGATAATGTCTGTGAGAGACAGCCACGTCTTGAAAAGCAGAATAGGCAGAAGTGCTGCTGCCACGGTCAAGAGCACCAAACGCCCCGCTGACCTCCTCCGGTAAAGAAAGACCACTACGGCGTAAGATAGCAGGAAGAGGGCGTGCATGGCCAGGTAGTACGGGTGGAGCAGCCCTGTAAAACAGGCCGCCGCCGTGAGGGCAATAGTCCAGGAGAGCCGGTGCCTCCTGCTTTCCTGCATGCGCACCAGCAAATACCAGTGCAGCGGGATCACAAAAGAGTACGCTAAGGCGTAATGGGCTCCCAGCCTGATGTGCTGGGGAGAAAGGAAAGCAATAGCCAAAGCTGCCACTGCGGCAACCGGTACAGAGAGGAGGCTCCTGCGCAGTAAAAGAAAGAGGAGCAGCACCGTGGGAACCACACTCCAGATCATTAGCCCGTTAATCACCGCCAAGCCCCCCGGATACACCGGCGAGACATGGTTGTGCCACCACTTGGAGATGAAAGCGACTATTGGCTGATTGTCAGTAAACACCACATGGTCACCGTAAGGGTAATTCATGCCGGAGAAATGGGTGCCGTTGTCGGCTTTCAGGTAATAAAGAAAGGTGTAGTAGTTCTTTGTTCCATCACCGCCAAACCCAAACATGTTTAACCGGGCATCAAACAAGGTGGATCCCCAAAAGAGGTATAAGAGGGCAACGGTGCCTATTAGCAAGCCAAGAAGTGCTTTTGTATTGGTTTTCATTTAGATTTAAACCTTTGGGAAGAAGAGGTGAAGAAGATTTTTAAGAAGCTGTAACTTTCCTGCAACAGTATCTTGAAGTTCATTTTGGAGAAGACAATCTCTGGCTTCAAGGCCACTTCTATGGGAACCATCACTACCTCTTGGGCGAGCTTAGATCCCAGGTAAATAAATTCAAGGTCAAACAAGTACCGGTTGATCTGGGTCTCTAAAAAGAGCTGTCTTCCTTTCTGGTTAAAACCTTTGAGCCCACACTGGGTGTCATTGATGGGGAGCCGTAAAAAGTTTCTGGTGAGCCGCTTTAGTAATTTAGAAATTTTAGTGCGGCTGGGGGGCACCTGGGCGTAATAGTCTGCGTCTCTTATGCCAATGGCAATGTCTACATTTCCGTGGGCTAAGGTCTGGTAAACCCGGGCCATACTTGTCTCCTCATAAGGGAAATCAATATCAGTGTAGAGGCACAAAGGGCTGGTGCTGTGGGCAACACCGGTGCGCAGGGCAAAGCCCTTGCCTTGGTTTACCTCATAAGAGAGGTAGGTGAAAGAAGGCAGATGTTCCTGCAGGTATTGAATATCAGAAGGTTGAACGCCACGGCTAGAGCCGTCATTCACCAAAATAAGGTGTAAGTCTATGCCTTAAAGAAGCGTCTGGAGCTTCTGCATGTTTTGTGTCATCTGAACCGCCCACCCGGCACTGGGGTTGTAACACGGTACCACCAGGTCAAGAGAAGAGGGGGGCATCTAATACAGTATAAAATTGTAGCATAAAAATAATTTATAACGCTGTTCTCTGGCGGAGCGAGCTTGGGACACGTTTACAGATTCCCCAGCCGGCCGCCGTCTACCGGCAGGTTAATGCCGTTGATATAGGCTGCCGCAGGTGAGGCCAGAAAGGCCGCGGCGGCGGCTACTTCCTCTGGCTCTGCAAACCGGTTGGCCGGTATTCCTTCCTTCATCTCTTTTTCAATTTCCTCCCGGGAAAGGCCGGTTTTCTGCATCTTGCTCTCAATCAGGGAATGATGGCGGGCGGTGATGGTGGCGCCGGGTAAAACATTGTTCACCGTGATACCAAACGCCGCCAGTTCAAAAGAAAGGGTCTTGGCCCAGTTGGCCACCGCGCCCCGTATCGTATTAGAGACCCCCAGCCCCTTAATTGGTTGCTTTACCGAAGTAGAAATAATATTGATGATGCGCCCGTAGGCAGCTTCTTTCATGTAAGGGACCACCGCCTGCACCAGCACATGGTTGCAGAGAAGGTGGGCGGCAAAGGCTTTCTCAAACTCATCTGCACGGGCGTCAATAGCCGGGCCGCCAGCCGGGCCACCGGTGTTGTTCACCAGGATATGGGCCTGGCCCACCCGCTGCAGGTGCTTCTCTATCTGTTCCTGCACTTGAGAGGGGCGGGTGAAGTCTGCCACTACATAATGGTGCTGCTGTCCGGCAGAGGTGTCAAGCTGGCGCAGGGTGTGCTGCAGCCGCTCCTCATGACGGGCTACTAACGTAACGTTGGCACCCAGTAGCGCCAGTTCCAGCGCACAGGCCTTGCCTATCCCTTGGGTGCTGCCGCAGACAAGGGCGTGCTTGTGCCGTATATTTAAATCCATAAGAGTAAAAGTACAGGATAGCCGCGCAGAAATCAATGTGCAGAAGCGGTTTACCCGCCTGCTGCTGCGTTTTAAGGCTGTTTTCCAGAAAACAGGCCAGAAACAGGTTTATCTTTTCTGCGCGCGGTTTCGTACCTTGGGGCGGCTCTCTTGTGCGGGGAGCCTATTCTTTCACTTCAACGCTGTACTGCCATGGCCTTACAACCTGCCTTCAACTTTAAGCAATGGATAGACGAACACCGCCACCTGCTCAAGCCGCCGGTGGGCAACCAGCAGGTGTACAAAGACAACAAAGACTTTATTGTGATGGTGGTGGGCGGACCCAACTCGCGCAAAGACTACCACGTGAACAACGGCGAGGAATTCTTCTTTCAGCTGGAGGGTGACATAGTACTCAAGGTGATAGACGAAGGCGAGTTTAAAGACATCCACATCAAAGAGGGCAGTATTTTCCTGCTGCCGCCCAATGTGCCCCACTCTCCGCGCCGCGGCCCCAACACCGTGGGCCTGGTCATGGAGCGCTACCGCGATGAAAGCGAACTGGACGGCTTTCAGTGGTACTGCGAGAACTGCCACACCAAACTATATGAAGAGTATATTCCCGTCTCTGACATTGTAGGCCAGCTGCCCGTGGTCATGGATGCCTTCTGGGCATCAGAAGAGAGGCGCACCTGCAGCAACTGCGGCCAGGTGATGGAGAAACCTGATTAATTACTGTATATTTAACAAAAAAAATATTGAAAATTAATATCATTTAACTCATAAATAAGAATGTTGAGGGAATTTTTCGTAGATGATAAATCTATTCTAAATTTAGAAGTAGGGGCAGGTTGTGGAAATTTTGGAAAAATTTTCTTCTCCGAGTGTTACCTAACAGATTTAGATAAGGAGCTTAAAAAGACATGTGCAAATTGCTCTATCGATTATTTCTGCGATGTGCACAAATTGCCATGGACGAATGATAGGTTTGACCATGTTATTATGTGCAATCCTTATGGATATGGATTTGATGATGAAATCCAGTCACAAATTCTAATTCAAGAATTGGTGAGGGTGTCTAAAGATAATGGAAAATTAATTATCTTATGTCATCATACCAATAAATACTGTAGCCCAACCAGAGTCAATAGAAGGTTGCAAAATTTTACTTCTAATTCGGTTGTATTAAGTATGCAAGAAGATACGATAGATTGTGCTACTGAATATACAGGCTATCTTTTTAGGACGTCAACTGGAATTGAGACAAAACCAAACAGGAGAATCACAATACATGTTACCAAATAAAGTAGATATTGATTCGCTAAGAGCGCAGATTAATGGTCTGTCTTTATGTAGCAGGCTTTCGCAGCATGACTATGGCGATGATTTTTACAACCATCTTACAAGTCTAATGAAGTTTAAACTTGTGAAATATAATAATATAGATGAAATTAAACTTAATAAGAAAAACTATCTTGGGCTTGAGCAATATGCATTTGAGAATACTCAGTTAATAGAAGGCGAAATACCAAATGATATAGATTGGGATATAATAGATGATGCAAAAGATATTCTTGAGAAAAAGATTAAAGACCTTTTAAAAAAAGAAGGAGATAATGAACTCTTAAATCCAATAGTAAAATTCACTATTAGTTCTTATGAAAATTGGTTAATCTATAATCAGTTGCACCCTAACTCTAATTCTAATCCATGGATACAAACTAATACTATACTGTGGAAAGGATATATATTCTTAGCAACTGATGATAAGGATTTGGCTGATAATTATCAGAAGAAAATTTATACTAAGGCTGAAGATGATATCAAAAGTAATATTGGTATCATAACAAAGAGTGAGAAAAAAAATGCTTTTTCGGGATTTTTGATTGATAATAGACAAAAGTTTCAAAGTTTAGTGTTTGAATACTTGAAGCGAGAAGCAAGGGGAAAGTATAATGCTAAAGGGTTGAAAAGTATTTCTAGTTTTCTATATGATAACCAAATTTACTTGTCTGAAAATAATATTAGAAATAAAGTAACAATTCCTTTAAAAAGGGCTGGCTTAATTGGGTCAACTACAACTGGATTTTACTTTATTAACAATATTGATGATTTATTATATAGCTACAACCATCACAAGGAGAAACTTAAGGGGATTCAAAGAACACTTGATATGTATAAAGCTAAGGCAAAACTTTTGGGGTATAATTTAGAACCCTTTGAAGAAAATGAAATGACTCCTCCCTTCTAAACCGTATTAGTTTGTTTAAAAATCATTTGAAATAATTGCTAAAAAGATTAATTCTAGATGATGCTATTTTTAATATAAATTGAGAACAAACCTGTGTCCTACAGAGAATTCCCTTTCCTGCATATTGAAGTAGACGAACTTACCTCGGTCATCACCATGGACTGGGACGGCACGTTCACGTCTGCCCAGTTTAGGGAAGCGGTGACCTACTGCATGGAACTGGTGGCCCAAAAAAAGCTGAAGTACTGGCTGGCCAACTCCAGCCGCATAGGTGAGATTCAACCCGCTGATCAAAAATGGAGCAGTGAGGTGCTGCTGCCGCGGCTGTCTGAACTGGGCGTTAAGAAAGTGGCGCTGGTGATACCTGAGGATCTGAACAGCCACCTGGCCATTACCACCATCATGGTGCGGGGCAAAGAAAAGAGTACGTTTGCCGCCAACTACTTTGTGAAGAAGAAAGACGCCCTGGACTGGATGCTGGGGAAATAATCAGCCTATATATCGTTCTTTAATATAACCGCCCCGCCTTCTGCCAGAGAAAGCGGGGCGGTTGGGTTTGATGTCTGTTTTCGGGCTGTTTTTCTGAAAACAGCCCGAAAACAGACTTATTCTCCTGCGTCTTCTTTCATGTTGTGGTACACCGCCTGCACGTCATCATCTTCCTCCAGGCGGTCAATCAGTTTTTCCATGTCTTCCTGCTGCTCAGGCGTGAGTTCTTTCAGAACCGTTGGGTAACGCTGCAGTTCAGAGCTTTTCACGTTGAGGCCGCGCTCCTCCAGGGCTTTCTGCATGGCGCCAAAATCACCAAACGAGGTCTGGATAATGATTTCGTTTTCCTCCTCGTCTTTGTCAATGCTCTCCAGCCCGAAGTCAATCAAATCCAGCTCCAGTTCCTCCAGGTCCAGGCCTTCAGCGTCTAGGTGGAACACGCCTTTGCGCTCAAAGATGAAGTCAAACTGGCCGGTGCGGCCCAGCTCGCCGCCGGTGCGGTTAAAGTGCATGCGCACATTGGCCACGGTGCGGTTCACGTTGTCAGTGGCGGTCTCTACCAGCACGGCCACGCCATGGGGGCCATAACCTTCATACACTACCTCAGAGTAATCTGCTTCGTCTTTGCCCTGGGCGCGTTTAATGGCGGCTTCCACGCGGTCTTTGGGCATGTTCACCCCTTTGGCGTTCTGAATGCACACGCGCAGACGGGCATTGGTGTTGGGGTCAGGACCGCCAGATTTCACGGCCATCACAATCTCTTTCCCTATGCGGGTGAACTGCTTGGACATCATATCCCAGCGTTTCATCTTCCGGGCTTTCCGGAACTCAAATGCTCTTCCCATGTGGTATACGTCTTAAACGAGTTACGCAAATATCGGGAAAAACGGCGTATGCCCCAACTAGGATTCTACACATGCTCAGCTAAATAATCTTCCAGCCGGCGGTGGCCTACGGCGGGGGCCACGCAGTCTGCTTTGGTCACCTCTACAAAGAAGGCGGCTTTCTCATACAAAGAGCGGTTCACCAGCCGCACCACCGGCAGCAGCGAGTGTACCAGCCAGTACGGCACCTGCGGCGTGAGCCGGGAAGGGCCCAGGCGGCCGTTCACCAGCTCTACCAGTTCTTTGCGGGTATAGTTGACGGGTCCGCCCAGTTCCACCACCGGCCGGGGTTGGGTGAGCGCCTGTACGCAGGCCTCCGCCACTTCCTGCTCATGAATGGGGTTGGTGCGGCGGTTGCCGGGCCCCAGAGAGGCCAGTTGGCCCTTGCGGGCGAGGGGCACCAGACTTAAGAATGCCGAAAACAGGGCCGGTGGCTTGATGACGGCAGAAGTGATCTGGCTTTGCTGCAGCACCCGCGCGAAATCTTCATGGGCCTTGAAATACGCCACGTTGGGGTGTTTCTCTCCGCTGAAAGCGCTCACGTACACAAACTTTTTGATGCGCCCGTGCTGTTCGGCGAGCCGGAGCACGTTCAGGTTCCCTTCAAAGTCTACCTGCTGAAACGTGGTTTTGCTGCGGTCTGTCAAACTCAGGCTCTTGCCCAACGCTGAAATGATGAAGTCTACCCCCTGCACCAGCTGGGGGGTGAGCGTCTGGGGCTGTGTTGGGTCACACACCACCACCTCGTGCACGCTGGGCTGCAGCTGCTGGGCTTTGAGGGCGGTACGGGCGGTGGCGCGCACGCGGTAGTGCTGCTGTTTCAGGGCTTCCAGAATGCAGGAGCCCAGCGCGCCGGTGCCACCCAAGACAAGTACGGTTTCCATAGGCAAGCCAAATTGAGGGACCAGACAGAGCCCGGCTCAACCAATTTAGGGAATCATTGTGAGGTTTTAAAACTTAGTGCTCTTTTATTGCCGAAGCCGCAGTTTTCAGCTCTAATGCCTGTAAAGCCTTCTAAAGCCCAGCCAGAGAAAGGGCAGGTGAAAACCCGGCTTCTGTTTTTGGCCTGTTTTCAGAAAAACAGGCCAAAAACAGAATAAAGGAATTTTGCGGAGAGACCCTCTTTCAAGGTTCTAGACCACTTAAAAAATAGGAACCCAACGGGGGGACGGGGGCTAGGGGAGGGTTTCGCTGCTGTACAGGAGGCTTTTGATCTTGGGGTCCTTCAGGTTTTCGGCCTGGATAAAGTAGGTTTCGGTTTCTATGCGTTTCTTGACTGGCTTGCCTTTGGCGGCGGTCACGGCGGCCTCTATGCTTTCATAGCCTATCTGGTACGGGTCCTGGAGGGCAAGGCCTTGAACATAGCCTTGAGCCAGGCCCGCTGCGATAGAGTCATTGACGTTGGTGCCAATAAAAGTAACTTTGCCTTTGAGCTGTTTCTGTTTAATGGCCTGCAGCATGTTGTCTGTGGTGACCTCAGAAGAGGTGTAGACGCCAGTGGCATCTGGGTGGTCAGCTAAAAAGGCGAGGCTGGCCCTAACGGCTTCTCCGGGTTTAGCCTGGGGGTATTCATCTGAGGTGATGACCTCAATTTGAGGAAAGTCTTTTGCCAGTGTCTCTTGAAAGGCCTGTTCCCGCTGCCGGGTGGTGATGCTTCCTTTCCTGAACCGCTGCAGCAGCACTTTGCCGGTGCCCTTCAGCATCTTGCCCATTTGGGTGGCGCAGGTTCTCCCCAGCTTGATGTTGTCTGTGCCTACAAAACTGGTGTAGTCAACATTGCCCAGCTCAGTGTTGACAATCACCAGCGGTTTCTGCTCATTCAGCACAGCGGCAGAAGGTTCTACCAGGCTTATGAGATCTATGGGCGCCAGCACAATGGCATCTACCTGTATTTCTAAGAAGCTGTAGACCAGGTCAATCTGGGTAACCACGTTGTCTTCATGGAAAGGGTCCCGCCAGAAGAGCTTTACATCTAAGTCTTTGGCCGCCTTCACCGCCCCTGAACGTACATTCTTCCAGTAATGGAACTCTGAGGATTTTGGCACGAAGGCTACTTTGAGCTGCCGCAGGGTGCTTTGCTCTGTTCTGGTATTTGAGCTGGAGTCACACCCCGCCAGGAGGAAGAAGGGGAAGAGGTAAAGTATAAAAAGCAGGTTCTTTGTCCTTTCCATAGCGCCTTATGTACGAGTAAAGAAGCCGCAAAGATAAGCCTTGTCTTTAGAACAATTCCAGTTTGCGGGCTGAATTGCGCTCCAGCCAAGGGCGAAACCTGTTTCAGGGCTGTTTTCCTGAAAACAGCCCTGAAACAGAACGTTATGGGCAATAGGCGGTTACCTCTATTTCTACCAGCAGCTCTGGGGCAATGAGGCCCTTTACTTCAATCATAGAGGTTGCGGGCCGTATGTCTTTAAAGAATTCGCCATGGGCGCGGCCTACTTCCTCCCACTGGCTAATATCTGTGACAAACATACGGGTACGTACCACGTCTGCTAGTGAAGCCCCTGCTTCCTGCAACACGCGGTCTATTTTCTGCAGAATACATTTGGTTTGGGCGTAGGCATTGCCGGGGCCTACCACTTGTCCGTTTTCTACGGCGGTGGTGCCGGCCACTTCCAGCAGCGGTCCAACTCGTACGGCGCGGGAGTAGCCACGGTAGTTTCCCAGGGGGCGCCAGAGGAGAATAATTGACGGGTAACAGAAGACATTTGGGAGGTTGAGTTGATACGCCGCAATAGTAGGAACTCCCCGGTAGTGAGGCAAGCTCTTTTTAAATCTTATTCTGAACAACGCGTTCGGCAGTAGGTTTTTAGGTTGGTGCTGGCGGTGAATAGGTGCCTGCTGGTGGTGCAGCAGTAGCTTGGGGCCCAGGTGCCTGACGTTCTGTTTTTGAGCTGGTTTTTAGAAAACAGCTCAAAAACACAGGTGAAGAGAGGCCGCCGTAAAAACAAAACAAATAGTTGGTAGGAATTTCTTAATTTGAGCATCAGATTGCCAAAACCGACCGTAGGTAGACCATGCACCCGCACCCGCTCAAGATTGACATTCACACCCACATCTTGCCCGAGAAATGGCCAGATTTGCGCGAACGCTACGGGTACGGCGGCTTTATACGGCTGGAGCACCACAAGCCCTGCTGCGCCCGCATGATGAAAGACGACCGCTTTTTCAGGGAAATCCAGGACAACAGTTGGGACCCGCAGGTGCGCATGCAAGAGTGTAGCCGCCACGGCGTGCAGGTGCAGGTTTTGAGTACAGTGCCCGTCATGTTCAGCTACTGGGCCAAGCCCGAACACACCTATGACTTAAGCCAGTTGCTCAATGACCATATTGCGGGCGTGGTGGCAGACTACCCCCACCGGTTTGTGGGGCTGGGCACGCTGCCCATGCAAGACACCAATTTAGCCGTTAAGGAGTTGGAACGGTGCATGAAAGAGCTGGGTATGGCTGGCGTACAGATTGGCTCCAACGTGAACGACACTAATTTAGATGACCCCAGCCTGTTCCCCATCTTTGAAGCCGCCGCTGAGCTAGGTGCCGCCATTTTTGTGCACCCCTGGGACATGATGGGCGAAAAGAAGATGCGCAAATACTGGCTTCCGTGGCTGGTGGGCATGCCCGCCGAGACATCGCGCGCCATCTGCTCCCTCATCTTTGGCGGGGTGCTGGAGCGGTTGCCCCATCTAAGGCTGGCGTTCGCCCACGGCGGAGGCTCTTTCCCGTTCACCATCGGCCGCATTCAGCACGGCTTTGACGTACGCCCCGACCTCTGCGCCGTAGACAACCCCGTCAAACCGGAAAGCTACCTGGGCAAGTTCTGGATTGACTCTTTGGTGCATTGCCCCAACACGCTGGACTATGTGGTGAAACAGTTTGGTGCCGACAAGGTGGCGCTGGGCTCAGATTATCCGTTCCCGCTGGGCGAAGAAGAACCGGGCAAACTCATTGAATCAATGCCGTACCCAGACCATGTGAAGGAAATGCTCTTGAGTGGTTCTGCGCTGCAATGGCTGGGGCTGGAGAAGGAGCGGTTTCTGGTGGGGAAAGGAAAGTGATAGAGTTAGTATTCCATTCTGCCGGAAAGGTGTATTTACATATGCATTAATAGAAATGAAAATTCTTAAATATACCTTTTCAACTTTGCTGTTAATTTGGGGAGTTCTAAGTATAGGAGTGAAACTTTTTTCTGATGGGCTTCACTTTCCGTTCTTAACATTAATAACTGGTGTTGCTTTAGTTATTGGAATTGGCGAACATAAAAGAGCTGACTCATTTTTTTTAATTTCAGCTTGCCTTTGGATTGTTTTTAGTGCAGAGACAATTGGATTTGTAATATTCTTTGATGCAAGTAATTACGGAAGAATGATAATAGGTTTTATTCCGCTTCTTTTAAGTTTAGGAGTTTATTTTTCAACGAATGCTGAGTTTAAATTGATAAATAATCTTGCTAAAAAGCTTCTTTTGGTTCCTTTGTTTATTTCTATAGGTATTGGTTCATATGCCTATAAGCCTACAACAGAAGAAATCAACTGTTGGTATTATTTCGATAGTGGCAATACATACAAAGTTCTTTTTGCAGAAGCACCTGAAAGAACTTTCGAAGTTGAATTATCATCAGAAGAGTTGAAAAATGAAGTCAAAGCTGAAGCTTTGCAATACGAAGAAAGGAATGGGTACTACTGCCCTGAAACAAAAGTTCGAGTTGTAACAAGATTTGGGAAAATAGTCTCTGCTAAAATATTGTCATTTAGAAATAGTGAAATAGATAAGAATGTAAAATTTAGTAGCCAAATTGAAATTCCACTTCAGTATGTAAATGGAGATTTAGAGATATTAAAACCTTTTATTCTCAGAATGTGGAATTAAATAAGTATTTGGATTTCAACACAACAATATTATTACCTTTAAACCACCTCCTGTTTTTACCCTAACTCCCAAAAACGAGCCCAGAAACGGAAACAAACCTGAATCTGGAGAGTTTCAGGTAAAAGTGTATGGTGGTCGAACATCTGTTAGGTAAATTCGCCAACCATTTTACCAGTTTAGCAACTAGTTCCATGTCCTTCCAAAATACCCTCGCCTACGCGCAAACGCAAGACCACGCAGATGAGCTTCGTTACTTCAGAGAACATTTCCATATTCCGCAGCACAACGGCCAAGACACCGTGTACCTCTGCGGAAACTCCCTGGGCCTGCAACCCAAGTCTGCCCGCGCTGCGCTGGAAGAGGAAATGACCAAATGGGCCGAGTTGGGCGTGGAAGGCCATTTCACCGGTGATGACCCATGGTTCACATACCACAAAACGCTGGCCGCGCCCACCGCAAAACTGGTAGGAGCCAAGCCCGAAGAAGTGGTCATCATGAACCAGCTCACCGTGAACCTGCACCTCATGCTGGTGTCGTTTTATCGGCCGCAAGGCCAGCGGTACAAGATTCTCACCGAGGCCGGGGCGTTCCCCAGTGACCAGTACGCGCTGGAAAGTCAGGTGAAATTCCACGGCTACGCACCCGAAGACGCCATCATTGAAATCGCGCCGCGCGAAGGCGAGCACACCTGGCGTACCGAAGACATTCTGCAGGCCATCAAAGACAACGGGAATGAAATTGCGCTGGTGCTCATGGGCGGGCTGCATTACTACACCGGCCAGGTGTTTGACATGGCGGCTATCACGCAGACGGCGCATGAAGTAGGCGCGATCTGCGGTTTTGACCTGGCGCACGCCGCAGGGAACGTGCCCATGCAGCTGCATGACTGGGACGTTGATTTTGCCGTGTGGTGCACCTATAAATATCTGAACTCCGGCCCCGGCGGAACGTCTGGTGTGTTTGTGCACGAGCGCCACGCGCAGAACCCGGAGCTGCCGCGGTTTGCCGGTTGGTGGGGCCATGACCAGCGCGTTCGGTTCAAGATGCAGAAAGGCTTCATTCCCATGCCCGGGGCCGAGGGCTGGCAGCTTTCCAACGCCCAAATCTTGCCCATGGCGGTGCACAAAGCCAGCCTCGCTATTTTTGACGAAGCCGGTATAGAGAACCTGAGAGCCAAAAGCGAAAAATTGACGGGCTATCTGGAGTTCCTGATAAACGGCCTGCACCAACCCAAAGACCAGCTGGAAATCATTACGCCCGCAGACCCCGCCGCACGGGGTTGCCAGCTGTCTTTGCTGGTGAATAAAAACGGGCGGCAGCTGTTTGACACCCTCATGGCCAACGGCTTCATCCTGGACTGGCGCGAACCCAATGTAATCAGGGTAGCACCTACGCCGTTGTACAACACCTTTGAAGATGTCTACCGGTTTGGCCAGTTTCTGGCGGCGCATTTTCAGGGGTGAGCCACAGGGCTTTTTTGAAAAGGTGATAGAGAGGCTTTTCCTGTTTTGCTGTTTTTAGAAAAACAGGCCGAAAACAAGGAAGGAGGCTGCGGCCCCCGTTGTTGATAAACGGCTGTTCTAGCAAAAGCGGTCTCAGAAATAAAAGACTGAAGCGCCCACTGTTGCAACAGGCTGCTGCTGTTAAGTTGTATTCACGGGCAACTAGGCTGCGGCCCGTTCTATGCTTTTCTTCTTGCCAGCATGGAAACCCGCCTTTCAACATGTTCTTAAATCAAATCAAAGGCCATGGCATACTGAGACAGGTCATAGCTTGTGTTGGCATTCAACTTCAGTTTGATGTTGCGGCGGTGGGTGTTCACGGTCTTCTCTGAGATAAAGAGCTCCTGGGCAATCTCAACCGAACTTTTGCCTAACACAACCAGCTTTAACACTTCCCGCTCCCGGCTGCCTAGTTGAGCATAGCGCTGGTAATTCTGCCTGAGAAAGGTATTCTCATCTAACAGCCTGCTCACCTTGGCGGTAATATGGCGCATGGGGTCAATTAAGAGGGCAATGGTGATGGTGAGCAGGGGCTGGTTCTGATCATCTTTCATCAGAATCTTGAGGGTGCTCAGGTGCCAGTGCCACACCTCACTGCCATGAAAACGCACCTGCTGAAAGAAGGAGATAACTTCCTGTTCATCGTTCCGTTCTAAGAGGCCGCAAATGAGCTTGGGAATATAGTCACCGGTCTCTTCCGGGTTAAAGAAGCGCAGATGGTAATCTGGCCCCATCTCTTTCAGCTCTTCTAAGGTGATCCCCAGCTTATTTAACCCGCGCTGCGACATGTATTCCACCGCAAGGTTCTTTTTCAGGTTATGGATGATCACTACGCCCGGTATCTGGTCTGCAATTTTAGCAATCTCAGCAACCTTCTCTGCCACGCGGTGGTCAAGGTCTGAGTCTAGGAGGTTCTCCATGTGTTTTTCAACAACGTGAGTCCCAAGAAAGCAGAACTATGTTAAATAGTCAAGTCTATGTAGCTACTTATTTTTAAGTAATCAGTTTTAAGTAGTGAAGGAGGAACGGGAGTCATGAAGCTGTTCAGAGGTTTCTGTTTACTCCAGCGCGCAGGCGTGAGTTTGTGCGGTAAGGCTAGACTAACCCCCTGTTTTAGGGCTGTTTTCTGAAAAGTAGCCCTAAAACAGGGGCACAGGCAGATGCCTGCGCCTTATAGGCCCTTTCAGAGAGATACGGGCGAAACGCTGAACAGCTCAAAAAAACTGCCTGCTGCAAAGGCCCATTACTTATCCTGAAAAGGGATTGAACCTTTTTAGTGAACGGGGCATAGACCTGCCGCTGAGGTGTACAAGCAGAATTACCTGTTACGAAAGCAAAACTCTGGAAGGTGGCCACTTGCGTTCATGGCCTTCTTTTCTGAAAACAGGCTGTAAATGCGTTGATGCACCCGCGTCTTTGTTCACCCGTGTTCTGCAATACAAAAACGAGGAATCTATTTCCGCTTCAAAATTTTAAACTCTGTGCGGCGGTTTACCTGATGCTCTTCTTCAGAGCAGGGCACCCCGTCTTTGCAGCGGTTAAGCAGCTTTGTCTCACCATAGCCTTTTGCTACTACCCGGGTGGCGTCTATTCCTTTTGAGATGATATAATTCACTGCTGTTTGGGCGCGTAACTGGGAGAGTATTTTGTTGTAGGCGGCCGTCTGGCGGCTGTCTGTGTGGGAACTAAGCTCAATGCTGATCTTGGGGTTGTCTTTTAACGTTTGCACCAGTTTGTCTAACTCTAAGGCCGCCTCAGGCCGAATATCTGATTTGTTCAGGTCATAGTAGATGTTCTCCACCAGAATTGGCTTGTTGGGTGTGCTCCTGTTCAGGGCCAGGCCTAACCGCACCATGTCTACTATAGACTCACAGGTGGGGGTTACTGCCGCAGAACGGGTCAGGTAATCTGGTTTGGTGGCTTTGATGCTGTAGGTGACCCCATCCAGAATGTCAAACGTGAAGTTGCCGGCGGCATCTGAATATGTAGTGGCCACCACAGAGTCATTTGGCAGGTAAAGCTGCAGCAGCACGTTGCCAACGGGTATTTCTTCATACACGCCGGGCCTTGTTTCCGTCTTCTCAAAAGACCTGCCTGCCAGTTTGCATGGAATTGGCTGGTACTGGAAGGTGTAAATGTCATCTGTCCCGTCTGAGCTTTCCCGGTTAGAAGAAAGGTAGCCTGCGTCTGTTGTCTCAAACACAATCCCGAAATCATCACCCGGTGAATTGAGAGGGTATTTAAGGTTCTGGACCTTCTTCCAGACAGTGCCAGACCCTGCCGCAGAGAAAATGTCCAGGCCGCCCATGCCTTGGTGCCCTTCTGAGGAAAAATAAAGTTTGCCAGAGGGTGCCACCACCGGAAATACCTCTTTGCCCGGGGTGTTGATGCCGGCCCCCAGGTTGACGGGTTTTGACCAGGAGTTGTCACTTTTCCTGACGCTGTAGAAGATGTCAGATTCGCCAAGCGTGCCAGGCATGTCTGAGGAGAAATAAAGGGTGTCGCCTGATTTAGATACCGCGGGGTGCCCAATAGAATAGGTGCCGGGGTTGTTGTAGGGGAACGGCTGAGGCTCACTCCAGCCGTTCCCTTTCCTCTGGGAAATGAAAATCTCCAGGCGGTTTACATTTTCAGGCACTGAGAACTTGACCCAGCTAAACGGGTCTGTGTTGACGCTTTTGCCTTGCTTCTTCAACTGGTTGATTCTGGTAAAGTAGATGGTGTTGCCATCTGGGGAGAAGGCCGCAGACCCGTTTTGGTGGTCACTGTGAATAGGGGAGGGCAGAGGGGTAGCCGGGCTGAAACCAGCTGCTTCTTTTTTACTGTAGTATAAGATTGAGTTTGGTCTGCCCGTCCAACCCAGCACGTTCTTATTGTTCTTGCTGTCAACCCGGTCTGACGTGAACACAAGGCCATCTTGAAACAGCGCGGGGCTAAAGTCAGAGTTCTCAGAATTCAAGCCGGGCGCCTTCTCTACCCGGAACGGTTGGGGGTTCCCCATCCAAAGCTGGGCGTTGACAGAGGTGGCAATCAGCTGCATGGCCTCTGGGGTGGCAGAAGGTACCTGCTCGGCATAGGTGAGGTAGAGGTTCTTCGCCTTTTCATAATTGCCGTTCATGCGGGCCGCATCTGCATAATGTTTCAGACTCTGGGGATCATAGTCTGGAAACGCCATCATCTGGGCATACCAGAACTCAGCTTCTTTTGAATTGTTGAGCCGCCGGTATGAATCAGCAATTCTGGCAATAATGGGGAGAGTGGGTTCCTGGGTTTGGAGTACCTTTTTGTAAGCCTCAATGGCTAGGGCAAACTCTAGCTTCTGGTAGTGGGTGTCTGCTATCTTCTGCTGCTTCTGTGCCAAAACGGCTATAGAAGAAAGCAGCAGGAAGGGCAGGAACATATAAAGAACTAAAACTTTGGCACGCATGGTAAAATCTCTAGTCCCTTCTAAACTATTTTAGAAGTGGCGAATGGTTAACGACGGGGAATCTGCATCTCTGAAGAAAAAGAAGCCTACAGATAGTTCATGGCTGGCATGCCCCTGCAGGCTGGTCAAGGTCATGTCATTTGAGTAGCCCACTTTGATTTTAGGGGTCACATACACCTCTGCCATCAATGCCCAGGCATTCATGTTTTCAAGTTCTAACGCCTGGTATCTGGATGTGTTAAACACTTTCAAAGCCATGCGGTATGTGCCGCCCAGCCAGAGCCGGTCACCAATTAGAAAGAAGGCATTCAAATCAATATTGGTGGGGCTTTTCAGATCTTCTTTCACCAGAAAGCTTGGCTTGAATTTAAGCAGAGAGCCCAGGTCAAACACATAGCCCGAGGTAAGGAAATAGTGCCTGGCCGGTGTATAGGCAATCCTGTTGCTCCCTGTGATCAGGTTAGAAGCTGAAATCCCTAAAAAGTAGCGCTCTGTGTTGAAGAAGATGCCCGCTTTGACATCAGGCAGAAAGACACTCTCTTTGGTAGCCGGAATAGCGGCATCCGGCTCCGGGTCAATTAACCTGATTTTAGTGCCGTCTATAGAAAATTGGGAAACTCCGCCTGAAAGGCCTACGGACAGACGCGTTTTCTCCCCTAGTTTGATTCTGACCGCAGAACTTACATTGATGGTTCTTTGTCCCTGCGCCCCCAACTCGTCATTCATGAGCTGAAGGCCCAGCCCTATTCTCTGGTTCAGGAGGGTGCCGTCTACCGCCAGGGTCTGGGTATGGGGGGCGCCTTCTAAGCCACTCCACTGGCTTCTAAACAAGCCGGTTACATTGAGAACCCCTTTGCTACCAGCATAGGCAGGGTTGATCACCAGGCCATTGAAAATATACTGGGTGTACGAGGCACTCTGCTGCGCCGCAGAAGAAAGCGCCCACAATAACAGAAAGGGTAAAACTATTTTCTTCATATCACTTACTGCACAAGCCTCACGTTTACCTGACAATCATCACATACCCCTGATAGGTCTTGGTGACCCCATCACATAATTTCACTTTAAGCACATAGAAGTAGGTCCCCTCACTTAGGCTCCCTCCATCCCAGTTGTTGCGGTACCCTTTCTGCCGGTAGACTTCAGCCCCCCAGCGGTTGATGATGACCAGGTCATTCTCTTGGTAGTTTTCTATGTTCCTGATTTTCCAGGTATCATTGAGGCGATCGCCGTTAGGCGAAAGGGCGTTGGCAAACTCTAAATCAGCCTGAGCCTTGGCAGGGTCTGCGAGCAGGGCAGTGGCGGCACTTGAGCAGGCGGTGGTGCTGGCATTGTTGGCTACCACATGAATGGTTCCTGCCTGGCTTCCGGCTGGGGCCGCCACCTTGATGGCGGTAGAGCCCTGGCCACTGGAAATGCTCCACCCCGCCGGTACTGACCAGGTATAAGAAGTAGCACCCGGGACAGCCGCTATGGAGTATTGCAGTCCCGTGCACGGGTTGCTTTCATCAAGGATCACCACTGGTGCTGCCGGGGTAGCCGAGACCGTTGATGTGAACCGGGCGCTGGCAGCGTGGCAATTGTTTGAGGCCGCCACCTGCAGGCTACCCCCTTCGCTTCCAGCTGTAACGACAACGGTATTTGTGCCCTGGCCAGAGGTAATAGACCAGCCGTCTGGAACAGTCCAGTGATAGGTATTGACACCCGCAACTGCCGGTACTGAGTAAGAAAGCCCTTTTTGGGAGGAGCACACGTCTGCCTGCCCGGTAATGGCGCTAAGTTGTAGAGGGGTTGATTTGTCAATGTTGACAGCCAACACACTTGGCGAGCTTTCACCGCAGCCGTTGATGACCTTAACTGACACCTCGCCAGAAGTGGGGCCTGCTTTGACCTCAACGGCAGAGGTTCCCTGGCCTTTGGTAATCTCCCAGCCGTCAGGCACCTCCCACAGATAGGAACTGGCGGATGGAACCGGCAGAATGCTGTACTTTAAATTGGTTTGCCCGGCACAGAGAACGGCTGCGCCCTCTGGGGTGATTTTTCCTGGTGCTGAGGAGGTGGCAGTAGAAGAAAAGACAGCCAATGTGCCGGCCTCACTGGTGCCGCATTTATTCACAGCCACCACACTCAACTCTCCTGAAGTTTTACCCACGGTCACCTGCACAGAGACGCTCCCTTGGCCGGTAGTTATTTTCCAGTCTGCCGGCACCTTCCACTGATAAGAAGTAGCCCCTGGTACGGCGTCAATGGAATAAGAAATCTTAGTAGCGCCTGCGCATTGGTAGGCAGTTCCTTTGATTTGTCCCGGTGTAGCCGGAATAGGAATGGTGGTTACTGTTTTGGTTCTGGCAGCGCTGGTTCCGCAGCCGTTGACGGCAGTCACCCTTACCTCTCCCCCGGCAGAACCGGCTGTTACTTTTATGGCAGTAGTGCCTTGCCCCTCTGTGATGGACCACCCTTGGGGCACCTCCCACTGGTAATGGCTCACGCCGTTCATGGTGCTGATGCTGAAAAGGACATCTTTGGTATTGCTGCAAACCTGAGCCAATCCTGAAATGGTACCGGGGGTGGCTGGTATTTTGCTCACCATGGCTACTGACAGCGAGGTAGAGGCGCTGACGCCGCAGCCGTTTTTAGCTGCGACAGAAACGGTTCCTGCTGTTTTGGGGGGCTTCACGGTGATGGTGTTGGTTCCCTGGCCAGATTCAATATCCCAACCGGCAGACAGCGTCCAGAAGTAGGACGAGGAGGTATTATCAGGAGACTCGACTTTATACTGTAGAAGGGTAGTGGAGCCTATACAAACAGTAGTGGTTCCATGGATAGCAATTGGAGCGGGTGGGGCAGTGGTAGAAGAGGACACTTTCAACACCGTAGCTGTGCTGCTGCCGCAGCTGTTAATGGCTTTTACTGAAATCTCGCCTTCTGCTGTACCGGCCCTCACGGTGATGGAGGAGCTAGTAGCGGGAGAGGTAATGGTCCAGCCGGTGGGCACTGTCCATTCATAGGTGGTGGCACCCGGTACTTCTGCAACAGAGTAAGTGTTGTCCCTGCCTCCGGAGCAGGCTTCTTTTTCCCCAATGATTGGGCCCGGGGCGGCTGGAGCCTGGTTGGCTTTTACGAATAAGGTGCTGGCAGGGCTCGCGCCACAGGTGTTTTGGGCAACTACTGCTATTTCGCCCGAGGCCTTACCCGCGGTAACGGTAATGATATTGCTGCCCTGGCCAGAGGTAATTTCCCAATCAGAAGGAACGGACCAGGTATAGGTGGTTGCTCCAGGGACCAGTGCAATAAAATAAGTAAGGCCTTTCTCTTTGGCGCAAACAGAAGCGGAGCCTGCTACTATAGACGTTGGTGTACCCGGGGGGGCGTTGGTAGGGCTTACATTGATTTCACTTCCGCTGCTTTGGCCACACCCATTGACAGCTGTTACTTTGATCTTCCCGCTTGCGCTGCCAACTGTCACTAAAATGGAAGTGCCGTCAGAAGACTGGGTAAAAGTCCAGCCATTAGGTACTGACCAGCTGTAAGAAAAAGCTCCCGCTACAGGGGCTATCCTATACTCTACCTTGATGTTGCCGGTGCAGAGACTACCTGTTTCTGAAATAGGGCCAGGTGTGGCGGGTAATGCCGTGCTGGTACGCACAGCCAGGGCGGTGGCCTGGCTGGCTCCGCAGTTATTTCTAGCAATGACAGAAATGGTTGAGGGGCCTACCCCAGCTTTCACTTTGATAGAAGTTGTTCCCTGGCCGGTAGTGATGGTCCAATCGCCTGAAACACTCCACTCATAAGATGTGGCCCCGTTTACCGCAGAGATAGTATATATGATTTCTTCTTCCTGGGCGCAGACACTGTTTCTGCCAGATATGGCAACCGGGGCAGAGGGGGGCTGTGCCCCAGACTGCACTGCTAAAACGCTGGCGGCGCTGAGGCCACAGCTGTTTATGGCTTTGACAGCTATATTGCCGGCCTTGGTTCCTGCCTTTACTTGAATGGTAAGAGTGCCTTGGCCATCTGTGATGGACCAACCGTCTGGTACTGCCCATTCATACCTGGTGGCCCCGCTGACTTCTGAAATGCTATAAACAGTCTTCTCGTCATTAATACAGGTGACAAGCGTGTTACCCGTTATGGGCCCGGGTGACGGGGGGGCGGCCGTAGCAGGTGCTACCGCCAGGGTGGTGGCCTGGCTGCTGCCACAGTTGTTTTTACTGGTCACTCTGATCTCGCCACTGCTATTCCCCACGGTTACTTGAATGGTGGCGGAACCTGTTCCGGAGGTGATGGTCCAGCCATTAGGCACCTGCCAGGCATACTCAGTTGCACCGGGTATCTCCTGTACAGAATAGGTGACATTCTTTGCGTTCACACATGGGGAGACATTACCGGAAATACTGACAGGGGCGTTGGGGGAGCTGAGGGAAGGAGACACCGAGAGTGATCTCGCCGGGCCTGGACCGCAGACATTGACTGCAGAAACTGCCACGGTCCCAGAAGACGTGCCCGCTTTTACTGTGATAGAGGTGCCGTCTGCCGGGCCAACTAGTACCCAGCCGGGCGGTAACGTCCAGGTATAGGAGACAGCCCCTGGCACAGCTGGGATACTGTACTGCAGGTTCTCTTCACCAGCGCAAGGCTGTAAAGCAGAGCTGTTGATGGCAGAAGGCTGGGCAGGTTTGGTTGTAGGGGTGACGGTAATACTGCTTTCAGCGCTTTGCCCGCAGTTATTGAGCACGCTCACATAGATGGTTCCGGATACTACGGCAGTGGTGACTTTTATTTTTACCTCAGAGGTTCCTTGTCCTTCTACCAGCGCCAGATTGCCAGATACTCTCCAGAAATAGCTATCTGAGGCAGACTTGGGGGTGACTGAATACGTGTAGGTAGTTCCTTCAGCAGAGGCGCAGGGCAGGAGGGTTCCGGAAATAGAGGCTGGCTCAGGCTTGGCCATGGGGCTGACCGGGTAAGTAACAGGGGTACTGGTGCCGCAGCCGTTGATGGCTGCTGCCTCTACGTTGGCCGCACCGCTTCCCACTATCACCTTGACAGCTTTTGACGTTCCGCCTTCTAGGACTTGCCAACCTTGAGGGAATTTCCAGGTATAGAAGGTGTTTTCAGGGTTGCCACTTGCAGTATACACCACTGTTTCACCTACGCAGGGCGCCTGATTGCCTGAGATGGCCGTTGGCGGAGCCGGAGCCGCCACCGACGGCTGCACAGATAGGTTAACGGCGGTGCTGGGTCCGCAGGCATTGACTGCCCTAACGGTTACCTGGCCAGCTGTACTTCCGGTTTGCACGGTGATGGTGGTGCTCTTTTCCCCTGAAATGATTTGCCAGCCAGCAGGAACGGCCCATTCATAATATTCTGCCCCGGTCACAGGGGCAATTGTATAGGTGACGTCTGCTCTGCCAGTACATGGGTTGGCAGATCCGTAGCTGGCTGATATAGGGCCAGGAGCCAGGGACGGTGCTACCGGAATGGTGACTTTCCTGGTACTGGGTTCACTTACGCTGCAGACATTTTGGGCGGTCACTGATACTTCCCCCTCAGATGTGCTGGCAATCACCTCGATAGTAGAACCGTTAGAGCCGCTCACAATCTGCCAGCCGGGAGGGAAGGTCCAGTTGTATTGGGAGGCAACTTTGGTGGGAGTTACACTAAAAACAACTTCCTGTCCCGCGCAGGCAGAGACAGGGCCAGAAATTTCACCCGGGTCAGACGGGGCTACGCAGATAGAGACTGAATGCTCATTGTTCTCCCGGCTTTCGTCCAGGCCATCGCCTAAGATTGTTACACTGTTCAGCAGAATGGCGGTGGCGTTGTTGTTGATCTCTGTAGTAAGTTCTAACGTAGCAGTGGCACCTGCCCCAAAATAATTTATGCTCCATTGAGACGCAGACGGGTCATAGGCAGAGCCGGGAGGAGCTTTTGAGCTAATGTAGGTAAGGCCGGAGTTTAAGACAAAGATCCTCACATTGCTTTCGCCAATAGGGCCTGCATTGTGAGCGGTTATGGTATAGGTGACGGTGCCCCCAACAAAATAATTTCCCTGCGCATTGCCTGCACTCTTTTTGATCGTTACTGATAAATCAGTAGGGATGGTGATGATGTTATTGGTAAGGCCCACGCTGCCAGAGACAGAGAAAAGGCGGCCGTATACGGTGGCCCCTGATCTGGCGGTAATGTTTTGAAGTGCTAAAAGGGAGCCTCTGAAAGTGGTACCGTTGCCTAACGTGGCCTCACCGGCCACCTGCCAGAAAACGTTCTTGACTTTAGGCTGTGCAGTTTCAAGAAAGCTGATGCGGGCGTTGCTGCCTACGGTCAAATCGCCGTTGATCTGGAAGATAAACACGGCGTTGGGGTTGCCATTGTTGTCTAATGTTAAGGTGCCGTTGATCTGCGTATGGTTGTCTACCCGATAGATACCCGGTTTTAACGTTTTGCCCCCCAACTCCTGCCCCGCCATCTGGTAAGTTGGTGCCAGGGCTGAAATCTGATGGTAGCTGGCTGACAAATCAGCCATAGCCCCTTGTGAGGCAGAAGTGTTGATTTCTGTACTGCCGTTAATAACGCCCTGGGGAAAACCTGTAAAAACTGTACCTGGTGAAACGCCTACGTTGCCATTAATTTTGGTGTCGCCAATGCTGTTGATCCCAGTTTTAGCCAGTACAGTAAAGGGGGTTGCTTTGCCAAGCTCAGGGAGAATAGACTGAGCAATGGCAGAAGTATCAATGATTAGTATAAGTATAATATAAAGTATAATTTTTTTCATGCAGGAGCCGGGTGTTTTTTAAACTTATTTCTTGTTGCCTAGAAAAATTCCTGTATTCCTCCTTTCTATAAGGTTGAGGTACATGGTTTACTGTCAACTCCTTTAACTTTCAAGAAAGGTAAATATTTTATTTGAGAATGCGTTTCATGATCTAAGGCTTTCTCTAAATGGAAGGCAATGAAGTGAATTTCATGAAATATAATATTGGTATTGTTCTATATGTGTTTAATTTGTAATGTGCTTGCTGTTTGATTATGATTAGCAATAATTTAATAATCAGTAAATCCCAAATGAAGATGCGGCAAGAAAAGTTTCAGGAGTGTACCAGAAAAGTTGATAAAGAGAGCGTGCGGTGCGGCCGGTGTAGCTGCAAATAAAACAGCCCCCTAAAGGAGAAGCCCTTACTTGCCCAGGCACTAAGCCTAAGCCTTATTCTGAGATTGAGGAGTAGGGGAGGTGTAAAATAAAAGAAGAGGCTAACCATTCCTGATTAGCCTCTTTTTTGCTCCCCCTCTTGGGCTCGAACCAAGGACCCCATGATTAACAGCAATTAGTCCCTTCTCTTGTTTGAGAATTTATATTTTGTTAATTATTGTAAATAAGGAATTTGCGCAATATTTACTTCTGGTTGATGTTGGGTTTTTGCTATTGTTTTTTACTTTTGTTTAAACCATATTTAAACCAAATCTTAGTTTAAGCAAGCAAGAAATCAGCAAACGTGGCCTCTGTAAAAGTACTACTCTACACCTCCAAGGTGCTCAAAAACGGCGAACATCCTATCATGCTTCGTCTGATCAAAGACCGTAAAATCAAGTATGTTTCTCTAGACTATTCTTGCTCCAAAGAGCTATGGGATGAAGATGAGCAACGACCAGTAAAAAAACACCCGCATAAGGTAGAGCTTAACATCAAAATCACAAAGATGATGAATGACGCTAATAAGATCATTCTAGACTTTGAAGCTGTTTAGAGTTTTTGATTTTGGTTGAATTTTCGGATAAACAAGGCTGTAAAGGCTAGCAGATGCAGGGCAAGCCAGTGCTGCGCCCTGGTTTCA
>NZ_LRMM01000071.1 GCF_001647275.1 Rufibacter ruber | reverse complement strand
TTGCCCAGGAATTAGGCATTGAGGCCGGGAGCCTTTATTCTCACATCAAATCAAAGGAAGATATTCTGCAGCGCGTCTGCTTCAGAATGGCAGATGAGTTCATGGCCGCTTTTGACGAAGTGAAGAATCAGGACGTACCCGCCAGCGAAAAGCTGCGGTTGGCCATTGCGTCGCACGTACGCGTATTAACTAAGAATCCGCCGGCGGCGGGCGTGTTCCTGAACGAGTGGCGCCATTTGAGCGAGCCGTCTCTGAGCAAGTTCAACGACCTGCGCCACCAGTATGAGGAAAGCCTGCGCGAGATAGTGCGCCAGGGCATCGCCAGCGGCGAATTCCAGGTGAAAGACGAAAAATTTGTGGTACTCACCTTGCTCTCCAGCCTGAACTGGCTCCACATGTGGTATAAACCTGAGGGTAAGATGAGCCCAGACGAGATTGCAGAGTACCTGTCTAACCTGCTGCTCAACGGGCTTAAGAATTTCTAAGAAGAAGCTAAACACACCAAAAGATGTACGGAGGAGGAAACGTTTTTGAGGCCACCAGGTTTGATGACCTGCAGCAGGAAGACCCGGTTAAATTAGCCGAGTTTGAGGCCCGCATTGCCCGCGGCGAGAAGATTGAGCCCACCGACTGGATGCCCCAACTCTACCGCAAGCAGCTCATACGCATGATTGAGCAGCACGCGCACTCAGAAATCATTGGGGCGCTGCCCGAAGGCACCTGGATTACCCGTGCCCCCGGTTTCAGGCGCAAACTGGCCCAGATGGCCAAGGTGCAGGACGAAGTGGGCCACGCCCAACTCCTCTACAGCGCCGCCGAGACCCTGGGCAAAACGCGTGAGCAGATGCTCACCGACCTCATCAACGGCAAAAGCAAATACTCCAACGTCTTCAACTACCCGGCCTTTACCTGGGCAGACTCCAACATCATTTCGTGGCTTATTGACGCGGGCGCCATTGTGAACCAGATGGCCAACGCAAAGGGAAGCTACGGCCCCTACTGCCGCGCCCTGGACAGAATCTGCGCCGAAGAGGCCTTCCACCTGAAATACGGTCATGACGCCGTGGTGCACATGGCTACCGGCTCGCCCATTCAGCGCAAAATGATTCAGGAAGCCTTGAACCGCTGGTGGCCGCCCATCATGACTTTCTTCGGACCAAGTGACAAGATGAGCACGCACACTGAGACGCTCATGCGCTGGAAAGTGAAAATGGCTTCTAATGATGCCTGCCGCCAGCAGTTCCTGGACATGTACGTGCCTAAAATCTGGGAACTGGGATTGAGTGTGCCAGACCCTAAACTGCGCAAAAACGAACAGGGCGTCTGGGAATACACGGAGCCCGACTGGGACGAGTTCAAACGCGTCATCAACGGTGACGGCCCCTGCAACGCCGAACGCCTCGCCGTACGCCGCACCGCCGAAGAACGCGGGGCCTGGGTACGCCGTGCTTTGCTTTCGCCCAAGGCGGAGTATGTGCGGCCATTAGCCTAGCTAAGCTAGGCAAGTTCTGAGTTCTGAGTTCTGAGTCTTGAGTTCTGAGACCAAAGCTCCGAGACGTAAGGAAAAGGTGCTTACGCTTTGGAGAACACCGTTTGAGAAGGGACCTACCCGCACAATTGATTAGAAGTTTTTTTCACTACCAATTCCTTCCCCCTTCTGTCATCCTGAAAGGATCTTGGTGGCGAACGGCAATAGGGTCTCTGAAATGCATTTCTAGTTCGCCCACTTGATCCTTCCATAATGATACAAGGAGAAAAAATACACAAGGTTAAATCTAATTGGGTTTTACAACCGAACTAGCATTAGTAATATAACCATTTCTGACCTATATACAGAAATGCAGAGCTACAAAAGACTCTAGACTCATGACTCAGAACTCAGAACTGATAAAATCCTTAGACCCGCGCGTGACGCGCCTGCACATAGAAGAGGAACCCAACCCCGCGCCCAAACCCCAGCTAGACCAGTTGGAGACGTATGAGTTGTTCCTGCAGAAGAAGGAAGGGCAGCCGTATGTCTATGTGGGGCCGGTGCACGCCGCCAATGAGGAAGTGGCGTTTCTGTTCGGCAAAGAGCAGTACAGCCGCCGTGCCATGTGCACGGGCATGTGGGTAGTGAAAACGCAGCACGTGCTTGTTTCCGGCTACGCCGATGACAACACCTCAGTGTATGAAAGTTTACCCGCCCTTGGTTCAACCCCAGACGCAGCGGAACAGGCGTATGAGATTTTCCACCTGAAAAAGCGGGGCAAAGCCCACCAACATGCGGGCACGGTCACTGCCCGTTCAGCAGAGCATGCCTTGGAGGTTGCCAGGCAAACGTTACATGCAGCGCCGCCCGTGGTAAATGTGTGGGTGATTCCGCAGAATCAGATTTTACGGGAAGAGGAAGACAAAGACATCTGGGCCACCACGCCCGAGAAAAAATACCGCGAGGCCATTGCCTACCGCGTACAAGACAAGATTGACCGTTTCAAAGCCGAACGACAAGCCCAATAACCATGCAGGACCTCGCGTTAAAAGACCTTCTCTACAAGATAGCCGACGATGAACTCATCTTAGGCCACCGCAACTCAGAATGGACTGGCATTGGCCCCATGCTGGAAGAAGACATCGCGTTTTCCAGCATGGCCCAGGACAAACTAGGCCACAGCCTGGCCTTCTACACGCTGCTCCATGAGCTGGGCGAAGGCGACCCTGACACCGTGGCCTTTATGCGCAACGCTGACCAGTACCATAACTGCCAGCTGGTAGAGCTGCCCATTGGCGAATACGATTTCAGCCTGATCCGGCACTTTCTGTTTGACAATGCCGAGCTGCTGAGGTTTGAAGCCTTAAGCCAGTCCTCTCATGAGGAAGTCGCTAAAATTGCCGCCAAGCTGAAGGGGGAAATCAAGTACCACGTGCTGCACGCCAACACCATGGTCAAGCAGCTGGGCACCGCCACCCAAGACAGCATCAGCCGTTTGCAGCAGTCGCTGGAGTACGCGCTGCCCTTTGCGCTGGGCATCTTTGAGCCGTCTACCTATGAGCAGGAATTGCTGGATGCAGGCATTTACGTGGGTGAAGCCGCGTTGCAGGCGCAATGGCAAGAGCGCATATCGGCTGTTTTGGCCAAAACAAGCCTAAAACAACCTGACTGGGCAAGCCTTCAACCCGTGTACGGCGGCCGCTACGGGCAGCATACCCAGCACCTGCAGCCGCTGTTAGATGAAATGGCCGAAGTGTTCAAGATTGACCCTACGGCGGAGTGGTAACTTTTTAGTTGCCCGTTGTTGGTTTACTTGCTTGCTCGTCAAACCATGGCAAGCGCGCTTGTGCCCATTAATATCTCTAATCAGCAATGCGAAGGTCACAAGCGGACGCTTGCGCCATAAACACGCAGATACAGAAACCTCATTTTTACCACCCTGCAAGGAACTTGGTGAACAGGTGGCGAATGGTACGAATGCTTATCTAGTTCGCCCACAAGATTCTTCCAGATTGACAAAAGAGGGAGAATGCCAAATGTGGGAAATAAAGGAAGGCAAGGAAAAGAGGATAAGGTAAAAGAAAGAGCGAAGGAAAGAGTAGGAAAGAACGAGTGCAGGAGTGGTAAGAGGGAAAGTGAGGAAACAAGTTTTCCGTTTTCGGCCTGTTTTTTGAAAAATAGCCCAAAACAGGACTAGTACAGACCTCTATTACTTCTTCTCCTACAGATCTCTTCCGCTGGCACGAGTTTGCAACTCGAGCCTATAGATGATGGGTAGTTTGTAACTACCCTCGCTGCCCCGCAGCGAAACCGGGCCTGCCGAGTAGAGTTTTGCAACTTCCGTTTTCAGCCTACTTTTCGCAAAACAGGCCGAAAACGGCACCTTACATTTACCACAGCTCTTCCTAAATTCCGTAAACCAAACCAACAACGAATAACTAAAAACAAACAACTACTACCCAAATGCTAACCCCTGATCAAATACGTGCTTTTCTGGAGGAGGTGAAAGACCCGGAGATACCGGTACTTTCTTTGAACGACCTGGGCGTGATTACGGGTGTGGAGGTGGCACCGGAGACGGGGCATGTAACGGTACGCATGACTCCTACGTTTGCAGGGTGTCCGGCCATGGAGTACATGCGGGCAGAGGTAGAGCAGAGTTTGCAGCGGCACGGCGTGGAGGCGTTTACAGTGGTGATGAGTTTTGACGAACCCTGGAACTCTAACAAGATCAGTGAGAAAGGCAGAAAGGCGCTGAAGGATTTCGGGTTGGCACCGCCCCAGCCGTACCAGGGCATTCTGGATCTGGATATACTGGAATACGCCGAGTGCCCCAACTGTCACAGCAAAAACACTACCTTGCGCACGCCTTTCGGCCCTACGTTATGCCGCGCCATGTACTTCTGTAACGACTGCCGGCAGTTGTTTGAACAGTTTAAGCCTTTGTAAGTACGTATGAAAACTATTTTAGCCGTGGCAGTAGCCTTTTTGATGGTGCTGGGCATGGCAAGTTGCTCCCGTGATTCCGGCAAGCCCGGCCGTTTGGCCCGCCCCATCTCAGATACCCAGTTGAAACAGGAACTCACCACCCTTTCAGACACGCTCACCGGAAAATGGAACGTGATGATGACCAGTGACAGCGTGAAGATTCAGCAGATGGAAGAACTTTTGGCCGCGCTACCGCCCGCCGTCATGCCGCCCCAACAGCGCGCCGACCTGCAAAAATCCATCAGGAGGCTGCCTACCCTGCGTTATGACCGCCGCACAGTAAGAAACTCCAGCAGGATTGATGCCTATGACATAGCCCATGACTCAGTGTGGAACGCCTTGCGGGCTTTTCTCCCCACAGACGGCCCCTCAGGGTTGGCGCGGGTAGACTCCCTGTACCAGAGCATTTCCACCCTTCACAACGAGACCGTTTTCTACCGGGGCCGCTATGACAAAACCGCCATTGAGATGAACACGCTGTTGAGAAGGTATAAAAAACGCCTGCCCAACCTGGGCAAACCCTATGACACCCTGCAACCGGCACCGCTGTTTCAGTGGATTGAGAAACCAGATTCATCGGCGCAGGCGAATCAATAATTGGATTTACAAAATTATTGAACCTATCCCTCCAAGGAGGGGAATCTCGGGAATGCGTAAAATGAGGGAGGACAATTCTAACTGTTCCACTGCTCTTTCGGATTTGCAATCAGGAAGCACATACTCCGGGGATTTGCAATCCCCGCTTCTGCATGTTTGTGCCGGAAGTGCGCGGACTACCAATTCGCAGTTAACTAAGTTCGGGATTACAAATCCCGAACAGCAGGATAAACCCACCCTCCCCTTTTATAAACATTACACTCCAAAGCAAGTTCCTGCTTCACGTTTTCAACTAGTAGCTTCTTAATGAGGCAAGTTTTTAACTTGCGAATATTTCTACGCACTACCCGCGAAAGCTGAAAGCTTTCCTCATAAAATGGGTCCAAGTTGAAAACGTGAAGCAGAGACTTTTAGAGCATGTTTAAATTTGCCTTTTGCGCTGCAAACGGGAATCAAAAGAACCTGACTTCGCGGTTGACTCGCACCATAGCGCGCTGCTATGCTGTTCAAAAAACGCTTTGCCAGAACCTTTCGCTCCCGTTTTCGCTTGCAAAATCAAAATGAAAACAAGCTCTTAATGTAAAGCAGTAGTGTTCTTCTCATTTACAATACTGAATACATTTTCTGTTTTCGGCATGTTTTGGCCAAAACAGGCCGAAAACAGAAATGCCGCTGAAGTTAGAGCTTCAGCGGCATTTCTGTTTACAGACGATACCTGACATTATCCCAGTTTCGCCAGTTCACTTTTCACGAAATCTACCAAAGACTGAATGTAGTCGCTGGAGAAGTCAAACCGGATGCCGGCGGCTTCATAGATTTCACCAATGGTGGCGGTGTAGCCCAGGCTCAACGCTTTTTTATAGCCATCCAGGGCGGCCGCCGGATCTTCTTTGTAGCGTTTCCAGACAGCAATGGCCCCTAGCTGGGCCATGGCGTACTCAATGTAGTAGAACGGCACTTCATAGAGGTGCAGCTGCTTCTGCCAGATGAACGGCTTCAGGTGCTCCAGGCCGCTCCAGTCAACTTCCTGCTGGTTGAACTCCTCAAAAAGGCGCACCCAGTTCTGGTGGCGTTCCTCAACGGTGTGGTTGGGGTTTTCATACACCCAGTGCTGAAACTTGTCAATGGTGGCCACCCACGGGAACGTCTCCAACACGCCTTCCAGGTGCTGACGCTTGGCGCGCACCAGTTCCTCTTGCGTAGGGAAGAAAAGGTCCCAGTGATCCAGGGTAAGCAGTTCCATAGACATTGAAGCCAACTCTGCCACCTCAGACGGCGGGTGCTTGGCGGCATTCAAGGGCAAGTCACGGGTCAGGAAGGAATGCACGGCGTGGCCGCCCTCATGCAGCAACGTCACCACATCGCGCAGTGAGGAAGTGGCATTCATGAAGATGAACGGCACGCCAATCTCATCTAGCGGGTAATTGTAGCCGCCGGGTGCTTTGCCTTTGCGTGATTCCAGATCCAGGTGGCCCATCTCACGCATGGTCACCAGGCAGTCACCCAGGAAACCGTCTAGGCGGTAGAAGCAGGCAATGGTTTTCTCCAGCAGCTCCTCCCCGGTTTTAAACGGCTCCAGCGGTGGCTGCAGCGTAGGGTCTACATCCAGGTCCCAGGGTTTGAGGGCCTCCAGCCCCAGCTGTTCCTTGTGCTCGCGGTCAATCTGGGTGGTCACCGGCACCACATTTTCTTTAATGGCCTGGTGGAAGGCAAACGTATCCTCGGGTCTATAGTCAAATCGGCCGAGGGCCGCGAACATATAATCCCGGAAGTTGTCAAACCCGGCGTTGGTGGCCACCTGGTGGCGCAGCCTGATCAGCTCTGTGTACAGTTCGTCCAGTTTCTCCTTGTCCTGCAGGCGGCGCTCCTGTATGGCCAGGTACGCTTCTTGGCGCACGGCCCGGTCAGTTTGCTTTAAGCGGTCAGCGGCGCGTTGCAGGGTCATTTCCTGCCCGTCAAGGGTCACGGTCATGGCCCCGGCAATGGCGCCGTACTGCTGCTGCTTGGTGCTGATTTCGGTCTGTAATGGAATGTTTTCCTCCCGGAACAACTCAATGGCCCTCTTCACGCCGCGCAGGTAGATGCGGTACTTCTCCTGGTCTAACTGGTCCAGGAAAGGCGACTCCACCAACTTGCGGTTAAAAGCATCATCATACGGTGACGCCTTGGGCTCAATTTCCTGCACAAAGAACTGGAACGCCTCTGTCAGCGCCTCGTCCTGGGTGTCACAGGTCATTTTGATGTAACGCCACGCCATGTTCTCAGAGAGCACGCTCTCCAGTTCACTGCGGTCTGAGATCCATTTCTCCAGCGCTTCTGCTGAAGGGATCTCCCGGTTTTTAAGTTCCTCAAAAATGGGTTCCAGTGAAGCCCAGTCAGTGACCTCAAAGTTGGCAGGCAGATACGTGCGCGGCCTGGGGGTGGGCAGCGCGGTTGTTTTGGGGTTGTTTTCCATAAAACAGGTCAAAAACGGTTAACCAATCTCAATCACCACGTTGGCGGTGAGCGGGTGGCCTACACAGTTCAATACGTACCCCTGGTCAATTTCAGCGTCTGACAGACCTTCGCGCTCATCCAGATGCACGCGGCCGCTCAGACACTTGCCACGGCAGGCGGTGCAAAGGCCGGCCTGGCAGGAGTACGGCAAATCAATATCGGCTTTGAGGCCGGCTTCCAGAATGGTTTCAGTGGGCTTTACTTCTACCTGGTACTCGTCTCCCTCATAGATGATGGTGACGGTGCGGGTAATGATCTCGTCAGAGTCTGAAGCCCCCACATCTGCACCGTGGTCTTCTGTGGTGGTGGGGGCGGTAAAGCTCTCTTTAAAGATACGGTCTGGGGGCACACGCATGAACTGCAGGGCTTCGCGCACCTCGTTCATCATGCCCTCAGGGCCGCACATGTAGTAACTCTCCTGAGAGAAGCCTTCTACCTTCAGGTTCTCCAGCAGCTGCAGCACCATGGTACGGTCAAGCAGGCCAATGTTTTCCTGCGGTTCAGTGGCGTCTGCAATGCTTTCATTGAACACGTGCACTATTTTAAACCGCTCAGGATACTGCTGCTCCAGCTGGGCCAGGGCATCTTTGAAGATAATGGAATTCAGGTTCCGGTTGCCGTACACCAGGGTGATGCGGCTCTGCGGCTCCTCTTTCAGCACGCTCTTGGTCATAGACATCAACGGGGTGATGCCGCTGCCGCCGCCAAAGAAAAACAGGTGGCGCTTCTGGTTAGGGTCTGCCTTGATGTTGAAGTTCCCCAGCGGGGCCATCACCTCTATCTCCTGCCCCACTTTCACATGGTCAGCCACATAGTTAGACACCAGGCCACCCTCTACGCGCTTCACCGTTACTGAGAAGTAAGGCTCGTCTGGGGTGCTGCACAAGGAATAAGAACGGCGCACCTTCTGGCCGTTGATGGGAAGGATCAGGGTAAGAAACTGACCCGGAATAAAGGGAATGTTGTTCTTATCAGGGTGTTCTAAATGAAGGGTGAGGGCATCGGCAGTTTCCTGGGTGATGTCAGCCACCTTCATGGTAAAATAGGCGTTGCTCATAGTTTATGATAGATAAAACAAAAAGCTTTGTTTTGCAGAACTGAATTAAAGCAGGAAAGTTACAACTTTTCACGGCCCCGCCCGAACCTTGGGTAAAAAAACTATCGGGCGTTAGCATTTTGCCGTAACTTGTGCGGTTCTCTTGCAATACGTGTTTTTAGGCGCAGAGATGGTGCTCTGGCTACCTGCCTCTTTCAGGAGGATTTACGTTTTTGACTTGTTTCATGGAAAACTCATCTACACTGGAGGCTCTGCTGCGGGCGCGGGCGGGCACCTTTGCCCCTCTTTTGGGCTTTGACTTGAACGGCCCACATGTCACGCGCCTTGATTTCACCGCGGCCAACCCGCTTCTGCTCCAATCTGATCTAAAAGACACCCAAGCCTTTGAACAACTGGTGCACCAGATGCTGCAGGAGAGAAACGCCACCGTGGGCGTGGGCGGCTACTTTGAGCACCGCGTAATTTACCGCCGAAGCGGCCATTTTGAAGGCGCCGTTGAATCCCGGTCGGTGCATCTGGGCGTAGACCTCTGGGCTCCCGCCCAAACCCCGGTGTACGCCCCGCTGGCCGGGAAAGTACACAGCTTTAAAGACAATGCCCACTTTGGCGATTACGGCCCCACCATCCTCTTAGAGCATGTGCTGGAAGGCATTCCCTTCTACACCTTGTACGGTCACTTGAGCCGGGCCTCTTTGTGTGATTTGGAAGTAGGCAAACCCTTCGCCGCCGGCGAAAAAATAGCCTCTTTTGGCCCCTACCCAGAAAACGGCGACTGGCCACCGCACCTGCACTTCCAGCTCATGGCCAACCTGCAGGGCAAAGCAGGTGACTTCCCGGGAGTGTGCGCGCCGTCTGAAATTCCCTTCTTCAGACAGATCTGCCTGGACCCTAATTTGTTGCTGAACTGCCGTAAAATCTAGCGTCAGGCATTGTTGAAAACCTTAGCAGGAAGCATCTCCTAAACTTACTTTTGCAAGCCTGGGGCTGAGGAGCTCTAACCAACTTCCTGTTTTCAGGCTGTTTTTGGAAAAACAGCCCGAAAACAGGATTAACCTTCCAATTCATTTTAAGACCATGTTAGACATTGACCGCCTTTTTGTGCAGGTACAGGATTTCGTCCTGTTTTATGGCCTGAAATTCATTATAGCCCTCTTTATATTGATGATAGGGCTGTACCTGGTGAACAGGATTACCACCTGGGCCTATGACCTAATGACCAGAAAAGATGTGGATCCGTCTTTAAGGCCGTTCCTGCGCAACGTCTTGAAAGTAGTGCTGCTGGTGCTGCTCATCATGGTGGTGATTGGGCAGGTGGGGCTGCAGATTACCTCATTCCTGGCGTTGCTGGGTTCAGCAGGCCTGGCGGTGGGGCTGGCGCTGCAGGGAAGCCTGGCCAATTTTGCCGGAGGCGTGCTGTTGTTGACGATCAAGCCGTTCAGGGTGGGCGATTTTATTGAGGCGCAGGGGCAGAAAGGCACCGTTTTCATCATCAATATTTTTAACACCGTCATCACCACCGAAGACAATAAAACCATCTACCTCCCCAATGGGCCCCTGGCCTCTGCGGTGATTGTGAACTATGATGTGGAACAGACCAGACGGCTGGAGCTGAGCCTGACCGTAGAAGCCACCGTTCCGCTGGCAAAGGTGCGGGAGGAGATTTTGAAGGTGGTGGCAACAGATGAGCGGGTGCTGCTTTCGCCGGAGCCAAGTGTTGGGGTGGAGAAACTTTCGGCGCAAGCCGTAACCCTGTTTGTGCGGGTCTGGGTACAACGGGAGCGCGGCACGTTCAGGTCAGGGGCTTATGAAGACCTCACTGAAAAAATTAAAGACGCCTTTGAGAAAGCCGGCATCGCGCTGAAGTAGCACCGTCACCAGTTCCCGTTATATAACAACCTGTTTTGGGCTGTTTTTTGAAAAACAGCCCCAAAACAGGTTGCCTTGTTTAGGTAGTTCTTACCCGTTCAGCCGTGCCGCAAATGGCTACCGCAAGAACCAGTAAACGTGCCATTTGGCCCTGAGGCAGAAACCTGATTTTGAAACTTAGTCAAACTTTATGGCTTTCACCGGATGAATGCGGGAAATCAGGAGGGAGGGCAGTAACACAGACAGCATGGTCAACACAAAGGTGACCACATTGATGCCGAGCCAGATTTTCCAGCTCCAGTAAATGGGCACAGTCTCCATGTAGTAATTCTCTGGATCTAGGGGAATAAGGTGGAAATAGTCCTGGGCCGCACAGAATACGAATGCCAGTACGTTGCCGCCAATCAACCCCACAATGGTGAGCCGAAGCCCGCGGTGCAGAAAGATTTTCCTGATCTGGGCATTGGTGGCCCCCATGGCTTTTAAGGCCCCAATCATATTGGTGCGCTCCAGAATCATGATGAACAAGGTGGACACCATGTTGAACGTGGCCACAAAAATGATCAGCACCAGAAAAATGATCACGTTGCGTTTGAGCAGCTCCAGCCAGTCAAACAGCTGGGCGTAGGTGTCAGTGATTTTCTCCAGCTGCAGGTCATAGTTCATCTTCTCAAACACCTGGTTGGCCACGGTATCAATCTGGGTGAAGTCATTGAGCAGGATCTCATAGCCGCCCACCAGTGAGTCAGGCCACTGGTTCAGCTCCCTGATCTGTTTCAGATCACCCAGTACGTACACGTTGTCAAATTCCTCCAGACCGGTTTTAAAAATCCCCTTCACCTCAAACTTGCGCATGCGGGGCGGGTTCTGAATGAAGTAGAATAACACGCCATCTCCCACCTTCAGGCGAAGTTTGTCTGCCATGAGCTGGCTCATCATGATCTGCTCAGAGGCGGCGCTGTCATTGAATTCCATCACAGAGCCGGAAACCAGGTTGGCGCGCATGCCCCTGAAGTCATAGGTTGAGTCTACCCCTTTCAGCACCACGCCCAGCACTTCCTCGTCGGTTTTGATAATGGCTGTTTTCCGGGCGAAGGGCTGCAGGTGGGAGACCCCCGGTATTTTGGTATAATCCTCCAGCCCGGTAGAGGTGCTCATGGGGTAGCCTTCAAATGAATTGTTGGTGTCAAATTTGCTAACTTGCAGGTGACCGCCAAAGCTGAAGATCTTGTTCTGGATTTCGTACCGGAAGCCTTCTAAGATGGCAAAAGACACAATCATGATGGCAATGCCCAGCCCTACGCTGAACTTTGCTATTTTTGTGACCGATGCGGTAAACGAGTCTGAACGGGCGCCGGCCAAACGGCTGGCAATGTAGCGGGAAAGATTCACCTCTTGTTTTAAAATTGCGCTTAAAGATAGTTATCTGATCTTAAACTAAACCTATGTTCTCTACCCTCCTTCGTACGGCAGTGTTCTGTCTGGTGCTGGCAGCCTGTAAACAAACCGGCTCTGTACCGGCCCACAGCACGTCTGCCGCCCCGGCCACCTCAGCCGCCGCCACTAAAACCACCAGGCAACAGGATGCTCCCCTCCTAACGGGCGCAGACCAGACAGAGTTGTATCTGCCCTACCTGCAAGGCAAGCGGGTGGGTATGGTGGTCAACCAGACCTCCACTATTGGCAAGAAAACCCACCTGGTGGACAGTCTGTTGAGCCGCGGCGTCAAGATCACGGTTATTTTTGCCCCGGAACACGGTTTCAGGGGAGACGCAGACGCGGGAGCCCACATAAGCAACTCTGTAGACGCCAGAACCGGTGTCCCTATCCTATCCTTGTACGGCAGCAACAAAAAACCAAAGCCAGAGCAGCTGAAAAACGTAGACGTGGTGCTGTTTGACATTCAGGACGTGGGGGTGCGCTTCTATACCTACAGCAGCACCATGCATTATGTCATGGAGGCGTGCGCCGAACAAAACAAGCCCCTGCTCCTGCTGGACCGCCCCAACCCCGTGGGTTACCTGATTGACGGGCCTATTCTGGAGCCGCAGCACAAATCGTTTGTGGGCATGAACACCATTCCCATCTCCCACGGCCTCACCCTGGGGGAGTACGCCCAGATGATTAACGGGGAAAAATGGCTCAAAAATGGCGTGCAGGCCAATGTTAAAATCGTTAAAGTCAAAAACTATGACCGCAACCAGTTCTACTCGCTGCCGGTAAAACCGTCACCCAACCTGCCCAATGACCAGTCTATCAAACTGTACCCGTTCCTGTGTCTGTTTGAAGGGACTACCGTGAGCCAGGGAAGAGGCACCATGATGCCGTTCCAGGTGATTGGCGCTCCCTACTTCCCAGACAAGTCTTTCTCTTTTACCCCTGTTCCTATACCAGGCATGTCTATGGAGCCGCCGTACAAGAACCAGGTTTGCTACGGCCGTGACCTTCGCCAACTGGAGCTGAAAGAGCCGTTTACCCTGCGTTACCTGCTGGAGTTTTACCAGGCGTCTGGGCAAAAGGAAAAATTCTTTAATAAGTTTTTCACCAACCTGGCGGGTACTGAGCAGCTGCAGAAACAAGTCATGGCAGGCATGAGCGAACAGGAAATCAGGGCCAGCTGGAAACCAGGGTTAGATGCCTATAAAGCCATGCGCACCCAGTACCTCCTCTACCCAGACGCCCAATAAAATGCAGAAAGAAGATTTACGAATCATATTCATGGGTACCCCAGACTTTGCGGTACCTGCGCTCCAGGCGCTGGTAGAGAACCGTTGGAACGTGGTGGCCGTCATCACCGCCCCAGACAAACCTGCCGGGCGCGGTCTAAAGTTAGTACCGTCACCGGTGAAAGAGGTGGCCCTGCAGCACAACCTACCGGTATTACAGCCTACCAACCTGAAAGATCCTGCTTTTCAGGAGGAACTGAAGAGGTATCAGGCCAGTCTACAGGTGATTGTGGCATTCAGAATGCTTCCCGAGGCTGTATGGAACATGCCTCCGCTGGGCTCCCTGAACATACATGCCTCCTTGTTACCGCATTACCGGGGCGCCGCCCCCATCAACTGGGCCCTGATCAATGGGGACCAGGAGACAGGGGTTACGTCCTTTTTTCTGCAGCACGAGATTGATACGGGAGACATTATCCTCCAGAGGAAAGTAGCCATTGCCCCTGAAGACAACTTTGGGACTCTGTATGAAAAACTGAAACATGCCGGTGCTTCGTTGCTGTTGGAGACGGTAGAAGCCATTGTAGAAGACCGGGTACAGCCGTATCCCCAGCCACAGCCGCAGGAGCCGCTTCGGTCTGCCCCCAAAATTTTCAAGCAGACCTGCCAGATTGATTGGCAGCAACCCGCTGCGCAGGTCCATAATTTTGTACGCGGGCTCTCTCCTTACCCGGCCGCCTGGACGGTGTTGGAAGGCAAACAGTTTAAAATTTTAGCCGGTCATGCAGTTGCTGTTTCTTCACATGGTCAGGCTCCCGGTTCTTACACCACAGACGGCAAGGATTTTCTCCAGGTCCAATGCGGCGAGGGCACTGCGTATGCCGTAGAAGAGCTCCAGATGGAGGGCAAGAAACGCATGGGCATCAAAGATTTTCTTAGAGGGTACACTTTTCAGCAAGCGTTATGATTGCACTGGTCGTCGCGATTGCAGAAAACAGGGCCATTGGGAAAGACAACCAGTTGCTCTGGCACCTCCCAGAAGACCTGAAGCACTTCAAGCGCCTTACGCTGGGGCACCCCATGGTGATGGGACGTAAAACTTTTGAAGCCATAGGCAAGCCTCTTCCCGGCAGAACTTCTATTGTAGTCAGCCGCCGGCAAGATTATGTCCTTCCAGAGGGGTGCCTCAAAGCCACTTCGCTGGAAGAAGCTTTGAAGGAGGCTCTGGCGCTAGACGAGCAGGTCATGGTGATTGGGGGTGGCCAGATCTATGCACAGGCTCTTCCGTTAGCGGAGGTGGTCTATCTCACCCTTGTGCACGAGTCGTTTGAGGGAGACACCTTTTTCCCGGAGCTGGAGGCCGCTGCCTGGGAAGTAACCGAACAGCAGGAACACCCCGCAGATGAAAAGCACCCCTACCCTTTCACCTTCTTTACCTTTAGAAGAAAAGCCGGGTTCAGCAGAAATTAGCCTCATAAACTTCTCTCCTGTTTCTGCTGTTTCTAGAAAACAGGCCAGAAACAGGAGAGAAGTACTTTGTTAATTATTTCCCGTCACTACAGTTTTAGCAACTATCCCTTCTCTGGTCAATATTCCCACTCAAACAAAGAGGCCACCTGTTATCAGCTGGCCTCTTTGTTTGAATTCTATTTGAGTCATTCCCAATAAAAACCCAGGTTAGTTTTATCTAAGAATGTAGATTTTCCCGTACCCTTCCTTAAAACCTTTATCACCAATCTTCTTTGACGTGCGGTGCTTCATTTCAGTGGCACCGGTGTCCATCATTACCCGATAAAGGTATACGCCATTAGCTAGTCTATCCCCAAATTCATCTGTTCCATCCCAAGCAAATTCAGTTATATTGTTTCCTATCTTGAGGGCGCCTAATTCCTCTTTCTGTATTTCCCGAACTACTTTACCAGTTACGGTTAGTATCTGGATTTTTATACGTTCTGGAATATAACTTCCTGTAAGAGTAAAAACAAAGCGTGTTTTAGACGAGAATGGGTTGGGGTACGGGTAGAAATTGGTCACACTGGATTCGTTCTCTACTATAAAGTTTATCTTATAGGTACCCCCCAACTTATTGTTGTTCATATCCAGTCCTTCGGCTTCTAATGTATAGGTACCGTTTGGCAACATTTTGGGATTGTATTCTACCCGTAAATCATTTTTCTCGTCTGCCGGAAACACGCGCACATCTTGGTTGGTATCTACTAGTATTTCTTCTGCTTGCGTAGCATTTGGCCTCCGGAGGTACACCTTCATTTTCTGTGACTGCTTCACAGGCAGCTTTCCTGAGTTATCCTTCAACTGGATACTTATCACAGGGCTGGGTGACACAATATCGCCGTCTAATATGCGGGAGCCATCAAAAGCAACGTCTAGAACGGGAGGCATTCCTGCAAAATCACCAATGTTGAAGGGAATCTCTAGTGTATTGTTAAAATAATTCTGCTCCGGCAACAGTTGAGGATTAACATTAATTCTGATACGGTTAGCACCTTTCAAACCAAGTGTTGAAACTTTGTGCTTAAAGTAGATGGTATCTTGCTTCAGCAACTGATCAACTTTAAAGGTCTCTGACAGGGAAGTCCCGTCATCTTTGAAAAATGTGGCCACTACTGAAAGCTGCTCCGGGAAATCTATATTGGTGATATTGTGGAAAGCATACTGTAGCTCTACTTCACCCCCCGCAGCCTGCTCTGCCACTGAGGCATACTTTTCAAGCCCTATTATATCTGGCCGCAGAACCCCCTCCGGCACCTCTTCATAAAGTACCAGCCATTCTTTCAACAGCGGCGCTGATCTGTTTTCAAGATCACTAAGTGACAAGTTCAGTTTGAGGTAAGGGAAAATTGCGGGATTTACAGAAGACAGATCATAAGTACTGGACTTAACATCTTTTAAAATAGTAGTCTCTTTCCCTTCTAAATCAACCCCTATCACACTTAATTGATATGAATCTGAATTCTCAAGCACTAACTGGTGCTGGAGACTCTTCCATTCTTTGGCAGGGCCTATTAAAGTTGAGCTTATGGATCCTACCCCGGAGCTAGTCTTGATTTGGCCTTCCAACACAATAGCTTGATCAGCAGAGGCAATCTCCCCATCTCTCACCGGACCTACCTCTTGGGCTGTACCCATTGCTGCGCCTTTCCTGCCTATTATGGCAAATGGGTCACCGGCAGTCAATTGGTCTATTAAAGCAGATCCTAAACCTCTGAACTGCGCCTTTAGTGATTCACTCATGGTGTTATAAGGTACATTCCTCATCCCTACCATGGCTACATAGTACCCATCTGGCACGCTTCTTAGAAATGCTTCCAATTTATCCAGATTCTCTGGTTTTCTTAAATCAACAAAGTTGTAAGTAATTTTAGCCTCTTTTGGTCTTCCGCAGAGTGAAGCAAGCCCTTCAGGCATTTGCATATAGGGCTCCAGTGTTTTGTCATCAAACACAATGGCCATCATATTGGGGCGGTCTGTGTAACAGTCAGCGTCAATAGTTCTGGTTCCCTCAATATAAATAGAGTTTGGTGGAAACCCGAAGTGGATATTCCCGCCAACTCCTCTAATCATAATGTACTTGTTGACGTTCTTCTTGAACTCCATCTTCTTTGCTGGCACATCTAATTCCAAATCTTTGGTGCCTGCTTCTGTTAATTGGGCTATCTTGCTTTGTGACCAGCCGGCAGTGCTGTTAGGAATGTGTCTGAAGGAACTTGTAGCCCAAACTACTTCTTCTTGTGGATCAATATCTTTGTTCCGGAACCTCCAGAAATACACAATGCTGTCATTCTGCCCTGTAGGCGTAAGCAAAGTCACCTCCCAGATAGGCAACGTTGTGCTTGGTATTACTGTAGACTTTTTCCAGGCACTATTAAAGGTGCTTACCGTATCAATCTCGAAATAAAAATCAGGGGCTTTTGTAAGCAGGTTGGTAGACTGCCCAATAAGTTTCACTGTCTGGGTAGGAACGATGCTGTAATTTTTAGGTGCCAACGCCAATACACTGCTCACCGGGAAGAAGAATTCAAAACGGGCAGTATTATTCGCCTCTTCAATTTCTTCAATAGTATTTCTTGAATCAACCGTAGCCTCAAAGTAATTGACACCTGGAACCGGCACTTTAGACTCAAACATTACTTCTACTGTATCTCTGTTATACAGATGGGATACTTCTACAGAATCTAATTGCAAAACCTCTCCGTTTGGAAGCACCCTTTTAACCTTCACATAAAAAGGAGCATCAACCGCCTTGCCCAGATTGCGGATATCAACCGCTACCGCAAATTTCTCTGTAGCCGCAGAGAGCGGCCTTCCGTCTAGTGATTTTATAGACAATGAGCTGTTATTGATGGTATAATCAGGTTTTTGAGGGGCCACCAAAGCCACAGCAGGATCTCCTTTTAAGTCCATTTGCATGAGCATGGCCTTGGAGTTGAAGCCCGCAATAGAATTGTCTAGTTGCCTTACCGTTTCCTGTTGAATTACTCCAACTGGTTTTCCATAAAATTCTTCATTTGAAAAAGCAACTTCATAAAAAGTACGGCTGAAGGCATACAGCAGCGTAGGGTAGCCGGTACTTGTATGAGCCATAAACAGCAAGGCCCCTTTGGCCGGTGTCAATAGCCAGTTTTCTCCAAATGACACCTCTACCGTAGAACTATTTCCTGCCCCACAGCCATTCATTAGAATCATGGGGTACTTACCTCTATTGTTATAGCCATTTTGTGGTGCTGAGACATACCCAATGTCCAGATCTGAGGTAGTAGAGGAACTGTGCCCAAAGAACGTGATTAGAGACAAGCCTCTATTCAACTCAGATGCCACATTAATGACTTCTAAATTCTGATGGCTCTCACGCGCCCTTGTTTTCACTTCGGCTCCTAAAAGCTTCCCTTCAATTACAGCTTTATAACTGTTCAAGTAAGATTCTAATTTTTTCCCTTCCTCGGGAGTGGTTCCTCCCCCTAGATGCAGGATATTCTTGCGCCATTCAGCGTTTTGAGGTAAGGATTCATGTTCCTTTACCTTCTCCAGATAAGCCAGAACATCTGCCGGGGTTTGGGCTGGCAGGCGCCCGGTTGCTACCAAAGGTTCATACTGGTCTAATTCCCAGTTAGATGTAAAGAACACGTCAGAGCTGGGTACGCCGCCTGTTGGTATCAGGTCTTTCGCCGCCAAGGTATGAGGGGTGCGCCGTAACGTCACATTGTCTGGCTCAATTCCCTTACCTAAAATAAACAGGTATTTTGGGGTACCGTGGGCCAGCATGTACTTCATAAAGCGCCTGATAGAGGCGGCTGATTTGTCTCCATAGAAAAACTGATCATACAGCTGGTCAACATCAACTACCAACGTGTCATGCCTTCCGCCTGCGGCAGATGCTCTGTAACTGGCATAATCCTTCACAGGATTTGTAGATGTGCCAAAGGAGGCCATCAAACTTTTATGAGAGAGGATTAGGTAGGAGGCTGAATTTCCGCTAAAAGACCTAAATTTAACTTCACGCGCAGATACCGGCACCATTGGTGCCTTAGCCCATAAAAGACCTTTTTGAAGGGAAGAACTAGCGGGTTGGGTAAACACAAAACTTCTCTGCGTGCCATTGGCGACCCCCTCTATTTTAACAACATTGGTTGCTGAAGTGATATCATAAGCAACGGCATTGGCAGCATGGGTCCCTTCAAGATTATACAAGGTAGAGCCTGTAGTAGAAGTTGCATTTTCTAAACCTAACGCGGCTATATGCATAATTGGCCGCTGCGGAAACTTCACCTTTACATATGACACCCTGGTGGAGCTGCCATTTTTAGAGATAAAACGAATGGTTACCCTTCCGTTTGCGGCTATGTCACTAAACTCTAAAGGAAAGCTCCTTTTGGCCGACCCATAAACCGGGAACATGAGGTTGCCCAGCAATCTCTCAGAGGTTCCATTCACCGCATAAACATCTACATCTGGGGTAGAAGCATTAGAACCCGCCAAAGCCACTTCCACCGTTGGCTTTGGGCCAAGGTTGTAAAGGTTCAGCAACGAATCTACCACTACATTCCTAGTACCGGAAGATGCTCCAGACATAAAGCCTTCAGCACTATCCATCCAAGACATGTGGTTGGAGCCATACGCTTTTCCCCGTGAATAACTGTCTGTAAACTGAATTAAGCGCGTTTGCCAAAACCAAGGTTCTGGGGTGATATTTGCAGGAGAGGAACGGGTTACCTGCATCCGTTTCCCGGCCCTGGTTGACCAGGTCAAAAAGTAGGAAGCCGTATCTGTGTAAAGACTATAATGAGGGTTTAGCTGATCAGCAGGGTCTTTGTACAATTCGGCATCTAAGGCCCCGTCATTTTTCTCGCCGTAGAATTCAAGGAAATCACCTGCATCAAAAGAGCCGTCTGCCTCGCCAGACACCAGAATGGCCACCTCCTGCCCCCGGCGGTAAAGTTGTAAATTTCTAGGGTCTACCCCGCTTATACCGGCGGCCTGCAGGTAGTTCCTGTCAAGGCGGTAGATACCCGTAGCGGGCACCTTGATTTTATAGTACTTCTGGCTGTAGTTGATCCATTCATTGCCATAGGTGGTCTGCTGCCCATAAGAAGGCTGCACAGCAGTACCCACCAGAACCGCCAGGAACAGAAGCGTCAGAAAGGTAAATGGAAGAGAGTAAGGTGTTTTCATCTTAATAGCAGGCACACAAATCAATCAAAACTATAGGCAACAGATACAATCAAAGAAGAGGCTTGGGAATTGTCAGCCACCTTTGACAAGGCCAAATCTAACAGGAGCCCATGGGTGGCCACGCCCACCCCAAAATTAGGCTGTACTTTCCAACTGCCCTTCCCGTCCAGGTTTTCAAACTGCTGAATGTTATTGATCCCGCCCCGCAGGAAAACAGTGTTGGAATACCCCAGTTCAAACCCAACCCTGGGATCAACAGACACCACGCCAGTAGCCAGCAGCGTGTTCCGTTTTCCGTCAAAGGTGATATCCAGATCAGTGGCAACGGTAGCCGAGAAGCGGTCAGTCATTTGGAAAGACCGGCCAGCCCCTAGAATAAGGCGCGGCAGGGTCACTTCAATGCTATTGGTGTTGAAGGAGTTTGCCTCCTGCAGGTACGTAGACTCTAATTCATCTGGGTTTAGTTTCCAGGCAGTGAAGGTGGTGGTAATGTCTTTGGCCATCACCCCAAACTGCCAGTTACCCCGGCGCAATTGGGCACCGGCATCCAGGCCAAAACCCCAGGCGCTGGCAAAGTCACCCACGTTGCGGTAAATAATTTTAGCGTTGGCACCTAAGGTTAACCCGGGCAGCCAGTTACTGCGGCGGGCATAAGACGCCAGGAACGCGTAATCTGCCACAGAGAAGAACTCTATACTGTCATACTGGATGGCCCCGTACTCATTCTGGAGCCTGCGGGTATCAGCAATATCATCTACCCCAGACCTGATCACAGAGAAAGCCAGGGCACTGGTGGAGTCAAGGTTGGTGGCGTAAGACCCGAAATCATTTTTGATAATGCCGGCAAACAGCTCAGAGTGCATGTAAGACACGTTATGGCGTTTAGGCAGGCCCACCAAACCCGCCGGGTTCCAGAAACCAGCCGTGGCATCCCGCACAATAGCCGACTGCACTCCCCCCATTCCCAACGCACGGGCGCCCACTCCAATGTTCAGGAACTCATTGCTGTATTTAGGGGCAGAAATCTCCTGCGCCTGCCCGGAGCGGGTGAAAAACAAGAAAAAAAGAAGGGGAAACGCGAGTAAAAATCTTTTTGCCATATAGAGAAACTAACGACACCAACGCTAATTCAGATGTAAATATATACGTACTATTCTATTTAGAGCCTGTTTAAATTTCGGCTTGGGCAGCCCATGCCGCTGTCCAAGCCCTGTCTTTGCATTACCCGCGGCACAGAACGGGATTAACCCGCTCAGCTGCTGCGTCTGCAGAGACCCACCCCTTGTGGGGGGAAAGCTGTATTCCAGCCTTTTCCAGATACTCTTCACGCCTCAACGCTTATTACAATTAAGTGTCTATAAGTGTTCCACTTTGGAGCATATTTCTTTTTCAGCCGCCCCTTTTCACCAGATTGCCTCCCTTAACGTTTGATTTAGCCATCTTTCCTCTACACCCAGGCCTCCGTTTGGCCCCTTTATCCCTCAGAAAATCTTACTGCCGCAGACTTATTTTCTCTTTCTGTTTTAGGGCTGTTTTTGAAAAAACAGCCCTAAAACAGAAACCGGCTTCTGCGCTCAACCCCTCAGCATTGGCGCCATTCGCACTTTTGAGGTGAAACAAAAAATAAATTTTTACAGTACCTTGTGTTACATAGTACCTGCTTATATATTTGCATCAACAATTCAGACTCACAGACCATGAAAGTAGAAAACACACAAGTGCAGATGCGGAAAGGGATTCTGGAGTACTGCATTCTGGAAATCATCTCGCGCGGCGAAGTCTACGCCTCTGACATGTTGGAGGAACTGACCGCGGCCAAGATGATAGTAGTGGAGGGGACGCTCTACCCACTGCTGACCAGACTGAAGAACGCCGGCCTCTTAGATTACTCCTGGGTGGAATCCACCTCGGGGCCACCCCGCAAATATTACAAACTCACCGCCATTGGCACCGAGTTTCTGGAACAGCTACGCCTTACCTGGCAGGAACTGGTAGACTCCACCACCTTCATCACCAACCGCAAGAAATCCAACTAGCCATGAAAAAGAACATTAGTGTCAACCTGCAAGGCATGATCTTCCATGTAGAGGAAGACGGCTATGAGATGTTGCGCCAGTACCTGGCCGCTATCAAGGCCTACTTCTCCTCTTATGAAGGCCATGAAGAAATAGTGGCAGACATTGAGTCCCGCATAGCCGAAATCTTCTTCTCCCGCCTCAACCCCGGCAAGCAGGTGATCACCCGCGAAGACGTGCAGGCCCTCATTGCCCAGATGGGAACCGTGACTGACTTTGAGATGGATGAGCCCCTGGAAGAAGAACCAGCCCCTGCCGCCTCAGCCGCTTACAACCACACCACCTCTACCGGCCAAAAACGCCTGTACCGTGACGTAAACCGCAAAGTGCTGGCCGGCGTGGCCTCTGGCATTGCTAACTACCTGCAGGTGGACCCGCTTTGGGTGCGTTTGGCCTTTATTCTGCTGGTATTGGGTGTGCCGTTCACCGGTGGCTTCACCTTGTTTGGCGCAATCCTGTACGTCATCTGCTGGATTGCCCTGCCTGAGAACGAGGCCCTGCCCGAGATACCGGTGCGCAAACTGTTCCGGGACCCCGTAGACAAGAAACTGGGCGGGGTGGCCGGCGGCATTGCCATCTACTTCGGCACAGATGTGGCCATCATCCGGCTGCTGTTCCTGATCTTCTTTTTCTTCGGGATTGGGTTGATCACCTATATCATCTTATGGATTGCCGTACCAGAGGCCAAATCTATCACAGAGCGGGTGCAAATGCAGGGAAACCCCGTCACGCTCTCCAGTATAGAAGCCTCGGTTAAAAACAACCTGAACATGCAGGACGCTAACGGCCAGGAGAGCACCTTAGCCAAAGTCCTCCTGTTCCCGGTACGGTTGATCTCACAAATCATTCAGGTGTTGTCAAAGGCCCTCCACCCGGTGCTAACGGTGTTGATCACCCTCATCCGCATTTTTGCGGGGCTGTTGCTCATGTTCATTGCGGGTGCTTTCCTGATTTCCCTCTTGGTTATGCTCATTGCCGCCATTGGCGAAATCTCCCAGCCTGGCTTTGTTCACCTGGGCGACCTGCCCGTGGCTGAATTCTTTAGAGGTCTGCCAAGCTGGCTGGTGTGGGCAGCGTTCTTTACGGGGGTCATTCCGGCGCTGCTCCTGTTCCTGGTAGGCATTGGCCTGCTGACCAAGCGGTTCTTCCTGAGACCCACCATTGGCTGGTCTATGCTGGGCATCTGGCTGGTAGCCGTGGCCGCCCTGGCCACCGGCATCGCCTTCTCAGCCCGCCATTTCCAGGAGTCTGGTGAAGTAGTGGTAGAGAAAAACTTCCCCGGCGCCGGGTACAACACCCTGGAGCTTAAGGTGCGGGACACCAACTATGACTACGGCCACCGCCTGAATGTGCGGCTGGAAGGCTATACGGGCACTGATGTCAAGGTGATCCAGACTTACAAAGGCCAGGGCCTTGACGAGGCAGACGCCATTAAAAACGCCCAGATGCTGTCTTACAAGATTGTTCCGCAGGGAGATTCTGTGCTCAGGTTTGATGATGCGTTCACCTTTAAACCCAACGCCATCTTCCGGGACCAGGATCTGGACATAAAAATTCTGGTGCCCGAAGGCAAAAACGTGCGCTTCTCCTCTGGCTTTGCCAACCATTTCTACGGTGATATCACCCAGGGAGACTATGACGCAGATGACCTGGCCAACAACACCTGGCAAATCAAAGACGGCAGACTGGTGTGCCTGAGCTGCAGCGTAGTAGACAGCACCAGAACCGGCACTTCTCCTGACTCCACCGCAGGCACAGGCCTGGCCGCCAACCTTGATGACGAGCTTTCTATCCTGAATGATGACTACAGCGGCGTGTCAAAGATCTACAACGTGAGTGACTTCAATGAGGTAGAGGCCGGAGGCGCCTACCACATCAGAATCAAGCAGTCATACCGCCACCACGTGCGGGTGACCGGTTCAGAGAAAGAGCTGGACCGCCTGCAGATCAGGGAGCAGAACGGGGTGCTCAGAATTAAACGCGACAACGGCTATTTCAAGTTCTGGGGCATGAACACCAAAGCCATTCTCATTGAGATTGAAACCCCAGACCTGCGGTCAGTAGACCTGAGCGGGGCGGCCAAGGCCGAAATCATAGGCTTCGCGCCAGACAACTTTGAACTGCAGCAGTCAGGGGCCAGCCAGGTGGCCATGGCCATCAGCACCCAAAACCTGGACGCTGAGCTGAGCGGTGCCTCACAGCTGCACCTCAAGGGCCACGCTGACCAATTGGATATTAACGCCAGCGGCGCCTGTTCCATCAATGCACTCAGACTCACCGCCGTGCGGGCCAACCTTGACCTGAGCGGAGCAAGTGACGCAGAGGTCAACGTGAAAGAATACCTGCAGGCCCACGCCAGCGGCGCCAGTGATGTGCGCTACACCGGTGAGGTGCAGCAGGTAGACACAGACAAGTCTGGCGGTTCCAGCGTGAGCCGCAAATAGTTTCTGTTTTCGGCCTGTTTTTAGGAAAACAGGCCCAAAACGCAAATCACAACGGAGTTCTTCTCTGGATTTCTTAGAGCTCCCTGTGACAAGGAGGACGCGCTTCTGGCAAAGTCCTCCTTCTTTTTCCTCTTTCAGAAAACTTTTCTTGCCCAACCACAGCCTTAACAGATGCAACTATGAAACAATATCTTCTCCCACTGATCATGATTACGCTACTGTTCACGGGCAGTGCGACCAGCACCAAGGCTCAAAAGCCGGCGCAAGCCATTACCCAGACCATTCTTGCCCTTGACAGCCTTTTCTGGACCACCTACAACCAGTGTGACTCTGAGCGCATGAAGCAGTTTATCTCTGATGACGTGGAATTCTACCATGACAAAGGCGGGATCACCTTAGGCAAGGAAAAATTTATTTCCAGCATCAAGAACAATTTATGTAGCAACAAGGAGTACAGGGTGAGAAGAGAGGCAGTCAAAGGCACCATTCACGTGTACCCGCTGTACAACGCAGACCAGGCTTACGGCGCCATAATCTCAGGAGACCATTATTTTTACGAGCACGAAAAAGGAAAGAAAGAGCAGTTGGCTGGCTTAGCTAAATTTTCAAACCTCTGGTTGCTGCAAAACGGCACCTGGAGAATGGCCAGAGTTCTCAGTTATGACCACGGCCCTGCTCCCCTACCCCAACTCCAGAAGCGCCCTTAGCCTGCCCAACAGCAGACGGCTCAAACCATGAAAGCACATATGACCCGCTATTACCGTTCGCCACCAGGATCCTTTCAGGATAACAAAATAGAAAAATAAAGCAATCTATTCCTGTCCTGATACTTAAAGAAAATTTTTGTTTGGTTGTTTGTATGATAGGCCGGGCCTCTTCTAGGGTAGTATACCTGATGAAGGCCCGGTTTTTCTTTTAGCACCTTTGCCGCATAAAGTACCCGGCTCCTGTTTTCGACCTGTTTTCTCAAAAAAAGGCCGAAACAGAGCGGGTTATAGAGTGGCTTCGCTCCTTTCGGCTACGACGAAGTCACTGGCGTCAGACCTAAACGCTTGCCCTGGGCCAGCAGAAACGCAAAGGCCTCGTCGTATTCATTCCGGATCTCGCCTTCCAGAATGGCCTCGGTGATGGCGCTTTTCAAGATGCCCACCTCCTTAGACGGGGCAATCCCGAAGGTCTGCATGATCAGATCTCCCGTAATCACCGGCTGGAAGTTGCGCAGCTGGTCTTTCTCCTCTACTTCCTTCAATTTCTGCTCCACTTTGGCGAAGTTCTGCAAATAACGTTTCACCTTGTCATGGTTCTTAGAGGTGATGTCTGCCTTACAGAGCTGCATGAGCCGGTCAATATCATCGCCGGCCTCAAACAGCAGGCGGCGTATCGCCGAATCGGTGACGGTTTCCTTCACCAGCGCGATGGGCCGCAGGTGCAGCTTCACCAGTTTCTGCACCATTTTCATGTGCTCGTTGAGCGGCAGCTTTAAATCTGCGAAGATCTTGGGCACCTGCCGGGCGCCGCGGTCTTCGTGGCCGTGGAAGGTCCAGCCCACTTTCTCGTTGTAGCGCTTGGTTTCGGGCTTGGCGATGTCATGCAGAATGGCGGCCCAGCGCAGCCAGAGGTCGTCAGAGACGTCGGCCACGTTGTCTAAGACCTGCAGCGTGTGGTAAAAATTGTCTTTGTGGCTGTTCTTGTTGATGGTCTCCACACCGTGCAGCTTCACCATCTTGGGGAAAATCAAGTGCAGCAGCCCTGTCTGGAACAGCAGCTTGAACCCGTAACTGGGCGTTTTGGAGAGCACAATCTTGTTCAGCTCATCGGTTATCCGCTCCTGCGATACAATCTTGATGCGCTCTTTGTTCTCAGAGATGGCGTCAAACGTATCTGGGTCAATGTCAAAGTTGAGCTGGCTGGCAAACCGGATGGCGCGCATCATGCGCAGCGGGTCATCTGAGAAGGTAATGCCGGGCTCCAGCGGCGTTTTGAGGTTCTTCCGCCTGATGTCTTTGAGGCCGTCAAAGCAGTCAATGAGCTGCCCGAAACTGCCTTCGTTCAGGCTGATGCCCATGGCGTTGATGGTGAAATCGCGGCGGTTGAGGTCGTCTTCCAGCGTGCCCTGCTCCACCTCCGGTTTGCGGCTTTCACTGCGGTAACTTTCCTTACGCGCGCCCACAAACTCCACTTCCCAGCCGTCCTCAGTCCTGAGCATCGCCGTCCCGAAGTTCTTGAACACGGCCACCTTAGGTTTGTTGGGTAGTTTATCGGCCACGCGCTGGGCCAGTTCAATGCCGTTGCCCAGGCACACCACGTCAATGTCTTTGCTGGGCCGCTTGAGCACCAAATCCCGCACAAACCCGCCAATCACGTAGGCCTCCTGGTTCAGCTCTTTGGCCGCCTGGGCCACTACGGCAAAAACCGGGTGTTCTGGAAGGGTGATGTCTGGGGTGGTCATGGGCAATGTGTTGATTTTGTTGGTGTACGCTTTTCTTCGCCTGAGGCGAAGTGCGTATTTGAGGCAGCAAAGGTACGGGAAAATAGTAAACCCGACCTCACCCCCTGCCCCTCTCCGTGGGAGAGGGGAGCTCTGCAAAGCGTTTTCGGGCTGTTTGGCCAAACAGCGAAAAC
>NZ_LRMM01000070.1 GCF_001647275.1 Rufibacter ruber | reverse complement strand
TTCCGTTTTCGGCCTGTTTTCGCCAAAACAGGCCGAAAACAGAAAACTCTAAACTTTTATTCCGCACCAAATAAATTTTAGACCAGCTATGCGTATAGGCACAAGCGGACGCTTGCGCCATCTCAAAACCATGAAAAGCCGGGAAAAACCAGTTCCCACTCTCACCATCTTCCTATTTTCAAATCTGCTCATCCAAATTAGACCCGTGAAAACGTTCAACCCCAAAGAAATACCCACCGCCGAATTTCACAGCCTTATGTTGGGAACCATTGCGCCGCGGCCTATTGCGTTTGCCAGCACGGTAGATAAAGAAGGGAATGTGAACCTGAGCCCGTTTAGCTTTTTCAACTGCTTCGGGTCTAACCCGCCGGTGCTTATCTTCTCCCCCGCCCGCCGCGTGCGGGACAATACCGGTAAACACACCCTGGAGAACGTGCTGGAGACCGGTGAGGTGGTGATTAACATTGGCAACTACGCCATGGTAGAGCAAATGTCATTGGCCAGCACCGAGTATGATAAAGGCGTAAACGAATTTGTGAAGGCGGGCCTCACGCCAGTGGCTTCCACGTTAGTGGCCCCGCCGCGCGTGGCCGAAGCCCCGGCTGCTTTTGAGTGCAAGGTACTGGAGGTAAAACCCATTGGCCACCAGGGCGGCTCGGCCAATCTGGTGATTTGCGAGGCGCTGCTGCTGCACGTGCAGGACGAGGTTTTCGGCGGAGACGGAAAAACCATTGACCCGTTCAAGTTAGATGCGGTGGCCCGCCTGGGCGGCGACTGGTACCTGCGCGCCAACGGCGACAGCCTGTTTGAGCTGCCAAAACCCGTGCGCAACAAAGGGATTGGCATTGATCAGCTTCCGGCGCACATCAGAAACAGTACCGTGCTCACGGGTAACAACCTCGCCCGGTTGGGCAATACAGAGGCCATTCCTTCTCAGGAGGAGGTGCAGGCGTTTGCGCAGGACCCTATGTACCGCTACCTGGCACAGAAATATGCGGACAATCGTATTGAAATGGAGAAACAGATGCACCTGCTGGCGCAGCGGCTGCTGGCGGAAGGGCGCGTGCCGGAAGCCTGGAAGGTGTTGCTGGTCAACTCTCCCCTGCACCGGTAAACCAAACCTTCCTTAGCAAGAAGATAACAGGAATACGAAGATGAAAAACGTACGGCTGGTGCTGGGCAGCGGCGGGGCCCGGGGTATGGCCCATATTGGCATCATTGAAGAACTGGAGAAAGAGGGTTTCTGCATCAAAGAAGTGATAGGCAGCTCTATGGGCGCCGTGGTAGGCGGCATTTACTGCGCCGGGTACCTGCGGCAGTTTCGGGATTGGCTGCTTACCCTGGACAAGGTGGGGGTGTTCCAGCTGCTGGACTTCACCTTATCTGGTGAAGGGTTTGTAAAAGGGGAGCGCGTCTTCAGAACCATTGAGAAACTTATTGGGGAGCACCAGATTGAACAGTTCAAGGTCCCGTTCACGGCCGTGGCCGTAGATGTCCTGAACCAGGAGGAAGTGCATTACAAAACGGGCAGCCTCTTTAAAGCGCTCAGGGCCTCCATTGCCATTCCCACGCTGTTCACGCCCGCCTATGAAGAGGGCAGGCAGCTGGTAGACGGCGGCGTCCTGAACCCGCTGCCGGTGAACCTGGTGACGAGAGAACCCGGCGACTGGGTGGTGGCCGTGAACCTCAACGGAAACCCGCCCTGCCCCCCAGCCCCCACGGTATTCGCCGAAACCGCCAACCAGGAGAAAGCCGCCTACTTGAAGATGCTGTCAGCGTGGTGGGAGCAAAGTCCGGCGCAGGTTCCCCCTAAAAAAGTGGCGCACTTAGGATTGTTTGATTTGCTCACCAAGTCGCTGGACATGATGCAGGACAAAATGGCCGACCTCATGATACACCTGCACCAGCCTGAACTGGTCATTACCATTCCGCGGGAAACCTGCGGCATCTTTGAGTTTTACCGTGCCGAAGAACTGATTGACAAAGGCCGGCAGGCTTTCTGGGAGGCTTACACCGCCCAGCAGCAAAGTGCCGGGTAAGTTTTCTGTTTTTGCCTGTTTTTGGGAAAACAGGCCGAAAACAGAACGTACCAAACTAAGTTTACCGCTTCAGGTAGACCTCAAAGGTGCTCCCCTCCTGCACCTTGCTTTGCACAGTGACTTTCCCGCCTAAAGCTTCTGCCTGGGTCTTGACCAGGAACAGCCCCACTCCCCTACCTTCAATATGGCTGTGGAACCGGTTATAGAGCCCGAAGAGCTTTTTCCCCTGCTTTTCCACATCAACCCCAAGGCCGTTGTCTTTGACCGTAAGCACCACATAGTCCCCCTGCAGGCGGGTGCTTATCTCAATGAGCGTCTCCTGGCCGGGTTGCCGGTATTTAATGGCGTTGGTAATCAGGTTATGCAGAATGCTGTACAGATAGCTCCCCACCGTGTAAATAGAGGGCGCCTCCTGGAAATTCATTTGCAGCTTTACCCGGTGCCTGGCCAACTCTAACTGCAACGGCTCCAGTACTTTTTCTACCTTCTCCCTAAAATTGATAGATTCCTTGATGCCGCCAATACTCCCCCTGATGGAAAGGATCTGGTTCAGGTCCCGGATAACCGTATCCAGGTTTTGGGCAGCGGTCCGCATTTTTTCGTTGATGGCCGCTCTGGTTTGCTCCGTCAGATTTGGGTGTTGGAACATCTCTGTCAGCCCCATGATGTTAGCCACCGGGGCCCGGAGGTTATGCGACACAATGTGCGTGAACTGCTGGAGGGCGTTGTTTCTGCCTTGCAGTTCCTCAATCAAATTCTCGCGCTCAATCTCGTAGCGTTTGCGGGTAGAGATATCCTGCATAGAGCCTATGACCCTGATGGACCGGTGGTTTTTGTCGCGCAGGATCCTGGCGTGGTCTGCCACCTGACTTATTTGGCCATCGGCTTTCCGGAACCGGTATTCGGCTTGCCAATGGAAAACGTCTGGGCTCTCCAGGGCCAGATTAAAAGATGCCGTAATTTTCTCCCTGTCCTCAGGATGCAGGTTTTCTACCCAGACACTCTCAGAATTTTTTAGGGTTGCCCTGTTAAAGCCGAAGATCTTCTCAAAGCCTTCTCCCCAGTAAACCTTTTTGTACACCCGGTCAATATCATAAATGGCCTCACTGGTGGCAGATGCGGCCAGGTCATAGCGTTCATTGCTCAACTTCAGCTCAGCCTCTGTGAGTTTGTTTTCAATGATCAGCTGCAGCAGGTCCCGTGCTTTCTCAATGGCGTTCAGCTCTTCAGCAGACGGCTCCCGCACCTGGCGGTGGTAAATGGCAAACGTACCCAGCACCCGGTGGTTGTAGCCGAAAATAGGCAAGGACCAGCAGGATTTAAGGCCGTTCTGCAGCGCCGCCTCCCGGTAATCTACCCAGAGCGGGTCCTGCTCCAGGTCACTCACAATCACTCTTTCCTTCTGGTACGCCGCGGTACCGCAGGAACCTACCGTGGGGCCAATCTTCACCCCTTCTATGGCATCTAAATAAGCTTTAGGCAAACTGGGCGAGGCCAGGTTAAACAGCTGCCCATTCTCCAGGTACAGCACACTGGTCAGCATGTCTGCCCTCTGCTCTTCAAGCCCCACCAGATAATGGTTCACCACCTCTTCCAGGGTACTTCCGGCGGTGGCATTCAGTTCCAGTACCCGTTTGCCTAATGCCTCCTGCTCTTCTATCTGCTTCTGACTGGTAATGTCGTTCAGGTACACAGACAACCCTTCTTCTGAGGGGTAAGCTTTCACCGCCAGCCAGACTTTCAGGGACTGGTGGTACAATTCATAGCAGATGGCTTCGCCAGATTTTATGGCTTTGTAAAACTCAGGGAAACTTTGCCCCAGCACTTCTTTGGGAAAGTAAGACCAGAAGCTCTTTCCTATGATTTCTTCACTCTTTACCTGCACAAGCCGTTCAAACTCGCTGTTGGCGTAGGTAAAGCACCAGTTTTCGTCTAAGGCAAAAAAAGCGTCTGTAATACTCTCCAGAATGATTTTTTGCCGGGCCGCCTGCCTCTGAATGGTTTCATAGGCCCTCACAATGGGGGTGATGTCTTTGGCAATACTGAACACCCCCTCTACCTTTCCGTCTACTAGTATGGGAAACTTAGTGATGTCCATAACCTTTGCGCCTTTACCTGAAAATGGGATTTCCAGGTCAAACCGAACGGTACTGCCCAGCAGCGCCTGCTCAAAGTACCGGCTACAGATATCTACCACACTGGCTGGCAAAAAGTCTGTAAAAGGCTGGTGGAGCATAGCAGAAGCCGGCAAGCCGGAAATGGCTAGCTGGGCCTGGTTCACATCTGTCACCAACCCGTTTACGTCTTCCAGCAAAATGGCATCTGGGTTGTTGTTGAACAGGCATTTGTATAACTGCTCGCTCTGCCTGAGCCGCTGCTGAGACAGTTTGCGCTCGGTTACATCCCGCGAGTTGACCACAAGCCCCTGCACCGCCGGGTTCAGCAGCTGGTTGCTTGCCATTGACTCCAGCCATTTCCACTCCCCGCTGGCGTTCCTGTACCTGAACTCAGAGGCGGTCACTATGTCTTTGCCCTGCAGCTCCACAAGTTTTTCCTGAATGGCCGGCGCATCACCGGGATGAATGAACTCCAGTACGTTTTTCCCGATCAGGTACTCTGCCGGGTAGCCCATTATTCTCACGTAGCTGCCCCCTACAAAAACGTAGTTCCCTTCCCGGTCTAAGACCACCATCATATCAGAGCTGTTCTCTACCAGCGCCTCAAAAAATGCTTCCTTTTCTTTTTCTTTTGCCTGGGCTTGCTTGAGCTGCGTGGCATCACGGGCCACACAGAACATGGTATTGTCTTCTTCAGACCAGTAAGCAGACCAGAATAAAGGAACCTCTTTGCCAGTCTTATGAAGGTAGCGGTTCTCAAAACCCGTAACATTGGCCCCTTTCAGAATAGTTTTGGCTATGGCTAACGTCTTTTCCCGGTCTTTAGGAACCACTAATTGCAGATACGAGGCACCAATTAATTCTTCCTGCCCATACCCCAATATACTTTTGCTGGCGTCACTCACCTGCACAAACTTTCCTTCTGCGTTGACTACACAGATCATGTCCAATGAATACCGCATCAGCTTCTCCAGGAGCCCCTCCCGGCTTACATTATTCATATCCAATTCATAATACCAACCTCACTATTATTTAATTTTCAGCTTACCAGAGTCAACTATATCAACTCCATGCGTTAGTCAGTATAAAATTAGTAAACAAACCTTTATCCCCGAATAATATTTTCCTTTAAAATGCAAATAATCATCCCTTAAACGCCTTTCCCGCCATACACCAGAATAATACAATCTATCCTGTTAACAGGCCGCAGTTCAGCAGATGCCCCTCCACAGCCTAGTATGGGGGCCGCATCCAGTTTCTGAGGCCACTCCTAACTGGTCTGCACCGTTTTTTAGGTTTAGTAAAAAGAGCTGTTCCCGGGTTCCCCAAAGAAGCAGGAAGAAGACACATATAACTTTTGCTATCCCTTTCTGCGTACAAGCGTTTGAACATTTCTCAACCTCAAACGCACCTTCATGAGCCTGACACAGGAAATTGCCAACCTTGGCCCCTGGTTCCATAACCTGCACCTACCAGACGGTACCCAAACCGCCCCCAACCATACCTTAGGAGATTTCCCGGCCTTTAAGTGGCAACAGATAGAAAGCTACCTCCCGAAGGACCTGAGCGGTTGGCGCGTCTTAGACGTGGGCTGCAACGCGGGTTTCTACACCATGGAGCTGGCCCGGCGCGGCGCCTCAGTACTGGGCATTGATGTTGACCCGCACTACCTGCGCCAGGCCCAGTGGGTGGCCCGGCAGTTTGGGTTGGAGGACCAGGTAGAGTTCAGGCAGATGCAGGTCTATGACGTGGCGCACCTGCAGGAGAAGTTTGACCTGATCTGGTACATGGGCGTGTTGTACCACCTGCGCTACCCGCTGCTTTCCCTGGACATCCTGTCCCAGAAAATGACGCGGTTGATGGTGTTTCAGACGTTGACCATGCCGGGCGAAGACGTGACCCCACTGCCCGAGGACATTGACTTTCACGGCCGTGACATTATGCTGGAGAACGGCTACCCCAAGATGGCGTTCATTGAGCACAAACTGGCCGGAGATGTCACCAACTGGTGGGCCCCCAACCACGCCTGCATTGAGGCCATGCTCCGCTCCTGCGGCCTCAAGGTCACCCAGAAACCAGGCCATGAGGTGTATCTCTGTGAGCCAGACGCCCACAGCCAGAGCAGCCACTTCGGGTGGAACAACTCAGAATTGCTTTCGGCCACCGGCCAGGCGTGGCAAGAGGCCGTGTCCGCCAAGGTAGGAGACAAGAACCGCACCCTTACCCAATAACCTACCAGTGCGGCAGTTGCGACTTTAGGCCCTGTACTTTCTTAACAAACAGGTAATGTCTGTTTTTGGCCTGTTTTCTGGAAAATATCCCAAAAACAGACATCTTTGCTTTTCACTATTTTTAAACCAATGTCTAGTCTGCGCCCCTGGCGATTGCTTCGCTCCCAGATTGCCTTTAAGCACAAATGGTACACCTTGCGCCGTGATGAGGTGGAACTGTCTAATGGCCACCGACTGGATGATTATTTTGTAAGTGAGCGGCCAGACGGCGCGTATGTCTTTCCGGTGACAGAGCAGCACGAGGTGCTGTTTGTGCGCCAGTACAAGCATGCCGCCGGCCAGGTGTTTCTGGAGCTGCCCGCCGGCTCTTTTTTCCCGGACCAGGAAGACGCCCAGGACGCCGCCACCCGCGAGCTGCTGGAGGAAACAGGTGCGGTGCTCACCCAGGAGCTGGTTCAGCTGGGCGTTCTCTATGACAACCCCGCCAAAGACACCAGCCGCATTCACCTGTTCCTGGCCCAGAACGTGCGGGTAGAGCAGCCCCAGAAACTGGATTTGACCGAGGAGATTGAAGTGGTGCGGGTGCCTTTGCCCCAGGTGTTGCCGCTGGTCATGCAGGGCAAGGTCTGCGTCTCCGGCTCAGTAGCCCTCTGTTTCCTGGCCTTGCAGAAGCTGGGGATGGCGTAAATGCCCGGTGGGCGAAGGGTTGTACAATAAAAAGTTTTGTTGAAACTCAACTTCGGCCGTTGAACGTAGTATAGGGGTAACAGATAGCGCGGCCACTCCCTGAAAGTAGCGTAACCGCTTTCTTAGAAATTGAACCCATCCCCACCATACACCAAGATGTTCCATGGCCGAGGCACCAGAGGAAAAGCGTACTCCTGAGCAAAAAGAGAAGAAACCTAAAAAGTCAAGGAGAGGGGTGGAAACCCTTTTCAGAATCACGGCGGCCAACCAGATGCGCCTCAGTGACATGGCAGATAACAAGGCCCATATCCTGCTGACCATCAACTCCATTATAGTGTCTGTGCTGCTGTCTGTGCTGTTCAGAAAACTGGAGGAGGAGCCAGAGCTGTTGATTCCCAGCATTCTCTTTTTAACCACCTCTCTGGTTACCATTGTCATGGCCATACTGGTCACCATGCCCAGAATCAGGAAGAACAACCCCACGCCGCCCGCCCCGGCAGGCAGCAAGGTCAACCTTCTCTTTTTCGGTGATTTTTACAGCATGAGCCTGCTGGAGTATGAAAAGGAGTTCACCAGCCTCATGGAAGATTCACCCGCCATGTATAGCAGCATGATCAAAGACAATTACCACCTGGGGGTGGTGCTGCAGAAGAAATACACCAGCCTGCGGGTGGCATACCTGTTCTTCATGATAGGCTTTATTGTTTCGGCCCTCTCATTTGTGGTGACCCAGATTACCTGACCCTGGGCACACCGGTTGCCTGGCGGCAGAGCAGCCCGCAGACGCACGCCTGTTTCCGGGCTTTTTTTGGAAAACAGCCCGGAAACAGAAAGGTACCTTCGGTTGAAAATCAGGAAGATGTCAGGTTTTTTTTTAGTCTCTGGCGCAAACGTATGCTGGTGCCTTTACAGGCCAGAAAGCTTCTGTTTCCGGGCTGTTTTTGGGAAAGCAGCCCAAACTGTGGGCCCAAGCCCATGCCTGCGCCAGCCAAGGCCCTCTACGTGCAGAAAACGGAAAACTTTAATCAGGGTCTGTCCGGCCCTTTGCCAACCGCCCAGCAGCCAAGAATAAATACGGATTTTTAGAACGCTATTTTCAGTAGTTATTCCCCATCTCGGCACCAGCTTCTTGCGTTTTATAGAGCCACTACGCGCCATGAACAGACTCTATAAAAGGTTTTACCAGGTATTTCTTTCCGTCTCCAGCAGCATTGCCCTGTGGCCTACGGTCATTGCGGCTCTGTTTCTACTGTTAGGCTTCTTCACTTTTTATTTTGAGCGAACGCCCGCAGGAATTTACCTGGAGAAACAACTGGGGTTCATCAACAGTGAGCCTGAAAACGCCCGCCTCATTTTGAACACCGTTGTCTCAGGGATTATTTCGCTGCTGGTGTTCAGTTTTTCAATGGTGATGATTGTGCTGGGGCAGGCTACCTCCCACCTTTCACCGCGCGTAATCCCAGGGCTTATCTCCCAGAAAACCAACCAGGTGGTGTTGGGCATATACGTAGGCACCATCTTGTATACCCTTATCCTGATCCTCAGCTTCAAACCCGGCGAAGAAAACACCAGTGTGCCTGTTCTGGGCGTTTTGCTCACGGTTTTGTTTGGTATCACCTGCGTGAGCCTTTTTGTCTACTTCATCCACACCATCTCCCGCGCCATTAAGCCAGACACTATCCTGACCCGCATATACAAAGCCAGCCAGGCGGCCTTGAGAAAAGAGGTACAAGGCACCAGTGAAAACCAGGCCCTGCGCACAGCCATGAACACAGAGAAATGGTTTGAGCTCCCCAGCAAGGAAGGCGGCTACCTGAGGCAGATAGAAATTGAGAACCTGAACCGCATTGCCAAACGGGAAGACCTGATGATTGAGATTCCTGTCTCTATTGGTAAATTCATTGTGCCCGGCTTACCGTTTTTACGCCTGAACAAAGACATACGGGAGAACGAATCACTGCATGACGCCATTCAGGACTGTTTTATTTTTTCGTTGGAGGAAGTGTTGGTATTTAGTTTTGAGACGGGGCTTAGGCAAATCTCAGAGGTGGCGGTCAAGGCCCTGAGCCCGGGCATCAATGACCCCGGCACGGCACTGAGCGCCATTGATTTCCTCACGTTGCTTTTCCTGCAGCGCATGGAAGCCATTGCCCCCAACTGTCTCCTGGATGAGCACCAGCAGGTGCGTATCATCAAGCACCCTACCCCGCTGCAAGACCTGCTCTACCGTTTCCTCACCCCTATCAGAACCTATGGCAAAGCAGATGTGATGGTGGTGCGCAAACTGCTTCTGTGCCTGAACCACCTGCTGTACGCCGACCTCCAAAATCAGGCCCATACCGTAGTGCTGTCTGAACAAATCAAAGCGATCAGGGATGATGCCGACCAGAGCCTCCAAAACCCGAAAGACCGGGACCAGATTGACCTGGTGTTGCAGGACCTTAATCAGCATTTCCACACCTCTGCAGATAAAATCACGCTGTTATCTGGCACTCCGGCCCACGCATAAACCCCTCCTTTACAGAAGCAGAAAACCCAGCACCGCTACAGAAACACCTGCACCAGCTGCTCCCATTCTTGCTGTAACGTGTTTGCCGGGCGCTTTTTCCCGGCACGGCGGTACCAGTAATCTGCGTTCCAGAGGTCGCCTTCCTGGCGGTGCAGATACGCGTGAATCCAGGCGGCATTCGCATCAGGCAGGTCCTGGATCAATTCATGGGCACGCTCCCAGTTCCCCTGCGCATCATGCCACAGTGCCTGCAGGTACACAGACGCCCCTGCAGGTGGCATAGGTTCTGACAGACTCTCCTGGAAGGCTACAAATTCCATGATAGCATTTATTGGGCAGAGTTTTCCCGGCCGCCCTCCCCCTCCTGAAACCAGCTGGCGTACATCACATAGTTATCGGCGGTTTTGGCCATGCCGGCAATTTGTTCGGGCGTGAGGGCTTTCACTTTTTTGGCAGGCACGCCGGCGTAGATGTGGCCGCTCTCGCAGACGGTATTTTCCAGCACCACCGCTCCGGCCGCCACAATGCAATGCTGTTGCACCACCGCGTTGTCCATGACAATAGCGCCCATGCCAATGAGTACGTTGTCTTCTACGGTGCAGCCGTGTACCAGCGCATTGTGTCCAATACTCACATTACTGCCAATGGTGGTGGGTGCTTTCTGGTACGTGCAGTGAATAACCGCCCCATCCTGAATATTGGTCTTGTTCCCGATTCTGATACGGTGCACATCTCCCCTGATGACCGCGTTAAACCAGACGGTACATTGGTCGCCCAAGACTACATCGCCCACAATGGTGGCGTTGGGGGCCATAAAACAATCTTGGCCAATGGTGGGGTGAATCCCCTTTACAGGAAGCAGCAGCGGCATAATTATAATTAGGAATTGGGAATTAGGAATGAACCAAAGTTAGCAAGTGTAGCGGAGAAGTAATTCAGGAATAACCCTGTTTTTGACCTGATTTTCAGAAAACAGGTCAAAAACAGAAAATATAGATTCCCACGCCTGGGAAGGAAACTCTCAAGGTTGTAGCCGATGAAATTTCAGAGTCGCGGTTTTGGCTTGTTTTTAGGAAAACAGCCCGGAAACGCAAACTTCACTTATGTACTTTTGAGTACCTGCTACTTGATACTTGATACCTGCTACTTTAAGAAAGCATACGCTTCCATGTGCCTTTGTGCAGGTTGTATTTGAGGGTGCTGGGCAGGGCTTTCCACCAATAGCGGCTCATCTCTACCGCGAAGCTGGGTTGCATGTAGCAGTTGATGGTGCAGCCTTCGCAGGCGGGCAGGCGGCCTTCCAGGGCAATGAGTTGCTTGACTTCTTTGGATTTGTAGAGCTCGTAGAGGTTGCCTTCAATCGGGAATTTCTGCGCGCCCAGGTGGTAACACGGCAGCACCAACTCATTCTCCGGCGAAATCACCAAGGTGGAGCTGGCGGCTTTGCAGACAGGTTTGTCAATGTGGTTGCCGCCGTCTTTGCGCAGTTGAATGAAAGCTTCGTTCAGGTACACCCATTTCTGCTTGCTGAATTTCACCAGATAATCCAGTTCTTCCTCTGAAAGCTGGTCCCCGGTTTCTACCTGATTGTACTCAAAGGCAGGGTTCAGGAGCAGCATGAGCTTGTTGGGTACGCAGATTTCGTGGTACACGCGCTCAATCTGGTGCAGGTTGTGCTTGAAAACCGTGAACAGAATATCAGGCCGCTCGCCCAGGCTTTTGGCTACGTTGATGGACTCCAGCACAAAGTCAAAGCACGCCACCCCGCGCCCGGCGTCATGTTCGTCCTTGTCGGCCGAGTCAAGGGAGAAATGCAGCATGTCTACCTTGCCTTTCAGCCGCTCGGCCCACTTGGGGTACAGCATTCCATTGGTAGTCAACGTGGTAATAAACCCGAAACTGTGCGCCAACGCCAGGAACTGGTCAATCTGCCGGTGCAGCAGCGGCTCGCCGCCCGTAAAATCCACCACGTTCACCCCCAGTTTGCGCAGGTCGCTCAGGTTCTGCCGCACGTCTTCCAGCTCAATGTACGGCGACGGCTTCTCCCAAATGTCACAGAACGAGCACTTGGCGTTGCAGCGGTACGTCACGTAGTAATTGGCCAGAACGGGGTGAGGAATTAAGCGCATAGGTTGAGAATTACGGCGGCCTTGGCACCTGCAAGGTAAACAGAACATACGGATTTCACCCGCTCCCCAGTTTTACCCCGAGGTTAACTTTCAGTAAAATCATCTCCCGGGAAGGCGAAGACCCGCTTTTCAAGTATCCCAATTCCTATTTTCGGCCTGTTTTTCTAAAAACAGCCCGAAAATAGGAATCTCATGATTCCAACGCTCTTCCAGAGTTCTACTCAACGCTCTTCAACGCTCTTCCGGAGTTCTACTCCGGAAGCAACCTGCCGGGGAGTTCTACTCCCCTTCTTTTGCCCGCGGTTCCCAGCGGAGTGGAACTCCGCAGCAGATAAGCTCGGGAGTGGAACTCCCGTACAGCAAAAGGAGCATTAACAGAAAAGTTCTCTTTAAGGTAAATCGTTTTTATCTTCACTTCCCCAAAACAGCCCCAAAACGCATCAGCAGAAAAGCCCCTCTCCGTGGGAGAGGGGTTGGGGTGAGGTCTAAAACTCCAGCACAAACCCCACACTAGGTAAAAACGTCACATCATCTTCGTCCAGAATCAATGGAATAGCGTTGCTGCCGTTGGATTGCAGCGGCTGGCCGTCTGTAGTGGCGAAACCGGTGTTATCTGCGGTGCGCTGGAACGTGTACTGCGGCAGGCTTGGACCTTTAAACCGGAAGATGTTCTGGATATCCACGTACAAGTCAAGCGTGGTGCGTTTGTAGTTCCATTTCTTGTCCAGGCGTACGTCCAGCTGCTGGAAAGAGCGCAACCGGAGCGTGTTCAGGCGGTCATAGTCCAGCAGGCCAGTGCCCAGAGAGGCGTAATTCTGTTGCGAGGCCTCCAGGTCAAACGGCGTGTAGGGCGAGCCTCCGGCGAAGCGGTATTTCCCGCCCAGTTCCCAGTTCTTGCCAAACTGCCAGCCCAGCAACGCCGACACCAGGTGCCGGTTATCCCACGCCGAGGCGATGTAGTTGTCATTGTTCAGCCCCGTAAACTCGCTGCGCACTAGTGTGTAAGAAAATAAGCCGTACAGACCGCGGGTGAGTTTCTGCTGAAAAAAGAATTCGGCCCCGTAGGCGCGTCCTTTGCCTACGCTGGCCACCGCCTCGTTCCCAATCGCCCCGAACTCAATGCCCTGGTTCGCCAGAGAAACGCCATCGCGCAGAGAAACTGGGTAATTGCCGTAGCGTTTGTAGAAACCTTCTACGGTGAGGCGGTTGGCAATGGACGGCAGAAACTCGACGCCTGCCACGTAGTGCGTGGACTTGATGTAGTCGCTGTTTTTATTGGCGTAGGCACCCGTGGCATCTTTATAGCCCAGCACCGTGTAAATAGGCAGGCGGTAATACGTGCCCACCGAGGCGTTCAGTTTCCAGCGGTCGGCAAGGGCGTAAGACGCAGATGCCCGCGGCGAGAGCGTCTCCAGCGGGTTGTTGCCATCGGTGGTGAACGAGTTCATGTCTGAGCGAACGCCTAAAGACAAACTTAACTTATCTTCAAAGAAGCTCTTTGACGTTTGCCCGTACACGCCGTAGCGGAAGAAATTCAAGTCGGTGTCGAAATCCAGCACCACGCGGGGCTGCACCACGGTACCGTTCTGGTCAAGCACTTCCTGCCGTATCTGGCTGAAAAAATCATTCGTATAGCCCACGTACTGGCCAATGGCGCCGTACGAGAACTTCCAACTGCCTACAAACTTGTTCACGTCCACCCGCAGCTTGTTCTCCTTTTCCTGCGACCGCGCCTTGAGCACCCTCCTTGATTCATCGCCGTACTGCGCGTCCTCAAAGCGGTCCAGGCGGTTCTCAAACACGTTCCGGCTGAGAGACACCTGCACAAATCCGTTCTCCAAAGAGCGCTTCAAACTCGCCCCCACCGTGTAATTCCACTGGTTGATGAGCGGGTTAGACCGCAGCGCGTATTCTTTCTCCGGACTAGATTCCTTGGGCACCGCGAAGCTGAATTCGTCAATAGCGCCAATACCCAGCGCGGTGAGCGTGGTTTTAGAATCCAGCTGATGCGTGACCTTGTACTGGAAATCCCAGTAATTGGGCCTAATGGGCAGGTCAATGGCTTTGAACAGCAATTGCAAATAAGAGCGGCGTGCCGAAGCCAGGAACGTGGTTTTAGGCGCAAGCGGACCTTCCAGCGTAGCGGCCAACTCGGTCGCGCTCAACCGCACGTTGCCTTGCAGGCGGTCGGGGTTGCCGTCGCGCTGCCTAAACTGGAACACGCTGGAGAGGGCATTGTCATAGCGGGCGTCAAAGGCGCTGGTGCTCAGGGTCACGTCTTCAATAAACGACACGTTCAAAATGCCCTGCGGACCGCCGCTGCTGCCCTGCGTAGAAAAGTGGTTGATGACCGGTATCTCAATGCCGTCCAGGAAAAACACGTTCTCGCCGGGCCCGCCGCCCCTGATCACGATGTCGTTCCGGAAACCGGCGCCCGTGCTGCCCGCCCCGGCCACACCCGGCAACGTCTGAATTACGCGGGAAATATCAAAATTCCCGCCGGGGTTGCTCTTGATTTCCTCACTGCTGAGACTCTGCACACTCAGCGGCGTCTCCAGCGTAGCCACCCGTATGGAGCGGTCAAACGTAATATTCACCTCGTCTAAGCGGTTCTGGCTGGGCGTGAGCTCTAAATTAAGCGTAAGGGCGTTGCCCGACGTCACGGGAATATTGTAGCGCGTCACGGGCTCGTAGCCCAGGAAAGAAGCCTTAATGTTGTAGCTGCCCGTGGGCACGTTCTCCAGCCGGTAACGCCCCTGTGCATCTGTGGCGGCGGCCACGGTGGTGCCTTCCAACTGCACGGTGGCGCCAATAACGGGTTCCTGGGTATTCCGGTCCCGTACTACGCCCGTGATTCTCCCGGTGCTTTGAGCAAGGATCTGAACCGATGTTATAAAAAAGAAAGCAAAGAAAAACGTATAGAATTTAGCCATATGACAGTGAAGAAAGCGCTTGCTGTTTGAGGTTGCAAACTAGCAACACTTATATTTTGTTTTACAGATATAAAGAATAAACTTCCGTTTTTGGCCTACTTTTCGTAAAACAGCCCGAAAGCGGAAACCTAAGGTTTTACCTTCAGAATGTCTACGGCATACATGTCCGGTTGTGCATCCGTTTTTGGCCTACTTTACGTAAATCAGCCCGGAAACAGAAGTATTTTATCACATGTATCGTCCCCCTTTGAAGGGGGTAGGGGATGACAAAGGCAGTTGAAGAACCGTTTGCTTCAGATAAATGAAACGGGAAAATGAGTCTCGGGAATGCGTGACTCTACAAAAGCAATCCAGCACGGGTAATCATCCCCTCCCCCCTTCAAAAGGGGACGAGAGTGCGTGGAAAGAATCCACAACAAGCAATAAACTATTAATCCGTTTCCGGCCTGTTTTTCCCAAAACAGCCCCAAAACGCAAGCGATTCACCGGTCAATGCCTTTGCTCCGGACTTCTTCATAATAATTGCACAGGTCTTGGAGTACGCACTGTTCGCATTTGGGCGCACGCCAGGTACAGATTCTCTGGCCGTGTCTGAGCAGGTGGCGGTGAAAGTTATACAGCACATGGGCCTCTGGCGGCAACATCTCCAGCAGGGTCTGGTGCGCTTTGTCATGGGTCACGGTGGCCCCAATCAACCCCACCCGCTGGCTCACCCGGTGTACGTGCGTGTCTACGGGCAGTACCGGTTTCTGGAAGTTGAACAGCAGCACCAGGGTGGCCGTCTTCAGCCCCACGCCCGGCAGCGCCATGAGCCAGTCCAGCGCCTCCGGCACGTCCAGGTCCCGCAGAAACTCCAGGGAAAAATCTGGGTGCTCCCGCTCAATGAGGCGCAGGGCTTTCTGAATGTTTTCGGCCTTGGCCCCGGGAAACTTGGCGGGTGAGAGGGCGTCTGCCAGCTCCTCAAACGGGGCATTGATGACGTCTTGCCACGTGGGGAACCTCTCCAGCATCTGGAAATACGCTTTCTCCTCATTGGCGTGGGTGGTGCGGTGTGAAAGCATGGTGGAAATCAGCTCCCGCATGGGCTCCCGCCGGGGCTCGCCCGAAAGAAGGCCCAACGCCTCATTCAGGCGCAGGTGCACCTGCCATGTTTTCTCCTGGGGGGACAGTTCCCGGGCGGGGTTAGTCATAGGCCAAATCTTTTGCCTTCAAACGGTCTCCTTTTTGCAAAGTTTACGTAAAAGGCAGGTGGCACAAAACTTAACGCGGTAGGTATAGCATGAAATTTACGTTTTTAGGGACTGGTGGCGCCTTTGACATTGAGTTTGGCAACTCTGCCGCCTTGGTAGAATTCAAAACCCACACCATTCTGCTGGACTGCGGGTTTACGGTGTACCCGGTTTTACGGGCCAACCAGCTGACCCGGGGTATTCAATACATCTTATTGACGCACCTGCACAATGACCACACCGGCAGCCTGGCCAACATCCTGCTGCACTGCCATTTCTTCAACACCAACTGCCGGCCCGCTATTCTGTACCCAGATGATGATTTCAGAGATGAGATCTATGAGTTTCTGCGCCTGCAGCTGCAGAAACCAGAGAAGTATGTAGATTTTGTGCCGCTTTCAGAGCTGCCCGGCATCACCGCCGTTGACACCTTTGGGCAGCATGCCGACAACCTGCAGACCTATGCCTACATCTTTGAGGAGAACGGCCAGCGTATTGCCTATTCTGGGGACATGGGCCAGCCCGAAGCCTTTTACGCGTACCTGCGCGGCATGCCCCCCAAGCCCACCACGGTTTTCCAGGACATCACCTTTGACGAGGCGAACAGCGCCCATACCTACTACAAACGCCTGATTCCGCTGGCCAACGGCTATGAGTTGTTTGGCTACCACTGCAACCCGGGCAAGAGCCCTGAAGACAATCCATTCCCGCTTGTGCAGCAGCAGCCTTCCCTTATGCTGCCGGGGCTGGTAGAGGAAACTGCACGCCTGTCATAGCCGGCCCTTGGTAAATAAAAGCAGGCATGGTCTCTCCGGGCACGGTAAACATTTCACCGCATCTGCTATCTTGCACCAATAACAGCAGAATCGCATGAGTTTTTCCTTCGCGCCAGACCAGGAACGCAACCACTACAAGAAGAACCTTTTACTGATTGCCTACTCTCTGGTTTTTGCCCTGTACTGGGCCTACACCGGTTTCAACACCCCAGACCTGAACAACTGGTGGCTGGAGAACACCCTCACGTTTACTGCCATTATTCTGCTGGTGGCGTTTTACAAACATTTCCAGTTCTCTGATTTCAGCTACACCTGCCTTTTTCTCTTTATGATGCTGCACGTGTACGGGAGCCAGTACACTTATGCCGAAAACCCCTTTGGGTACTGGGTGAAAGACGAGCTGGACCTGCAGCGCAACCATTATGACCGGCTGGTGCACTTCGGGTTTGGGTTTCTGCTGTCTTACCCCATGCACGAGGTGCTGTGGCGGGTGACCCGCATGCGGCCGCTGTTCACCTACCTTCTGCCCGTTGACTTTGCCATTAGTTTTGGGGCGGTCTATGAACTCATTGAATGGTCTGTGGCTGATATCTTCTTCCCCGCCCAGGGCATGGCGTATTTAGGAACGCAGGGCGATGTCTGGGATGCCCAGAAAGACATTGCCCTGGCTGCCTTCGGCGCAGCCCTTACCATGCTGGCCGTGGGTCTGACCAGAAAAAAGAACCCTCACCGGTAAACAACTTTCTGTTTTTGAGCTGCTTTTCTGAAAACAGGCCAAAAACAGACTGCTATCATTGCTTAGTCCGGTTTGACTTTAATGTCATTGCCTTCTATCTTCACTTTGCCTCTGGCCGTCTCTATTTTTGTCTCTTCCTGGTTGATGTTAATTTTGGTGTGACCGGAAACATATTTCACCTCACCTACGGCCTTTCTGTAATAATGCTGGCGCTTGAGCCAGTATTGCTTCACCCCTTCCAGACCCATGCTGCCGGTTAGGCGGGCGTCTCTACGTAGTGCCTGCTGTACCTCTTTTTGAGTAGGCCTGGTATATCTTTTTTTCACTGCCACCTTGCTGGCAGGCTTCACAGAATTGGTTTCTGCTGAGGAGACGGGGGCAACGCCTGCGCCGGAAGATGAGGTTTCTGCCGCTGCCTCACGTTCACCCATTCGCTCTGCCTCACCCGCCGCCCCCCGGTCTGTCTCTACCCTATCTGCTATAAGGGGCGCCGGTTGGGCTGCGTCCTGCGCCAACACCAGGGTATCTCCTTTAGAGGCCACCGGTAGCTCAGCCAGAGACTCTTTGTCTTTTACGCGCTCACAGCCCAGCACCAGAAGGACTACTGCCATACACACTCCGCTCTGCCAGTTCTCCATAGAAATTCCCAGTTAAATAAGCCTAAAACGTACAGGACACGCAGGGGTTCACAGGTTCTTGGGCAAAAAAAGAAGGCTTGCCATTGCTGGCAAGCCTTCTTTTCATTCGTACTGCGTGTACTTTATTTGATCTCACCACGCTCAGCAGCTTTTTTCAGCTCTTCGCTGGCGAAGATGGCCACTTCTACACGGCGGTTCTGCTGACGACCGGCAGCGGTTGAGTTATCAGCCACCGGCTGGGTAGAACCGTACCCGCGGGTTTGCATACGGCTGGCCTCTACACCCAAAGATTGTGCGTAGTTGGCCACTGCCTGCGCTCTGCGCTCAGAAAGCGGCTGGTTGATGGCGTCTGTACCCGTGTTGTCTGCGTGGCCTTCAATCAACACGTTGGTGCCCGGGTATTTCTTCAGGGTCTCAGCCAGTTTCTGGATATCAGCCCTAGAAGAAGCCTGCAATTCTGCAGAGTTGGTGGCGAACAACAAGCCGGCGTCAAATGTTACTTTGATCCCCTCGCCTACACGCTCCACCTGGGCATTTTTCATTTCACGCTCCAGCTCCTCTGCCTGCTTGTCCATACGGCGGCCAATCACCGCGCCGGTGGTACCCCCTACCGCTGCCCCAATAATGGCGCCAGCAGCAGTGTTGCCGGCCATTTTACCAATGATACCGCCTACCACGGCGCCACCACCGGCTCCAATAATGCCGCCTTTGGCGGTTTTGCTCATGCCTTTATTTTGGGTACCGGTATTGCTGGTTGATCCTGTCTGGCTAGTTTGGCAAGAAGAGAAAATCAAGCTTCCTGCTAATAAGGCGGTTAATGATCCTTTCAGAAATTTCATAGTCTTGTGTTTTGGTTAATTAAAAGTGGTTAAAAAGGGTTTGCATCGCAGTTACATACTGATTCCAGCACAAAATGTTCAGATATAGCCGCAAATCTATATTGTTATCTGTAATAATCGTGCCAAAAAAATAAAAAGTGCGGGCCCTCCATTTCTTTTCTCTGGAGAGCCCGCACCCGGGGTAAATCAAAACGTAAAATTAGGCCAGACCGGCTTTGGCGGCAGGTGTGTTCTGCTCCTGCCCGGCCGCTGGGGCCAGCATAGAAATAAGGTTGGTAAGACGGTCTTTCAGTTCTTTGCGGTGCACAATAAAGTCTAAGAACCCGTGCTCCAGCACAAACTCGGCGCTCTGGAAGCCTTTGGGCAAGTCCTTGCCAATGGTCTCTTTGATCACGCGCGGGCCGGCAAACCCAATGAGCGCACCGGGCTCAGAGATATTGAAATCGCCCAGCATGGCGTAAGAGGCGGTCACCCCCCCGGTGGTGGGGTCTGTGAGCAGGGAGATATATGGGATTTTCTCTTCAGCCAGCAGGGCAAGTTTGGCAGAGGTTTTGGCCATCTGCATGAGCGAGAAACCAGCCTCCATCATACGTGCGCCCCCTGATTTGGAGATCATGAGGAACGGTATTCTGTGGGCGCGGCTGTAATCAATGGCACGGGCAATCTTCTCACCCACCACTGAGCCCATAGAGCCGCCAATGAAGTTGAAGTCCATACACGCCACCACCAGGTCAAGGCCGTTGATCTTGCCATGGGCAGAGCGCAGGGCGTCTTTCAGTTGGGTTTTGCGCTGGGTTTCCCTAATGCGGTCTGGGTACGCTTTGGTGTCTACAAAGTTGAGCGGGTCAGATGAACTCATGTTCTCATCCATCTCTTTGAACTCGTTCCCGTCAAACAGGATTTCAAAATACTCATGCGAGTTCACCCGGTCATGAAAGCTGCAGCTGGGGCAGGTATACAGGTTCTGGCGGTGCTCCGCCTTGCTGATAACCGTTTTACAGCAGGTACATTTATGCCATAACCCGTCTGGGGTTTCCTTCTTTTGCTCCGTAGGGGTAACAATTCCTTTTTCTACTCTTCTAAACCAAGACATACTGTATTCTTTTTCAACCATGAGGCCTTCTGGGGATGAAACCACGTGCGGTTCATAAACAAGCTTGCAAAGATAAAAAAGAAAAGATAGCTCCCTAACGCCCGTACGAAGAATCAACGGCTCCTTCTCTTTTCTAGTGGGTGTACCCGTTCTTTCTGTAAAAGTTTAGCATTTGCCCTGTACCAGGAAGATTCCCCCGCTCCTTTCCGCCTTGCCCCACTCTTGCCCATCGTACATCTTCTAACGCAGCAGCAACGGTGGCCGCGTAAACTCTTAACGCGGGCCCAGGTAATGAATTGGGCAGCTGCGCAGCCGAAGGGCAAAGCAAGGGTCTCCCCTCCCTCAACTGCTAGATACAACTACCACCCTGCGTGTTGGGGAATTACGCGCCACCTTATTCCCCATAATTAGAATAATTCAATAACCCCTGAATTAATGCGCAATACTCCTTTCAATACCAAATATTAACCCACCCTTAAAAGAGGCTTTCCCCTGATTTCAAACCCAAATAAACTGCTTTTTATACCTTTATAAATCACCAAGTTGTAACATAAATTATGTAATTTTGGCATCTATGGTATAATTATTCTTTATTTGCAGGCGTTACCATTGCAGGTCTTTGTCACCGGTGAGTGCAGGTAATTCGCCTGAATTCCTTTAAACAACAAACCCTTTATACTTAACTACCACTATGATCAAAACACGTTTCGCCTCTTCCGCCCTAGCCTTAGTATTGGGAGTCTCTGTACTGGGTTCTTGTGTCTCTTCAAAGAAATACAAAGAGCTGGAAGCAAGCAAAAACGCGCTGGAGCAAGAAAAAGCTGCCGCCCAGCGTAGCCTAGAGCAAGCCAACGCTGACTTGCGCGACCGCGATGCAAAACTGGCGCAGTACCAACAGCAGATTGCCCAGAAAGAAAGAATCCTGAACGAACTGAAAGCCTCTGTCAACAGCGCCCTGGCCGGTTTTCAGGAGCAGGGCCTGACCGTGAACATTAAAGACGGAAAAGTATATGTGACCATGCCGGAGAAACTGCTGTTTGCCACCGGTAGCACCAAAGTGAACCCTATTGGGCAGTCTGCCCTGGGCAAACTGGCCAACGCTATCAAATCACAGCGTGATACCGAAATCATGGTAGAAGGCCACACAGATGATGTAGCCGTAGCCGCAGACAACGTGACCTACAAAGACAACTGGGACCTGAGCGTGCTGCGTGCCACTGAGGTAACCCGCCTGTTGATCAACAACGGGGTGCCGCCGCAGATGGTGGTTCCCGCCGGCCGCGGCCAGTTCACCCCGGTAGCCATGACCCGCACCCCGGAGGCCCGTCAGAGCAACCGCCGTACAGAGATCATCCTGGCGCCTAACTTTGAGAAAATCCTGCAGTTGCTCCAGAACAACTAATTCTGCTGGGGGCAACCCGCAACAGAACCTGTCCTTTCACAGAAGCCGAGACTCCTCTCGGCTTCTGCTGTTTTAGGGCTGTTTTCAGAAAAACAGCCCTAAAACAGCAGACTGGCCTTGCGTAAGGAACCAGTACAATTATCTTTGCATACCTACCAATACTACACCCGGAAGTACGGCTGCAGGTGCTTGTGTAGAACGCCAACACCTGCCCACAACCATAAATCTATACCCATTCAAACAAAGTTCTGTCATGTTAAAGAAACCCTTGCTGCAGTATGCGAGTGTGGTGCTCCTCACCACCGGCCTCCTGGGCTCCTGCACCACCACCAAGAAATACAATGCCCTGCTGGCCCAGAAGGTACGCTTGGAAAAAGAAAAGGCAGACTGCCAGAGCAACCTTTCCAAATCAAACAAAGAACGCACCGACCTCAGCAAACAGGTGGCCGACCTGACCGAGTACCGCTCCCAGCTGGCGGCAGACACGGCGTTACTGGGCAGCACCCTGCGCAAAACCCAGAACCTCTACGGCGACCTCAGCAACACGTATGACAAGCTCATCAAGAACCATGACAAACTCATGGCCAACAGTGCGCTGGAGTCATCTAAGCTTTCTAAAGACCTGGCCCGCCGAGATGATGAGTTGAAAAAGCTCAGCGAGTCTCTCACCAAGAACCGCTCCCAGCTAGACCAGCTGAGCGCAGATCTCAAAGCCCGTGAAGAGCGCCTCAATGAGCTGGAGCGTATTCTGGCAGAAAAAGACAAAGCCGTGAACGCCCTTCGGGCGAAGGTGAGCAACGCCCTGTTGGGCTTCAACAGCAAAGACCTGAGCGTAGACGTGCGCAACGGCAAAGTGTATGTATCTCTGTCTGAGCAGCTGCTGTTCAAGTCTGGCAGCACCAAGGTAGACGCCAAAGGCCAGGATGCGCTGCGTAAACTGGCCGTTGCCCTCAAAGACCAGGAAGACGTGAACGTGGTGGTAGAAGGCCACACAGATGACGTGCCCATTGCGCGCGGCACCGCCGGCCTGCAAGACAACTGGGATTTGAGCGTTTTGCGCGCCACTGAGATTACCCGCATCTTAACCAATGCCGGCCTGGGCCGAACCAAAATCACCCCTTCCGGCCGCGCCGACAACGTGCCGTTAGATCCCGCCAAAACCGCTGAGGCCCGCCAGAAGAACCGCCGCACTGAGATCATTCTCACGCCTAAGCTAGATGAGCTGTTCCAGATTCTGGAGGCCAACTAAGACACTGCCAGCAGAAACAGCAGCTTCTTACCTGAGCGCCTAATGTTGCTGTTTTGGGCTTGTTTTCAGGAAAACACGTAAAAAACGCCGGCTCTCCCAGCCGGCGTTTTTCAAACCCCAACCACTATACCACCATGAGCAAAGTAATTATTAAAAGTTATGCTGATCTGCAGGCGTATGAAGGCCAGGAGATTGGCGTTTCAGAGTACCACACCATCACGCAGGAGCAGATCAGCCTGTTTGCAGACGCCACCCTGGACCACCAATGGATTCACCTGGACGCCGAGCGGGCGAAGACGGAATCCCCCTTCGGGAATACCATTGCCCACGGCTACCTCACGGTTTCTTTGTTGCCGTACCTCTGGGGCCAGATCATTAGCATTGAGAACCTCAAGATGCAGGTGAACTATGAGATAGAGAGCCTTCGGTTCAACCAGGCCGTGGTGGTGAACAGTGATGTGCGCCTGCGGGTGAAACTACTGAGCGCCAAAGACCTGCGCGGCGTGATCAAAGCCCAGCTGGAAGTAACCATGGAAATCAAAGACAGCCGCAAGCCCGCCTTTACCGGGGTCATCACCTTCCTGTACCACTTCAACGGGTAATCAAATTATATTCTATCCTACAGGAAACCCGAAGATGGTATAGCATCTTCGGGTTTTCTGTTTTTGGCCTGTTTTTATGAAAACAGGCCAAAAACACACTTACTAAGTTCCCGCTATCAAGCTTTCAGAGCAATTTCAACCGCTGATTTCCTCAGCCATGCAACTTTTTTTTGCCCGTCCCGAATAATCTCCTTAGCTTTGCCCCGGACAACTCCCTAACCGTCTACCATTTAGGCACAGGAGAACTAGCCATGTTAGCGCTACACCACATATCGCCCCTTTCGCTTCTTGCTTAGAAAAAGCAAGGCATCTCCATATTATCCATTTCCCTGGTGAACCGGAAGCCGTGAAGGCTAGTGCTTTGCTGTACCCATTTCTCAATTAGAATTTTCTAAGCCAAAAGCGTCTTCTCTACCCCACCGTTTCAGGTTTTTGACTTTTATTCAGGTGGGCCGGCTCCTTCCTTTCCCCAGATTTTCTAGCTGTGGTTTGGCCAGATAAGCAGCCGTTCCCTCTGTAGCCAAGAAAGCTATTGCCTGACAGACGGCCACACCCGGTAGTACTCTGCTTTGCGTTTTGGAGCTGTTTTCAGAAAAACAGGCCAGAAACGCACCTAATGCTCTGCCTGTTGCCGGGCACCTGTTTTTCACCTTTAAATTTCTACTCCTATGATGGTCTCCTATTATCCTTCCACTGGCCAGATTTCAGAAATCGGTCAGCTTTTACCAGAGCAGCAGTACCAAAGAGATGCTGCTCACCTTAAAAAGTTGAAGCAAAAAAGAAGAGAAAGAAGCCCATGGGCAACCAATCAATTAGATCAAAAGACCTGAGCAAGCTTGGGTACCGGAGTGATGTAGCACGCGGCCTGGCCATGAATCTGGCGGCCCGCCATTACAAGCACTCCACCAAAGAAGAAGTACTGGCGTTGCTGCAGGAGGTACTGCAGGAGCTGAAAAGTTTTTAGAGCATCTGGCCCTGGCCCCGCTGGCGCTAAAGCTGTGCCCGCCAAAAGAGAGTAAAGCCTTTGAGGTGCATGCCCTTCGGCCGAAGGCCGGGTTTACCAAAGTGTATGGCGGCCATGAGATAGAGGGTAGCGCCAAAAAACAGATGGAGCTGGCCATGCGGCTGCCCGTAGCGGTGCAGGGCGCGCTCATGCCAGACGCGCACGCGGGCTTCGGGCTGCCCATTGGCGGCGTGCTGGCCGTTGACAAGGCGGTGGTGCCGTACGCGGTGGGCGTAGACATTGGCTGTAGAATGGCCTTGTCAGTGTTTGACCTGCCAGAGAAATACCTGCTCACGCACACGTACCAGCTCAAGCAGGCCCTGAAGGAATTCACCCACTTTGGGATAACCGGGGGGCTGGAATTTATGCAGGAACACGAGGTGCTGGACAGCCCAGATTTCCAATTAACGCCTCTGCTCAGGAAACTGCACGGCAAAGCGGTGAAGCAACTGGGCTCCTCAGGCTCAGGAAACCATTTTGTGGAGTTCGGGTTGCTGGAGCTGTACGGGCAGAACCAACTGGGGCTTCCGGCGGGGAATTACCTGGCGCTGCTGTCGCACTCCGGCTCACGCGGCATGGGTGCGGCGGTGGCCAAACACTACACCCAGCTGGCCATGGAAGTCTGCAAGCTGCCCAGAGAGGCGCAGGCACTGGCGTGGCTATCCCTGGACTCTGAGGCGGGGCAGGAATACTGGCTCAGCATGAACCTGGCCGGAGACTACGCCCGCGCCTGCCATGACCGCATTCACCTGAACCTGGCGAAAGCGCTGGGTGAGAAACCGGTGGCCTACAAAGACATTGAGGCGGTGATGCAGGCGCAGAAGCAACTGGTAGAGGTGCACGGCAGGTTTTTGCCCAAGGTAGTTCGCATGAACAAAGAATAGCCATGCAGGAACAAATCATCCAGATTACCTCGGGCCAAGGGCCAGAGGAATGTGAACGGGTAGTGGCCAAGGTGCAGGAACTGTTTTTGAAAGAAGCCCGCGCCCAACAGTTGCACGCAGAGGTGCTGGAGTCAGTATTGGGTCATTTGCCCGGCACGCTCCTGTCTACCCTTATTTTGGTGAGCGGCACCCAAGTCTCCAGTTTTCTGGCCAGGTGGGTGGGAACGGTGCAGTGGGTGGCGCAAAGCCCCTTCCGGAGGTACCACAAGCGCAAAAACTGGTTTGTAGGCGTGCAGGCGGTGAATGCCCTGCAGGCATTGGCCTGGAACGAGCAGGACGTGGCATATGAAAGCATGCGGGCCAGTGGCCCCGGCGGCCAGCACGTGAATAAGACAGAGTCGGCGGTGCGGGCCCGGCACGTGCCGTCTGGCGTGACGGTGGTTGCCTCAGAGCGGCGGTCGCAGCACCAGAACAAGGCCGAAGCGCGGCTGCGGCTGCAGGAGAAACTACGCGCCTGGCAGGTACAACAAGCCGCCCAGCTGGCCAAAGAGCAATGGCAGCAGCACCAGGCTTTGGCCAGGGGCAACGCCGTGCGAACCTTTACTGACCGCTTATAACCCCAGGGCAGCAGCGGGAATCTGCCAGCGGTTCCCCTGCTGCCTTTTCACTTTGGGCGCGCCAGTTATTCTTCCCTAATGCCCCTGGTGCTATGCCCTTGCACTACTGTTCCTGTTTTTGGCCTGTTTTTGTAAAAACAGAAAAACAGGTTTTCCCTGCCCAGACCAACCTCTGCCCGAAATAGAGAGTATGTACATTAAAACCATTTCATGACCATGAGCCAATTATTCAGCCCGCTCCAGATAAAAGACATCACCTTTAAAAACAGAATTGCCGTTTCGCCCATGTGCCAGTACTCCAGCCAGGACGGTTTTGCCAATGACTGGCATCTGGTGCACCTGGGCAGCAAGGCCGTGGGCGGGGCTGGTTTAATACTACTGGAGGCTACCGGGGTTTCGCCCGAGGCGCGCATCACCCCAGACGATCTGGGGATCTGGAAAGAGGACCACCTGCCGGAACTCAAACGCATTGTCTCTTTTCTGAAAAGCCAGGGGGCCGTGCCGGGCATCCAGCTGGCCCACGCCGGCCGTAAAGCCAGCCACCGTTCCCCGTGGAAAGGCGGCACCGCCCTGCATCCCGGGGAGGAAGGCGCCTGGACCACGGTAGCCCCCAGCGCCCTGGCGTTTCAGGAAGGCGGCATCACGCCCCAGGCCTTAGACGAGGCAGGTATTCAAAAAGTGAAAGATGATTTCAGGGCCGCCGCCGCGCGCTCTTTAGAGGCCGGGTTTCAGGTGGTGGAGATTCACGCCGCCCACGGCTATCTGCTGCACCAGTTCTACTCCCCGCTCAGCAACCACCGCACAGACCAGTACGGCGGCTCCTTTGACAACCGCATCAGGCTGCTGCTGGAGGTAGTGCAAAGCGTGCAGGAAGTATGGCCGCCGCATCTTCCGCTGCTGGTGCGCCTCTCGGCCACTGACTGGACCCAAGGCGGCTGGACCGTAGAAGATTCTGTGGAACTGGCCAGGCGCCTGAAGGCCCAGGGGGTAGACCTGATTGACACCTCCACCGGCGGGAATGTGCCCACCGCCCAGATTCCGGCCGGGCCGAATTACCAGGTGCCCTTTGCCGAGCAGATCAGGAAAGAAGCCCATATCTTAACCGGCGCCGTGGGCATTATCACCCAGCCCGGGCAGGCCGAGGAAATCATTGCTTCGGGCAAAGCCGATCTGGTGCTCATTGCCCGGGAGTTCCTGCGTGACCCGCACTTCCCGCTGCACGCCGCCAAAGCCCTGGGCGTAGACGTGGCCTGGCCGGTGCAGTATGAGCGGGCCAAACGGTAAGACTCTCTTTCTGTTTTGGGGCAGTTTTCTCAAAAACAAGCCAAAAACGAGCTGCACTAGCTGGCGTTTTTGTTTTAGAGGGAGAAGGTTTCACGTGCCTGCCCCGCAACAAAGGCCACTGCATTTACTGTGGCGAAAATCTGCAGTGCGTGGCAGAAGCAAGGCGGTTGCTGGTCTTTACACCAATTTCTGTTTTCGGCCTGTTTTCACAAAA
>NZ_LRMM01000007.1 GCF_001647275.1 Rufibacter ruber | reverse complement strand
GTTTCCTGGCTTTGTTTAACAGAACAGCAAAAAACAGAAAATGTGGCTCCATGCAGTTGATTTGCCCGCTAACGACTAACAAACAACACCATGCAAATAGAAAAATATAAGATAGACGAATTCAACCACACCCAACAGGCCAGCCATAACCGCAAGTTTGAGTTCATCGCCGAAGGCATAGCCCAGGTAGAAGAGGTGCTGCAGAAGCTGGTGGATTTCCAGATTGCCATTCCGTCCTGGGCGTTGGGTACGGGTGCCACGCGGTTCGGGCGTTTTGCCGGCGGGGGTGAGCCCAGAACCATTGAGGAAAAGATAGAGGACGTAGGGCTGCTGCACGCCCTGAACCGCTCCAGCGGCGCCATCTCGCTGCATATTCCCTGGGATATTCCGCAGGATTACAAAGCCATCAAAACCCTGGCCGCGCAACACGGGCTCACGTTTGACGCCGTCAACTCCAACACGTTCCAGGACCAGCCAGGGCAGCCGCTGAGCTATAAGTTCGGGTCTATGCAGCACGTAGACAAGGCGGTGCGGCAGCAGGCCATTGACCACAACCTGGAAGTAATCAGGCACGGGGTGGAGCTGGGCTCTGAGTCTTTGACGGTTTGGCTGGCAGACGGTTCCTGCTTTCCCGGGCAGCTGAACTTTAGAAAAGCGTTCCAGAACACGCTGGAGAGTTTGCAGGAGGTGTACGCCGCCCTGCCGGAAAACTGGAAGATGTACGTGGAGTACAAAGCCTTTGAGCCAAATTTCTACTCCACCACCATTGGCGATTGGGGGCAGTCATTGCTGCTGGCCAATAAGTTGGGGCCCAAGGCATACACGCTGGTAGACCTGGGCCACCACCTGCCCAATGCCAATATTGAGCAGATTGTCTCTTTGCTCTTGATGGAAGGCAAATTGGGCGGTTTCCATTTCAACGACTCCAAGTACGCCGATGACGACCTCACCACCGGCAGCATTAAACCGTACCAGCTGTTCCTGATTTTCAACGAACTGGTAGAGGGCATGGATGCCCGCGGCATGAACCACGCCACTGACTTGGGCTGGATGATTGACCAGGCCCATAACCTGAAAGACCCGCTGGAAGACCTGCTGCAGTCAGTGCAGGCCATCATGATTGCCTACGCCCAGTCCTTAATGGTTGACAGAACTGCCTTGACCGAAGCCCAGCAGCAGAACGATGTGGCCCGCGCCCAGGAAATCCTGCAAGACGCTTTCCGCACAGATGTACGGCCATTGGTGGCAGAGGCGCAGCTACGGGCAGGCGGGGCCGTTAATGCGTTAGAGCTGTACCGCCAGCTAAAAGTGCGCGAGAACCTGATTCAGGAGAGAGGGCTGAAAACCGTTTCAACTGGTTTATAACTTGCCTTACCATGCAAAGGGCAAAAATAACTATACATTTTTGTCATCCTGAAAAGGTCTGGGTGGCGAACGGCAGTAGCGGGTATAGTTGCTTTTCTAGTTTGCCCACAATTTAAGCTGTAAGTACAATGGATAGAAAGGCAGGGCAATCTTTTGTGGCTGTCCTGCCAGGTTTCCCCATAATGAACCTGTTTAAAGTTTTCATTTTAATCTCTGGCGCAAGCATTCGCTTGTGCCAATGGGAATAGTGGGCTTCTGTTTTAGAGCTGTTTTTCAAAAAGTAGCCCAAAAACGTAGGCACAAGCCGGCGCTTGCGCCAGACAAAACCTATAAAATGCAGGAAATGAAAAGCTCTAAGCAGGTTCAACTTAAGTTGTTGGGTAAAACATTCAACAACGGCAGAGTTATTTGATGGGTGGCTCTGGCTATTCTCACTGCTATAATTCCACCTATTCACTCAATCGCTGATTCACAAATTGACCTGATGCAGAAAATACCGGTAATCGCTGTTTTTGATGTAGGCAAGACCAACAAGAAGCTGTTCCTCTTTGACGAGCACTATCAAATGGTGTATGAGCGGTCGGCGCGGTTTACAGAGACGGTAGACGAAGACGGTGACCCGTGTGAGAACCTGGAGAGCCTGCGGCTGTCAGTGTTTGATTCTCTCAGAGAAGTCTTCAAACGACCCGAGTTTGAGGTGAAAGCCATCAACTTCTCTACCTACGGCGCCAGCTTTGTCTACGTAGATGACGAGGGCAAACCCCTCTGCCCGCTGTACAATTACCTGAAGCCCTACCCACCGCAGTTGCTACAGCAGTTTTATGCCACCTATGGCGGCCAGGAACAGCTTTCCAAAGAAACGGCTTCCCCGGTGCTGGGCAGCCTAAACTCGGGCCTGCAGCTTTACCGCCTCAAGCAAGAGAAGCCGGAAGTGTTTAACCAGGTGAAATACGCCCTGCACCTGCCCCAGTACCTGAGCTACCTCCTCTCCGGCGAGTTCTGTTCAGACATTACCAGCATTGGCTGCCACACCCATTTATGGGACTACACCCAAGCCGATTACCATGCGTGGGTGAAACAGGAGGGAATCTTGGGCAAGCTGGCACCCCTGCGGCGGTCAGACGAGGCGTTTCTGGCCTCTTTTTCCGGAAACAGCTACAAAGTAGGGGTGGGGCTGCACGACAGCTCTGCCGCGCTCATTCCGTATCTGGTGAACTTTCACGAGCCTTTTGCCCTGATTTCTACCGGCACCTGGTGCATTACCCTCAACCCGTTTAATGACGCGCCGCTCACTTCTGAGGAGCTGAGGCAAGACTGCCTCTGTTACCTGCAATACAAAGGACGGCCGGTGAAAGCGTCCAGGTTCTTCGGGGGCTATGAACACGAGCAGCAGGTGAAACGCCTTGCAGGCCACTTTGATCAAAATATTGCGGAGTTCAAAGCCGTGAATTATGACCCTGAGGTTCTCCAGCCGCTGCTGCAAGGGCAGGACCTAAGCGCTCTCCTTCGGCCGCCGGCCGAAAACCAGGAGAAACCGACTTTTGCTGAACGGGACTTAACCGCTTTTGCTTCTGCCACAGAAGCCTACCACCAACTCATTCTGGATCTGGTCATTCAACAGGTGCGGTCTACCCAGCTGGTGGTGGAGGGCACCAACGTGAAGCGGATTTTTGTGGACGGGGGCTTTGGCAAGAATTCTATTTACATGCACCTGCTGGCGGCGGCTTTCCCGGAGAAGGAGGTGTACGCGGCCTCCATGGCGCAGGCCACGGCCATTGGAACGGCTTTGGCCGTTCACCCGCACTGGAATTCTAAACCCCTTCCCAATGATATTATTGAACTGAAGTATTACGCGGTAACCCATCAGGAGGCTTAACATGACCGTAGGGCTTTTTATCCCGTGTTACGTAGACCAGTTTTACCCCAAGGCAGCCATTGCCACGCTGGAGCTGCTGGAGAAGGCGGGCGTTCAGGTAGAATTCCCGGCCCGGCAGACCTGCTGCGGCCAACCCATGGCCAATTCTGGCTTTGAGCACCTCACCTCAGGCTGCAACGAGTTATTAGTGGAGAATTTTGCTCAGTATGACTACATCGTGTCGCCTTCTGGTAGTTGCGTGCTGCACGTGAAAGAGCATCTGCATTCTCATAAGCAGGAGGCGCAGGCGCAGAACATCAGGGGCAAGGTGTATGAGCTGGTGGAGTTCCTCACAGATGTACTGAAAGTGGAAAGTCTGAACGCAAGGTTTCCGCACAAAGTAGGGCTGCATCAGAGTTGCCACGGGCAGAGAGGCTTGCGGCTGTCGCAGATGACCGAGCGGGTGGAACCACCTTTCTCCAAGCCCGAACAACTGCTGAACCTGGTGCAGGGCCTGGAACTGATTCCGCTCTCGCGGAAAGATGAGTGCTGTGGTTTTGGCGGTACGTTTTGCGTGACCGAGGAAGCGGTATCTGTGAAAATGGGGAAAGACCGCATAACTGACCACCTGCAGCACGGGGCCGAAGTAATTACCGGCTCAGACATGAGTTGCCTCATGCACCTGGAGGGTATTCTGCGTCGCCAGAAGAGCAACGTCAAGGTCATGCATATTGCTGAAATTTTAAACGCGCAGGAGGCATGATGGGGGCAGGGAAAACAAGAGACCATTCGGCCCTGGCCGATGTTTTTAACCAGGACGAGCCCCGCGTGAACTGGCATGACGAGACGCTGTGGTTTATTAGGCAGAAGCGGGACAAAGCCGCCTTCGCCATTCCGGACTGGGAACTGCTGCGCGAGACGGCCTCACAGATCAAAGCGCACACGCTGTCTCACCTGAGCCAATACCTGCAAGAGTTTGAGAAAAACGCGCAGGCCAATGGCATAACGGTACATTGGGCCGCTGACGCGCAGGAACATAACGAAATAGTATTTTCCATTCTGCAAAAGCACGGCGTAGACCGCATGGTGAAAAGCAAATCTATGCTCACCGAAGAATGCCACCTGAACGACTACCTGGCCCGGCACGGCATTGAGGTAATTGACTCAGACCTGGGCGAACGCATTGTGCAGCTGGCCCAGGAGCCGCCCAGCCATATTGTGTTGCCCTGTATCCATAAAAAGAAAGAGGAGATTGGCGAAATCTTCCATGAGCATTTGGGCACCGAGGCCGGTATGTCTGACCCGCAGGTGTTGACGGAAACCGCCCGCCAGCATTTGCGGGAGACGTTTCTCACCCGCCGGGCCGCCTTAACGGGCGTGAACTTCGCGGTAGCCGAGACGGGCGAGTTTGTGGTCTGTACCAATGAAGGCAACGCCGACATGGGCGCGCACCTGGCAGACGTGCACATTGCCAGCATGGGCATTGAGAAGCTGATTCCCAGGCGGGAGCACCTGGGTGTTTTTCTGCGGTTGCTCACCAGAAGCGCTACCGGCCAACCCATTACAACCTACTCCAGCCATTTCAGGAAGCCACGCCCGGGGCATGAGATGCACGTGGTGCTGGTAGACAACGGGCGCAGCGTGCAACTGGGCCGGGAGGACTTCCGGAATTCGCTCAAATGCATCAGGTGCGGGGCCTGCATGAATACCTGCCCCGTGTACCGGAGAAGCGGCGGGCACAGTTACAAGAGTGCGGTGGCGGGCCCCATTGGCTCTATTCTGGCCCCTAACCTGGACATGAAGAAGCACGCTGATTTACCTTTCGCGTCTACTCTGTGCGGTTCCTGCACCAATGTGTGCCCGGTGAAGATTGACATCCATGACCAGCTGTACAAATGGCGGCAGGTGGTGGTGCAGGAAGGCCATGTTGACGCGAAGAAGGCAGCGGGCATGAAAGCCATGGCCGCCGTTTTGTCGTCACCTGCTACTTTCAAGTTGGCGGGCAAGGCAGGGCGCCTGTTTATGAGAAGAGTGCCCTTGCTGGTGAATAACTCGTTCAATCCCTGGTACAAACAACGCGAGATGCCCCAACCGCCCAATGAATCCTTCAGGGAATGGTACCGCAAAAACCGGAAGCAGCATGACCAGTAGAGAAAAAATTTTGCGGGCGGTGGCCCAGAACCAACCCGCTTTGCTGCCTTTGCCAGAGGTGCCTCCGTTCCAGCAGGATACATCTGAATTGTCGGGAAGATTCACGGAAGTGGCCGTAGCCATTGGAGCAAGGGTCTTCCGCGTGATGGACTATGGAGAGGTGGCCCAGGTGCTAAGGCAGAACTTTCTGCCTAGCCATAGAATCATTTCGGCAATTCCTGAGCTGGCCGGCTTTGCAGAGGCCACTCCCCTGCAAGATGCCCACCGTCACCAGCTGGCTACTGTAGACTTGGCAGTGGCTGCGGCGCATTTTGGGGTGGCAGAGAACGGGGCGGTGTGGCTTACCGAGGAGCAGATGGGAGTGCGGGTGCTGCCGTTTATAACGCAGCATCTGGCGGTAGTGCTGCCCGTCAAGCAGATTCTTCCGCTTATGCCAGACGCTTACGCCAGAATTGGCCAAGCAGCGTACGGCTATGGGGTGTTCATGGCCGGTCCGTCTAAAACCGCAGACATTGAGCAGTCATTGGTGCTGGGGGCGCATGGTCCCAGAACCATGACGGTGTTTCTGATAGACTAAGGGAAGGAGGCAGCCTATCTAAGCACTATGGAGTTGGCCAGTCCGGTGTCCAGCGCAGGCATTTGCCTCTGCCTGCGTTTTAGGCCTACTTTCTGGAAAACAGGCCAAAAACAGAGTCGCACTCCCTGAAAGGCACTGGCAGGCGCTTGCACCAGAATTGAAAAATAAAACAATGAATAAGGTTTCTTTGGGAAAACAGGTTAGAGATAAGAAGGTGAATTGTTCAAGTTATCATTCAGTGTATATGCATATAAGAGTTCTTCTGCTGATTCTGTACGTAGTTGGCAGTTCCAGGCTTCACGCGCAAACTAAGTCTGCAGAAACCGGGCTTTTCAAAGACGGCGACAAAGTCAATTTCATTGGCAACAGTATTACGCACGGCGGCGAGTTCCACACCAATATTCTGCTGTTTTACGCCACCCGTTTTCCGGAGAGAAACATCACTTTCTACAACTCCGGTATTTGGGGTGACAATGCCAGTGACATGCTGCGGCGGTTAGACACTGATATTTTGACCAATGATGCTGATTGGTCAATCATCATGGCCGGCATGAATGATGTGAACCGCGCCCTGTACGCACCCGCCCGCCGCGCAGAGCCTAACCTGGAGGCAGAGAAGCAGCGGCATCTGAATAACTATAGAAACAACCTGGAGGCACTCATTCAGCGGCTGCAAAAAACAGATACCCGCATCCTTCTGCAGAAGCCGTCTATCTATGACCAAACCGGCGACCTTCCGGCAGAAAACCAGCTGGGCGTGAATGACGCCCTACAGAAATGTACGGTCATAATTGATGAGCTGGCGAAGAAATACGGGGTACAAACGGTTGACTACTTTACCCTTATGCAGCAGGTGAACCGACAACTGCAGGCCGCTGACCCAACGGCTACAGTGGTGAGCAATGACCGCATCCATCCCGGGGCGCTGGGAAGTTTTGTTATGGCCTACCAGTTCCTGAAAGAAACGGGCGCCCCAGCATTGGTGTCCCGCCTCCACCTTAAAAAAGGAAAGGTGGAGGAGGAGCAGAATTGTACGGTCCAGGAAGTGCGGCAAGCAAAAGGACGTCTCAGTTTTGCCATACAGGAAAGAAGTTTGCCTTTTGCAGTTGCCGCCGAGGCAGAGGCAGCCTTGGCCCTGGTTCCCTTTACCCAGGAAATGAACCAGGAGGTGCTGCAGGTAACCAGGCTCAAAAAGGGAACTTACACGTTGCTTATTGACAGCACCCGGGTAGGGGTCTTTACCTCGGCAGAATTAGCCAAAGGAGTTAACCTGGCATTGCAGCAAAATACCCCCCAATACCAGCAGGCATTGCGCGTGAGGCAGTTGGCGGAGCAGCGGCGGTTGGTGCAGAAACAGTTACGTGATATACGGCTGGTGGAGGTGAGGTACCTGCCTGCAAACCTCTGGGCCCAGGACATGCCTGCCCTGGAGCGAGCCATGGACGCTATTCTGCAAGATTTACAGGCTAAAAAAGATGCCCGCTACCTAGGTATCAGGAACTACTTTGAGAGCTATAGGAAAAACAAGCCCCGGGAGGGGCAGCTTGAAAAGGAGGCTGCCCAGCTCATGGTGGACATCAGGCGGGAGAGTCAACCGGTTTTGCGCACCTACCAATTAGAAAAGAAATCAAGGTAGTTTATTCTAAAATCTGGTAGGTTAGGAACCGTGAGGTTCAGCTTTCCTGAGTTAGAGCCATTTGCTGTAAGAGTTTCCCGGGCTCCTGTTTTAGGGCTGTTTTTAAGAAAACAGCCCTAAAACAGGAGTTTTATTTTCGGTCACACCCTCATGCATGTCCCCGTGACCTGACAAAGAATTTGCCCAGATCACAGGTGCGCCTTACTTTGCTGGGAGGAATATCTGTCTGGGTTAACTCTCTCATGTATACAGTCTTTAGATGCTTAGGGCATGTTTGAATTTGCCGTTTGCGCTCTAATACGGTAGCAATAGAATTGGAATCTGCCATTTTCTTTCCCCCTGGTGGTGCTTAGCCTCACTAAGATGACGTGGCCTAAACCTCATTCCCATTTTTCGCCAGCTAAACTTTATTGTTCCAGGCTGTTGAACACTTTGTATCTACCTCCTTCAGAGCCTTGGCACCAGGAAGTTTCTTGTAGGAAGGAATATGATGCTCTCAAATATTTGGCAGGTCAGAATACTATAAGAGCATGTTCAAATTTGCCTTTTGCGCTGCAAACGGGTATCAAAAGAACCTGACTTCGCGGTTGACTCGCACCATAGCGGGGCGTATGCTGCTCAAAAAACGCTTCGCCAGAACCTTTCGCTCCCCGTTTTCGCTTGCAAAATCATAATTTAAACAAGCTCTAAACGAAGATTCTTTTATCTGAAAGAACCTTTAGGAACATTGGGAGCAGTAGAAAGTAGTGAAAGAGACGTTATTTCCTTCCCCTACTTTTATTCCTCCAAAACCCAGATACAAAGAAAGGAGAGGTTCTCAGTCTGGTTTTTTAGAGAAAGCTCTTAAAGTTTTTGAAACGTTTCCAGATCCACCCTTTCTGTTCCTCGCCCATAAGTCTTCTTGTGTGTGCGGACGTTTTAGGGCTACTTTCAGGAAAACAGCTCCAAAACAGAGAATCCTATTACCCAAAGACCCAGAAAGAAACTTCTGTCAGAAATAAGATGAAATCTTTTGATCAGGCATCTTTTTAGTAAGACCAGGATTAGACGTTGTACAGGTATAAAAGTTAAGCCTTTGACACCATACCCATTCTTAGGTTATGTAAAGGGTTTGATGATTGTCTCCTTTACTTTCTTACTGCCTTTCTAATGTGAGAATGATACTTTAAACCCTCTTGGCTTAAGAAAAGGCAGGTTATGAGCGTTTCTGCTGCTGCGGAGGCTGGAGATCAGGTTTTGTATATGGTTAAAATGCAATTTTGTACGGGTTCTGAAAGGGTGGTTTAGTTCTTAATATCCTGTATCTAAAGAAGCAGCGGGGATTCATGGTTTTGAGAATTTGGTAAAAAAACTATTATACAGAATGCTGTAGACTCATATCTGGGAGTGGTTTCATGTCTACTTGGCTAGGATTATCCTGTTGTGAAAATAGCAAATAGGGTTGGGGAGTTGGTATAAGTGATTAGAGGTTGTTAATTAACTGCGGCTTATTTCAAAACTATTTTAAGAAGCCGTGCCACTTTTTTCTTCTTGTGAAGTGACTCAGAATAGGAGATTCGGGCGGTAATAGTCAGATTTGTCTGAGAAAATGTTAAAAAAGTACTTGTCTTAGTTTAAGGTATAAGCTAAGTTTGTAATGTTTAATTCTTAGTGCGTTAGGGGTGTTTGGATAGATTGAGCATTGGGAAAATTATAGAAATATAAACACCTGCATTCGTTAGAATTGCTTCTGGTTTTTCTATTCTCCACAACTTGATCTAGGTTTCTTTTACTTTTTCTTATTGAAGCCTTTCTAAGGAGAGGTGACGTGTCAAAATATTTTAGTATGCAATTTATCAGAATTCTCCTTGTTTTTTTCTCTGCTGTGTCATTTGTAGGGTGTACCAGTACTTCAACGGTGGGTAAGTTAGTGGGGCCTTCTGAGGTGGCTTCAAAAAAATTAAAGGATAAGTCGTTTCCCTTCGGGTTGAACCAGGCGGGTGGGGACTTTGGGCAGAATATGCCCGGGGTTATTAATGTAGACTATGGGTACCCCACCGAGAAGCAACTGGATTATATGAAATCAAAAGGGTTAACGATGGTACGGTTTCCCTTTAAATGGGAAAGGATCCAAAGGGAATTAGGAGGTCCTTTAGATCAGGTGGAGCTGAAACGGATGAAAACCTTTGTAGATGCTGCCCGCGATAGGGATATGTGGATTATCCTGGATATGCACAACTACTGCCGCCGGAAAATCAATGGCACCACCTATATAATAGGTGAGACGCCTGAGGTGTCTGTAGAGGCGGTAGCAGATGCCTGGGGGAAACTAGCCACTGAGTTTAAAGGCTATTCAAATATCTGGGGATACGGAGTTATGAATGAGCCGCATGACATGTTGCCCTCCACCCCATGGTTTACCATTGCCCAAGCCTGTATCAACAGCATTAGAAAGGCAGATCCTGAAACGGCTATCCTGATAGGTGGTGACAGTTGGAGTTCTGCCGAGCGCTGGATGGAGTTTAGTGATAATCTGAAAGACCTGAAAGACCCTGCAGACAACCTGGTGTATGAGGTGCATGTCTATTTTGACAATGACGCCTCAGGAAGTTATAAAATGTCTTATGAAGAGGAACTGGCCTCGCCTACCACTGGTATTACCCGGTTCGCACCGTTCTTGAAATGGTTAAAAGACAATAATAAGAGAGGCTTTGTCGGGGAATATGGGGTGCCAGATGACGACCCCCGTTGGTTAGTGACCCTTGACGTGTTCTTGAAACATTTACAGGAGAACTGCATCAATGGCACTTATTGGGCTGCCGGGCCCAGATGGGGGAAATACAGACTGGCGGTGGAGCCTAGAAACGGCGAGGAAAGACCGCAGATGCAGATCCTTGAAAAATATAAAATAGCTAATACAAACTGTAAATAACCTGCAACCACTGCAGTTTTTTATCAGATGCATGAGCGGTAGGTATAGCCTCACTTTTGTGGCTGCACTCCCTTCTATGCTGGCTGGTTTTAATGGTATAGTAACTTCTAACGCTTTATGTATGAAAAACAATTTACTGAGTAGGGTGAGTTATCTCTTAATGCTTCTATTGGTTCTCCTCTCTGTTTCAGAACTCTTTGCGCAAGGGCTGAACGTAAGAGGCCGGATCACTGATGAAAAAGGGGAAGGGCTTCCTGGCGTCACTGTCATGGTAAAAGGGACAACCAACGGTGCGTCAACGGGTGTTGACGGTACTTTCTCCTTTACAGTTCCTAACCGGGAAGGTACTTTGGTTATTTCCTTTATTGGCTACAAGCCCAGGGAAATGGCAATTCCCGCCTCTGGCGAAGTGAATGTGGCCTTGCAGACAGATGCGAAGCTCCTGCAGGAGGTGGAGATTGGTTATGGTACCGCCACACGGCAGGAACTGACAGGTTCTGTGGGTATGGCCAACATGCAGGATATTTATAAAGCGCCCGTGAAATCAGTAGATGAGGCCCTTGCAGGCAGGGTGGCCGGCGTATTGGTTTCTGCCAATGACGGGCAGCCAGGCTCAAATCAGAATATTGTCATCAGAGGGGTGGGGTCTATTACAGGAAGCTCAGCGCCCTTATATGTGATTGACGGTTTCCCCATGGAGGAGTCTTACAGCAACTCGTTGAGCCCTAATGATATTGAGTCAATTGATATTTTGAAAGACGCCTCGGCAACGGCTATTTATGGTGCCAGGGGAGCCAACGGTGTCATATTGATCACTACCAAACGTGGTAAAAAGGGTGCCCCTGTGGTTACCTATAACGCCTACTACGGATTCTCTGAAAACCCCAAATCTCTTAAGCTGCTAAATGCTTATGAATATGTAAAATACCAGTCTGAGCTAAATGCTGAGTTTGCTGAGAAGGCTTTTTTTGTAGAGGGACGTGATTTAGAGTCTTACCGCAATGCCCCTACTATTGACTTGCAGGATCAGATCTACCAACGGTCTCCAGTGCAGAACCATGAGATATCGGTAAGGGGGGGGAATGATAATACCATTTACTCAATTTCAGGCAACATCATTGATCAGGATGGGATCATTGTTAATTCCAGTTTTAGACGTTACCAGGGGAGAATTACGCTTGATCAGAAATTAGGTAAGAAGATTAAAGTAGGCGTTGACCTCAACTATAGTAATGAGAAGACAAACGGGACTATCGCCACTGATGCCAACACCACGCGGTTAATGTACAGCAACCTCAGTCTTCTTTTCTCAGTTTGGGGGCACCGGCCAGTGAACAGACCTAATGAAACGGCGGGAGACCAGTTGTTTGACCCAACCTTGCCTGAGTCTGATTTCAGGGTGAATCCAGTAGTCTCTGCCAAAAACGACTTTTTGCAGGTATTGGTGAATAACTTCAGGGCCAATGCCTATGTAGAGTACACCATTATTCCAAGCCTTACATTGCGTATTGCAGGTGGCGCCACCAATATCATGATGGAAAGACAAGGCTTCTTCAACTCCAGCACCGCCCGCGGTAACTTTAGACGGGATGAAAAGCTGAACGGGTATATCTACCACCGGCCAGTGACCAACTGGAATAACACCAATACCTTAACGTACCGCAAAACCTTTAAAACGGACCATGCGGTTACAGCGGTAGTAGGAACTGTGATCCAAAAGCAGGAAGATGGCAACTATGGTTTCCAGGCTATACAGGCATTGAACGAGCAGACCGGAGTAGATGGTTTAGATGAGGCGGAAGCAAATTTTGGAACCTCTGGTTCTTCCCGTTGGAGTATGGCTTCGTTCCTGGGTCGGGTAAACTACAGCTATAAAAACAGATACATTGTAACCGGGACCCTTCGGTATGATGGCTCCTCCAAGTTTGCCCCCGGAAACCGTTGGGGTGTTTTCCCATCGGTTGGCCTTGCCTGGCGAGTGATTGAAGAAAACTTTATGAAAAACATCAGCTTACTCTCAGATGCTAAAGTGAGGGCGAGCTATGGCGCCACTGGAAACAACCGTGTTTCAGATTTTGCCTATATGTCTACGCTGGTGGTACCCAGAACAAGCGGGTATTCATTTAACAACAGTTCACCCACCAGAGGGGCTATTCTTGAAAGCTATGGGAACCCAAATCTTAAATGGGAAACCACTGTGCAATCTAACATAGGCGTAGACCTGGCATTCTTCAACCACCGGGTAGACATGGTAGTTGATTTCTACAGAAAAACAACCAAAGATGTATTGCTCAATGCCAACTTGCCTTACACTACAGGTCTGGTGAACACCAGCGAGCAGGCCACTGCCTTCAAAAATATTGGTAAGGTGCAGAATGACGGTCTGGAGTTCACCATCAATACCATCAATCTCCGGAAGAACACCTTTGAGTGGAGCACCAATTTTAACATCAGCTTCAATAAGAATAAAGTGCTGGGGCTGAATGAAGGACAAACCTCGTTGTTGCAAACCGTACGGTTTGATCAGGATTTTGCCAACACACCCGCCTATATTGCTACCCTTGGGCAACCCATTGGGCAGATGTACGGGTTGATCTGGGATGGTGTTTACCAGCTGGAAGATTTTGATGTGTCAACAAACGGCGCATATGTGTTAAAGTCAACGGTGCCTAACAACTCCCAGCCCAGACAGAACATACAACCTGGAGATATCAAGTATAAAGACATCAATGGGGACCTTGTGGTGAATGAACTTGATTTCGCGGTGATTGGCAGAGGTATTCCGTTGCACACAGGTGGGTTCTCCAATAACATTACTTATAAAGGGTTTGACCTGAATGTATTCTTTCAGTGGTCTTACGGAAATGACATCATCAATGCCAACAGGCTGTTCTTTGAGGGCAATGCCAAACGGATGGTGGGCTTAAACCAATACGCTGAAGTTGCAGAACGTTGGACCCCCGAAAACCCTAGCAACACTTACTTCCGCACCGGAGGGAAAAGGGACCTGTATTACTCCAGTAGAGAAGTGGAAGATGGATCGTTCCTGCGCTTAAAAACTGTTTCATTGGGGTACAACTTTAGTGAAGCCCTTCTTCACAGAATCAAATTGAAGACGCTGAGGGTGTATGCTTCCGCTCAAAACATTTACACATGGACCAACTATTCAGGTTCTAACCCAGACGTATCTACCCGTCACTCTGCTTTAACCCCAGGGTTTGATTTTTCAGCTTATCCGTTGGCAAGGACCGTTACATTTGGTCTGACCACCAGCTTCTAAGACAACATACATGGATATGAAAATAAGACATTACATAGCAGCTTTTTTGATAAGCGTGGGCTCTTCTTCCTGTGAGGACTTCCTGAGCACAGAACCCACCAACTTTGTTGCCCCTACCTATAATACAATAGCTGAACTGGAAACCGGTCTTACTGGGGTCTATGACGTGCTGGGCAGCAGAATGTTTTACGGTGATAACTGGCCCTTCTTCCTGAATGTAGGCACAGACCTGGGCTATTCCAGATACGGTAGCCAGGATATTACCGCCTACGTGATTACCCCCGGTGACAGGTATGTCACTGAATTCTGGAAAACATTATACCAGGGTATATTTAGGGCAAACCTGGTGTTGGCAAGGGTAGATAACCCCAGCCTGGACGAAACCCGCCGGAATGAAATAAAGGGTCAGGCGCTGTTCTTGCGCGCCTACTACTACTTTATGTTGGTAAGTAACTTTGGAGATGTGCCTTTGTTGCAAACAGATAAACCCAGCATAGACAATGTAAACGTGCCCCGTACCCCCAGCCGTGAAATATATGCCATGATTGTGAAAGACATGGAAGCGGCAGAGCAACTGGTGATAGACGCTTCCAAGCTTGCCGGAGGCGGGAGAGTGTCAAAGTCTGCGGTACAGGGAATTTTGGCCCGCGTGCATCTCACAATGGCGGGTGCCCCTCTGCGTATAGAATCCAGCTACGCAGAAGCTTTAAAGTGGGCGAAGAAAGTGAAAGACCAAAATTTTCACCAGCTTAACCCAGACTATTCTCAGGTGTTCATCAATTACGCCCAAAACAAGTATGATATCAAGGAAAGCATTTGGGAGGTAGAATTCTATGGCCGTTTGTCTGAAAACAGTGCAGAGTTCAATTATTTCATTGGGCAACGTGCGGGTTTATACTCAGAAAATGAGGCATTGGGCTTTAGTGGCGGGGCCATTAGGGCAACCAAATACCTATGGGACCTGTATGCGCTGGACCCCAACAGCACTACAACCCCGCCTACACCCCCCGCTACTGTTCCGGTGCCGCAAAAATCTCTGGATTTACGCCGGGACTGGACTATTGCGCCTTATATAATTTCGGCGGCCGGTGTGAAAGTACAAGACAATGATGTATGGCGTAAAACCATGGGTAAATGGCGCCGGGAGTATGAAGCTTCGGGCAAGGACCGTACCGTGTCAGACCAGAACTTCCCAATTTTGCGGTACTCTGATGTTCTTTTGATGCTGGCTGAGGCAGAGAATGCGGTGAACGGTCCTACCAGTGTGGCCTATGAGGCAATCAATGAAGTGAGAAGAAGGGCATATGGGCTTTATTTACCAGTACCGCCTAATCCGGGGGTAAACGCAGACTTAACCCCTAATCTGAATCCAGATGAGTTTTTCCAGGCCATTAAAGAGGAAAGAGCCCGGGAGCTGGCCTTTGAGGCGTTAAGGAGGCCTGACCTCATACGGTGGGGTATCTTATATGAGCGGTTAAAGGAGTACAGGGCCTGGGCAATGATACAACCGGGGTATGCGGCGGGTTTGGTGTTGGCTCCCACCAACGTAGCCCCTAACCATGTATTATTGCCCATACCTACGGCAGACCTTTCTCTGAATAAAGCCTTAACGCAAAATCCTGGATATTAACTCTAAATGACCATGAAAAAGATCCTAATTCTACTGTTGGGGGCTTTTGCCTTCACGTCATGTACTACAGACTTAGAAGTTGATGCCCCCTCGTTTGATGTTAAAGCAGATAATGCAGAGTTAACGTATGATGTAGGAGATACAGTTAAATTCTCCTTCTCCGGACAAGCCCACTACATCACGTTCTACTCTGGCGTGGCCGGCTCAGATTATGATTACAGAAACCGCACAGAGATAACAGGAGGTAAACCGCAGTTCCGGTTTACAAGCCAGTACGGAGGCGGGGGAACGCAGATCAATCCCTTAAAAATTATGGTGACCACAGATCTGCAAGGGTATACGAAAGAGGGGGTGGCAGCTACCCAATGGACAGATATCACCAGTAGGGCCACCATTGCAACAAATGCCACACTCATTGCATCAGGTATCATAGATCTTTCAGACATTGCATTGCCAGGCAAACCCATCTATATCGCGTATAAATTTCAGTCTGTGAAAGACCCGGACCGTGCCGCGGGAACCATGATTGTGCACAATTTCGTAGCCGAAACGTTAACGCCAGATGGTTCAGCCATACCAGTAGCAACACTTCTCACGGCAGGTTGGAGGCCAGTAAACGTTTTAAATGATGCCACTAATTGGACCACCAGAAGCACCCTGGCTCAACCAGATTTATTGTTGGCGGCTGGAGGTAAAAATGCAGAGCCTAGTGAAGACTGGTATATATCTAACCCGTTGTACTTTACCAAAGTGCCACCAGATACAGGCTTGCCTATTCAGAGTATTGGAACCAATGCCTTGACTACTTATGGGCATGTATATAATAAGGCTGGAACGTATAAGGTCACTTTTCTAGCCTCAAATGTGACAGTAGACGAGCAAAAGTCTGTTGTAAAACAACTTACTATAACGGTGAAGTAATAGTTTTGGATGACCACTTCTTTATCTGGCTAGCCGAAGGGAAGGTGCATCTGAGGGGTTATTCTTTATTCGTGTGATATTGGGGAAGGAGATCTCCCGGCAGAATGCTTATTTTGGAATAACAGAAGAAAGTCAACGTCAATTTTATTGTTTTGAAAAAAGCCAACTGGATTATCCTCTTTCTGGTATTCATTGCCACCGGTCTTAATTTTTTAGACAGGCAGGTGCTGTCCATTACCATTATCAAGATACAGAAGGAATTCAACCTCTCAGATGTGCAGTATGGGATGATCAACACCAGTTTCCTGATCAGCTACGCGCTTATGTTTACCGTGGGCGGCCGTCTTACAGATAAGTGGGGTGGGAAAATAGGGTTGGCGCTGTCAGTAGGGGTTTGGTCTGTGGCCAGTGGTTTACACGGGTTAATGACTTCCTTCTACCACTTGGTTGCATTTAGGTTTTTGCTGGGGCTGGGGGAGGGCGGTTGCTTTCCAGCCGCGGCCAAAACGGTGAATGAGCTGTTTGCCAAGAAAGACCGGGCCTTTGCCAATGGCATTGCCATAGGAGGGTCTGCGTTAGGGGCGGTACTGGCACCGCCACTCACCATCCTGATCTCCAATGAATACGGGTGGCGTTGGGCCTTCATCATTCCCGGGATAATAGGAGTGGTATGGGTGCTGGCATGGGTCAGTATGCCCTGGAAGCGCAAGCAGGAGGCCAAAGAAGCAGCTGTGCCCCAGGCGGTGAGTAGTAAGCCATCCTTCTGGAGTGTGCTCACCAACCCCAAAGCACTGGTGTTTATTGCCATCCGGTTTTTATTAGACCCTGTCTTTTACTTCATCATGTTCTGGATTCCCAAATACCTCAATGAGGAGCGCGGGGTGTCTTTTGATGAAGTAGGAAAACTGCTGTGGATTCCTTTCCTGGCCCTGGGGCTTTCCAACATGTTGGGCGGCTGGATCTCAGACCGTCTGGTGAGAAGCAACTGGGGCGTTAACAAAGCCCGCAAAATGGTTATGGGAGTTGCCGCCGCGTTAACGGTTTCAGCTATGATGGTAGAGAGCGTGTCTACCGTGCATATGGCTATCTTTCTGATGTCTGTGCTCCTGTTTGCCCATGGCTTCTGGATCACCAACTACATTACCGCCATCTCAGATGTATTTGGGGATATGGCCACTTCTACCGTGGTGGGCTTGTCTGGAACGGCCGGTGCCATTGCCGGTATCATCATTAACCCGCTTATAGGGATAGTGGTGCAGAAATATTCCTATGACCCGCTGTGGATCGTCTGCGGACTTATGTACCCTCTGGCTTTTGTCCTGTTGATGCTCTGTATCCCGCGCATTGAGCCATTGCTCCTGAAACAGAAACAACCTAAGCCAGACGCCAGGGCAGTTGCCTAAGGATCACCTATCCTATAAGTTTTCTCATGATATTTTAAATAAACTAGGCAGAAGCTTGTTAAATTTTTTAACTTAGTGCGTTAGGATATACCATTTATATTAAACTAGAAACACAATGACTCAGATCGTGGAAGAAGCATTGAACGGAGAACTGGTTGCTACCGCAGCAAAAGGAGCGCAAATACATACAAGAAAGAGAACAGTGCCAAGAATTGGGGTTTTTGGGGTTGGGTACAAGAAGTACTGGAGCCAGTTTGAAGGCCTGTATGACCAGATGCTGGAAAAGCAGGAGGTGCTTCTGAAACTTGTGGAGAAAAACGAGGTGGAAGTGCTGGACTTTGGCATGGTAGATGACGTGACCGGTGCCTATGAACTACTGCCTAAACTAAAAGGCGCCAACCTGGACCTGGTGTTCTGTGACATGCTCACTTACGCCACATCCAGCACCTTTGGCGTCATCATCAAAAGCCTGGATGTGCCCATGGTATTAGTGGCGCTGCAGCCAGACAAGGCTTTGAACTATGAGAAAGCCTCTACCCACCAGCAGCTGTACAATGATGATATCTGTTCTCTGCCTGAGTTTACCGGGGTAGCGGTACGCATGGGCAAGCGGGTGCCAGATGTCATCATCGGCACCTTGCATGATGACCCGGCCGCTGAAGCCGAGATAGCCGAGTACTGTAACATAGCCCGCGTGCTGCATGACCTCAAAACCGCCCGTATTGGCCACATTGGCCACCCTATTGAGGCTATGCTGGACATGCACTCAGACGCCACCATGCTCACCGCCCACTTCGGGCTGCACATTGTGCAGTGTGAGGCGCATGAGATCGTCAGCAAAGTGCAGGAGGTGGGGTTTCAGGAGCTGGAAGATGAGAAAAGCCGCATCTTAGATTTCTTTGATACGCCAGACCCCGTTTCTGACCCCATTTCTGAAAAGCTGCGCGATACTGATCTGGAGGTGGCCGCCAAGGTTTCTGTGGCCCTGGAGAAGTTTGTAGAGGAGAAGCAATTGACCGGTCTGGCCTACTACTATGAAGGCAGCCCTAACAGCGAGACCCAGCAAGTCATGACCAACCTGATTGTGGGCAACTCCCTGCTGACCGGTGCGGGCTTCCCTATGTGCGGCGAGTCTGACCTGAAGTGCTGCATTGCCATGCTCATCATGGAACGTCTGGGCATTGGCGGGAGCTTCGCTGAATTCCACCCGGTTGATTTCAAGGAGAATTTCATTCTGGTAGGGCATGACGGACCGCACAACGTGACCATTGCCCAGGGCAAACCGGTGTTGCGGAGCCTCAAGAAATACCACGGCAAACCGGGCTTTGGGGCAGGGGTGGAGTTCAAGATACAGGAAGGGCCTATCACCATGCTCAGCATTACCTCAACCTATGAGGGGAAATTCAAATTTGTCATCGCCGAGGGCGAATCTGTAGAAGGCCCTATCCCGCCCACCGGGAACACCAACACCCGTGGCTATTTCAAGCCAGATGTGAGAACCTTCCTGAAGAAATGGGTGAAAGAAGGGCCTACCCACCACTTTGCCCTGGGGATTGGCCACCACGCCCAGACCATTAAGAAGATTGGCGACTATCTGGGAATAGAAGCGGTGATTGTAGAATAAGTAGTTTTTTAGTGATTAGGTTGTCTGTTGTCTGTTGTCTGTTGTTTTCGGCCTGTTTTTACAAAAACAGGTCGAAAACACAATCTAGGTTGTCATCTTGTTTTCTGTCTTCACAGACAAGCTTTTGGGTTAACCTGGCGACTGGCAGACAGTAAGCTGTGGTAGCCCATCTATAAGTAACAATTTTCTGTTTTGGGGCTGTTTTTCTGAAAACAGCCCCAAAACAGAAATGCAGAAAAGCCTTGGCCAGTGCAAGTGTTTAGTGGTTATTTTACCTGCCGTAAGGGCGGCAAGTGGCATGAAACACTCTTAGTAAACCAGTAGCGAATGAATCTTAAAAGTAACCTGTTCCTTTCTGTCTTAGTCCCGGTCATCTTTGGTTGTGCGGGCCGTACCTCAACGCCCGCGGCGGCCCCAACTACTGCCGCCGCTACCGCTGAAGTAGCGCCCTTGCCCCTGGAAGATGCCAATCTGAAGGGCAAGCGTTTCCATAATATCACCCTAGAAGCCTCCCTCAAACCTTTCAAAGAGAACAGCCCGGCGGCCATCAGAAGAGCTGCCGCTGAGATGTTCACCCAATGGCATTCCCTGCTTCGGCACGCTGATACCGTCTCTGTGATGCTCTGGACCTCAGATGGGTCTGAGATTCTGGATTACAGCGGAGACTTGGGCCAGAGCCTGGAATGGTCAAAGTACATTGGGAACCCCAACACAGAACATGCAGTGAATTCCGGTCCTAAAGAGCTGTCGCTGCATGAGCGGGCGTACCTGTACCTGGAGAATCCGCCGCAGTACACCTACAAGGACCTTAAGTTCATCATTCAGACGCTCAAGGAGATGGGCAAGGCCATTACGGGCAAACCCATCAGAATTGGCGCCACCTTTGACCGGGCCCGGAGTTTGCCAAGTCTGAGTTCAAATACAAGAAACACCCCGAGATTCTGGAAGGCAGCGCCATGGGCGAAAAATCATTTGTGTTCAGCTACGCCACCCTCAACGCAGACAAAACCCCGTACGCGGGCTTCCCGAACGGTATTCCGGACAACACCCCTTTCGGGACGTTTTTCGGGCGGCAGAGCCAGCACTTTTTAAAGGACCTGGGCTATGACTATATCTGGTTCAGCAACGGGTTCGGCTTTGGTATGGAACCCTGGGCCTCTACCGGGGTCATTTTCACCGGCAAAGGATTCAATGAGGAGAAGCTGGCCGAAACCAAGGAGAAGATCATCAATTTCTGGAGCCTTTTCAGAAATGAGTGCCCTGAGTTCAGGATTGAAACCCGCGGCACCAACCTCTCTACCGGTATTGACCTGGCCAAGGACGGGGTGGACCTGCAAGCCATCTATGGGGGCGGGTTCAACATTCTGCCGCCCCCCAATTCGCCGTGGGCGGCCTTAGATGGGGATTTTGGGCTGGAGATGATTGGCTACATGTCCCGCATGGCGCAACTGCCAGATGACCGCTATATTTTCAGGTACTACACCCATGACCCGTGGTGGCTCAACAGCCCCTGGCTGGACCGCTACGGCCGCGAGCCGCATGACATCTACCTGCCCATGGCCGTGGCCAGAATCAATGAGAAAGGGGAGATGCACCTGCCTACCCACCTCAATTTCCTGACCATTGATGACTCCTTCGGGAACATGCCCACGCAGGTGCCAGATGAGGTGACGCCGCATATCCTGAAAGCCCGTTATGACAGCCCCACCTCGCCGGGGCCGGTGGTGTGGGTGTATCCGTTTGAGGAGTACCATGACTGGGCAAAGAACCAGCCCCAGCGTTTACCAGAAATCTACTACGGTGACTGGTTTATCCGGCAGGCCATCAACAACGGCTTCCCACTGAACACGGTCATCTCTACTAAATACCTGGCGCCTGCGGTGAAAAACAAGCCGGGGCTGTTCAAGGAATCTACTTTGTTGGCCATAGTGCCGGAGGCTGGTTCTGAGTATGAGAAAGCCTTGATCAGCCACGTGAAAAACGGCGGAAAATTGATTGTCTTCGGCCCCGCCGATTATATCAGCCCTGCCTTTGCAGAGCTGCTGAATCTGCAAAATGCCAGCCCCATTGATGGCGAGCTGCAGATTGTGAACCACTACATGCCAGATCAGGTGGAGACAGGTTTCCCAAAGAAGATCAGACACCAGGCGCTGTTTTCGGGCGGCGGCTTGCGCACCAAGGTGAAGAATACCAAAGACGCCCATACCACAGTGCAGGTAACCATGAAGCAGGGGCAGCAAACCCGTGATGCGGTCTGGACCAGAGCCCTCCCAGATTGGAAAGGCGGCAAAGTGGCTTATGTACGCGGCACCAACTCCAGCCACTTTGAGGGAGGCCGTCTGCTCAAGCCAGATGATGCAAATGAGTATTTCATTGGGCCGGCGTACCTGCGCTATGTGCTGAAGGAGTTTGGCATGGAGTACAGCGTAGACAAGTATGCGCCCACGGTCAAAAACCCAGTGTTAACCATTGCCAGAAATGATAACGGGTTCCAGTTCTCCGGCTACGTGCCCAATACCTCTGTGCAGCACCGTTTCAAGTTTCCGCAGGGCGCCCCGGTGTTGCTGGGTTATGATACCCGTCTCCGGAACGGCTACGCCATCTACTCGTTGCCCACCGCTTTCCACCGCGAGGTGCGGGTGTTTGTGGAGCAGCAAGACGGCATTGTGTCCTGCAAGGAGATGCACTCCGGGGAGCTGGGCATTAGCAGAAGATTGGCCATCAGTGGCCTCAAAAATGCCACCGTACGGGTGTACCCCACTGAGGAGACCACAGATGAGAGCATCCACTTTTATTTAAACACCACCTACCCCTGGAAGGAAGGGAAACTGGGCTTTGAAAAGGGAGACCCGGCCCTGGGGAAACATTACGTGGTGAAGAATGTGACGGGAGACGTGGTAGTATCTTGGTAAAGGCGTAGGAACATGAAAATGAAACAAACTTTTTTGCTTCTGTTGGCTGTGTTCATGGGTTTGGCCTCACAGTGCCAAACCGTGAAGAAAACTACTGCGGCCTCTGTAAGGGTGCCAGCCGGGGTGGCTCACCCTAACACGTATCTGGCTGATCTCATGCAGGAGCTCACGGTGAAATGGCCGAACAACCGCACCATTAACCTGGTGTTTCATGGGCACTCGGTGCCGGCGGGATATTGGGCCAACTCTGAGGTGCATACGCTGGAGTCATACCCGTACCTGCTGCTGGGCAAAGTGAAAGAGGCGTACCCGCACGCCGTGGTGAATGTGATCACGACGGCCATTGGCGGGGAATACTCAGAGAAGGGTGCCCCCAGACTGGCCACAGAAGTATTGCCGCACAGGCCAGATGTGCTGTTTATTGACTACGCCTTGAATGACCAGGGTATAGGGCTGGAGAGAGCCAGGGCTGCCTGGGAGAAGATGATTGAAGAAGCGTTGCGGAATAACCTCAAAGTGGTGCTGGTAACGCCGTCTCCTGACAAACGCCAGAACATCACTGATCCCAATGACCAATTATCTAAACACGCCCAGCAGGTGCGCGAACTGGCTGCCAAATACCACGTGGGGCTGGCAGACCCTTACGCCGAGTTTGTAAAGTTGGCCAGGGAGAGAGGCAGCGTGGAGCAGTACATGTCACACGTGAACCACCCCAACAAAAAAGGCCATGACCTGATTGCCACAGAGCTGGCCAAGTGGCTGGTGAAGAAATAGAAGATAACCCATTGACCCCATGAGATAAAAATACAACCCTGGCAGAAGACTGTCCGGCTCCTCTAGCACTTACCTGGAGGAACAGGAACGAGGCCTATTCTTGAATGAAAAAGGGGGATTTATAGCTTACCCATTTTAGGAACTACCGCTGTTTTTGGCTTGATTTTCAGAAAACAGGCCAAAAACAGAAAGCCATAAGGATACAGATTGACACCTTGTGTTCCCAGAGTACAGCGCTGTAAAGCTTTCATTCTTTAAGTGATTAGTTAACCTCTAACCCCATGTACTATGACAAGAATATTCCCCCTTATTCTCCTAGTATTCGGCCTCTACCTATCAGCAGCCGCCCAAACCATCACCCACGCCTGGGACTTTAATAGCTCAGTGGTCAACAACCAGGTAGACGGTTGGAACATTGTGAATTTTACCAACGCCAACACGGCCAACGGTATTCTGAGCCTGACGGGCAGCGCCCGGTTCAACCACATCAGGTACAATGTGCCTTCTGGGGTCACCATTAACCCCTCGCAAAGCAAAACGGCTATCATTCGGCTCAAGAACGAGACGTCAGAAACGGTAGGCCGCCTCTATTTCTGGGGCAGCCAAGCCAGTGCGGTTTTTATTGATTTTGACATAACCCCCAATGATTCCCAGTTCAGGGAGTACAAAATAGACCTGAGCCGTGACACCGCCTGGACCGGTACCATCAGCGCCATCAGGTTTGATGTGCCTACCACCTTGCAAACGGCTTATTACGGCCAACAGGTGAAGGTAGACTATGTAAAGCTGAGTACTGAAGTGTTGCCTCCGCCCGCACCGTTGCCTAAACCCACCATGCCCGCCCGGGAGCCTGCTCCGTTTGGCATCAACCTGGCCGGGGCTGGCTTTGGTGAAAAGCAGAATATGCCGGGCGTGTACATGCAGCACTATGAGTACCCCACCAAGGCCGAGCTGGATTACTGGAAGGCGAAAGGCTTGAACCTGGTGCGGTTTTCCTTTGTTTGGGAACGCATTCAGAAAAGTTTGAACGGGCCGCTGGATAACTTTGAGCTGACCCAGATGAAACGGTTTGTAGACGAAGCCCGGGCCCGCGGCATGTGGGTGCTGCTTGACTTCCACAACTACGGCAGGCGGGTGATCAACGGCAATGAAGTCATTCTTGGGGCCTCTGGTTTGCCGGTGGCTACGGTGACAGATGTCTGGCGAAAACTGGCTTTGGTGTTCAAAGACTATGACAACATCTGGGGCTACGGCATCATGAATGAACCACATGACATGCTGCCCACCCACCCGTGGTTTGAAATTGCACAAGATCTTATAGAGGAGATCAGGGACGTAGATACCCATACCCCCATTGTGGTGGGCGGCGACCGGTGGAGCTCCGGTTATCACTGGCCCAGTTACAGTGATAACTTGAAGAACCTCTATGATCCATCTAATAAGCTCATCTTTGAGGCGCACCAGTACTTTGACGCCAACTTTTCGGGCCTCTATGCCAACAGCTATGATGCTGACCAGGTAACCCCCACCACCGGCGTTGACCGCATTGCCCCCTTTGTCAACTGGCTCAAACAGAACAACCTGAAAGGCTTTGTGGGGGAATACAGTATTCCAGATGACGCTGCAGATCTTAGCCGTTGGCGCGTCACCCTTGACAACATGCTGGCTTACATGAAAGCCAACGGCGTGAACGGCACCTATTGGGCGGCGGGACCCCGGTGGGGAGCCAACCGAATGGCTGTAGAGCCTTTGGGTGGAGTAGACAGGCCCCAGATGACCGTGCTGCAGAACTATTTAACAGCAGATGTAGTGCCTACCGGCAGCCCTACCAACCAGACCCACGTCTGGGATTTTAACGGTTCCCTCACCAACGGACTGGTAGATAATTGGTCTTTTGTGCAGTACGGGAGCGTAAGCGCCGCCAACGGCATTCTTTCGTTGACGGTGTCCCAGACCTACAACCACATGAAGCATCAGCCCACGGCTGCCAATGCCATCAACCCGGCGGTAAGCAAGTATGCGGTGATCAGGCTGAAGAATGAGACCCCAGACACCAAAGCGCGGTTCTACTGGCGGGGAGCTGACCTGGCGGCCCACTTTGTGGAATTCACCATCACGGCCAATGATACCCAGTTCAAAGAGTATGTGGTGAACCTGACCCAGAACACCAATTGGAGCGGGCAGAGCACCATTAAGGAGATTAGGTTTGATCTGCCCAGCCCTTCCAGTGCCAGCGCCATAGGTAAAATAGTGCGGGTAGACCAGGTAAAGCTTCTTTCGGCCGTAGCCCCGGCCCCGCAGCCTTTGACCTGGAATTTTGATGCCCCGGTTACCAATAATATGGTAGAGAACTGGGTAATTGTGAACTACACCAATGCCAGTACCGCTAACGGGATTTTGAACCTCATTGCCCCGGTGACTTATAACCACATCAAGTTAGATGTGCCTGCAGCATCTCCCATTGACCCGGCTGTCTATCAATATGCCACCATCAAGTTAAAAAACGGCACCGCCGAAACCAAAGCCCGTTTCTACTGGAGAGGCCCAGACCTGGCGGCACATTATGCTGAGTTCACCATTACTGCCAATGACGCCACTTTTAAAGAATATACCGTTGATTTAAGCCAAATAGCTGCCTGGGCAGGTCAGGGCACCATTAAGCAGATCAGGTTTGACGTGCCCACCCCCGTACAGGCGGCCTCGTGGGGAGCCCCGGTGGCCATTGATTTTATCTCTCTGGCGGCTACGGCGTCTCCCATGCAAACCCTAAATGTCTCCAGCGTCTCACAGCTCCTGGTGGCAGAAGGCGGTCTTCTAAAAGATCAACGTCAATGGCAGGTAGTGAGCGCTAAAGATGGTGTGTTTCAGGTCATGGCAACGGTGCCCCAGGAAGAGAGGGGACAACTGTTTATCTCTGACCTGAGCGGTAGAAAACTGTATTCCAAACTGCACACCCTTCCCAAAGGCACAACAGTTCTGGAGGCAAAAGTTAAGCGAATGGCAGCTGGTATTTATGTGGTGACTTGGTACAACGGCAGGGAAAAGATCACCCAGAAAGTGAAAGTCAACTGACCTCTGAATATTCCTGACCTGGTTTGGCTTTTTCCAGACAAGGTCAGGAAGGGAGGCCATTTTCTGAAAAAGAGACTATTTCTTACAACGGGAGGGGGCAGTTCAGCAGCCCCCTTTCCTTCCTGCTGTATTTCAGTAGGATTCAAAGGGGTACGCATGACTTTCCTGAGTTTTCTGTTTTGGGCCTGTTTTTAGGAAAACAGGTCAAAAACAGAAGGCAGGGTAAAAGAACAATAAGAAACGGTGAAGCTGCCACTGCCTGATCAGACCAAAAGGATTTTCAATTTTATACGCATACCTAACCACCTACATGAAACATAAACTTTTACTACTCCTTTTGTTCACCTTAAGCTGGGGTATTTTTCAGACTAAGGCGCAAAGTACTCCTGAGCCCTTCTTCAAGGAAGGGGAGAGGGTGAACTTTGTTGGCAACAGCATCACGCACGGCGGGTACTTCCATAATTACCTGTTGTTGTTTTATGCCACCCGTTTTCCCAACCAGAAAGTAGTCTTCTACAACTCAGGCATCTGGGGAGACAATGCCAACAGTTTCCTGCAGCGCATGGACGCTGATATTCTGAGCAAACCGGCAGAATACGCCGTGGTTATGGCCGGAATGAATGACGTAAACCGCAGCCTCTATGACCCGGCCCGCCAGAATGAAGCTGACATAGAGACCAAAAAGGCACGCGCCCTAACAGACTACAAAGGCTATTATGAGCAGGTAATTCAGAAATTACTGGCCGCCAACCTAAAAGTTATCTTGCAGAAGCCTACCATTTATGATGAGACCGGTACCCTGCCCGCCCCCAACATGCCGGGCGTAAACGGAGCCTTGCAGAAGGCCACCGTTATCATTGATGAGCTGGCCCAGAAGTACAACCTGAAGACGGTGGACTATTACACCATCTTAAACACCATCAATGCCCAGCTTCAGGCTACCAACCCGGCCGCCACCATTGTGAGCAATGACCGCATTCACCCCGGTGCCCCAGGGCATCTGGTCATGGCATACCAGTTCCTCAAGGAGACCAATGCCCCCAGGTATGTATCTAAAACGGTGATAGAAAACGGCGCTGTAAAAGAGTGTGCCAACTGCACCGCCCGTGACGTCAACATGGCCATGGGTAAGGTAGAGTTCAAAGTTAAAGCCAACAGCCTGCCGTATCCGGTTGCCTCAGATGCCGCCCCCGCTCTGGCGTGGGTTCCGTTTATAAGGGAGTTCAATGAGGAATTTTTGCAGGTTTCCCCCCTGAGCCCGGGCAAGTACACCCTGCTGATAGACGGCACGGTGGCTTCTGAGTTCACCCATGAGCAACTGCAGGCCGGTGTGAATCTGGCCACCATACAAAATACCCCCCAGTACAAACAAGCGCTTCAGGTACAGGGGCAAACCTCCCTCTACAGAACCGTACAGATAAAAGTGCGAGACCTGAAACGGGTGGAATTCAGTTACCTGCCCCGCGATCTTTTGGGCAAGCCGTATTCTGAGATAGAGGCGTACATCAATCAACTCATCAGTACCAATGATGTCAAATACACGGCAAATAAAGCCTTGTTTGATAGTTACCTGGTAAACAAGCCGCAGGAGCAGGCGCTGGAGCAGCAGCTAACAGACCTTGCTGATCAGATATATGTCCTCAATAAACCGGTAGAGCATACGTATCAGATCTTACGCAGCTTCCAGACCCAGACCCACATCTGGGACTTTGATAGCCCTATAGTAAACAACACCATTCAGGGATGGACCATAGTCAACTACAGCCCCGCCACCACTGAGAACGGCATTTTGAAACTGTTTGGCACCAGGGCCAATAACCTCATCAGATATGACGCACCGGTTGGTTCTATTGACCCCGCGGTGTCTAAGGTGGCTGTGATCAGGCTAAAGAATGAGACCATCCACAACAAAGCCCGTTTCTACTGGTGGTCCTCCAACCCTACCCATGATGCTGCCTTTATTGAATTTGATATTTCGGCCAATGATACTGATTTCAAGGAGTACATCATTGATTTAAGCAGAGATCCCCGCTGGGCGGGTGGTATTAAAATCATCAGGTTTGATATTCCTGCCTCCCTCAGTGCTTCTGAGTACACCAAGCAGATCAGCGTAGACAATGTACGCCTGTACACGTTCCCAGACATGCCAGACCGCACCCCGGCGCCCTTTGGGGTGAATCTGGCAGGGGCCGAATTTGGCTCAAACATGCCGGGTGTCGTCAATACGGACTATACCTACCCCACTATCCCTGAATTGGACTATTTCAAATCAAAAGGGCTTACGTTGATTAGGCTTCCATTCAAATGGGAACGAATTCAGTTAACGCTGGGCGGTGCCCTGGACCAGGCGGAGTTGGGACGAATGAAAAAATTTGTAGAGGCGGCCCGGGTGAGGGGAATCTGGGTGCTGCTTGACATGCACAACTACGGGCGCCGCAAGATCAACGGCACCGAATACATTATTGGCGCGCCTGAACTCACCATTGCGCATGTGGCAGATGCCTGGGGCAAGCTGGCGGCTGAATTCAAAGACTACGGCAACATCTGGGGTTACGGCCTCATGAATGAGCCCCATGACATGCTGGCCTCCACGCCCTGGAAGAACATTGCCCAAGCCCTGATCACCAAAATACGGGAGGTAGATACCCAAACTACCATTGTAGTGGCCGGTGACAGCTGGAGTTCTGCTGCCAGATGGCAAACCGCCAGTGATAATTTAAAAACCCTGTCAGACCCGTCAAAAAAGCTGATGTTTGAAGCCCATCAGTACTTTGACAGAGATGCCTCTGGTAGCTACGCCGGTACCTATGACACTGAAGGAACCACCCCAACCACGGGTGTAGAACGGGTGACACCGTTTGTGGCCTGGCTCAAGCAGAACAATTTCAAAGGCTTTGTTGGAGAGTACGGGGTGCCAGATGATGACCCCAGGTGGTTGGTGACCTTAGACAATATGCTCAACTACCTGTCTGTTAACTGTGTGAACGGTACGTATTGGGCTGCCGGCCCCTGGTGGAATACCTACAAACTTGCGGTGGAGCCCAGGGGAGGGGTGGACCGGCCGCAATTACCAACGCTCCAGAAATACCAGTTTGCCAGCAATAACTGTTCTACCCTGACCGGTATCAAAGAAGATTTGGAAGCCTCTAAGAAATACGTATTGTTCCCTAACCCATCCCGCCATGAGCTTTTCCTGGATACCCCAAACTTCAATGGCGGTCAGGTAACCATTACAGATTTGTTAGGGAGAACAGTGCTGAATGGAACGGTGAAGGAAAGAACCATAGACGTTAAGGCGTTGCCAGCCGGTACGTATCTGCTGGTGGTAGTGAAGAAAGAGCAGCGTCTGTATAAACGGTTTATCAAAGAGTAACGGTTGCTGCTAGAGGAGGTGGTTTCCTGTTTTGGGGCTGTTTTCTGAAAAATAGCCCCAAAACAGGAAAACCACCTTCTCTGTTGGGCAGAGGGATGAGAGAATCCCTTCAGGAACAAGTAAACCAGAAGCAGCCTGGCGGTAATTTATTTGCTTTGGTATTCCGGGTTCACTGCAATGGCAAACTTATACTTGTCGCCCCGGTAAAGAGACCTTTCAATCTCAATGACCTTGCCAGTGTCTGCCATCACGGCGCTGTCTAACACAAAGATGGGAATAGGGGCTTTGGTGTCAAAGTTGTTGTTGGGCGCAGAGGGCTGCATAATGTCAACACTCAGCGTTTGCTTGATGTCAGAAATTTTCAGGTTGTAGTTGTCTTCATACACCTTAAAGTATGAGATTTCAGTGGAAAGGCGGTCAATTTTAGGGCAGAGCGTGAGGGAGATGTATTTGATCTCATCTTTCATCAGGTCGTCATCTGCGTAGCGCAACTGGTGTATTTTGAGTACGGGGCCTTCCATGATGAGGTGCTTGCCCACTATGTCAGAGGAGATGCCTTCCTTTAAGATGGTTTTTTCTATGATGATGTTCTTTGGGGTGAACCCTTCGGCTTTAAGGTTCTCATTGAACCCGCGGCGGGTCATGTCCAGGGAGCCAAGGGTGCGCATCACGTGGTGGTCAGAAGACCGGTTGAGCACAAAGGTGCCTTTGCCTTTGATTCGCCTCGCCCAGCCGTTGTTCTCTACTTCCAGGAGGGTTTTGCGGGCTGTGGTGTTGCTGATGTGGTAGGTTTTGATGAGCTCGTTCTCAGAGGGAACCTTGTCTCCTGGAAGCAACTCACCGCTTTTGATTTTTTCTATTATTTCTTCGCTGATAGAAATAAACTTTGGCTTCATATGATTGAATGGCAACGGTAGAATTGGACTACTATTACAAAATTAAAATTTAAATGCAATCTACCCGCTTTTTCAGGGTATGAATTTGTGTTTTTTCGGTATGAGGTAGGAGCGGGGCCCTAGAGAGCCATTAAGATCTATTGGCTGTGGCGCTTTTGGCGCCACTTGCCTGTTACTCCTTTATTAACAAGTAAGTTATATTTATGCGTAAATTATTCCCTTCTTTTTTGTTTCTGGTGCTTTTTATCACTCAACTGGTAGTCTACGCACAGTCAGATGTGAAGGTGAGCGCCAACCAACGGTACCTGGTGTATCAAAACGGAAAGCCTTTCTTCTACCTGGGAGATACCGCGTGGGAGCTGTTTCACCGCCTGAACCGCGAGGAGGCCGCCCGCTACCTGACCAACCGGGCCCAGAAAGGGTTCACGGTCATTCAGGCGGTGGTGCTGGCCGAGCATAACGGGCTGGAAGACCCCAATCCCTACGGGAACACCCCGCTTCTCAACAATAACCCGGCCACGCCCAATGAGGCATATTTTGAGCACGTAGATTTCATCATCAAAAAAGCACAGGAGCTTGGGCTGCACATGGCCCTGCTGCCTACCTGGGGAGATAAGATTTTTAAAAACACCTGGGGGGTGGGCCCTGAGGTGTTCAACCAGGAGAATGCCTTTACTTATGGCAAGTACCTGGGAAACCGGTACAAGCATCAGCCCAACATCATCTGGGTAGTGGGCGGCGACCGAAACCCCAGAAAAGACACCACTGATGTCGCCATCTGGCGGGCGCTGGCCAACGGCATTATTGAGGGCGTGGGCGGGCAAGACAAGGCGCTTATGACGTTCCACCCCCAGACCAACTCCTCTGAGTGGTTCCACCAAGACGAATGGCTGGATTTTAACATGCAGCAGACCGGGCATTGCCCGGATATAAAAGTATGGGAACGCATCACGCATGATTACCAACGGCAGCCCACCAAACCCACTTTTGACGGGGAACCGCTGTATGAGGAAATTCCGGTTTGCTTTGATTTGAAGAATGGCCGGGCCCAGGTGGTAGATTTGCGCCGAAGGGCATACCTCAGTCTTTTTGCCGGTGCGCACGGCCACACCTATGGCTGCAACAACATTTGGCAGATGTGGCAGCCGGGCCGCACAAAAGCAGTGGAGGCCAACCTGCCGTGGTATGAATCCCTGGACCTGCCCGGCGCCCAGCAGATGACCTTTGTACGGAAACTGATGGAGTCACGGCCGCTGTTAGAGCGGGTGCCAGACCAGTCACTGGTGGTGCAAACCTCAGATGATTTCAGTACCCGTATTCAAGCCACCCGCGGCCTGGACTATGCTTTTGTCTATACGGCCTCCGGTATCCCCCCGGAAGTTAGCTTGGGCAAGATCTCTGGTAAAAAAGTCAAGGCCCACTGGTATGACCCCAGAACTGGAACCTATACCAAAGCCGGCACCTTCAAGAACACCGGGACAAGGCGTTTTACCCCGCCCACGCAGGGAGCAGATCAGGACTGGGTTTTAGTGCTGGATGACACCAGAAAGAAATACCCGGTCAAGTAAACCAAGTGAATGGACAGAAACACCTAGAGCATGTTTAAATTTGCTTTTTGTGCTGCAAACGGGTATCAAAAGAACCAGACTTTGCAGTTGACTCGCACCATAGCGGGGCGTATGCTGCTCAAAAAACGCTTCGCCAGAACCTTTCGCTCCCCGTTTTCGCTTGCAAAATCAAAAATTAAACAAGCTCTAAACATTTTTTTGTGTGTCCTCTAGAAAGGTTCTGGGTGGCGAACAGCGGCGGAAAAATGAGAACTCAACTTGTTCTCTGCAGTCCTTTCTAATAGAAAAAATAGACAAGAACATCTGACGATGCACCCGCACCTTTGAAAATCATTCTGCCTATGTTGTTGGTAGTCCCGCACTGTTTTAGGATAGAAATCCATGCCCAGGGTAGGGGACAGGGGATGATGACTTGTGCTGAGTTGAACATTTCCAGGCATTATTCCTGATCATGTTATTATTCCACTTCATTGGTCTTCTTGCGCCCTTGTAAGCTTCTACCCCTTTCAAGGAAGGGGCAAAAATGGAACATATTTCCTGAGTTCATCTTGAAATTGCAAATGCTGCTGATTACCTACCCATGAAAAGAGGTGCGGGCCATGCGCGCGCTCTATTGGGTAGTCTGTTTTCGGCCTGTTTTTAGAAAAACAGCGAAAACAGAAATTTGAGGCAGGCTTAAACAGGGGGTAGAATTGCACGTTATTGAGCAGGAACAGTTTTCTGTTGCCCGGCTTCTGAAATCTCCCGCACCCAGTGCTCCTGCAGCAGGAAGTACAGGCGGGAGTAATGTTTCTGGCGCCAGCTGTCTTGCGCTAATTGAAGGTAGGGAGCATATTTTCCGGTAGCCACCCCTTTTTGATTGGCTTCAAACTGCAACTTTTTCAGGTCTTCCTCCAGTTTCTTCACCCACGCCTCATCTACTTCCGCCCTGGCGGAAGAGACCCGTTGGGTGGAGGAGGAGCTGGTGAACACCTGCAAATCATACGGCTGAAGCCGAACCGTTAGCTTGTCTTTCCTCTTAGTTTTAGCGGCGGTCACTGGGTTGGCCAATTCGCCTTTCTCCAGCAGGCGCACCTCGGTCTCTACAGCCGTGGGGAGCAGATTGAGCACGTAGAAGTAGAGTTGGCCATCTACCACTTGTTGCCTGATCCGTACGGGATCTGTGGCCGTGGCCACGTCTTCAAACTTAACAGCGGGCAACGCATGGAACGCATCTGAGAACCGCTGAATCTCTTTCTCCATCCCGAAGGTGCCAATCAAATAGCCTCCTTTGGTGATGGTGGTAGCCTCCAGGTTGTTTAGCGCGAGCACATAAGGTTCAAGGCTATGGTAACTCACAGGGTTGAAGGTGGTCACCCGCCAGGTGAATTCCTGCACGCCCAGCTTCTGAAGGCCGTCCATCTGGTGGGTTCTGCCTACCGGGTCTTCCCAATAACGGTCATGAATAGTCACGCCCACATTTTTTAACGGCTGTAGAGAGGCCACCACCTCTGGGGCGGTCATGATAGTACGGTTTACCTCATGGGTGTCTGGCTCATAGTTAACCCGTTTCCAACGCAAATCTGCCGGAACAAAGGTGTAGTTGAGCTGGAGGTTGGGGTTATCTTTGTACAAGGCCGGGTCTATCCCCATCTCGCGCAGCACCTCTACCGGGTTTTGGTTCAGGTAGTCTGCCAACCGGTTGTTGTGGGTCAGGTGTACAAACAGGTTCAGGATGAGTTTCAGGTCAGACCGGTGGGCTGCCACCAGGTTTCCCATTTGGTTGTAATGCTCATACAGGACTTTGCACCGCCAGTCAATCCAGGCTTTCTTGGCCGCAGGGTTGGCCATGAGCCAGTTGTAGCTGTTGCTGAACCTCTTTGGGTCTCCCGCCACATACCCGGGAATCTTAATGTTGCTTTCCTGCTGAAAACGGGTCAGGTTAATGTCATTGTAGCCAGACTCCAGGGAGGCGAAGGTGTACAGCTTCGGACGGGTGATCACCAGTGAAACTGCTTTCAGGGCGGGCTCCTGCCCGTACCGTTCGCAGACCTCAGACACTACCTCCTGTACCGCCTGCATAACCCGTGGGTCTGCCGCATTGTAGTTGGGGTCCGCCCCGTGCCAGTAGCCGTACCAGAGCTTCCCGTCTTTGTTCACGTTGATCACGGTTTCTTCGCCCTGCATGACTTTTGCCGAGTCTGCCAGGGCATATTTGTTCAGGCTGGGAAGGGTGTGTATGTGAAGACCGGCATTGAACTTCATGCCCTCCTGGTCCAGCCGTTTTAAGAGATAGGCCGGGAACCCGTCTGGGTGCGGACGGGTACCGCCCTGGGCCCCGTCAATGTCTGGTTGGAACGGTTCTGCCCAGGTGCCGTACAACGGACCGGCATACCAGGCAATGGGATACTCAAATTCGGTCTGTCCAAAAGATTTCAGGTAGCTAATCAACCGGTCAGTGGTTTGGGAGAAACCATCTAGCTGGGCAGACGTGCCAAAGCTCAGGTTCAACACCGGGTCTTCATAATACAGGCCGGTGCGGCGGGCGGGGGCGCTTCCTTTGAACACCGTTGGGGGCTGGTTCGCCTCCAGATGGCTCACCCGGTAGATCTTAATTTCTTTCACGGCCGCAGGTTTGGCGGTTTCTGCGGTCATAAAGATGAAGGCCTGCCGCTTAGACCGTGGCCAGAAGACTATGCGGTGCTCCTGCATTCTATTGGACAGCGGGAACTCGCCACCGGTATAAATGCCGGTATGGGCCTGGTAGTCCCGGGTATTGGCAAAGTCCTGCAGCAACACCTCCATGGTTCGCTCCTTGTCATCTGGAAACGTAATGAAGGCCACGTGCGGCTCATTCACGTCTTGCACTTCAAAGTCCAGCACAAAACGGTTATGGCGGGCGGGGCCAGATTCACGGTACTTGCCCAGCGGGGAGGTGACAACGGTGCTGCTGCCCGCCTGCGCAATAGGGTGCCTGGTGGCGGCGTCTATTTGCGCTACTAATTTTTGGGTGGCTGGGGCGGAGTGGGTACTGCTTTGGGTGGAGAGGACGTGCAGCGGAGAGGTAACCAATTTTGTCTTCTGACCTTCAGAATACGTCACCATTAAGGAGTACTCGCCCGCCGCTTGCACTAACAACGGAATCTTTACAAAGCCTCTCTTCAAACCGGGCAGGGTATGGTTGGGTAGATTACCGGACTCCAGAACATTGCCGTTGGGGCCGCTGAGCTGATAGGCCAGTTGTTGTAACTGTATCTCCTGCTCACCCGGGTTATGTAACGCCACATGTACAAATTCGGCTTTGCCGGAAGAAAGAAAAGGGTCTTTGATGGAGACCTCTGCCGTGAAGCGCCGGTACTGGAGGTACGCCTGACGGGCCTCTGCCTCAGTGATCTCGCGGCTGTAAATGTAAATTTCGTCCAGAGCGCCGTTCCAGGCCTGCTCTCCTTTTTCATTCAGGGCACCCAGAAAGAAGAAGGGATGGTTCTGGTGCTTCCAGTTGGGCATCCAGCCGGTGGAGGCCTGCTGGCCGTCTACGTAAAGCGAAACCCCTTTCTTCTCGTTCCAGGTAATGGCCAGGTGGTGCCACTCTGGCTGGTCTGAAGGCAGGAGTTTGCTGTAATACACAATGCTTTCCCGCGGGTCGCGCAACTGGAACCGCATACGCTGGTTCAGCATGTCCCAGGTGTAGTGCAGGCTGCCCTTGGTGCCGGGGCCATTTTCATTGAACAGCACAAACGGGCCGCCTTTTTTCCCTTCCTGTCTGGCCGGCATTTTGACCCAGAGGGAAAGGGTGCCTTGTTGCTTGTTCAGGTTGTGTAAGGACTGGAACTGCAGCGTCTGTCCTTTTCCAAAATAGGCTGCTTTGCCCCTGATTCCGTCTACTAATGCGGGCAGGTTTTTATTTTCAGGGGTATTTTTCCCTTTGGCCTGCGCGGCGAAGCCTTTCTCAAAGCTCAAATGGAACAGGGTGGGAGGGGCCGTTTCTGGTTGGGTCTGTGCCTGCACAGACAGGGTGCAGAGGAGGAGTAAACCTGCCAGACGAAAAAAGTTAAATCTCATACCGGTATTGGGTTTGGTACCGCTTTTCAAGCAAGCGGCTAGATGATTCACTTAAAAGCCTTTCTGTTTTTTGGCTGTTTTGGCCAAAACAGCCCAAAAACAGAAAGGCAGACTGGCCTTGGGAAATGACCAGTCTGTATGTAGGCAAAGGGATTATTTTTCGTACTTGAACTTACCCTGCATCACCTCCCGGAAGAACTTTCCCTGGTCGGTGGGCTCGTACTCCCAGTTTTTGATCATCTGGGGCACCCACACCGGGTCAAACACCCACACCACCCATGAGATGCCTTTCTTGTGGAAGTAGTTCATAATAGAAGGGCCGTACTTGCCGTCATCATGCAGGTTCTCATCCTCACCGCCCTTCATGAAGCCAATCTCAGTGGCTATTACCGGATATTTATCTGCCACAAACCCGAAGTCCTGCTCCCACTTTGGCTCCCGCGGAATGGGGCGCTTGCCGGGGTAGGGGTGCACCACATAGCCTATGCCCTCGCGGGCGATGGGGTTCTGGCGCACCGGCGTCAGGTCATAAGCCCAGTTGAAGCCCGCCACCAGCGGCACCGCCTTTTTGTTCTGGGCGTAGATGACATCAATGATCTGCTCCATCAGCCCTTTCCACTCTGCCCAGGTAGTATTGCCGTACTGGCCGTCATAGAGGGTGGGCTCGTTGAAGATCTCGTAGAAAGCCACGGCGGGCGCCTCTTTGTAGTGGGCGGCAATGGTTCTCCAGAAGTTGAAGGTTTCTTTCTTGGTGGTGTTGTGCATGTCATGGGCCAGGATCTCCATGTCCAGGTTCCCAATGGAGTGCCAGTCAATGATCACGTAGATGCCCAGTTCAGAGCACCAGTCCACAGCCTGGTCCAGCAGGCGCATGTACTCCTCCACGCCGCGCTGGTGCCAGGCAATGGGGTGTACCGGAATCCGGATGATGTTGGCGCCCCAGCTCTTGATCACTTCAAAGTGCTTCTTGCCCCATTGGCCGTCCTTGACCAGCTTATCAGGGTCTGAGATGGAGACGCCTTTAAAGACTATTGTCTTTCCCTTCTCATCTACAAATGCATTGCCCTTCACGCTAATGAAAGACATTTTCTTATAGCTGGGATCTACTTTGAAAGGCTTCAGCCGCTCAATATGCCACCATTCCCGCTTTACCTCATTGCTCTGCAGGCCAGGCTGGGCAGAGGCTACGGGAGAAAGCAGGAGCAGGGCGAAAAAAAAGAATAGAAGGTTTAACGGGTTTTGTTTGAACATAGTGCGTTAAGTTTGGCTTTGCGCAAAGAAAGCAAAATTTACAGGATGGGAGGTAGTATTTTCTTAGCGATAAGTAGCACTGAGTCTGTTTTAGGTACGCCAGAGGCAACTGCTGCTCAGGAAGATTCACCGTAAGTGGCAGAAACAAGAGGAGTGCCTGAAGAAGCAGGCAGAAAAGGATTTGTCCTTTGGCTTCTGTTTTTGGCCTGTTTTTAAGAAAAGAGGCTAAAAACAGAAACGGATTTAGCCAGGAGTGACCATTTTTTAACGTGCGTACTAAGCACGGCATCCCTGCCGCAAGAGGGCTGTAGTTCAAATTATCTGTACGCTACACCAGAAGGGAACACTTTAGAAAGAACCTGCCAGTTCTGCCTGCGCTGCCAGCACGGCGCCCCAGGAGAATTGGTCACACAACCGCCGCATGTTCTGGGGCAGGGCGGCTTTGATTTCCACGCGCTGCCGGGTAAACGGATGGGTGAACACCAGCGAGGCGGCGTGCAGGAGCAGGAAGGGGCTCTGCTGCTGTTCCAGAAACATGAGGTTATGGCGCCAGTCGCCGTGCTTTTTGTCCCCAATGATGTAATGCCTGAGGTGGGCGAAGTGTTTCCTGATCTGGTGCATGCGGCCCGTTTCTGGTTTGACCTTCACCAGGCTGTAGCGGGCGGTCTGGTAGCGGCCCACCGGAATGGGGAGCTCCACCGTGGCCAGTCGTTGGAAATGGGTAACGGCTTCCTGAGGCTCTTTGAGCCCGTTGTCCCGGTCAGGCCGAATAGGGCTGTCTATGGTGCCGGCCTCAGGGGCATATCCCCGCACTATGGCAAAATACGTCTTGTCGGGCTGGCGCTCGGCAAAAGCCTGCACCAGTGGGGCTGCCGCCTCGGGCGTTTTGGCGAAGAGCAACACGCCCGAGGTGCCCCGGTCCAGCCGGTGCAACGGGTAGAGGCGGTACCCTAGCTGGTCGCGCAGCAACTGCAGGGCAAATTCTATCTTCTCCTCGGCAATGCGGGTTCTATGGACCAACAGCCCGTTCGGCTTATTGATGGCTACATACTGCGCATCTTCATAGATAATCTCCAGCAACACGTCTGACTTTCTTAATGAACCGGCAAATTACGCATTTTTTACCGGTGTCTGGTTCCTGGGTCAAGGTGGTGCCCAGGTAGGCTTGGGGCCGTAATTCCTCTCATGGGGAAAAGACCGGGAGGGTTGTTTTGGAGCTACTTTCAGGAAAACAGGCCAAAAACAGAAAATGGGGAACAGTGGCAGGCGTTGGCACCAGGAGCCTTGAAAAGAAGAAAGATTTTTGGGCAACGGGTATGGTATAGAGGCGGAGTGATAAATTTTACCGTTCCCCATGATCGCCTTGACCCTAACCGCTTTCCTTTTAGTTATATTATGTTTACCATTACTTTTTCTTAGATTTATAGTATAATCAGAGAAAAGTGAGGAACCAACCCCTGCCCCCTTCTAAAAGCCAAAGTCCTATTTACTGGGAAAAGCTGGCCCAGGTATCACTTGACATGATCTGCACCATTGACAATGACGGGTATTACACCTTCGCCAGTGATGCCAGCCTCTTGATGCTTGGGTACACCAGCAGTGAAATGGTGGGCAAGCATTACCTGAGCCTTTTGCACCCGGAAGATGTGGAGCGTACCACGTTGGCGGTCCAGCAACTCCTAACCCACGGGGCCCCCCATAATTTTGAGAACAGGCTCCTGCACAAATCAGGCAGAACCGTACATGTGATGTGGTCCAGCTCCTGGTCTCATGAAGATGGGAAAATGTACAGCGTGGCCCGGGATATTACTGAACTGGTGGCCACCCGGCAGCGGCTGGCTGAGAGCGAGCAACGCTATAAGGGCCTGTTCCAGCATAACCCCGATGTGATATTTCTGGAAAACCGGACGGGTATGATCACCGAGGTGAATGAGGCGTTCTGTGAGAAATGGGGGGTGACCCTGGAGGAAGCCCTCAGCAGGTCGGCGGCCTCTTTTTTCCCGGCAACCATGGAGGCTGCCACCCAACAGGCGTTGCAAGAGGTACTGCAGGGAAATACGCTCAGGCATATGCTGGAAATCAACGTGGGCGGAGAGGAGCGGATGTATGACACCATCAAGTTCCCTATTAAAGTCAATGGCCAAGTGGTGGGCGCTCAAACAATAGCCAAAGATGTGACTGCCGCTGCACAGGCCTATAAAACCATTCAGCAGCAGGCCAACAAGCTCAATACCATCTTTGAAAGCATCTCAGATGCGGTGATCATGCTTGACAGAGACGGCTGCCTCACCTACATCAACAACGAGGCAGAGCGGCTGGTAGGGCTTGACAAACAAAAAGATCTGGGGAAGAATATCTGGGAAATATTCCCGCAGGAGGTAGAGGGCGAACTCTATGCCCACTACTGCCACATGCTTGCGGCAGACACCCCCGCCTACCTGACCACCAAGGTGCATAGCAAGGAGCTCTGGCTGAGTGTGAAAGCCTACCCCTCTGCCGAAGGTGTATCTGTCTATTTTGAGGATGTCACGGAGCAGGTGGTGTCCAGGCAGGAACTGGAGAAGCTCTCCCTGGTGGCCAGCAAGACCAACAACTGCGTAATGCTGGTTGACAAAGACTGGCGCATTGAATGGGTGAACGAAGGCTTCTCCCGGCTGTTTGGCTACCGGGTGGAAGAGGTGAAAGGAAAACGCCCGTCGCAGGTGCTGCATAACGCCAAAACGGATACGTCTTCATATGAGAAGCTCTGGGGGAAGTTAATGCAGGGCGAAGACATATTCTTTGAGATTTTAAATGTCACCAAGGGCGGCGAGGAGGTTTGGATGACGGTAGACATCACCCCGGTAGTGAACGAGGAGGGAGAGGTCTACCGGTACATTGCCGTTCAAACAGACATCACCAAGCTGAAGAACTCTGAACTGGACCTGGAAAAGCTGGCCAAAGATCTTTACAAACAGAAAAGGGACCTACAGGAGTTTACGTACATCATTTCGCACAACCTGAGGGGGCCGGTGGCTAACTTGTTGGGGTTAACCCAACTACTGGTCATGGAAGACGCGGCTACTGAGAATTTCCAAAAATCACTCACATTTCTGCGGCAAAGCGTGGTCAAGCTAGATGATGTGCTCATGGATTTGACCACCCTGCTGAGTATCAGAGATACCACCGCTAACCTGGAACTGGAGCCTGTTGCCATACAGGAGGTGGTGGAGCTTGCTTTGTCCTCTTTCAAAGAGCCATTGGTCCAGACCGAGGCCAAGGTGGTTTTGGAGATAGAGGAGGGCTGTCTGGTGCGGGCGAACAAAGCGTATCTGCACAGTATTTTTTACAATCTGCTGTCTAACTCCATCAAGTACAAGGCAGATGGGCGCGCGCTCCAGATCAAGGTGACCTGCCACCCCGTGCCGCATACGCAGGAAGTGCTCATCTCCTTCACTGACAACGGCTCTGGCTTCAACCTGGAGAAGGCAAAGAAAAACCTATTTAAACTCTACAAACGGTTCCATACGGTACAGGAGGGGAGAGGCATAGGCCTTTTCCTGATCAAGAGCCACCTGGATGCCATGGGCGGGCGAGTGGAGGTAGAAACCCGGGTAGGCGAGGGAACCACCTTTCTGGTGCACCTCCCGCTCTACGCCTAAGTGCATTGCCATTCGCTTTCCAGACAAAGAAACTGCCAGGCGTAAAATGGGGGTGAGATAGGGGTTAACCTTTGAAGAATTCCACAAGCCAGGTTGGCGCTGTGTGCCCAGATTTCTGTTTTCGCTGTTTTTCAGAAAACAGGCCGAAAACAGAAACACCTCTGTGCAGTGCATTTACTGGTGTTGTGCCAGAAGCTGCTTAACATTTCCCTTTTTCAGCACTTGAGGATCTGGGCTGGCGCGAGCGTCCGGCTGGGCCACGGTTTGGGCCTACTTTCACAAAAACAGCCCAGAAACAGAAGCTCACCCTCCTAAAAGTCACCCAGACGCTTGCGCCCGGAACTAAAAAGAAAACTCTAAACAACTTCTTGGGAGAAGAGCCTGAATCCGGGAGGTTTGGCCCGCCAACCAGGGGAGCGAAAGATGCTGGTGCAAATATCTTTAAGGGATCCGGCAAGGCTCTTGAGCGAAACTAGGGAAGGAAGGTTTGCCGCCCGCTTGCCGCGCAACCTCAAACGGAAGCCGGGGCTAAGCCCATTGCCTGTTTTTCTGCCGTGATACACCGTCATGAAGCCGGAAATACGGGAGAAAATACTGGTCTGCAGCACTTGCGCCCCTGGCTGTGAGCAAGCGGCAAATAATTTTATCAGAGCGGGCAGAACAGTTTCCATTTAAAGAATTACTTTAGAGCCGGTTTAACAGGAGGCTTTGTCAATAAGATGGGCCCTGTCAGGTTCTCCAGGGGTGGTGTACGCCTTCCCTGCTGCGCTGCTAGAGTGTAAAAAGGGAACAGGCTGGCGCTGGACCATGGGCCCGGGCCGCATCAAAGACCGTTTTAAAAAAGCTCTCATAAAAGATTAAGGTATTTCCTGCTTATGTATTTTTTCTCTTTCCTGGCCGCCTTCCTGCTCCTGAGAAGACTGCGGAAATCTATGCTCCTGACAGACCAGGGGGCTAAATGGGATAAAACCCTGAACATTGCCAGCTGGGTATCATTAGGGGCGTTCATCATCTTCAGCAACTGGATAAGCGAGTTCTGGGAAGATGTGGTGGGCATTGCCTACCTGATCCTGGTGCTGACGTTGGTGTACAAGGAGAAGGATTTTAAAATGGTACGGTCACTTTTGCAGTCCTTTTACCCGTATGTGGTCATTTGCCTGCTAAGCCTGCTCCTGAAACTCATCTCCCCAGAACTGCACAATGATTGGGATGATTATATCACCATGGCGGCACTGGCGGGGTTTGTGTACATCTTTGCCGCCTGGATGAGCTTCAACAAGGGGCAGAAGGCGCTGGAGGTGGAGCGGGAGAAAAGAATTGTAGAAGAGAAGCAGCGCAAAATCATTGAGGCGCACAAAGAGGAGCTAGAGCGGCAGGTGGCCCAGCGTACCGCTGAGCTGACCAAACAGAAAGAAGAGCTCCTGCATACCGTAGAGGAGCTGCAGGCCACCCAGGCCCAACTCATTCAGCAGGAGAAGCTGGCGTCGTTAGGGGAGTTGACCGCCGGTATTGCCCATGAGATTCAGAACCCGCTTAATTTTGTGAACAACTTCTCAGAAGTAAGCATTGAGCTGCTGGAGGAGCTGAAAGAAGAGGTTTTTCAGCATCTGCCGGCTGCTGAACAGGAAAACGCCGCAGAAATCCTGCAGGACCTCACCCAAAATCTGGAGAAGATCACCCACCACGGCAAACGCGCTGATTCAATTGTGAAAGGAATGCTACAGCACTCCCGCATCAGTACCGGGCAGAAAGAAGCCACCGATCTCAATGCCCTGGCAGACGAATACCTGCGTCTCTCGTACCACGGCCTCCGGGCAAAAGACAAAACGTTTAACGCCAGCCTGGTCACTGACTTCGGGGCTGACTTACAGGCCATCTCTGTGATTCCGCAGGACATGGGCCGGGTGTTGCTGAACCTGTATAACAACGCCTTCTACTCTGTGTCTGAGAAAAAGAAGAAGCTGAACGGTAGTTTTACGCCAACCGTGAAGGTGAGCACCAGAAGGGTGGGCAACTCCCTGGAGATCACCGTGCAGGATAACGGGCTGGGGGTGCCGCAGCAGGTGCTGGATAAGATCTTCCAGCCTTTCTTTACCACCAAACCCACCGGGCAGGGAACCGGGCTGGGCTTGTCGCTGAGTTATGACATCATCACCAAAGGCCACGGCGGTGAGCTGAAAATCAATACCCGGGAGGGGGAGTTCGCCGAGTTTATCATCACGCTTCCGCTGCAGGAGGGCGTTGCGTCCGGTTCCGGGCAGGTAAAGGGGGAGAAAGTACGTGTCTAACCCAGGGCAGGGAGGGGGCAGCCTCACAGGTCATGCACAAGGCAACGGTGCCGGCCAGGCGGCCTTTTCTAAGAAAACTACTGAGCATTTCTGTGCCTTACACCTTGGTGGGCAGTTTTAAAAACTCCCACTTCTGTTTTCGGCCTGATTTCCCAAAAACAGGCGAAAACAGAAATGCCGGCAGCTGGCCAGCGCCAGGGTGAGGAAGTCGCAAACCAGTATCAGCATTCTGTTCAGGGGCCTCCAAATGAATTTATCAGCGGTAACCCTAGCATAAACGGGAAAGAAGTTCTAATTTGAATTCAAAATAACGTGCATGAAAGTTTTAGTGGTAGATGATGAGGCAGATGTGCAGCCTTTGTTCCTACAGCGGTTTAGAAGGGAGATCAGGAGCGGTGAGGTGGAGTTTACGTTTGCCCAGTCTGGGGAGGAGGCCTTCAGCTACCTGGAAGACCATTTCTCAGAGATTGTACTCATTCTCTCAGACATCAACATGCCGGGCATGAGCGGGTTAGAGCTGTTGCAGCAAATCAGGGCCAAACATGACTCAGCCCCGCCCACTTACATGATGGTCACCGCCTACGGCGATGAGGAGAATTACCAGCAGGCCATGCAGTTTGGCGCCGATGATTTCCTGACCAAACCCTTAGACTTTAGTGCGTTAAAAGATAAACTTAAAACTTTTGCTTCCTAATGGCCAAAATTTTGGTGGTGGACGACGAGACTGATTTAGAGCTCCTGATTAAGCAGAAGTTTCGGAAGAAAATCAGGGAGAACGCGTACGAATTTGTTTTTGCCCATAACGGCGTAGAGGCGCTGGAGAGACTGGCTGAACACCCAGACATGGACATCATCTTGAGTGACATCAACATGCCGGAGATGGATGGCCTGACGCTGCTCACCAAACTGCCAGAGGCCAACCCCATTGTGAAGGCTGTGATGGTTTCCGCCTACGGCGACATGGACAACATTAGAATGGCCATGAACCGCGGCGCCTTTGACTTTGTGTGCAAGCCCGTGAACTTTGAGGACCTGGAACTGACAATGGAGAAAACCGTGCAGCACGTAAGCCAAATCAGGGAGACGGTACAGGCCATCAAAGAGAATAACATTCTGCGCATGTACGTAGATGAGAACGTGCTCAACTTTATGACCCACAAGGAGTTTGAGCACAGCCTTATGGCCAATGAGACCCTTGACGGCACCGTTCTGTTCATGGATATCTGCGGCTTTACCTCCATTACAGAGAAAGTGCAGGCCAATACCGTGGTGAAGCTGCTCAATAATTTCTTCGACCTTATGGTGAAAGAGATTATTGCCCAGGGAGGCCACGTAGACAAGTTCATGGGAGACGCCGTGATGGCGGTCTTTAAAGGCGAGTACCACCTGGACCGGGCCATGGACGCCGGGCTGGCGGTGCGGCAGCACTTTCAGGAGATGGACGAGGTAGACATGGATGGGGTGGCGTTTAAACCACAGGTGTCTATTGGCATTAACACCGGTGAGATGGTCTCGGGCAACATTGGGTCAGCGTCTTTGCGCAGGCTGGACTACACCGTGATTGGTGATGTGGTAAACCTGGCGCAACGGCTCCAGTCAACTGCCAAAGCGGGGCAGCTGCTGATTTCAGAGGCCACCTATGAAAAAGCCAAAGAGTCTTTCAAGTGCCAGAAAATAGGGGAGGTGTCTCTTAAGAACAAAGCCAAACCGGTAACGGTTTTTGAAGTGCTGGAATAGCGGTTTAGGCCTGTTTTTCTGAAATCAGGCCTAAAACAGCTTATGTGCGTTGGCTTGAAGCGGTTTTGTGTTTTCTCTGGTGAAGCTGCTGGTTGTTGGGTGTGTTTTAGAGCTGTTTTCCTAAAAACAGGCCAGAAACGCTCCCGTCCAGATTAAGGAGAAACGAAGACGTTCCCAGAATGTCTGTTGAGAATAAAAAATTGAATTCCCCCCTGGAACAGAAGTAACCGGTACAAGTGAAGCGTCTATCGCGCTGTTGCAAGGGGTAAGGGGGGAGGTTGAAACTGAGATATACGCTTTTACATGAATAGCAAAATCAATTTGCTGTTGAACATAAAACCTGCTGAGGCCAAACTGGTGCGGCAGTTGTTTCTGGTGCAGTTCTTCCTGGGCGTTGCCACCGCCTTCCTGTTTACCTGTACGCTGGCCATGTTCCTGCATTCTTTTGAGGTGCGGGAGATTCCCCGGGTGTACATCCTGTCTGCAGGATTATTGTTGGTGGCCAATGCCTTTTATGCCAAACTAGAGGCGAAACTCCCGGCCAAGCGGCTTCTGCAGACCATTATCCTGTTCTCCGCGTTTTCAATTCTGCTCACCTGGGCGGGGGTTTCTTTTCTGGCCGCCAAATGGCTGCCGTTGGTGCTGTCTTCCTGGAACATGGTGGTGTACATGTTGGTGGGATATGCCTTCTGGGGCATGGCTGCAATCATTTTTAACGTGCGGGAAAGTAAGCGTCTCTTCTCTGTAGTGGGGGCGGGAGACATTCCGGCTAAATTGATGGGCTACACCGCCGTTTCAGTACTGGCGCCGTTGCTGGGGGTTGAGAACCTGCTGTGGTTTTCTATTGGCGGTTTTGTACTGGCCTATTACTTTCTGAAACGCTTTGAGCACCATGCCATCTCTGGCCACCCTGAAAGCCATGGGCATGACGCCTCACACGGTCATGGCCACCCGGCAGAGACCTCTTTCCTGAAGAAGTACTTTCAGAACCGCCTTATTTTCGCCATCACGCTTTTCTCTCTGGCGGCGTTTACCGTCTACTCCCTCATTGATTATACCCTGCTGGCAGAGGTGAAGTCAAAGTTTACCAGCAGCCCAGATCTGGCTACGTTCATTGGGGTGTTCTTTGCGGTAGGCCGCGTGCTGGCCCTGCTGGTCAAGCTGTTGTTCAGCAGCCGCGTGATCAGTAGGCTGGGGCTGTCTAATTCCCTTTTAATTGCGCCGGTGGTGCTTCTGGTCATTTCAGGGTTTATGCTGATACCCGGGGAGAGTGAGAAAACCATTCTCTATACTTTTGGGGTGATGGTGCTGCTGTCTGAGGTGTTGAAATCTGCCGTGCAGGAACCGGCCTTCTTTGTGCTTTTCCAGCCACTGGATCCCCACTCCAGATTAAAGGGGCATCTGGTGTCAAAAGGCTATACCATGCCCCTGGCGCTGCTGGCCACTGGTTTGTTCCTGGCCATCTATAAACATTACAATGGCGGAAGCATCTCCATCACCCTGGTTTGCCAGATTCTGGTTTCCCTGATAGTGCTCTGGGTGGCTACTGTTTACCTGATTAAAAAAGAGTATGTGCATTCTTTGGTGCAGGCGTTGAAGAAGGGGTATTTTACCGGAACCGAGCTCTTTCTCAATGATGAACCCGTTAGAAAGCTGTTGCTGGAGAAGCTGGGCAGCGGCAAGGCAAAAGAGGTGATTCTGGCGCTGGAGTTACTGGAGCGCTCCGGCTACCGCCACCTGGAGAAGCAGATGCTGCCTTTGCTGCAGAGCCCTTCGGCCACCATCAGGAAATATGTGCTCTCCAAGGTGGTAGACCTGAGGTGGCCGCAGGCTTTTCCGTTGATAGAGCAGGCGCTGGGGCGTTACCCGGAAGATAAGGCGAAGCCTGAATTTATAAGAGCCGCCTTTTTTCTGAATCCGGTGCTGCCGGACCTGCAGGCGGCCCAATCCCCACACATGAAAACAGCGGCTTTGACTGGGCTGGCCCTGAGAGCAGAGGCAGCAGCGTTACAGTTGGTGTTGCAGCACCTGCAGGAGCTGGTGCAAGGCTCTGAGTCAGAACAGGCAATGGCATTAGAGGTTATTTCCAGAACTTACCGTAAAGAGTTCCGGCCCCTTTTGAAAGATCTTTTGCTAGACAGGAAAGCCGCTGTGTATAAAAGAGCCATGGAGGTGGTGGGAAAAGTAAAAGACTTTGGGCTCTTCCCTACTGTGTTGGAGGTGGCGCATACCAAAGACGCCCCCTATGCCCTGCAAGCTGCCTTCGTGCATTTAGGGGATGAGGCTTTTACGGCGCAAAACCTGCCCCTGCAACAACTTCCTGCCGGGTTGCAGTTGGCCGCCATTAAAGCAGCGGGCAAGGTGCGGGGCGAGCATTCTACCCATTTTCTAACCCGGCTGTTTGCTACAGGTCTGGCGCGGCAGGGTGCCTTGGTAGAAGCCCTCTGGAACAAAAATGCCGAACTGGGTTCTGAGGCAAAGCAACAGGTTGAGGCATTTTTGAAAACAAAGCTGGGGCAGGGCAGGCAGAAAGCCCTTTACAGCCAGTTCCTGAGCCAACAGAATACCCTCCCCCTACTAAAAGAAGCACTGGACGCCGAAGGAAAGCAGGACCTGCAGCGTATGATGGAAAGCCTGGCACTGTTATTTGACCGGGCTCAGGTTAACCGGGTGATGGAGATGCTGGCCATTGGCTCCCCAGAGAAAGTGGCCAACGCCATTGAAATGCTGGAACAAGTAGTACCCAAGAAATATTTCCTGCCTCTGGAAGCGCTCCTGGACGTAACTTTAGACCCGGAAAAACAACTGGCCCGCCCCGCCGAATTGCAGCGGTTAGATACGGCTTCCATTCTCAAAGACCTGATCACCGCCAATTCAGCCAGCTGCTCCTCCTGGACCAGGTCTGTTGCATGCTATAGCCTACTGCAAACTCCTTTTTCCGGCCTTAAAGACGTTTTGGCCGCCCAACCAGTACCGGTTCAAGACGCGTTATACTCAGAGACCCGCGGGTTCGTTTTATCACAGCTTACCAAATCTGCTTATGTTATTGATTGAGAAGGTCCTCACTTTGCATTCTTCGCGTATCTTTCATGACACTCCAGAGTCTGACTTAGTGGAACTGGCAGGCGCACTGGAGGAGCTGCATTTAGACGCAGATGTTCAACTGTTCGCCAAAGGGGACCACGGAGACAGCATGTACTTTGTGTACAAAGGCAATGTTCGCATTCATGATGAAGAGCACACGTTTGCCAACCTGGGAGAAAATGAGATTCTGGGGGAGCTGTCTATTCTGGATGCCGAGCCCCGCTCAGCTACTGCCACCACCACAGAGCAAACCATTCTGCTCAAACTGGAGCGGGAGCCGTTTTATGAAATCATGATCTCTAACGCAGAAGTTTTAAAAGGCATCTTGAAAACGCTCTGCAAGCGCCTACGGCAGATGGACATCCTGCTGGTGGAAAGCAGAGCCGCTACGGCCGCTGATTAAGCTTTGCCTTGATCAGTGCCAGGTGCTGCTGCTTTTGCGTTTCCCGGCTGTTTTTTGAAAAAGAGGTGAAAAACGTGTGGCTTTCCAGAAACCTGACCTGCAGCTGGTTCCATTGTTCCTCATTCTGCACCACCCCGTAGCAGGTGAATTCCTGAAAGAGCGTTTGCCCGATTGGGAAAAAGTCATCACGCCCCAGATAATCCAGATCAGCGTCACAAATAATTTCCTGCAGCTTGTTTTGCGGGGCCTGCGGTACCTGGGTGGCCATGATCAAACGGCAGATAATGGTTATTTCCTCCGGGGTGAACCCAAAACCGGGAAGTTCCTCCTTGGCCAGAGTACAGCTTCTTTCTTCGTGCTGCTGGTAGGTGTATAAAAAACCTGCGTCATGGTACAGGGCTGCCACCTGTAGCAGCAAAAGTTCTTGAGGAGCGGTAACTCCTTCTTTCAGGGCTATTAGGCTTACCTGCTCAAATACATCTAAGGTATGGTGCAGCGAATGATAGGTTAAGTCTTTAGACAACCCTTCACGTAACTTGGCAACTATGTGTTCATAAAGCGGCTCCAATGAAATTGACATATAACTTGTGCGGTAAGGGAGTAGTCTGCTAAAGTAAATATAACATTTTCTCCCATACCTGAGAAGGGAAAGGCAGAAGACATGCCTTTAATGCGGGTTGGGGTTTTGAACCTGTTAAAGATTGCAGGCTGAGGGCACGGTGAGACGCATACGCTACGGAAATTTATTGCAGAAATGTATAGGTGAGTGTACTATTGAAATACTCTCACTTCTGTTGAAAAAGGGGAGGGGCAACCCGGTGTATATCCTGCTCCGCAGAGGCTGAAACAGAAATGCAGTAAAAAGTAAGAGGGGTAATTCTCTGGTCTATCAACTATTTGAGTTCCAACAGTTGTCTATATTGATGGACTGTTCTACTTTTACGCCCAAGATGCCAAAGGCTTTCCTGAACTATCTCCTTTCCCTGTGTATCCTCTTGCTGAGCGGATATAGTTTTCTCTACGCCCACGCGAATAAGGGAAGCCTTTACATTGCTTCTTCCGGAAATAATCAACGTACAGTACAAACCGCCGCAGGAGTAATACCCCCTCGCTGGTGTTGATGATATGGCCCAGCAAGCTGCCGCCCTCTTTCAGCTTCTTGGAGAGCTGTATGTCCGCTGAGCTGGGGGAGAGGTTCCCGGAGGGGTGGTTATGGCAGAGGACGATGGCTGAGGCGCACGATTTGAGCGTGGCCACGAAGATCAGCTTGGGGCAGCCACGCCGCCGGTGGAGAGCTCGTAGAGGCCCAGCACCCTGTTGGCTCTGTTGAGCAGCACACCTTGAACTGCTCCAGGAACTCCAGCTTCCCGTCGTCCCAGTTTCTCTTGAGTAAGTCGTGTGTGTCGGAGGAGCAGGTAATCCCTGGGCTCTTGGCTGGTTTTACCTTGTAGCGGTAAGTCAGTTTCACCTGGGCCACTCTGCAGTTCACGGTTTTCTTGGCTGTCGTTTCCATAATCGTTCATGTTTGGAGGTTAGGGAATTGATTATGGTGCCCACCCAGCCCGCGGGAGGACTGAGGGCAAGGTGGAGACAGTGAAAATGCGGAGGGACCCCGGCAGGGGATACCCATTTTGTCAGTACTACCTTGTCCCGTGTCCGGACCTGCGGGCTACCTTCACGCCGGAATGAATGCCCTTTCCTCTCACTTAGAAGCCATAGGAATTGTCTGCTACTGGGAAAGGTCTAAGGCAACTTTATACTGCCGATATCAGCCACCACAGCTATCGCATGGGTGATTCTTTTAAAAGGGGAGACTTCTCTGGAAAGGTTGGGGAAGGGGTAAAGCTAATGGAAGGTGCGTTTTTTGGGTAGCCTATCAGTTGGGAGTAGCCAGGAGTTATGCCTTTCCGCGTAGCTGGTATGCTCTCTTTAATGAAAACTGAAACCGCAAGTTCCGCAGCGGTTTCCGCACTCGCCCATTTGGGGGAGGAGGGTAATTCTGTGGACAAAAACACATCTTGCCGGACACTTTGCGTGTTCCCTAAATTGAAAAGAGCCTACTCTGTGGTATTTATTTGAACAAGGGTGGAGAATTTGCACCCGGAGTATAGGGGATCTGATAATAGCTGTTTAAGTTCCCGACTTAGTAAATTCAAGGGTCACATTTATTATATTGTCCGTTATTGGCTTTCATAAGAGGGTTTTATACAAAGCGAATTTGCATTAGACCAATGTCTAATGCAAAGCGGAATCAGTTCCATTCATGATATACCCTTTAAGGACGGGGTGGCGTGCCTCTATCCAATGGTTTTTTAGACTTTATAAGGATCAAAAGAGGTCACCTATATTGAAAGGCCCAACAAGCATAAACCTCTTGCAGGCTACTATTTATTCCATTGCTGTTCTTTTATTGACTACCTTCCCCTACCTTTACCTCCAGACGCCTGAAAAACAGTGCCATTCACCTATAGCGCGTTTGGTATCTTTCCATCACCCCACCCCTTCATAGTTAACCTTTTATGAGCATTCCCAAACTTCAGACAGGCATTGTTGCCTTTGACCTTATCTCCGAGGGCGGCTTGCCCATGGGCCGGACCACCTTGCTGGCTGGCAGTTCCGGGAGCGCCAAAACGCTATTCGCGGCCCAGTTTTTGGCCATGGGAATCCTTAAGTTCAACCAGAACGGAGTGTTCGTGACCTTTGAGGAACAGGTGGAGGACATCAGGAATGACCTGAAAGGGTTCGGCTGGGACATAGACCTATGGGAATCAGAGGGGAAATGGACGTTTATAGACGCCTCCCCCAAAGAGGAAGACGTAATCACCATTGGTGAATTCGATTTGAGTGCCTTCAGGATAAGGCTGGAGAGGGCCATCGCCAAAAACAACGCTCAACGGGTAGTCATTGACTCCATCGGCAGCATCTTCACCCACTTTCCTGAGCATAACATCATCCGACAGGAAATGTCCAAAGTGACCATGACGCTCAGGCGGGTGAAAGCCACAGCCCTCATCACCACTGAGCGCACCGAAGAATACGGGGCCATTTCCCGGTACGGGGTGGAGGAGTTCCTGGCGGACAATGTCATGATCCTGCGTAATGTGCTCACGAACGAGCGTCGTCGGCGCACCATCGAGATCCTGAAATTCAGGGGCAGCAACCACGTGAAAGGGGAAAGCCCCTTTACCATTGTGCCTATGCAGGCGGTGGTGATTGTCCCTATCTCAGCCATGAAACTGACCCAGCAGGCATCGGGCCAGCGCGTCTCCTCGGGGGTGCGGGAATTGGACCAGATGTGCGGCGGCGGGTTTTTCAAAGGCTCCATCGTCCTGGTATCTGGGGCCACGGGAGCCGGCAAAACCCTGCTGGCCTCGAATTTCATCAATGGCGCCAAGGAAAGCCAAGAGCGGTGCCTTCTCCTGGCCTTCGAGGAGAGCAGAGAACAGATCTTCAGGAATGCCAAGGGTTGGGGACAGGACCTGGGGCAACTGGAGGCCGACGGTTTGCTGAAGGTGGTCTCCACCTATCCGGAGGTCTGCTCGCTGGAAGACCACCTCATCAACATACAGGAACTGGTAAAGGAATTTAAGCCTGATCGCATTGCCCTTGACAGCATCTCGGCCCTGACCCGCAACCCGTCAGAGAAAGGGTTCCAGGAGTTCGTGGTGGCACTCACCAATTTCCTGAAGCACGATGGGGTCACCACGATGTTGACCGCCACCACGCACATGCTCACCGGGGGCGCCTCCATCACCGAGGGTGACATTGCCACCATCACCGACACCATCATTCTTTTGAGGTATGTGGAGCTGACCGGCGAGATGCAGCGGAGCATCACAGTACTCAAGATGCGCGGCTCCCGGCATGACGCCTCCATCCGCCAGATCTTGATAAACGAGGAAGGCATGCAGATAGGCCAGCCCATCACCGGTATAAGCGGCCTGCTCTCAAACACCCCGATAGTGGCCTAAGGGAAGTTTAAAAAAGAAAACTTCCCGGGCATAAAGGGAATCCAAGTACCAAGGACAAGAAAAATGACTAATTATTGGATACAACTATTCATCAATAGAAACAGCACCACTTCTGTAGGGGCTGAGGAAAATCTGAATGCTATCCTCAAGAAATATTACCCTGGTGACTACCAGCTCGAGATTATCGACATCCAGGAACACCCGGATAAGGCAGAGGAAGCCGGTATCCTGGCTATCCCCACCCTGATCAGGAAATGGCCCCAGCCGGAGGTACGTCTGATTGGCGCCTTAACCGTGCAGACCCGCGTGCTGACAGGTTTGGGCATCGCTAACGTAGACCATTTACAACGGCAGTAAAAAGATCAGCTAATCATTCAGCGTATATCATCCGGCAGTGAGGTGACCTGCTCAATTGATAAACCCATGTATTTGACGATATGCCCACTGTATATTTCCTCTAAAGTTCTGTTTGGATGGATGGGAAAGATCCTATCTATTCGGCATCTCCAACAGCCCGTTCTCTCCCCTGAAACTTTTTCCCGGTCAGCTTTGCGGTACCGTTTATTAGCAGGACCTTGCGGAAACAACACCTTGCAGTGAAACCATGGAACAGAGAGTCATCACAGTGCTGAGTAGGTTGGGGTGCCCCGGACCCGACAACAACCATGTGACATCGAATGATACCGCTCATCAGGTCACTCACTTACTGGGTCACGGTTTCCGTATCCAGAGCGTATCCACACAGATAAGCCCCGGCATAGAAGAGGGGTCCAGGCAAGACTCCATCCTCTCCACTACCTATCTGCTCATAAGGGAGGACTAATCGCTATAAACGGTGGGGATACCGGAAAGCAGTAATGAACCTTGCCCAGACCGATTCAGAACAAGACGCCTTTAAGCCTGGAGATGGTCGGGAATCACCCTTTCCCGTATAGGAGGGTTGAATGATGTAAACCCAAAAACAGGAGGGGTAACTGCATATCAGCCACTGCAGCTTCCCTGGAGAACCACTCCTCCACCATGGAAGAGGGCTACCCGTGGACGTGGCGTGCAACCCTTGACCCAAATGGCTCAGCCAGAAGATGGCCTGCCGCATGATTTTAGGAAAAGCAATTGTAGGGTCCTGGGAAACACCTTTATATACCATCCTTCTAGAATTTAATAACCTTAGCCGCCTTTATTGATGGGAAACTCACCTGGGAACACCTATAAACTGGATAAGCTCACGGAGCTGAACGAGGAGCTGGAGAACTACTTCAGTAACACCATCATCCCTCAGCTTTTCGTGGATGGAGATATGATCCTGCGCAAGTTCACTCCCGCGGCCATGACACATTTCAAACTCTCTGACAGTGACGTTGGCCGACACATAGATGAAGTATCCAATAACATCCGCTTTCCCACGATCATCGAGAACATCCATGAGGTGATCGGTAGCAATAAAAGCCTGGAAAAGGAGATACAGACCACCGACAATGTCTGGTATCAGATGAATATATTGCCCTACATCGTCCGGAGGGAGAACAGGAGCAACGGCGTCATCATCACCTTCATCGATATCAATGACCGCATCCAAATCCTGAAGGGGTACGAGCGGCTCAACAGGAATCACGAGGTCGTCATCCACGCCCTCTACCACGACATCAAGGGCCCCATGTCCAACATAGAGGCGCTGGTGAATATCATGGACGAGGCAATGGGCGAAGGGGGAAACTCGGAGGCAGAGGCAAAGGAGGTGATGGAGATGCTCAAACTCTCCGTGGCCAAGCTCCGCGAGACGGTGGAGGATCTGGTGGACATCGGGGAGGCGGAGATGGATTTCGCCAATGCCACGGAGCGGGTGAACTTCGGGAACGTTATCGAAGACGCCATCCTCTCCCTTAAGGACAAGATTACCGAGTCCGAGGCAAAGATCACCTCCGAGATCAGGGAGGCGGAGATCGGGATTCCCAGGAAAACCATCCGGAGTATCATTTACAACCTGCTCGGCAACGCCATCAAGTACAGGTCTCCGGAAAGGTTGCCCGAGGTGCTTATCAGGACCGAGCGGGCGAATGACACCGTCGTGCTTACCGTCCGCGACAACGGGATGGGTATACTGGAGGATAAAAAGGAGGCAATCTTCGCCCGCTACACCAGGCTGCGGGACGATGTGGAAGGTAGCGGCATCGGCCTGTTCATCGTCAAAAACATGGTGGAGGACACGGGGGGCAGGATCGAGGTGGAGAGCACCGTGGGGGAAGGTTCCACCTTCAGGGTCTATTTCAGGCAGAACCCCACCCAAAAATAATTCCTTTCCCGTTCCTCCCTTGCTGACCGTTGCTAATTCCCGCGGTAGGGTGTAAGGCAGGGCCAGCCATGGTAATAGAGCTGGCTCCAGGTATTCCAGTTCGTTCTTCCCCTGGAAACGTATAGAAGGTATATGTTCCGATCACGGGAACTAACCTCCTGGGCAAAGGAGGCCTGGATGGCTGCTGCTCCTTTGCCAACACTGACGGGGGAGGAGACTTCAAAAGCAATGACATTATGTCACTGTAGTGACATAATGTAGAAAACGATGGATCCGAATAAGAAAGTGCTGCTAGTGGATGACGATAGTGTCTATATTTTCATTCTGACCCGACTGCTCAGGAAACACAGTCCGCTTGTGGAGGTTGTCTCCGCCAAGGAAGGTACGGAGGCGTTGGCGATGCTGAAAAGGGATGCTGAGATGGGAGCACTTCCCCAGGTGATCATCACAGACATCGAGATGCCGGGCATGAACGGGCTGGACTTCATAAAGGAGCTCGCCAAACTCGGGCTGGTGGACTACCGCCACACTAAGGTTATCCTGAACAGCGGGAAGGCCAGCTACTCTAACCTGAACTGGCCCGCTGAGGTCCCTTCAGTTGCCTTCTTCCCAAAGCCGCTCACACTTGAAACCTTGGCAGGTATCGTAGGCTATGTCTGAGAAATAGAATTTAGCTAAAATTGATGAGGTTGTGGGCTTGGGACCACAAGCAAGCCTGAACCTCATGTTCAACTACAGAAACATGCAAAAATCAAGACATCAAGCATTACAAAACATGGCCGAAAAAGGTATGGATGCAGCTTTTGCACAGCAAGCGCAGGCTGCTTAACCTCTCCTCAATGCAACTGGACAGAAGCCAGACGCTTTGCAAGAACGGTGGGGAGTGCGTAGGCTACCAGGCCAGGAAAGCCGCCAGAACCTGCAACAGCCTATTTCTGTCTGACAGCAAGGGAGTGCTGCTTGCCTGCAGCGAGCCGGTATAGGGGGCCCACCATGACCTGTTTGAGATAGAGGCGGTGTTCAGGCAGCTGTGCGGTCTCTGATCCAGGAGGCAGGCATTGAGACCGAAGGGCGGTTTCTGAACGCGGACCTCTGTTTAGACTCGGAAAGCTTCAGGTGCCTGTGCGCAGAGATGAAGATTGAGTCAAATATTGCCTTCAACCCCAGGAATGGCAGATATGACGGGGCGTATGTGTGTTTCGATGAAGAACTCTTCAAAGGCAGGACAGTGATAGAGCACGCCAACGCCTGGCATGACAGCTTCAAGGCACTTTTGGTTAGATTCGAGACAAAGGCGCTGCACTGGATGGCTTTACATTTACTCGCTTTCACAGTCCTGTTTATCCGAAAAATCAATAAAATTGAAAAACTCTAAAGAGCTTCGTTGTCTATATTGATAGACTGTTCTACTTTTACGCCCAAGATGCCAAAGGCTTTCCTGAACTATCTTCTTTCCCTGTGTATCCTCCTGCTGAGCGGATATAGTTTTCTCTACGCCCACGCGAATAAGGGAAGCCTTTACATTGCTTCTTCCGGAAATAATCAACGGACAGTACAAACCGCCGTTGGCACTGTTCACCAAGACCTTTCCTTACTAGTAGCATATTCCTCCCCCAGCGCAGAAAAAACCCCTTTTGACAAATATGTCGCTGAAACGGAGATTGAGGAAACCGAATCCCTTCTAAAGAAAAACCAGGCGACCGGCCCCTTTCTCGCCACGGTTTTCTACGCCCAGGTACTAGCCTTTCTACTTTTCTTTCTGAAAAAGAACCTCACGTACTGTAAGGACTTTTTCTCTTTCTCCCCTTTAAGATTCTATCTTCTCTTCCGGGTCTTCCGGATCTAGTTTACCATTCCCTCTTTAGGCGATTCGCCTATTCCTTCGCTTTTTTTCTTTCGTGCCGTGCCGGTTTGTTAATCATTTCGTTGCCACTTGAGGGGCGTAATGTATCGGTATGCTTTGTAAAGAAACCATAGCAACACCTGTCTCAGGTTTTCAGAAATAAGTTAAGTTATTCAACAGGCAAGTCATATTGCCTTTCCTTGTATTTACTGCACCGCGCCCTTGTGTCTACTGCTGAAAGGGCGCACCAGTATATCGTTTTACACATCCCTAATTACTATCAATTCAAGTATCATGAAGAGAATTCTCATGCCCATGGTTTTGGGTTTGTATGTCTTGTTGTGCCATACAGGCTGCGAATCCAAAAAAGAAGAAAAGGAAGAGGCCACCCAGTTTCTGGTAAGCAGTCCCTTGGTGAAGGACACCTTAATCACCAAAGAATACGTGAGTCAGATCCACGCCATCAGTCATATTGAAATCAGAGCCTTAGAGAAAGGTTACCTGCAGAAGATTTATGTAGACGAAGGGCAAACGGTCAGAAAAGGCCAGCTCATGTTTCAGATCATGCCAGCCATGTACGAGGCCGAGCTGCAGAAAGCCCAGGCCGAAGCCAGTTTCGCGGAGATTGAGTACCAGAACACGAAGAAGCTGGCCTCCGGCAACGTGGTGTCTCCCAACGAACTGGCCATGGCCAAAGCTAAACTGAACAAGGCTAAGGCCGAAGTCTCCATGGCGCAGGTGCACTTAGGCTTCACCCAGATCAAAGCCCCGTTTGACGGCATCATGGATCATTTCCAGGTACGGCTGGGCAGTTTGGTGGACGAAGGCGACCTGCTGACCACTCTTTCTGACAATAGCAAGATGTGGGTGTACTTCAACGTGCCCGAGGCCGAGTACCTGGATTACAAAACCAACCTCAAAAACGACCACACCACCAAAGTGAAGTTGGAAATGGCCAACCACCAGGTATTTGACTACCCCGGCGAAGTACAGACCATTGAAGCCGATTTCAACAACGAGACCGGGAACATCGCCTTCCGGGCTACTTTCCCCAACCCCAAAGGGCTGCTTCGGCACGGCGAGACGGGGAATATCCTGATGGAGGTGCCTATGAAAAATGCCCTGCTTATTCCGCAGAAAGCCACCTTTGAAGTCCTGGACAAGAAATACGTGTACGTGGTGGGTAATGACAACAAGATCAAGTCAAGGGAAATCACCGTGGCCGCGGAGCTGCCGCACATCTATGTGGTGCAGGAAGGGCTTTCCAAAGACGACAGAATCTTGCTGGAAGGCTTGCGTTTAGTGCGCGAAAACGAAAAAATACACTCAAAATACGTGGAGCCGAAGTCTGTCCTAGCGCAATTGAATTTATATGCGGAATAGTGGAGGGGTCCTAAAAAGCAGAAGACATGTTTAGTAAATTCATAAGAAGACCGGTATTCGCAATTGTAATATCGATCATGATTGTTTTTGTGGGCGGCCTGGCCATCAAAAAGCTGCCTATTTCCCAGTTCCCGGACATTGCTCCCACCACGGTCAACATCTTCATTGCCTACCCGGGCTCCAGTGCCGATGTGCTGGTGAAGTCTACCTTGATTACCCTGGAACAGGCCATTAATGGCGTGGAGGGCATGCGGTACATCGCCTCAGATGCTACCAGCGCCGGCGAGGCGACGCTCAGGATCATCTTTGAGCCCGGAACCGATCCCAATGACGCGGTGGTGCGGGTAAAAACCCGGGTAGACCAGGTCATGCCCCTTTTGCCGGAACTGGTGCAGCGCGAAGGCGTGGTGATCTCCCCGGTACAGCCCAGCATGCTCATGTACGTCAACCTCTATTCCAAGGAAAAGAGCATGGACGAGAAGTTCCTGTTCAACTACGCCACCGTGAAGATGATCCCCGAAATCCAGCGGATCAAAGGGGTTGCCCGGGCACAGATTCTGGGTAGCCGCCGCTACGCCATGCGCATCTGGCTGAACCCCGACCGGATGCGCGCCTACAACATCTCAGTGGAGGAAGTGATGAAAGCCTTGGGGGAACAAAGCATCATCGGCCGGCCGGGCCGGTTAGGCCAAAGCTCAGGGATAGCCGCTCAGTCGCTGGAATACGTGCTCACCTACAAAGGCCGGTATAACAAGCCGGAGGAATACAATGATGTGATCATCCGGGCGAACGCCGAAGGGGAAAGCATTCACCTGAGAGACATTGCCAAAGTGGAACTGGGCAGTGAATTCTTTGACATCTATTCCAACCTGGACGGCCGTCGTCGGCGGCTATTGTGTTGCGGCAGAACTACGGCAGTAACGCCAGTGAAGTGATTGCCAATGTGAAGGCGCAGCTGGAGGAGATGCGTCCGTACTTTCCGCCGGGCATGGATTATAAAATCAGCTATGACGTCTCCAAATTCCTGGATGCCTCTATTGAGCAGGTAGTGCATACCCTCCGCGACGCGTTTATTCTGGTGGCCATTGTGGTGTTCATCTTCCTGGGCGATTGGCGCTCTACCCTGATTCCCATCCTGGCGGTTCCGGTCTCTTTGATTGGGGCGTTCTTTATCATTCAGTTCCTGGGCATTTCCATCAACATGGTGACGCTCTTTGCCCTGGTGCTGGCCATCGGGATTGTGGTGGATGACGCCATTGTAGTGGTGGAAGCCGTGCATGCCAAAATGGAGGAAGAGCCGCATCTCTCACCCTACAGCGCGGTGAAAAAAGTACTTGGCGAGATCAGTGGTGCTATTATCGCCATTACCGCCGTGATGGTGTCGGTATTCCTGCCTATCTCCTTCATGACGGGTCCGGTGGGTACTTTTTATCGCCAATTCTCCATTACCATGGCCAGTTCCATCGTGATTTCGGCGCTGATTGCGCTTACCCTTACGCCGGTGCTGTGCGCCATGCTGCTGAAAAACCACCACGGGCACGCCAAGAAAAGCAATATCCTCTCCAGGCCCTGGACCGTTTTAACCGTGGTTTTGAGAAACTAACCGGAAAATACGTAAGCTTGCTGACTTCTATTGTGAGCAGAAGATGGGTGACGTTTGGGGTGTTGATCGCCTTTGGGGCCGGTATCTTCTATGAAAACCAGATTGTGCCGTCCGGCTTTATCCCGAACGAGGACCAGAGCACCATCTACGCCATCATCCAGACACCGCCGGGCTCTACGCTGGAGAAAACGAACCAGGTGTCTCAAAGACTCCAGAAAATCTGTGAAGAGATTGACGGCGTGGAATCAGTGTCTTCGCTGGCTGGGTACGAGATCATGACCGAAGGCCGGGGCTCCAACGCGGGGACGTGTCTGATCAACCTGAAAGACTGGTCAGACCGCAGGCACAACGTGAAAGAGATCATGGAAGAGCTGGAGGAACGATCCAAAGGACTGGGCGCGGTGATCGAGTTCTTTGAGCCGCCCGCAATCCCCGGTTTTGGTTCTTCCGGAGGTTTCTCCATGCGTCTTCTGGACAAAAACTCCGAGACCGACTACCACGAGTTCGACAAAGTGAATCAAGAGTTCATGGATAATCTGGGCAAGCGGAAAGAGCTCTCGGGCTTGTTCACCTTCTTTGCCGCCAATTATCCGCAGTACGAACTGCAGATTGACAACAACATGGCTATGCAGAAAGGAGTGTCTATTGGCAAAGCCATGGATAATCTCAACATCCTGATTGGGAGTACCTATGAGCAAGGTTTCACCAAGTTCAACCAGTTCTTCAAAGTGTACGTGCAGTCTGACCCTAAATACAGAAGACTTCCCTCTGATTTGTTGAATCTGTATGTGAAGAACGAAGCGGGCGAAATGGTGCCGTATTCGGCGTTCATGAAGCTGAAGAAGACGCAGGGGCCCAATGAGATTACCCGTTTCAACCTGTATAACTCAGCGGCCATTCAGGGGCAACCGGCCAAAGGCTATACCACCGCAGACGCCATCCAGGCCATTCAGGAAGTAGCAGCTAAGTCGTTGCCTAAAGGCTATGACATTGCCTGGGAAGGTCTTTCGTACGATGAGGCTACCCGCGGCAACGAATCCATTTACGTCTTCGCCATTGTGTTGGCGTTCGTCTACTTTGTGCTGGCCGCCCAATATGAGAGCTTTATTATTCCGTTGGCGGTGGTGTTTTCCCTGCCCGTGGGGATTTTCGGTTCCTTCCTGGTGCTCCAACTCATGGGGCTGGAGAACAACATCTACGCCCAGATCGGGCTCATCATGCTGGTGGGTCTCCTGGGTAAAAATGCCGTGTTGATTGTGGAATTTGCCGTGCTCAAGCGCCTGCAGGGAGCCACAATTCTCGATGCCGCCATTGAAGGAGCTAAAGTGCGTTTCCGGCCAATTCTGATGACTTCGTTCGCCTTTATCGCCGGTTTGATTCCGTTGGTAATCGCCACCGGGGCCGGGGCCATCGGGAACCGGACCATTGGAGCCTCCGCCATGGGCGGAATGCTGTTCGGGACTGTCTTCGGGGTCATCATCGTGCCGGGGCTGTACTTCATCTTCGGCCATCTGGCCGATGGACGTCAGCTGATCAGAAATGAAGAGGAGACCACTTTAACCGAGGACTATGTCCATTCCATTGACAATTTTCCCCAACCTGTAGACACCGAAGTAAATGTTTAAGAATAGAAGATGGAATTGGTTGGGGATAGCGCTTATCGCCCTCACCTATTCAGCCTGTAAAACCCCTGAGTTAATCCAGAAGTCAGCGAATGCGGCCGTGCCCGCGAGTTATTCTAACTCGCAGGATACCACCAGCACCGCGCAGGTGAAGTGGATGGATTTCTTCACCGATCCTTACCTGACGGCGCTGATTGACACAGCCTTGCAGAACAACCAAGAGTTGAACATCACCCAACAGGAAATTGAGATCACCAGAAACGAAGTAAGAGCCAGAAAAGGCGAATTCCTGCCTTCTGTGGGGCTGCGCGGGGCTGCTGGGGTTGACAAGGTGGCCCGGTTCACCAACATTGGGGCCCTAGAAGCGACCACGGACATCAAGCCGGGCAAGGAAATGCCGGAGCCGCTGCAGGATTATATGGTAGGCGCGTATGCTACCTGGGAGGTGGATATCTGGCGGAAGCTGCGGAATGCCAAAAAATCGGCGGTTAGCCGGTATCTTGCCTCGGTGGAAGGCCGAAACTTTATGGTGACCAACCTGATCTCTGAGATTGCCGAGAACTACTATGAGCTGCTGGCCCTGGACAACCAACTGGCCATTGTCAAGCAGAACATAGCGCTGCAGAACAATGTCCTGAAAATTGTGAAGCTGCAGAAAGAGGCGGCCCGGGTAACCGAGTTGCCGGTGCGCCGCTTCCAGGCCCAGGTGCTCAACACCCAAAGCCTGCAGTATGACATTCAGCAGAAGATCACCGAAGCCGAGAACCGTATCAACTTCCTGATTGGCAGATTTCCGCAACCGGTACAGAGAAACACCCAGCCGTTAGAGAACCTGACGCCACAAGCCATTCAGGCCGGAGTTCCGGCGCAGCTGCTTGCCAACCGGCCAGACATCAAGCAGGCCGAGTTGGATCTGGCAGCCTCCAAGCTGGATGTACAAGTGGCCAGAGCGCGGTTCTATCCTTCTTTAGGGATTTCGGCGGGAATTGGCTACCAGGCGTTCAACCCAACGTTTCTGTTAAAGCCAGAGTCCTTGCTGTACTCCCTTGCCGGTGACATCACCGCTCCGCTGGTGAATAGAAACGCGATCAAGGCTGTCTATTACAGCGCCAACGCGAAGCAGATTCAGGCGGTGTACAACTATGAACGCACTATCCTGAACGCGTACATAGAAGTGGCGAATCAGTTAGTCAAGATCAGCAATCTGGAGAAAAGCTATGACCTGAAAGCCAGAGAAGTGGAAGCACTCACGCAGTCCATCGAGATTTCCAACACGCTCTTCAACTCAGCCCGGGCCGATTACATGGAAGTGCTCATGACCAACGCGATGCGCTGGAATCTAGATTTGATCTGGTGGAAACTAAGATGCAGCAGATGCAGGCCGTAGTGAATATTTACCGGGCGCTTGGCGGCGGCTGGAAATAACAGAAAAGACCAACCAGAGTAATACCCTTCCGGTGCCAAATAAAGCAGTCCTATGTGCAATTTGCACATGGGACTGCTTTATTTGGCACTTTTTAATTAATGGAAGGGAAGAATTAATGGAAGGGAAGTTCCTTTTAATAGTGAGTGGTTTATTACAATTTTATAACAAGTGAAATGACAATCCGGCAAGTGGAAGAAATTATTTACTGGAGAATTGAGCGTGTCAAATCGTTTTGGGGACAGATGGATTTTACTTTTCTAAAATGCTGAAAAAGAAAAAAGGGGAAAAGCTGGATATTTCCTGCTTTTCCCCTCTGGTAGTCCGTAGGGGAATCGAACCCCTGTTACCAGAATGAAAATCTGGTGTCCTAACCCCTAGACGAACGGACCATCTTTCGGTTTTGATGGTGCAAATATAGAAGGCTGTTTTTTATTTGCCAAGCCCTCGTTTTAAAATAATTCGTAGTAATGGATAAAATGCTCAAAATGAGCGGGAAAAATTTTTAGTTTGTTTTACCTGAGGGAACATGTAAATTGCCGGGGTTAAACGAGTAATAAAACGTAACAAACATGTCTAAGAAAATAAGAGTAGCCATCAACGGCTTCGGCCGCATAGGCCGTCTTACCTTTAAGACCCTGATTGAGCGCGGTAATGTAGAAGTAGTTGCTATCAATGACTTGACAGACAACGCTACACTTGCACACTTATTAAAATATGATTCCGTACACGGCCTTTTCAACGGAGAAGTGTCTGCTGATGAAAACAGCATCACGGTAAATGGCCAGCGTATTGAAATATACGCTGAGCGGGAACCCAAGAATCTGCCCTGGGGTAAACTTGGCGTTGACGTGGTATTAGAGTCTACCGGCCGTTTCGTAGATGAGAAAGGTGCAGGCGGACACTTAGAGGCTGGTGCCAAAAAAGTAGTGATCTCCGCTCCTGCCAAAGGCAACATCCCTACAGTGGTGTTAGGGGTGAATGAAGAGACCCTGACCGGTGAAGAGACCATTGTGTCCAATGCGTCTTGTACCACTAACTGCTTAGCCCCAATGGCGAAGGTGTTAGACGAGGCCTTCGGGATTGAGAAAGGGTATATTACTACTGTGCACGCGTACACGGCAGATCAGAACCTGCAGGATGCCCCGCACGCTGACCTGCGCCGGGCCCGTGCCGCGGCCTACTCTATTGTGCCTACCTCAACCGGTGCTGCCAGAGCCGTAGGGTTGGTGTTGCCCCACCTGAACAAGAAATTAGACGGTATTGCCATGCGCGTTCCAATTCCAGATGGTTCTTTAACTGACCTTACTGTGATTTTGAAGCGGGAGGTAACCAAAGAAGAAATTAATGCTGCCGTTAAGAAAGCCGCTGACAATGAGTTGAAAGGAATTCTGCAGTATACTGAAGATCCAATTGTTTCTATTGACATTGTAGGCAACCCACACTCGTGCATCTTTGATGCCGAACTGACCTCTACCAACGGCACCCTGGCCAAAGTAGTAGGCTGGTATGACAACGAGTTCGGATACTCTAACCGTGCCGCTGATTTAATTGAGCGTCTGGGCGCTTAACCAGGCAAATAGCATTTTGAAGTGGTGCTGCCTCAGGGCGGCACCACTTTTTTTATGTAGTTTTACCTCAACAGTCGCATTCCGGCCCAAAGGCCATGGCACTATGGTGCCAGGCAATGGGGGCGGGTGAAAAGGGGCTGTTGGCCAACCCGCCAAGCGCAGAAGTTAGTCATGGGCATACCAGAGAAAGCATATTTTATCCTGAATCCCAAATCTGGGGTAAAGAGCAGTGTGAACGTTCCAGCGTTGATTGAGGCACATCTTGACCATTCGCGCTGGAAGTATGAGCTGCTGTTGACAGAGCACGCCGGACATGCCACCCAACTAGCCCGGGAAGCCGCTGCCCAGGGGGCCAGGCTGGTGGTGGCGGTAGGGGGAGACGGTACGGTGAATGAAGTGGCCAGGGGGCTTCTTCAAACATCCGCGGCGCTGGGAATTCTCCCCAAAGGGTCTGGCAACGGGCTGGCGCGCCACCTGGGGATTCCGCTGGTTCTCCCGCAGGCATTGGCCCTGCTCAATAAACCCACATTTGGAAGAATAGACTCCTGCGCCATTAACGGCCATCCGTTTTTCTGTACTGCCGGTATTGGCTTTGACGGGGTGGTGAGCTCTGCGTTTGCCAACAGCACCAAGCGGGGCTTGAGCAGCTATATTCAACTGGTGGTGAAAGAATTCAGGAGCTATCAATCACAGATGGCTACCGTGCGGGTCAATGACCATGAACTAACGTCTGATTTCTTTGTAGTGGCATTTGCCAACGCGTCCCAATATGGGAACAACGCCTATATTGCGCCAATGGCCAATATACAAGACGGATTATTAGACGTTTGTCTGATTAGGCACGTGGGGTTGGCAGAGGCCCTGCAGCTGGGGTATGGCCTGCTGACTAAACAGATAGCCCATTCAAACCTGGCAGAGTTCCACACGTGCGCCACGGTGTCGGTGCACAGTGAGCAGCCCCTGCATTTTCACGCAGATGGGGAATTTGTGGGGCTGGCGAATGCGTTTGAAGTACAAATGTTCCCTACATCCCTAGAAGTAGTGGCGCCCGCTGACCAATTAATATAAGGTATGAGCAAAAACAAGAAAAACCGGGAGGGGGTGGTGTATTCCACCAACCCAGACTTTGAATATGATTACCAGCAGGAGGGGCAGGTGACTACGTTGCCGCCTCAGCAGCAGAACCTCAGGGTGCAGTTAGACAAGAAAGCAAGGAGCGGCAAGCAGGTGACCTTGGTCACCGGGTTTGTGGGGCAGGACGAAGACCTGCAGGCACTGGGGAAACTCCTGAAAAATAAATGTGCGGTAGGGGGGAGTGCCAAAGACGGCGAAATCTTTATCCAGGGGGATTTCAGGGACAAGGTTCTCCAACTGCTGGTAGACCAAGGTTACAAAGCTAAGAAAGCGGGCGGGTAAAGAAAGTAGCTTTTCCTGTTTTGGGGCTGTTTTTCAGAAAACAGCCCCAAAACAGAAATGCCACCAATGGCATTGGTTACCGCTGCTTTTAGGACTTATTCTGCAAGTACGACAAAGCTTTTTCCAGGTCTGCGGGAGTGTCAATGCCAATGGTTTCTTTGTCTGTGATGGCGGTGACAATACGGTAGCCGTTTTGCAGCCAACGCAGCTGTTCCAGAGATTCTGCCTTCTCTAAAGAAGAGGGGGGGAGTTGCGTGATTTCAGCGAGTACTGTACTGCGGTACCCATAAATGCCAATGTGTTTAAAATACGTGTGCTGATCTAGCCACTGCTGCTCTTCCACACCGCGCAGATACGGGATTGGCTGCCGGCTAAAATAGAGGGCCTGCCCCTGCTCGCCCACCACCACCTTGGGGCTGTTGGGGTTGAAGAGCTCCTCCTGGCTCTGCACCACCTTTATGAGGGTAGCCAGCTGCGCCTCGGGTTGGGCAAAACAGGCGAGTACCTTGTCTATTTGCTCCGGCTGAATAAAAGGCTCATCCCCCTGTATGTTCACCACTACCTCAAACGGCTCCTGTACCTGTTGGAGCGCCTCGTAGCACCGGTCAGTACCGCTTTGGTGGTCAGGAGAGGTCATCACCGCAGTTCCGCCAAAGGCCATGACGTGGTCAAAAATCCTGGCATCATCTGTGGCTACCACCACCCCGTCAAGGGTAGATTTCTGCGCCTGCTCATACACCCGTTGAATCATTGATTTTCCGCCTATTTCAACCAGCGGCTTTCCCGGAAATCTGGTGGAGGCGTAGCGGGCAGGTAGTATGCCAAGGGCTTTCATAGGCAGTTGCGTTTGGTTAAAGTTGATCCGGTTCTTCGGTTTCAAAGATACAACTTAAAGCCGTTCTTCCGTTTGGCAGCCAGGTACCGGTAGAGGGAAAAAGAAAAGAAGGAAACCTGAAGAATAAACCAAAAGCGGCTGCCAAAAAGCCTTAAGCCAACAGATCCTGCCTCTGTATAAATTGGAGAACCCGCAGTTTTTTGATAACTTACACCGTAATTGGAACCGCAAATTCTTTTTTTTGTTCCGAAAGAGGTTAAAAAAACGGGTCTGATTTTTGAAGGGTGGGGAGGTACGGTAGTCATTGCACTTTTTTTTGCACTTGCCTTTGATCAACGTTTACTACTAAGAGTTAAGAGTTCATAATGAAGAAGTTTGTGTTTGGATTGGGAGTATGCCTGGCATTGGGGGGAACTGCTTCAGCTGGTACCATGGCTGTGCGGGATTCTGTTGGTGTAAAAACCCAGAATGGCAAAACCTACATCACCCATAAGGTAGAACCCAATGAAACCTTGTATGCGTTGTCGCGCAAATACGGGGTGGCCGTTGACAAGATTGTGGCAGCCAACAAGAACATTGAAAAGTCTATCATGGTGGGCCAGATTGTCCTGATCCCCGTGGCAGGGGCAAAAGCTGCCACCAGCACCGCTGCCACGCCCGCCAAACCTTCACCCGCTACCACCGCCAGCCCTGCGGCCAGCCGCACGTACGCCGTTGATGGCAAAGGCAATAAAATGCATGCCGTGAAAGCGGGCCAGACCCTGTTCTCCATTTCAAGGCTGCATGAGGTAACCGTTGAGGACATCAAGAAATGGAATAAACTTACAAGCAACAATGTGGTAGTGGGGCAGAACCTGGTTGTGGGGGTTGGCGCCAATACAGCATCTGGCAAGGCTGACATCTACGTTCCTGAAAAAGATGATGCCGTGGTTGCCGCTAAAACCCCGGAGGCACCCGCCGCTTCTACCCCGCCCGCCAACTCTGCTCCGGTGACCGCTACCACCGCCAAGCCCAGTCCTAAAGCAGAACCTGAAGAGGAGAAGACTATCGCCAGAACCACTGAGTATGTATCGCGCATCAATGAGAGCGGGATGGCAGAGCAGATTGACACGAGATCAGATGCCAACAAGTTCCTTGCGCTGCACAAAACAGCCCCGGTGGGGACCATCATGGCGGTAAAAAACCCCATGAACGACCAGACCGTGTATGTGCGCGTGATAGGCAAATTGCCCGCAACCGGTGACAATGACAAACTGGTGCTGAAGCTTTCAAAAAAGGCCTGCCAACAAATTGGCGCGGTTGACAAACGGTTCAGGGTAGAGGTGTCTTACATGCCTTAAATCCTGTTTCCGGCTTGTTTTCCGGAAAAGAGGCGAAAAACGGAAAGCTGCCGCAGCTCCCGCTTTTCGCCTCTTTTGTCTTTACCGCGTTCATAGAGCCCTAAAAAGTATCAATTCTTACTTCCCAATCCCTAATTAAAATAAGGTGTCTTATTCCCACGCCCAAGTCAAAGCCCTGTTAGATGACCGGTACCAGCGGTACAACACCCCAGACTTTATTCCAAATGACCCGGTGTCTATTCCGCACCTGTTCTCTCGCAGGCAGGATGTGGAGATTGCCGGTTTTTTTGCCTCCATTTTGGCCTGGGGACAGCGCAAGACCATCATTAACAAGTGCAGGGAGCTGCTGCAGCGCATGGACCACGCGCCGTACCAATTCATTCTGCAGCACCAGGAGAATGACCTGAAGCAGTTGCTCGGGTTTAAGCACCGCACTTTCAATGACACTGATTTGCTGTACCTGGTGTACTTCTTCCGGTGGTTTTATGAGCAGCACGAGAGCCTGGAGGTGGCTTTTCTGGGCAGTCCTGAGAGAGAAGCCGTGAACCAGAAGCAGAGGCTGGAGAATTTCTTCCAACTGGTTTTCTCCCTGCCTGACGCCCCGCCCCGCACGCGCAAACACATTTCTACGCCCGCCAGGAAATCAGCGTGTAAGCGCATCAATATGTACCTGCGCTGGATGGTCAGGAAAGACAGCCACGGCGTTGATTTCGGGATCTGGGGCAGAATTCCCACCGCAGACCTGGTCTGCCCCTGTGATGTGCATGTGCAGCGGGTGGCCCGAAAGCTGGGGCTCCTTCAGCGCACGCAGTCAGACTGGGCCATGGCCGAAGAACTGACCCAGCACCTGAGAGCCTTTGACCCGGTAGATCCGGTGAAATATGATTACGCCCTCTTTGGTCTGGGGGTGGAGGAGAAGTTTTAGGAGCCTTTTCCGTTTTCGGCCTACTTTTCTGAAAACAGGCCAAAAACAGGAACAGACCTGCTAAGGGAGGATTTTCAGCAGAGTGCGAAAGAATGGTTACTAAAGAAAAAACGTGAAAGCACAGACGGGTCTTTATCTGTAACAATATGTTTACTAAAGATCAAAATTATAACAAATTTCTTTCCCCCTGCCGGAACAAGCCGCCGCGGCAATCTGTTCTACAATGCTGGGCAATAGCGTTTTTAAGCTACTTTTGCGAAAACAGCCTGAAAACAGAAACAACCTCAGCTACATCCAGCTGAAATAACTATCTGTCCGTGAAAAGGCAGGAGAAGGTGCACCCTGTGCGGTTTGTGATGAAGGCAGACGTGGGGTGGTAAAACAGCCGGGGCAAGCTATTCTGAGACTTCGTAGCAGAATAGGCAGATGGTAGACAAGTAAAAAGAACAACAACAGAACAAACAAGTAAGCTTGATATATCCAACTAATTTTGAACAGAAGATAGGGTTTGGCCAGATCAGAGAGATGCTGGCAGAAGCCTGTCTAAGTGCGCTGGGCCGCCGGTTTGTGGAGCGCGTGCAGTTTCTGGACCGCTTTGACCTGGTGCAGCGCCTGTTGCAGCAAACGCATGAATTTGCCAACATCTTACGGGCCGGGGAAGATTTTCCGTCCAGCTACTATTTTGACGTGACTGAGCATTTGAGCCGCGCCGCCTTAGAGGGGGCGTTCCTGGAGGTGCGGGGCGTGTTTGAAATCAAAATGTCACTGCGGGCCATAAGGCAGGCGCTGGGGTTCTTCGTGGAGTCTGAGGAAGGCATGTACGAGGCGCTCAAAGCCCTGACCAAAGACGTGGAGGTAGACCGCCAGCTGGTGGCGGCCCTGGAGAAACTGGTAGATGACGCCGGAAACGTGAAAGAAGACGCGTCTCCTGAGCTGCAGCGGGTAAAGCGGGATTTGATTGGCCAGCAGACACAGCTGCGCAAGCAGATCAGCAGCATTATGCGCCATGCCAAACAAGAGGGCTGGACCCCCGGTGATGCCGAGCCTACCGTGCGCGGTGGCCGTCTGGTAATTCCTGTCATTGCCGAATACAAACGCCGGATCAAAGGTCTGATCCATGATGAATCGGCCACCGGCCAGACCGTGTACCTGGAGCCGGAGAGCGTGTTTGAGCTCAACAACGACATCAAAGACCTGGAGAATGCCTACCACCGGGAGCTGATCAGGCTCTTGACGGCGGTGACCAACCAGGTGCGGCACCATCTGCCGTCGCTGAGAAAGGCGTACCAGTTTTTGGCGCTCCTGGACTTTATCAGAGCCAAAGCGGTAGTGGCCAATAAGATAGGAGCTGTCATGCCAGAGCTGCATAAGCGGCCGTTTATCAAATGGAAAGATGCCCGCCACCCTATTCTGCACCTCACCATGCAGGCTCAGGGCAAGAAGGCGGTGCCCCTAAGCCTGGAACTGGACCAGGAGCAGCGTATCCTGTTAATCTCAGGGCCAAACGCCGGGGGTAAATCAGTGGCTATGAAAACAGTAGGCTTGCTGCAGTATATGCTGCAGTGCGGGCTGCTGATTCCGGTGGCCGAGGGTTCTGAGGCCGGTCTGTTTGGGGATGTGTTCCTGGACATGGGCGATGAACAGTCCATTGAGAATGACCTGAGTACCTATAGTTCGCATTTGCAGAACATGAAGCAGTTTCTGCTGTTTGCAGACAGAAAGTCACTGGTGCTCATAGACGAGTTTGGCACGGGGACCGAGCCTTCGCTGGGCGGGGCCATTGCCGAGGCTGTGCTGGGGCAGCTGCATCAGCAGAAAGTGTTTGGCGTGATCACCACCCACTATACCAATCTCAAAAACTTTGCCGAGCGCACCCCTGGAATGGTGAACGGTGCCATGCGCTACAATCCCGCTGAACTGCAGCCGCTGTACCAGTTGGAGATTGGCAAGCCCGGCTCCTCGTTCGCGCTGGAGATTGCCCGCAAGATTGGCCTGCCCAGGAACATCATTGAAAAAGCCGGAACCCTGGTGGGCAAGGAGAAGATCAGATATGATAAACTCCTGGAGCAACTGGAGCAGGAAAAAACCGACTTTGAGCGCCGCAATGCCACCGTGGCCAAGCAGGAGCGCAAGCTGCAGAAGGCGGTAGAAGAATACACTGCCCTGAAGCAACATCTGGAGGAAAGCAAGCAGGACATTATCCGGACGGCCAAAGGCCAGGCCAAGCTTCTGCTCAAAGACGCGAACCAGCAGATAGAAAGCACCATTGAGCAGATCAGGAAAAGCCAGGCTGAAAAGGAGCAAACCAAAGCGGCCCGTCAGCAGCTGGAGACCTTTAAAGAAAAGCTGACGCCTGATCCTAAATCGGTTGTAAGGCGCACCAGCGGGGCTGTACCTACCGGACCGCTGCAACCCGGTGAAAAGGTGGTGCTGGTGGGGCAGGACTCGGTGGGCGAACTTCTGGCGGTGAAAGGAAAAACCGCCGAGGTGAGCTTTGGCGGCCTCAAAACCATTGTGAAGCTGGAGAAGCTGGAGCGGCCAGACATGGCCGTGGTCAAGCAGAAAGAGAAGAAAGCCAAAGAAGAACAGGCTTCGGCCCCTTCTAAGGGGCTGGATGTGACCCAACGCATGGCTGACTTTGTCCATACCCTGGACGTGCGCGGCAAATATGCCGAAGACGCCCTGACCACCGTTATGAACTTCCTGGATGACGCCATTATGCTGGGCATACCAGAAGTCAAGATCATTCACGGCCGCGGCAACGGCATCCTTAAGCAGGTGGTACGGGATTACGCCCGCAGCCAGCGTGAAGTAGCCAGCGTGAGTGATGAACACATTGAACGGGGCGGTGACGGTGCCACCGTGATTGTGCTGAAGTAATTGCTTTGGGCGTCCGAGGCCCGAAAGCAGGGCCGTTCAAAAGCCCGGAAGGGCAGAGGAACAGACTGCCGCAGGCGGGTTCTCCACAACGGCACCTGGTATAAGCTGTTTTGGGGCTGTTTTTCTAAAAACAGCCCCAAAACGTAAAACAGGAAAGGCTGGTTATTCTACCAGCCTTTCCTGTTTCTGCAGTTGTTTCAGCAGTAGGCGCCCCCGTGCATTGACGGCTTTTCCGCCTTTGGCCATGTGCTGGTGAATCAGCTCCAGGACCTCCTGCTGCAACCAGGGCTGTTGCATAGACAGGTCAGTGAGTGACTGGAGGCAGATGGCTTTCACAAACTGGTTGTGCAGGTGCTGCAGCCAGAATTCCAGCCGCTCTATTACCAACGGCAGGTCCTCCTCCTCCCAAGACAGCTGCCCCAGCAGCGCCGGGAGGCAGTAGTTAAAAGCCGGGTCCAGATTGGGTTGGGCCAATTGGTGTAAAATTTCCTTCCGGTACGGCTGGAGCCAAAGCGGCTGTTGCTTAGCAACGGCTTCCACCACATGGGCGGCTCTGGCTCTGAGTACAGCGTCTGTATGATACAACCCCGGCCACAGCTGTTCCAGTGCCTCCTGCCCCTGCTGGAGCAGGTAAGCCGCCACCTCATCGGCGCGGCCTTTTCCTGCGCTCTTCTCTTCGGCCAGGGCCGAAATCAACTCAGTAGTGGTCATGGCTACAGTTAAGGTAAGAGCTTCTTTACATGTTGATTCTGCAAGCGAAAACGGGGAGCGAAAGGTTCTTCTATAGCGTTTTTTGAGCAGCATACGCCCGCTATGGTGCGAGTCAACCGCGAAGTCGGGTTCTTTTGTTACCCGTTTGCAGCGCAAAAGGCAAATTTAAACATGCTCTGTAATGGTTTTTTTGTTTTGGGCCTGTTTTTCTGAAATCAGGCCTAAAACAGAAAGAGCGCTAAATAATGTTCACTTCTGGGGTGAGGGCTATGCCAAACTTCTCCTGCACAGATTGAATCACCGCGTAGGCCAGCTCTTTTACCTCATTGCCCGTGGCGCCGCCGTAGTTTACCAGCACCAGCGCCTGGTCTTTGTGCACGCCGTGTTTGCCCAGGACTTTCCCCTTCCAGCCGCACTGTTCAATCAACCAGCCCGCGGGTACTTTTACCACGTCTCCGCTCACCGGGTATCCCGGGAGGGAGGGGTGCTGGGCTTTCAGGGCGTCAAACTGTTCTTTTGGGATTTCGGGGTTTTTAAAAAAGGAGCCCGCGTTGCCAATCTTGGCGGGGTCTGGCAGTTTGCTTCTTCTAATGTGGCAAACGGCCGCACTGATGGCTTTCAGGCTCAACTCTTTTACCTGCTGCTGCGCCAGGGTGTCTTGAATGGCCCCGTAAGACGTGTTGTACTGGTGGGCGTCCCGGGTCAGGCGCAGCGTAACGGAGGTAACAATGTAGTTGCCTTTGGCCTCTTTCTTGAACACGCTCTCGCGGTAGCCAAACCCGCACTGCTCCTTGCTGAACGAAACCAGTTGGCCAGTTGCAATTTCCAGGGCCTCCAGCGAAACAAAGGTGTCTTTCAACTCCACCCCGTAGGCGCCAATGTTCTGCAGCGGGGCCGCACCCACCGTGCCCGGAATCAGGGAGAGGTTCTCAATGCCCCCCAGATCCTGCTCAATGGTGTAGAGCACCAGGTCATGCCACGTCTCGCCGCTCCCCGCCGTCACCAGCACATGTGTTCCGTCCGGATCCTCTTGCCGTGAGAGGCCTTTGATGCGGTTCAGGAGAACGGCGGCCTGCACATCCTGCGTAAGCAGCACATTACTGCCGCCGCCCAGAATCAGCAACGGAAGCGGCTTTACCTCAGGGTGCTGGAGCAGCTCCTGAAGTTCCTGTACAGAGGTGAACTCTGCCAGTACCGCGGCTTTGGCGTCTATCCCGAAGGTATTGTAAGGTTGCAGTGAGGCCTGGCGTTGAATCTTCATGTGCAGAAAATGGTGTGTTCCCGCAAAAGTACGGAAACCGCAACAGAATTCAGAAGCTGCGGCAGCCGGCAAGCCGCCGCTTCTGCATAATTCCTGTTTTGGGGCTGTTTTTCAGAAAACAGGCCTAAAACAGGATAGCACGTTTGCCTGTATTTTTTACGAACTTGCAGGTTCAATCTCAGGATCAACTAGTATTTAGATACCATGGCGGGAAAAAAAGCATCTCAAGATTTCAACATGACGGCCATTACCCTGGCAGGGCTGGAAGAAGTACTGGCGCAGGAACTCAGGGACCTGGGGGCGAAGTTTGTGAAACCGGGGGTGCGGGCCGTGACTTTCAGCGGAAACCAGTACCTGCTCTACCAGGCCAACCTCTGCTGCCGCACTGCTATCAGAATCTTAAAGCCGTTTGCCCAGTTCAAAGCCCGCGACGAAAAAGAGCTGTACCTGAAGGTGCGGGAGCGCGACTGGGATGAATTCATGACTCTGGACAGCACCTTCGCCATTAACGCCGTGGTATCCCGCTCCACGTTTGAACACTCCCTGTACGTGGCCCAGCTCACCAAAGACGCCATTGTAGACCAGTTCCGGGATAAGACCGGCCGCCGCCCCAATATTGACGTGACCACCCCAGACGTACGCCTGCACCTGCACATGCACGAGAACATTGTCACGCTGGCGCTTGATTCGTCGGGTGATTCGCTCCACCGCCGGGGTTACCGGCAGCAGACCAACGTGGCCCCGCTCAACGAGGTGCTGGCCGCAGGTATTCTGCTGTTGAGCGGCTGGGACAAGAAAACCGCCCTCTATGACCCTATGTGCGGCTCCGGTACGTTTCTGACCGAAGCGGCTATGCTGGCGCATAACATAGCGCCGGGCGTTTACCGCAAAGACTTCGGGTTTATGCGCTGGCCAGATTATGATGAGGCCATGTTCCACAAAGTGTACCAGGCGGTGCTGGCCCAGGAGGACCCAGACAATCCGGTAGAGATCTACGGCTCAGACATAGACCCAGACTTTGTGGAGGCCGCCTTCCAAAATTTAGAATATGCCGAACTGGACCAGTATGTGCGGGTAAAAGAGGTGGATTTCAAAGTGGCCTCCAAGCCAGAAGAAAAGGGCCTCCTGATTATGAACCCCCCGTACGGGGAGCGAATTGGCGACGAGCGTGAAATCAACGGCCTCTACAAAATGATAGGCGACACCCTCAAGGCCAACTTCCAGAACTGGGACGCCTTTGTCTTCACGGGCAACCTGGAGGCCGCCAAACATATTGGCTTAAAGCCCTCCAGAAGAATTCCGCTGTATAACGGGCCCATAGAATGCCGCTTGTTTAAGTACGAGCTGTACGGGGGCAGCCGGCGGGAGAAGGAGCATCTGGTTGGGGAAGAAGAATAACAAAATAGCCCGGTTGCGTTTCCGGGCTATTTTTTTGAAATCAGGGCAAAAACAGATGATTAGATGAGTCTGCGCCGGCGCAGGAACCAGAAACCGGCCAAAATCAACAGCAGGGGCCACAGGTAACATACGCCCACCACCAGCGTGATAAACATCTGCCAGCCGGTACCAAGGGCGTTGTAGAGCCGTACACCCAGCCCACTTCTTTCAGAAAAGCTCATGGGCACAATCTGATATACCTCCAGTTCAATGGTGCTGTAGGCCGTTTGGCGTTGGAGGTGCTTCAGGCGGGCATCTGCACTTTCAATCTCTTCCCTGATGCTTTTCAGCTGCTGCTCTACGTCCAGTACCTCCTGAATGCTGTTGGCCTGTTTCAGCAGGGTCAGATACCGTTGCTCTACGGCTCTTTTGGCCACCAACCGCGCCTGTACATCTATGTATTCCATGGCCACATCTTCTGCGCCCAGTTTTCTATGGTCCAGCTTGATGCTCTCCTGCTCCAGTTGCTCCAGCAGCGCAGAAAACTGGTCAGGCTTCACCTTGATCTTAAAGCTCATGGCCAGTTGATCCTGTTGTTGGTGCTGAAACGTAGAGACCAGAATGGCGTCAGCATTTTTAACGGTAGCTTCAATGCGCTGGGTGCTGCTAGCGAGGTCTTCCACCTGAAATTTCACCTGGGCGTTTTTAATCAGCATTTGCTTTTCTGGGTTGGCCGCCGTGGGTGCTGCAGGGTTCACAGAAGCTGCCCCGGTCTCTGCCGCTTCCTTCTGGGCTGTCATTGTGCCTTCTTCCTGGGGGGCAGCGCAGCCACTGAGCAAAGAAAGGGCTACCAGCAGAAGGCCAAAAAGGAGGGAGGTGTTGTTTGTTTCCATAGCCGAAGGTTTTCCCCTTAATGCATTCATCTACAGTATGGTAACCCAAAAAATGAGCACAATAATCAGGGCTGCTTTTGCGTTTCCGGGCTGTTTTTAAGAAAACAGACCCAAACCAGAACTCTGGTGAAATGCGCCCGGAATGGCTGTAAACGCAGAAAGGGAGCCTGTGCCGGGCTCCCTTTGCTATTCAAAAATAATTTTCAGTTACAGACGCGTAATCTGTGCCCCAATGGCGTTCAGACGTCCGTCAATGTTCTGGTAACCGCGGTCAATCTGCTCAATGTTGTGAATCACGCTACGGCCTTCGGCCGAAAGGGCGGCAATCAACAGGGCCTGACCCGCTCTGATGTCAGGGGAGGTCATGGAGATTCCGCGCAGCGGCACCTGCTTGTTCTGGCCAATCACTGTGGCCCGGTGTGGGTCACAGAGAATAATCTGCGCGCCCATGTCAATCAGTTTGTCTACAAAGAACAGGCGGCTTTCAAACATTTTCTGGTGAATGAGTACCGTTCCCTTGGCCTGGGTGGCCACCACCAGCGCGATGCTCAGCAAATCTGGCGTGAAGCCGGGCCAGGTATGGTCAGAAACCGTCAGGATAGAGCCATCTATGTAGGTGTCAATTTCATAAGAGTCCTGGGCTGGAATGTAAATATCATCGCCCCTGAACTCCATCTGGATGCCCAGCCTGCGGAACGTATCTGGGATTAGCCCCAGCTCCCTGATCTGCGCGTCTTTGATGGTGATTTCAGAACCGGTCATGCCCGCTAAGCCAATGAAGGAGCCAATCTCAATCATGTCTGGCAGCATGCGGTGCTCAGTACCGCCCAGTTTCTCCACGCCCTCAATGATAAGCAGGTTGGAGCCAATGCCGTTGATTTTCGCGCCCATGCGCACCAGCATTTTGCAAAGCTGCTGCAGGTACGGCTCACAGGCGGCGTTGTAGATGGTGGTGATGCCTTCGGCCAGCACGGCCGCCATCACAATGTTGGCGGTTCCGGTCACAGAAGCTTCATCCAGCAGCATGTAAGTGCCTTTCAGGTTCTTGCCTTCCAGGTGGTAGAAGCTGTCTTCAGAGTCATAGGTGAACTTAGCCCCTAGTTTCTCAAAACCAATAAAGTGGGTGTCCAGACGGCGGCGGCCAATTTTGTCCCCGCCCGGTTTAGGCAGCTTTGCCATCCCAAAACGGGCCAGCAAAGGCCCTAAAATCATCACAGATCCTCTAATGGCGCGGGCCTGGTCAATAAATTTCTCTGAGGTGAGGTAGTCCAGGTTCACGTCTTCGGCCTGGAAGATATACGTGTCTGGCGCTGTCTGCTCCACCTGTACGCCCATGTCCCGCAGAAGCTCAATGAGCTTGTTCACGTCCCTGATGTTAGGGATGTTAGAAATAATCACGGGGTCAGGGGTCAGTAAGACCGCACACAGAATTTGCAGCGCCTCGTTTTTTGCTCCCTGCGGAATAATTTCGCCTTTTAAAGGTCGGCCACCTATTACTTCAAAAGAAGCCATGCGTTCTTACTTATTCTTTCTGTTGTTCTGATTCTTGTTCTGGTACCCTTTGTTTTTCTGGTTGTTAGGGTAGTTGTTGTTGCTGGGGCCCTGCGGGGTTTTGATGTTGCTCTCAAAGAGGCCGCCTTTCTCTAACAACGCAGAATCTAGGTCCAGCTCACCTTTAGAGAGGTCGCGCAGGTTTTCCAGGATGACCTGGTCTGTGACGCTGTCTTTGTTGTAGGTGCGGTACAGCACTTTCATGAGTTTGCCAATGGAGATGATGGCGGCCTCCCGCTCCTGGGCATCATTGATCTGCTTGGCTTTCTCAATGAGGCGCTCCAGGTTGGTGCCATAGTGCATGTACTTGGGAGTATGGCTGGGGTAGTCTACCTTCTGCGGCTTCTCATTGAGGTACTCCATGGCACTCAGCTGGAAGGGGGCGTCTACGTCCAGCTTGCCGTCTGACATCACGTACAGGTGATTCCAGAGGGTCTGCTGGGCATCCTGAATGTCTTTCACGTTGGGGTTCAGGCGCCCCATCAGGTTTACCAGCAACTGGGCCAACTGCGTACGCTTGGTGCGGTCATCAACGGTTAAGATATACTGGACAATGTTTTGCACGTTGCGGCCGTACTCCCGCAGTAAAAGCTCTTGCTTGAAAGTTGAACTGGCTACCATGTCTATGGGTTGGATTGCTGTGTCAAAAATAGGAAAAATTAGTTGGTAGTTATTCGTTGTTCGTTATTAGTTAGGACAAAACCTCAAAATGAGGAGCCATTTGGGAGAAGGAAAGGTAAGTGAATAAACCATTTTCCGTTTTGGGGCTGTTTTCACAAAAACAGCCCCAAAACGGAAATGGCCGGATTGCGAACAACTAATAACTAAGAACGAATAACTACCAATTACGCATGTATACGCAGCTTGGCAAAACTCAGGAGCAGTGTTTTCTCACCCACGCCCTCAAAAGTAATGATGGCTTTGGTGGAGTTGCCCTGGGTGTCCATCTTGGTGACGGTGCCAAACCCGAATTTAGGATGCTCTACGCGCATTCCGGCCTGCAGGTTAGACGTGTCACTGGGCGTGAAGTCGGTTGGCGGGGTATAAGACGGGGCCGCTGCCGGTTTGCGAGCGGGCGTGATCAATTGCGCCGCGGGTGTCTTGCGCTGCAGCACTTTCTCTAACGGGCCACGCTCATCGCCAAACTTGAAGTTCAGGAACTTGGGGTCAATCTCGTCAATGAACCGGCTTTTCTCAGCGGCCCGCAGGTTGCCCCACTGGTAGCGGCTGGTGGCGTAGGAGAGGGTCAGTTTTTTCTCAGCCCGGGTAATGGCCACGTAGAACAGACGGCGCTCCTCCTCCAGATCAGCACGGCTCTGCATCATCATCTGGCTGGGGAACAGGTTTTCCTCCATGCCCACAATGAACACGTTCCTGAACTCCAGACCCTTGGCCGAGTGGATGGTCATCATGGTCACGTACTCGCCTTCGTCCTCTTTCTTGGTGTCTGCGTCTGTGAGCAGGGCAATGTCCTGCAGGAAGTTGGCCAGTGATTTGTCTTCGCGCTCGGGGTCGTCTACAAACTCCTTGATGGCGTTCAGGAGCTCCTGAATGTTCTCATAGCGGGCCAGGCCTTCCACTGATTTGTCTGCGTACAGATCATCTACCAGCCCTGAGTGTTTGGCAATGTAGGTGGCGGCGTCAAAGGCGTCTTTCTGCTCAGCCATCACGGCAAAGCTCTTGATTTTGGTGGCGAACTCTTCAATGGCGGCCCCGGCTCTACCGGCTAATACCTGGTTGGCGTGGCTCACAATTTCCCAGATGCTGTGGTTCATCTCATTGGCGGTGACAATGAGTTTCTCTACGGTGGTCTCGCCAATGCCACGTTTAGGGTAGTTGATCACTCGGCGCAGCGCCTGCTCGTCATTGTGGTTGATGGCCAGCCGCAGGTACGCAATCAGGTCTTTGATTTCCTTGCGCTGGTAGAAGGAGAGGCCGCCCACAATGCGGTACTTGATGTTCATCTTGCGCAGCGCCTCTTCCATGGCCCGGCTTTGGGCGTTGGTGCGGTACAGAATGGCAAAATCTTCATACGAAAGGTGGTTGTTCATCTTCTCCTCAAAGATGGCGTGTGCCACCAGCTTGCCCTCCTCATTGTCTGAGCTGGCCTTGATGACGTCAATCAGCTGTCCTTCCTCATTCTCAGAGAACACATTCTTGCGCAGCTGGGCCTTGTTGTTCTTGATCACTGAGCTGGCCGCGTTCACAATGTGCTGGGTAGACCGGTAATTCTGCTCCAGCTTGAACACCTCCAGCTCCGGGTAGTCTTTCTCAAAGTTGAGAATGTTCTGGATATCCGCGCCGCGGAAGGCATAGATACTCTGAGCATCATCACCCACCACGCAAATGTTACGGTCTTTGGCTGAGAGCTTGCGGGTGATCAGGTACTGGCTGTAGTTGGTATCCTGGTACTCATCTACCATCACGTACTTGAAGATGTGCTGGTACTTGTTGAGCACGTCTACATGGTCTCTGAACAGCACGTTGGTGTTGAAGAGCAAGTCATCAAAGTCCATGGCGCCGGCCCTGAAACAGCGCTCAGCGTAGGTTTTAAAGATCTGCCCAATCTTGGGCCGAAGGGCGGCCTCATCATCTGCCTGAATGGCGGGGTCGCGCAGGTACTGGGCTACAGAGATCAACTTGTTCTTGGCGCCTGAAATCCTGCCCAGCACCACGTTGGGCTTGTAGAGCTTGTCATCCAGGTTCATCTCCTTCACAATGTTCCGGATCAGGGTTTTGGAGTCATCTGAGTCATAGATGGTGAAGTGGCTGGGGTAGCCAATCTTCTGGGCCTCGGCCCGAAGAATGCGCGAGAAAACGGAGTGGAAGGTTCCCATCCAGAGGTTCTTGGCCTCCGGGCCCACCACCTTCTCTATACGCCCGCGCATCTCTTTGGCCGCCTTGTTGGTAAAGGTCAACGACAGAATGTTGAACGGGTCTACGCCCTTGTTGAGCAAATGCGCAATGCGGTAGGTCAACACCCTGGTTTTGCCGGAGCCCGCACCGGCAATAATCATACAAGGGCCTTCCGTATTTAAAACAGCGGCGCGCTGCGAGTCATTCAGGAGTTTTAAATAATCCATGCGTACTATCGTCCTTTCTTCAGAAGAAACACAAATTTACGGAAAAAGGTGGCAAGTTCAGGGGCTAGCCAAAAGAAAGCCTGCTTCTGTATAAGAAGCTCTTTTTCTTTTAAAATTCAGCTTTTCTAAACATATTGTGGTTTCAGCGGTTCTGGTAGGCTGTTCCAGGTTTGTGCGGGGGCACTAACCAGAGCGCTTGGAACCACTGAGTTTCAAATGGTCAAAATATTTCCGTCTTCATGTGAAAGCTTATATTGGGCTAGCAGAGAGACTAAACCAACTTTGACAGACAGACAGACAGACAGACAGACAGACATTAGGTATATCAATGGATTATTATAAAAGTGACATCATCTCTATCACGTATGAGGAGGAGCTGAAGCTGGTGCGCACCCGCTGGAAAGGGTTTGCCAACAGTGATGAGTACCGGGCCGTCTTGGACGTGTATCTACAAGTAGTACAAGAGAAGGAGGTGGTGCGGTGGATTGGCGACAATACCAACGCCAAGGCTATAAGACCAGCTGACCAGGAATATACGGCCTTAGAATGGGCCCCTCGGTTTGCAAGAGCCGGAAGTTTAAAGAAAATGGCAGTGATTGTGGCCAGTGATATCTTCAATAAAATGGCAGTAGAAAACATAATCCAGAGGTCTAGTGATACGGTTCCTTTCAACACCCACTTCTTTGACAACCAAGAAGACGCCTTTGCCTGGGTAATGGCAGGATAGCTGTTTTAGGACTGATTTCTGAAAAACAGGTCAAAAACGCAGCTGCTGTTTCTGGTTGTGCCCTCAGTTTTGCGGCCGAACTTAATTAGCGGTACTTTTGTCTTCCTGTTGATAGTTAACCGCCATGATAGTCTTACAAAATACCGTTCTCTCTGATGATCTCAAAGACAAGTTCTTTGTCTGTAACCTGGAGAAATGCAAAGGTGCCTGCTGTGTAGAGGGTGATTTGGGTGCCCCCCTGGATAAAGATGAGCTTCCGCTGCTAGCGGAGGCGTATGAGTACGTAAAACCGTTCATGTCTGTAGAGGGAATCAAGGCCGTAGAGGAGCAAGGCCTCTTTGTGGAGGATTTTGAAGGCGACTACAGCACGCCCACCATTGGCGACCGGGAATGTGCCTACGCCATCTATGACGAGAACCTCACGCTCAAATGCGCCATTGAGCAGGCGTACCTGGAAGGGATCATCTCCTGGAAGAAACCCATCTCCTGCCATCTGTACCCCATCAGAATCACCAAATATGACGGCTTTGAGGCGCTCAACTATGACCGCTGGGAAATCTGCAACCCGGCCTGTTCATTTGGGCAGGAGTTAGGGGTGCCGGTTTACAAATTCCTGCGGGAGCCGCTGGTGCGGAAATACGGCGAGGAGTGGTTTCAGGAGCTGGAAGAACTGGTGGCCGCAGACCAGAAGCTGAAACCAGTTGTATAGCCTGCTTAAGCTAGAAATTATGACCCTGTTTTTGGCCTGTTTTTCCAAAAACACGCCAAAAACAGAAAGAGCAGCCAAACCGGCTGCTCTTTCTGTTTCTAGGAATATTTTAATTGATTAGAACTGGGTAAAGTCATAGCTGTCCAGGTAGCTGGTGGTGAAGTTGCCAGACTTGAAGCCTTCATCATCCATCATGGCCAGGTGGAACGGAATGGTGGTCTTGATGCCTTCAATCACGAACTCGCTCAGCGCACGCTTCATTTTCACAATAGCCTCCTCGCGGGTTTGGGCACTCACAATCAGTTTGGCAATCATGGAGTCATAGTTGGCCGGAATGGTGTAGCCCGCATACACGTGCGTATCTACCCGTACCCCGTGCCCCCCCGGGATGTGCAATACGGTGATTTTTCCTGGGCTGGGACGGAAGCCAGCCTTTGGGTCCTCCGCGTTGATGCGGCACTCAATGGCGTGCATCTGCGGGTAATAGTTTTTGCCTGAAATAGGAATACCGGCCGCTACTTTGATCTGCTCTTTGATCAGGTCATAGTTCACAACCTCCTCCGTGATGGGGTGCTCCACCTGAATACGGGTGTTCATCTCCATGAAGTAGAATTCCTTATGCTTGTCTACCAGGAACTCAATGGTGCCCACGCCTTCATAGTTGATAGCCGCCGCCCCGGCAATGGCTGCCTGGCCCATGCGCTCGCGCAGTTCCTGATCAATAAACGGCGACGGTGTCTCTTCAATCAGCTTCTGGTGACGGCGCTGAATGCTGCAGTCACGCTCTGAGAGGTGGCACACTTTGCCGTACTGGTCGCCCACTATCTGGATTTCAATATGGCGGGGCTCCTCCACAAACTTCTCCAGGTACATACCGTCATTCCCGAAGGCCGCTTTGGCTTCCTGACGGGCATCGTTCCAGGCCTTGTCAAACTCCTCGGCAGACTTGATGATGCGCATGCCGCGGCCACCGCCCCCGGCCGTAGCCTTGATGATCACCGGATATTTGATCTTTGCGGCCAGTTTCTTGCCTTGCTCGGCAGAGGTCAACAGACCCTCAGAACCAGGAATGGTAGGCACACCCGCCTTTTTCATGGTGTCTTTGGCAGATGACTTGTCTCCCATGGAGTTGATCATCTCTGGCGTGGCGCCAATGAACTTGATTCCGTTTTCGGCGCAGATTCTGGAAAACTCGGCGTTTTCAGACAGGAAACCGTAGCCCGGGTGAATAGCGTCTGCGTTGGTGATTTCTGCCGCGGCAATCAGGTTAGGGATGTTCAGGTAAGACTTGGCACTTGGGGCGGGGCCAATGCACACCGCCTCATCCGCGAAGCGCACGTGCAGGCTTTCCTTGTCGGCGGTTGAGTACACCGCCACTGTCTTGATCCCCATCTCCTTGCACGTCCGGATAATCCTTAGCGCAATCTCACCCCGGTTGGCAATTAGTATTTTTTTGAACACAGTTCTTTTAATTAGGATTTAGAAATTAAGAATTAAAAATGGAAGAACCTGTCCTGTTTCTGCCTTTCAACTTTGCGTGGCTTCAATGCCAAGTGCCTTTCCTGAATTTCCTGTTTTCGGCTCTTTTTGAAAAAGTAGGCCAAAAACGGCAGACCTTGTAAGAAAAGAACTATTTGCTTGAAAGAAGGCGGAGGTTAAACGGACTCTTCTAAACCAAAGAATTATGAATAGTTCACCCATTCATAATTCCTAATTTTTAATTCATAATTAGTTAGCTCGGGTCAACCAGGAACAACGGCTGGTCGTACTCAACCGGTGAGGCGTTGTCTACCAGCACTTTCACAATGCGGCCAGAAACCTCAGATTCAATCTCGTTGAACAGTTTCATGGCTTCAATGATACAGATCACCTGTCCTTTTTTGATTTCATCGCCTACGTTTACAAACGCGGGTGACTCTGGGTTGGCAGAGCGGTACAAGGTACCAATCATGGGCGCTTTGATGGTGATGTACTTGCTGGTATCATCAGCGGCGGGTTGCGCGGGCGCTGCCGGAGCGGCGGGTGCCGGGGCAGCCAGCGGGGCCGGAGCAGCTGCCTGCGGGGCAGGAGCCGGGGCGGCGGCCGGGGCCGAAGTGAATTTTACTTTCTGGCTTGCCTCGCGCTGCACAGAGATCTTGAACTCTTCTGTCTCAATGTCAACTTTGTTCAGGCCTGATTTCGCAATGAAATCAATCAGTTCTTGGATTTCCTTAGCTTTCATAGTTCTATTTTACTCGTTCGGCGTAGGTATAGGTACGCGTGTCTACCTTTATTTTTTCGTCTTGGCCAATAAACAACGGCACTGAGATGGTGGCGCCGGTTTCTACGGTGGCTGGTTTTGAGGCGTTGGTGGCGGTATCACCTTTGATGCCCGGCTCTGTATACGTAATGGTTAACTCTACGTACGTGGGCAGTTCAGCGGTGAGCGGGGTTTCTGTCTCAGCGTGGAACAGAATGGTTACCTCCTGGCCTTCTTTCATCAGGTCAGCAAACGGCACCATCTTCTCTTCCAGCACCACTTGCTCAAAGGTGCTCATGTCCATGAAGTTGTAGCCGTAGTCATCTTTGTAGATGAACTGGTGCGGGCGCTGCTCCACGCGGGCGGTGGTTACCTTGACACCGGCCGTGAAGGTATTGTCTACCACTTTGCCGGTTTTGATGTTTTTCAGTTTGGTACGGACAAACGCCGGGCCTTTCCCTGGTTTCACGTGCTGAAACTCAGTGATGATCCAGAGGTCGCCGTTAAATTCAATGCAAAGCCCGTTGCGGAAATCAGCGGTAGTTGCCATAGTGGTTGTGTGTGTTTCGGTTTAAAATGCCTGCGGGTTTCTCCCGATTTGACATAAAAAAATTCGGCCAAAGATAGCCGAATTTTTTGATTCTGTTTCAGAAATAACGTCTAAAAATGAGCAGATTACTTAGGGTCATAGGCCCATTTCAGGTAAACGGCACCCCAGGTGAAACCTCCGCCAAAAGCGGCCAGAATAATGTTATCCCCTTTTTTCAGCTGAGACTCATATTCCCACAGGCACAGCGGAATGGTACCGCTGGTGGTGTTGCCGTACTTCTGGATATTCAGCATCACTTTCTCCGGACCAACGCCCATGCGGTTGGCCGTGGCGTCAATGATGCGTTTGTTGGCCTGGTGCGGCACCAGCCACGCCACATCTTCATGGGTGAGGTTGTTGCGCTCCATGACTTCGGCAGACACGTCTGCCATGCCTTTCACCGCAAATTTGAATACCTGCTGGCCCTCCTGGAAGGCGTAATGCTCTCTGCGAGCCACGGTCTCTGCGGTAGCGGGCCTGCGGCTGCCGCCGGCTTTCATGTGCAGGAAGGGGGCTCCCGAGCCGTCTGACTTCAAGATGCTGTCTTGTATGCCCAGGCCTTCAGTGTTCGGTTCCAGCATCACCGCGCCGCCGCCATCTCCAAAGATGATGCAGGTGGCCCGGTCTGTATAATCAACAATGGCAGACATTTTATCAGCGCCTACCACAATCACTTTCTTGTATTTGCCGGTTTCTATAAACTGGGCACCGGTAGCCAGCGCGAACAGGAAGCCGGAACAGGCGGCCTGCAGGTCATAGCCAAACGCGTTCACGGCGCCAACCTCTGCACAAATGATGTTAGCTGTGGCCGGGAACACCATGTCTGGGGTGGTGGTGGCGCAGATGAGCAGGTCTACTTCCTCTGGCTGGGTATTGGTTTTCTTCAGCAGTTCCAGTACCGCCGGAATGGCAATGGCCGACGTTCCCTGGTCTTCGCCTTTCAGAATGCGTCTTTCTTTGATGCCGGTACGGGAAACAATCCACTCGTCATTGGTTTCTACCATGGTCTCCAACTCCTTGTTGGTTAACACATAGTCAGGGACATATCCGCTCACACCGGTGATGGCGGCCGTAAGTTTGCTCATATGGTTCGGTTGGGCTTGTCTGGTGAAGGGCGCCGTTTAAGCGCTGAAGTATTTCCTGAATTTATCTGCAATGTGGCTTTCTGCCATTTTGTTGGCCAGGTGCACCATGTTGCAGATAGCAGTGGGGCTGGACACGCCGTGGCCAATCACTGCATTGCCGTTCACCCCTAACACGGGGCTACCGCCTACCGCCTCATAGTTGAAACGGTCAAAGAAGGGGTCTCTGAAGTTTTTCTCCCGGAGTATGTCATAGATAGACTCCGCCATTTTCAGAATCACGTTACCGGTAAAACCGTCACACACAATGACATCTGCTTTGTCATTAAAGACATCACGCCCTTCAATGTTACCGATAAAGTGGATGGATTTGTTTTCTTTGAGGAGTTTGTGGGCGGGTTGGGTCACCATGGTGCCTTTGCCCTCTTCCTCGCCCAGGTTCATGAGCCCTACGCGGGGCTTCTCAATATCTAAGAGGTATTCAGCGCAGATAGAGCCAATCTCCCCAAACTGCTCTAGGATCTCCGGTTTGCAGTCGGCAATGGCGCCCACGTCTAAAAGAACGCCGTAGCCGCCGGAGAGCTTAGGGATAAAGCTTGCCAGGGCCGGCCGCAGGATGCCCTCTACCTGTTTCACGCTGAAAACTGCCCCCACCAGCATAGCCCCCGTGTTGCCGGCGCTGCAGAAGGCGTCTACCTTCTTGCTGGCCAACAGGCCGTAGCCCACGGCAATGCTGGAGTCTGGTTTCTGGGTGAGGGCTTTGGTAGGGTGTTCACCCATCCCAATGACTTGAGATGCGTGAACAACCTGAACTCTGGAACCGGTGTAGTGGTGCTTTTGCAGGAGGGAATGAACGGTATCTTCATCTCCAATAAGGAAAATCTCAATCTCATCCGTTAACGTCTCAGCCGCCAAAAGTGCGCCTTCTACAACTGCTTCGGGGGCGAAGTCGCCGCCCATTGCATCCAGAGCTATTTTCATGTAAAGCGTATTTCGTAAATTATACTACAAGTAACTAAAATAAAGCCTGACCAGGCAAGCTTTATTACGCAACAGAGGTATAATTTTTGATGGCCACTTTGCCTTTGTAGTATAAATCACCGTCTACCACGTAGCTTCTGTGGTATTGGTGTACTTCACCGGTGTTAGGGCAGATAGAAATCGCTTTGGGCGTCAATTTGTCGTGCGTTCTTCTCTTATCTCTTCTGGTTTTGGAGATTTTTCGCTTAGGATGTGCCATCTCAGGTAATTATTACAAAATTGGTTAGAAACTTATTTAAGCTTTTTAAGGGCGGCGAAGCGGGGGTCCAGCGGACCGTCCTCATCATCGTCCTCGTCGTCATTGTCTTCCACAGGAGTGGAGTAGATTAAGAGGCCGTCTGCCTCCGGGTCATCTTCCCGCTCCAAATCTTCCTCTACAAACCGGGGGCACAGCTTTTTCATGGGTACCGCGAGCCCAATGTAGTCATACAGGTGCTGTGCGATGTTGATATACTGCGTCTCTGGTACTATCTGCAGCACGTTCTCGTCCAGTTCCAAATCTTCTGGCCCGTACCGCACGTGCAGCGTCTGGTTAACTTCCAGGGGGTGCTCAAATTCCTCCAGGCTCCGGTCGCAGGTCAGCCGAACCGTTCCTTTGATATGGAAGTCAAACTGCAAAAGAAGCTCTGACTTGTGCAGCGTCACCTCCGCTTTCAGGTTGCCGCCATGGATGATCTCCCGGCTGAACAACTCAAAGAAGGGTTCGCCCAATTCAAACTCGTAGGTGTGCTGCTTGTTCGCGAGCCGTACAAGGTTGATGTCGTATTTCTTTATCTCCTTCACGTTGCCTCTTTTTTAGCAAGTCGCAAAATTAGCAGAAATATCTTAAATATAAAATACAAATGCCTTTTTTGCTGGGGTTAAACAAAAGCCGTTTTCGGCCTACTTTTGGGAAAACAGGCTGAAAACAGGAGTGGTTCATTGTGAGGGAGATATAAATTGGAAGTAGATGTGGTGGGAATTATGGCTTACATGAATCTGAACCCAAATATTTATTCCATAATACTTTCTTCAATTCTTTCTTGTAGTCAAGGTAGCTTGGCAATGGTGCTGATCCTTGCAGGGTTTTAATAGTTTGTGAGATTATGACAGGCTTCTTGTTCATACCCTACTTTATTCTAAACCTCACCCGCTACTTTGAGCATACTTGAGAAAATTTCTTCGCTAAAGCGAAAATTTGTGCCTTTTATCTTTTCAATAATTGGCTTTACAGATGATATAATACCTACTTGTTTCGCTTTGGCAATTATTCCCAATGTTCCAGTGAAAGGTAACCCTAGTCTTTGAGCAAGTTTACGAGCTTGAAGGTCGTCAAGAATTAGCACATTCTCTTCTTTTTCAGAGCTTAGGGCAATAGCGCTTGCTTCTCCTTTGTCTACTTCTAATTCGAGTAATTTCTGATATCTTATATTGGTTACTTCTTCAATAGAAATCCAGTCTGGAAGCGGTGAGCCAAACTCAGTGGCAATAACAGTAGTGGTCACTACTTCTCTGAAGAGAGCTTTAAGTAGGGGCAGTTCGCCAATCTTGTCTAGCAGGATAAAGCAGCTGGTATCTGCAATGACTATTTTAGATGGCAGCGGCATCTCTACCTATTTCACTCGCGGGGTAGTTAAACAAGGAAACATTAAAGTCTCCCAAGATTTCAGCGAAAGCCACCTTGGAAAGGCCTGCAAGTTCGGCCGCATGGCCGAGAGATAGTTTGCCTGACTCATAGAGTTTAGCAGCTAGAAAGCGGGCTGTTTGCCGTTCATCTAGATCTATATTTGCTGGCAGATGTAAAACCACTGTTCTCATATACCCAATATACGAAGGTTCTTTTAAATATGTACAATAAACTAAAATGCGTTTTCGGCCCGTTTTCCAGAAAACAGGCGAACGCATTCAAGAAAATTTTACCAGGCTAAGAGTTACACCCCAGCCCGCGACCTTAGAATATCTACGGCCGCAAACAGAGCTTCTCTGAATGACGTCTCATCTGCCTTGTTCTGACCGGCAATGTCATAGGCGGTGCCGTGGTCAGGGGAGGTACGCACAATGGGCAGGCCGGCGGTAAAGTTCACACCGTTCTCAAAGGCCAGTGTCTTGAACGGAATCAACCCCTGGTCATGGTACAGCGCCAGCGTGGCATCAAATTTCTGATAGCTGCGGGTACCAAAGTACCCATCGGCGGGGAACGGCCCGAAGACCAGGTTGCCTTTGTTCTTCAGCTGTTCAATCACGGGCAGAATCAGTTCCGTCTCCTCAGAGCCCAGTAACCCGTTTTCCCCCGCGTGCGGATTCAGACCCAGCACCGCAATTTTCGGTTTCTGAATTCCGAAGTCTTTGCGCAGGGAATTGTCCAGAATGGTGAGTTTCCGGATGAGCAGTTCCGGGGTGAGGGTGTTGGCTACATCTTTCAGCGGTAAATGCCCGGTTACCGTAGCCACGCGCAAGCCGCTGGAGGAAACCAGGAACATCAGGCTCTCCGGTGCATTGAAAAACGTTGTGAAGAACTCGGTGTGTCCGGGGAACTGAAAGCCTTCGCCCTGGGTGTTGTCTTTGTCGATGGGCGCGGTGACAATGGCTTGTATATGGCCATCTTTCAAGTCCTGAGCGGCGCGCAGCAATGCCGTACGGGCAATGGCGCCGGTGGCAGGAGTAGGAACGCCGGGCGTAAAATCAATTTCCTCCTCCTGCACGTTCAGAACGTTCAGTTTCTTGAAATGCAGCTGGTCAAACGCCTGAATGGTGTGAAAACTGAAGTTCTCCAGCGCCAGCAGCTTACGGTATTTGTTCAGCGCAGCAGCGGTGCCGTAGACTACGGGCGTGCAGAAATGCAGTACCCGGTTATCGGCGAAGGTTTTCAGAATCACTTCCGGCCCAATGCCGGCCACGTCACCTATGGTAATCCCAATGCGGGGCTTTTGTTTTGGCTCCATTGCTTAAGCAGTAGCTTGTGAGGTAAGGAAATGGTACAGCAGGCGCACGCTACTGCCGGTGGCGTGCTTGCCCCGGTAAGAGTCTGGGCTCAAGAGGTACGCCGTACCGGCGATGTCCAGGTGAATCCAGGGGTAGTTGGTGAAGAACTCCAGAAATTTTCCCGCCGAGATAGCCCCTGCTTCGGCCCCGCCGATGTTCTTTAAATCAGCGATGTCAGATTTCAGGTGCTCCTGGTACTCATCCCACAGCGGAAATTCCACCAGCCGCTCATGCGCCATTTCGCCGGCCAATTTCAAATCGGTTTTAAGCAGGTCATCGGCGGTGCCCATCATGCAGATGCCTTCGCGGCCAATGGCGCGTGCGGCGGCCCCGGTGAGGGTGGCAATGTCAATCACCAAAGATGGGTTGTAACGTTTGGCGAAATGCAGGGCATCGGCCAGAATCAGGCGGCCTTCGGCATCTGTGTTCAGGACTTCCACAGAGTGGCCGCTGTGCATGGTAATCACATCGCCCGGGGCGAATCCTTTGCCGCTAATCAAATTGTCAGTGGCCGGAATCAAACCAATCACGTGCAATGGTACATTATTCTTAGCCAAAGCATAGAGTGTGCCCGCCACAGCGGCCGCCCCGGACATGTCTGACTTCATGTAGTCCATTGAGTTGGGGGTGGGCTTAATGCTCAGCCCGCCGGTGTCATAGACCACGCCTTTGCCTACCAGAATCACCGGTTGGGCGTTGGTGGCATTCTCGGGCTTCCACTCCAGAATATTAAAAGTCGGGGCTTGGTCAGAGGCTTGGTTCACGCTCAACAGACCGCCCATTTTCAGGGACTGAATCTGTACCTCGTCCAGAACTTCCACCTTCACGCCGGTGCCTTCCAGCATTTCTTCAATCTGTTCGCTCAGCATCACCGCCGTCTGCATGTTAGGCGGCGTGTTCACCAAGTCACGGGTATGATACACGGCATTCAGCAGGTTGGCCAGTTCATTCACCTGGGTTTGCGTCACGCCCACGCCGGTAATGGTCACCGTTTTCAGGCAAGGCGGCGTGTTCTTTTCAGTTTTATAGCCGGTGAAAGCGTAGTTGCTCAATACCAACCCTTCGGCTACGTACAGGGCAGCTTCCCCATCAGCGCCGTCCAGCAGCACCACCTGCTCCACTTTATCCGCCGACAGGCGCTGCAGCAGGGCGTTTCCCGCTTTGCGGAGGGCTTCCTGGGTGAGCGTTTCCTTTTTCTTGGGCTCGGTGAGCACCAGGTAGAGTTGGTGGGTGAGTTTATTGAGGGTCACCAGCGTGCTCTTGAGGTCCAACTGGCGGTTGATGTAGTCCAGTTCATCAGCGGAGAAAAGCTCCACGGGGAGTTGCTCGCGGCCCGGAATCAGCACGGCGGTGCTGGTATTTGCCGGTAATGTTGCGGCGTAGGTCAGTTCTGTGCGCATAAGATGTGTATCTTTGAGCTGCAATATAGCCTGAACAAACGGAAACCGAAAACCTGTGAAGCCCGTCCAGCCCAAGAAACACCTAGGTCAGCACTTTCTCACCGACCTCAACATCGCCCAGAAGATAGTAGAGGCGCTCCGGCTGCCCAATGGGGTGCAGGAGGTGCTGGAAGTGGGGCCCGGCATGGGCGTACTCACCCAGTTTCTGGTGCAGCACCCGGAGTATCAGACCACCATTGTAGACATTGACCGCGAAAGTATTGCATGGCTGAACGAGCATTTTCCGCAGCTGGAGGGCCGCGTACTTTTTGCCGATTTTCTTAAAACCGACTTGAAAACGCTCTTTAAAGGGCCATTCGCGGTGATTGGCAATTTCCCGTACAACATCTCCAGCCAGATTTTCTTCAAGATTCTGGAGCACCGCGACCAGGTGCCCGAAAGCGTGGGCATGATTCAGAAAGAGGTGGCCGAACGCATTGCCGCGCCGCATGGCTCCAAAACCTACGGCATCATGAGTGTGCTTTTGCAGGCGTTTTATACTATTGAGTACCTGTTCACGGTGCATGAGCACGTGTTCAATCCACCGCCTAAGGTGAAATCTGCCGTGGTGCGCTTGACGCGTAATGAAGTGGCGCAGCTGCCGTGTGATGAGAAACTGTTTTTCAAGGTGGTCAAAACCAGCTTCGCCACTAGGCGGAAAACCTTAAGAAACTGCCTAAAACCCTTTAATTTACCTGTGGCGGTCACGCAAGACCCGCAGTTTGATAAACGCGCCGAACAGTTGAGCGTAGACGATTTTATCCAGTTGACCCTCTTGATTCAGCAGCATGCAAACTGAAATCACCCGCGAGTTCATTGATCAGATAGAAGACGCCATTGCCCGCCGTGATGCCGCGTTCATTCTCTCCAACATGGAGGAAATGTACCCTCCAGACATCACCACGGTACTCTATGAACTCAACCTGGAGCAGAGCAAGTACGTGATGGATTTGCTGCCTGCCGAGGTGGGCGCTGAAATCCTGAGCGACCTGGACACCGATGTGCGCACTAATTTCCTCAAGAACTTCACCATTGAGGAAGTGGCCCGCTACATAGCCGAAATGGACTCTGATGACGCCGTGGACGTGCTCAACGAGCAGACTGTGCAGCGCAAAGAGGAAATCATCGCCCAGTTGGAAGACCGCGAGCACGTGGCCTACATCATTGACCTCTTGCACTATGACGAAGATTGCGCCGGCGGGCTCATGGCCAAGGAGCTGATCAAAGTGAACATCAACTGGCATGTGGGGCAATGCATAGATGAAATCAGGCGGCAAGCCGAAGACGTGGAGAAAGTCTACGCCATTTACGTGGTAGATGACCGCGATAAGTTGCTGGGCCGGTTGAGCATGAAAACCCTCATTCTCTGCGGAGATGACACGCCCATTGCCAAAGTCTACGACCCCGATGTGATTGCCATAGAGTCGTTCAAAGACGAGCAGGAAGTGGCCAGCGTGATGCAGAAATATGACCTGGACGCTATTCCGGTAGTCAACATTCAAGGCCGTTTGCTGGGCCGCATCACCATTGACGACGTCATTGACGTGATTCAGGAACAGGCCGAACTGAGCCGCCAGCTCATGACTGGTATCACCGAAAATATTGAAGAAGATGACAGCGTGTTCCGGCTCTCCCGGGCGCGTTTGCCGTGGCTCATGGTGGGCATGGTGGGCGGTTTGCTGGGAGCGCGATTCATCGGCCTGTTTGAAGGCGATATTGCCATTATTCCCGCCTTAGCCATGTTCACACCCTTAATTACCGCCACCGGCGGAAATGTTGGCATTCAGTCCTCGTCCATCATCATTCAGACCCTGGCCAATAAAACGGTGCTGTTTGATAATTTCACCACCAGAATTGTCAAAGTTTTGCTGGTGGCTATCATCAACGGGTTGGTCATGTCAGGGCTGGTGCTGGGGTTCAATGTGTTGTTTGGAGTAGAGTTGACCTTGTCTTTGGTAGTGGCCGTGGCGTTGTTCAGCGTGGTGTTACTGTCTTCGTTCATGGGCACCGTCACACCCATGATTCTGGATAAATACGGCGTAAACCCCGCCGTGGCCGCCGGACCTTTCATCACCACTGCCAATGACTTATTAGGACTGGGCGTGTATTTCCTGGTGGCGCATTTGTTGTTAAGTCTGTAGAAGCAAAAATGTTGGTCAGTATTACAGAATCTTATTTTGTTGGCTTTGGAGTATTCTATCTATTAGGGTATTTGGTTAGTTATTCAAGAAAAGATAGTGACACCATTTTCTCGCCTAACATAGAAGCTTCTATGTTACTGGCTGTAAAGTGGGCGGGGTTCCTGTATTTGCCAATTTTGATATTAGAAGCGTTTTGGAACAATGAATTTTCATTAGATGATGATTCTTACTTTGCGGTTATCAATAGAATGTTTGGCCCTTATTGATTTTATTTCTGGTTAAAACCTATACTCTTCTTAGTAGCAACTTCTTTTCTATGGTCAAAAAAAGTTAGGGCTTCAAGATTTACTTTGCTTCTCATCGCTTTCCTTCTATTATTCACTCATTTTCTTTTTGATAGAATCTCCTCTCTGCCACTCTTAAACAGGGACTTTCTCCCTAGTAGCTGGACAATCATTTCCAAAGAATCTTTTTTTGAGAGGTTATTAGCTTTTAGTTGCCATTTGGTGATTTTTGCTGTAAGCATTTTAATTGTGAGTAGATTGAGAAGAAAAGCGCTTTTTCAAAAGCTGAAAAGGCATAAAGGATGATATTAATAATTTTACACCTTAGACTTCGTCTTAATCTATACTAATGCCTTTTTCTGAATCTTCCTTCCGCTGCCTTATCATTGACCTCATGCATGAAAGCTTGCTCCCCATGCTACAATCGCTGGGTGTGGAGGTAACCTACGTGCCTGATATTAAAAAAGAAGACGTTCCTGCTTTGTTGCCAGACTACCACATGCTGGTGGTGCGTAGCAAGCTGAGAATTACGGCTGAACTTTTGACAAATGCCCCCAAACTGGAAGTAGTAGCCCGCGCCGGTGCCGGGGTGGATAACATTGATGACGGCGTGCTGGAAGCCAGAAACATTACCTTGCTCAACGCCCCTGAGGGAAACCGTGATGCCGTAGGCGACCACACATTGGGTTTGCTGTTGGCACTGTTCCGGAAAATCACCGAAGGCGACCGCCAAATAAGAGAAGGCCATTGGCTGCGCGAAGAGAACCGGGGCGAAGAGATAGGCGGAAAGACCATCGGGTTGCTAGGGTATGGGCACATGGGCAAAGCGTTCGCCAAGCGGCTGATAGGCTTTGAATGTGAGGTGCTGGCGTATGACAAGCAGACGGTGGAAAATCCTTTTCCGCACGTGCGGATGACCTCTTTGGAGGAAATTCAGGAACGGGCCCAGGTGCTGAGCCTGCACTTCCCGTACAACCAGGAGAACCACCATTTTGTTAATGAACAGCTGGTTTCAGGTTTTAAACAGCCGTTCTGGCTCCTGAACACCGCCCGCGGCGAAGTGCTAGACCATGCGGCTTTGGTGGAAGCCTTAAAATCCGGACAGATAAAAGGAGCTGCGCTGGACGTGCTGGAAAACGAGAAGCTGAAGACGTGACTCCGGAGCAACAGGAACGTTTAAACTATCTGCTAGATCACCCGCGGGTAATCCTGACCCCGCACATTGCCGGCTGGACGCAGGAATCTTATGTGCGCATCAATGATGTGCTGGTAGCAAAGCTGAAAAGTTATCTGGAAGAGAGAAAGTGATTTCCGTTTTTGGGCTGTTTTCTGAAAAGTAGGCCAGAAACGTAGCGGCGTTACCCTGTAACGCCGAGGTTCCATGAAACTGTAATGGCTCTCCCGCCAGAAACATTTCTCATGAAGAGCATTTCAATTGCTAAGATGGGCAGCGGGTTTTGGAACTTGTATAGCTGCGTAGAACCACGGCGTTACAGGGTAACGCCGCTACGGGTTAGGTTTATATTTTAGCCTTTTTTAGGGAAATAGAGTGAAAACAAGAGAAGGCGGGTGGGTGCAAAACTCAAGTGGCACCCACCCGCCTTTCCTTTGATTGAAAAAAAACAATCAATTAGAACCTCAATTCATTACCGCTGCGGGTTGAACTGGACGCTGGAGTACCCAATAATCAAATCTGCGCGCGTTCCCGGCGGACGGTAATACACCAGCACATCATACACGTTCTCGGTGGCGAAGTGGCTTCCTTCGTAATAACGGGAATCGGCTTGGCCGTTGGCACCCTTCACGGTGAAGTAGTAATTGTAGTAGCCTTGTTTGAGAAGTGCAGAGCCGGTATACATCTGATGGGCGGCATCATACGTCAGCTTGAAATTTTCCTTCAGCTGCCAGTCAGTGAAACCGCCGAAGACATAGACCGGGCCGGGGGCGGGCTCAGGGGAATGCAGCCGGAAGAAAACCCGCTGATAGTCGGCGTTCAAAGGGGCGTTGCCGTATTCGCGGCTCCCGAAGAGGAACTTGCCGTTGGCGTCTGGCTGGGTGCTGTAGGCTTCGCGGGCGCGGCTTTTACCCACGGTGGCAAAAATCTGGTCAGGCGAGGTGGAGACATCGCGGCGCTCCACCCCTAACCCGCTGAACCGCTCACTGCGGGTGTCCAGGGCCCGGAACTCGTTCAAGCCCAGAAAGGTCTGCTCCACGTCAAACAGCTGATACTCCAGCCTGCGCTGCGCCTCCTGCACAAAAGTGGGTTTGGTGAAGAATTTGGCGTTGTCCCAGCGGTGGTTCTGGCGCATGATGACTTTCACTTCCTGCGCCGGGTTCACAAGAGGGTATTGCGCGTAAAATACGTTGAAGTCTAACTGCTGGCGCACGTAGCGGTCTCCGGCGCCGGGAGTGGCTACCGGCCTCAGCCCCACCGTTACCAGCTCCTCAAACACCACGTACCGTCTGCTTAGCAGAAGATTGCCGCCTTCCTCTGAGACTTCCAAGAGGTAGTTGCCGCTCAGTTTTACCCGGGGCACCTGAAAACGGTAGTGCCAATACGGAACCTTGGTGCCCGCAGAGGCTTCTACCTGGTTGATGTAAAACTCGTTGAAGTCCTGCACAAACTGGAGCGCCTGGAGCTGGCTGGGCTGCCAGTTGATATCACAGTGGTGGAGCCGCACCACCGCCCTGCCGCGGGGGGCAGAGAAACGGTCAAATTCCAGCAATAGGCCACCCGACTGATTCAACGGTACCACCGGCGGGGCCAGCACATCTGCCACGTTGTAACTCTGTGCATAAAGCTGCACTGACTGCACATCTGAGGTGTACACCGCATCTTCATACCGCAAAGCAGCCCCGGTGCCAGAAGCCCCGGTGCCGGAGCCGGTCTGCTCCACGGGCACACATCCGGCCAGGGCCAGGGAAGCAAGGGCAAGTGACAGTAAGCGATTCCTCCAGGTTCTATTCATTTTCCAGTGTTCTAGGTGGCAGGCTTTCCTGCTGCACAGATATCTAAGACAGGTTGCTGCTTTGATGAAAACCGTGCAACGGCTCTGATGTTCATTAGTAACGCGCAACTTTATCAAATCTGGTGCTGGGCAGAAGTTCTTTTCTCCTGTTTTGGGGCTGTTTTTCAGAAAACAGCCCCAAAACACAAACCCTCACAGGCTCTTAGATACCTGCGTGGGGTATCAATTATTTCAACTGGTTTTCCAGGGCGTCTACCTGGTCCATGAGTTGTTCCCAGGCCGTCTGCTCCTTGTCTAGCTGGGCTTTGACTTTGTTGAACTGCTGGGTGGCCTCGTGCAGGGCATTGGGGTCAGCGTAGGTGCTGGGCAGGGCCAGTTTGTTTTCGCAGTTTTTCAGCTTGGCTTCCAGTTCGTTCACCAGCCCCTCTACCTGCTTCAGTTTCTGGTTGGCTTTCTTTAGCTCCTGCTCCAGTTCCTGCTGCTGGCTGGCTGTGGGCTTGGGTTTGTTTTCGGCCTTGGCCGATTTTTGGGGCGCGGAAACAGAGCGTTTCTGGTCTTTCTCCCGCTGCTCCATCCAGTACTCGTACTCATGGTAGGTGCCGGGGTACTCCTTCAACTCATGGTTCTCAATGTACCAGATTTTGTTCGCCACGCTCTCCACAAAGTAACGGTCGTGGGAAATGACCACAAACGTACCCTCGTACTGCTCCAGCGCCTGAATGAGGATGTTCACACTCTGCATGTCTAGGTGGTTGGTAGGCTCATCCAGCAGCAGGAAGTTGGCTTCTGAAATCAGGGTTTTGGCCAGAGCCACGCGGCTTTTCTCACCCCCAGACAGAACTTTGATCTTTTTGAAAACGGTGTCGCCGGTGAACAGGAACGAACCCAACACGCCGCGCAACTCCATCTCGGTGCGTTTGCTGCCCGCCTGCACCATCTCCTGCAGAATCTCGTTCTCCACGTTCAGGCTCTCCAGCTGGTGCTGGGCGTAGAAGGCCATGATCACGTTGTGGCCCAGCTGGCGCTCCCCTTTAATGGGTTCATCGCCGGCAATGATGCGCATGAGGGTAGACTTCCCTTTTCCGTTGGCACCAATGAGGGCAATTTTATCGCCGCGCTCTATGTTCACGTGCGTGTTCTGGAAAATGAGTTTGTCGCCATAGCTTTTGCTCATGTTCTCCAGCCTTAGAATATTGCGGCCGGGCTGCACCGTGAACTGGAACTTGAAATTGACCACGGGCGCATCGGCGGCCACGTCTTCAATGCGCTCCATTTTCTCCAGGGCCTTCATGCGGCTCTGCGCCTGCTTGGCTTTAGTGGCCTTGGCTTTGAAACGGGCAATGAACTGCTCGGCCTGCTTGATCTGCTGCTGCTGGTTCTCATAGGCGCCCTTCTGGATCTCGTTGCGCAGCTCTTTCTCCTCCAGATAGAAGCTGTAGTTGCCGGCGTACACGTTCAGCTTACCGCCAGATACTTCTACCGTGGTGTTGGTGGTCCGGTCCAGGAATTCGCGGTCATGGGACACAATGACCAGGGCACCTTCATAGGCGGCCAGATAGTTTTCAATCCATTTGATGGAAGGCAGGTCCAGGTGGTTGGTAGGCTCATCCAGCAGCAGGAGCGAGGGTTTCTGCAACAGGATCTTGGCCAGCATCACGCGCATGCGCCAGCCTCCGGAGAAGGTGCGCAGCGGCTGCTGCAGCTCCTCAGTGGTGAAGCCCAGGCCTTCCAGAATCTCTTCGGCCTTGACCTGAATGTTATAGCCGTCCAGCGCCTCAAACTGCTCCTGTAGCTTGGCCAGCTTGTCAATGTGCTCGTCCTGGTAGTTGGTTTCCATCTCATGCAGCACCTCGTCAATGCGGCGCTGCACCTGAATAGCCTCTTCAAAGGCCTGCATGGCCACTTTCAGGATGCTCTCATGGGTGTCATAAGACAGCAGGTCCTGGTTCAGGAAGCCCAGGGTGGTATCACGGCTCATTTGGATTCCGCCGCCGTCAGGCTTGTACTCGCCCACCAGCAGGCGCAGCAGGGTTGATTTGCCGGTGCCGTTGAGCCCCACCAGCCCAATCTTGTCTTTGGGTTTGATGTGCAGGTTGGCGTCTTCGTACAGGGTGCGGCTCCCGAAATGGAAGTGAAGGTTATTGATGGAAATCATGGATCAAGGCGTATCAAACCGCAAAGGTACAGATTTCTGCAGAAACCTGATTTTACCAGGGCTGCGGGTAAATTCCTGTTTTTGACCTGTTTTCTGGAAAACTGCCCTAAAACAGATACAAGCTGGCCCGGCGGGGCCGGAGCTTGCGGGGATCTTTCTGTTTTTGCGCTATTTTTTGGAAAACAGCCCTAAAACGCCCAACTTCGTTGCACCTATGGTAGCCATTGTATCTCTTCTAGACGCGCAACATTCTGACCAACTGAACCGGCTGATCTTTGAGCTGGAGCGGGAATTTGGGCTCAAGGGGGTGCAGATGACCCCTTACCCGCACATCACGTGGCTCACCGTGAATGACGGAAGCCTCCATAACCTGCAGGAGACCCTGGGGCACGCGGCGGGCATCTGTTGCAAGTTCAAGGTCAGAACCACCGGCCTGGGCCTCTTCCCGGGCGAGAAGCCAGTCCTGTTCATACCGGTCCTGCGCACCCCGGCCGTGAACCGGTTCCATGCGCAGCTGTTTGAGGCGGTTGGCCTGATCTGTCAGGAGATTGGCTCGCATTATTACCCAGAGACCTGGGTGCCCCACCTCTCCCTGGCCCTGGGCGACACGTCCCCTGAGGTGGTGGCCAAGGCTATGGCGTACCTGAACCGGGAGCCGTATAATTGGCAGATTGAACTGGATAACCTCACGCTGCTCACCAAGCACGGCGAACTGTTCCTGAAAGACGGCGAGTTCCCGCTGGTGGGCACAGAAGAAGGCGCCGCCTTTAAACTTACCAAGTCCTGATTTCCGCTGGGCCTATAGGATTTCCTGTTTTGGGGCTGATTTCTGAAAAACAGCCCCAAAACAGGAAAAGACTGCTATCTGTACGGAGACAGGCATCAGTAAAATTCACTTAACGTTGGGTTTGCAGTTCCCTTACTTTCTCCTGCAGGATCTCCAGGGCCAAATCAAAGGTGGCTTTGTGGGTTCTGAAGGAAAGGATGGCAAACCGCAGCATAAAGTCATCGCCTAGTTTGGTAGAGGAGAGAAAAACGCGCCCGTCTTGCTGCACCGCCTGCACCAGCCGCTGATTGAAGGCGTTGGCATCAGCCCCGGCAGCCGGCAGGTACCTGAAAATCACCACAGACAGCGCTGGCGCCGCCGGTGTTTCAAACCCGGTAAGCTCCTGAAGTTTGGCGTAGGCGTATTGTGCCAGCAGCAGTTTCTCTTCCAGGGCGCTTCTAAACGCCGCCACCCCGTGCAGTTGAAGCGGGAGCCACAGCCGCAGCCCCCTGAAATGCTTGCTCAGCTCCGGTGAAAGGTCTGCGGGGGAGTATTCCTGGTCTGCTGCCAGGGCATCTTGCATGTAATTGGCCGAGTAGTAGTGGGTTTTGGCCAGCTGCTCCCGGTCTTTGATAAGTACGGCGCCAGACCGTACGGAATAAACAACCCCTTATGAGGGTCCATGACCACTGAGTCTGCCTGTTCAATCCCCCGTAAAATCTCTTTGCCAGACGGGGCCAGCGCGAAGAATCCGCCGTAGGCGGCGTCTACGTGAAACCACAGCTGGTGCTGTTGGGCAACGGCTGCCAGTTCAGGGAGAGGGTCAACGGCCCCAACATCTGTGGTCCCCGCTGAGGCCACCAGCAGCCATGGGGTTAAACCCGCCGCCTTGTCCTGTTCTATGACCGCCCGCAGCGCCTGCGGTTGCATGCGGTAACGGTCATCCATGGGGACCAACCGGGTGGGGCACTCCCCTAAACCGGCTATGCGCAGTGCTTTGTTCAGGCAATGGTGGGTATGGCTGGTTAGGTACACCACCGCCTCTGGAACAAGGCGGGAAGTTATTTGCTTCGCATCTCGGGCGGTGGCCAGGGCAATCAGGCTGGCAATGCTGCCCCCGGAGGTGAGGTTGCCAGCGGCCTCTGCGGGAAAGCCAATGGTCTCTGCCATCCAGCGCAGGAGCAGGTTCTCCATTTTCACGGCACCGGGGGCAGAGTAGAAGATGCCGGCGTATTTGTTGGCCACGGCGGCCAGATAGTCCCCCAGCCCGGCATAGTACAGCCCGCCTCCGGGTATATAGCCCAGATGCCCGCCAGAGGCGGAATTGATACCCGGGGTGTCTACTTGGTGTTGGAGTACCTGCAGGGTCTCTGCTATAGGCTTGGGCAGCTCGGGAATGGCAAAAGGCGCCAGGCTGTCATGCGTTTCTGAACGGGGAACAAAAGCCGGTGCCTCAGGGAGGGCTTCCAGAAAGTGCTGGGCATACCGTTCTACTGCCTGTTGCATGGGAAACCGGTGTGAAGCGTCTGGCTCCAGAAGAAGAGCGTGCTGCTCCAGTTCCTGGAGACGGGCCTCAAGTTGGGAAATAGACATGAAGTGGTTTTTCTGGCTGCTAATCTACAGCAAATTATAAAAGGTTTTGCTGTGGCCTTGGCTCTAAAAGCCAAAAAGACCCTTTCCCTTGCCGGTACAGGCAAGGGAAAGGGTGGCAGGGTGAGAAAGGGGAAATAGGTTAGTTTGAAAGGGAGTTGTCGCGCAGGTAGCCTTTCCGGAAGACTCTGTACTGGTCAAAAATGGTTCTTACCGCCCGGTTCAGGTAAGCTGTGTTTTCAGCAGACTTGTCAGCGAGCACGCCAGAGGTATAGCCTTGCCAGACGGCATTCTGCTTTTTATGGTCCAGCAGCGTCACCAGCAGGGTACCCTGCGACATGAACATCTTCACCGGCCGGTAAGGGTCATGTTCTTTAGCGGGCTCCTCGTTGTTCACCAGCCAGATGTCAAACTCTTCCTGCTCATAACCTTTCATGTTGAGGTCATTGAAATACAGGTAGTAGCTTACCAGCAGGTCAGGTTTCTTTTCTGTAAACTCGTACCCCTGAATTTCCAGCCTCTCTTTGATAAACTTCTTGAGGACTTCATAGTTCTGCGTGGTGGCGCTGTCCTGCTCTGAGGCGTGGGTGACAAAATTGAAGGTTTTGTATTTGTGGAAGGTGCCGGTATAGCTGTAGTCAGACCCAAATTTACGGGCCTTAAACATCATGCAGCCATTCAAGCCAAAGACCAGCAGCAGAAGCACAATGGTAGATACGTAGTAAAGCTTTCTCATTTTTTTGACCTTAGTGTTAAATTTCTGTACCTCCGTTACTTACGGTAGTACCTTCCAGGAAGGTTTTAAAAAATTATAAGAAAAGTAAAATTCTGTAGAAATACGGGAGCGCCCCTTTTCCTGGCGGTGTTTTAAAAGATGAAAACCTGCCTTAAGACAAATTAGAATACCTTAGATGACAGCTTTTCTTTACGGGGTAAGGTTTGCCAGCCCCGGAAAAAACCTTCAGTAGTCTCTTTGGCTAGCGGGGGAGCTTTCCCCGTTATGTCATTTGCCTGGTCCTATGTTCCTCTAGTCTTATAAAATCAGCAACCAGAGAAGATGCTGGAAAAAAAAAAGCTGCGTAGGTTGCTGAATTAAAGCTACTTAGATTTGTCTGAAAAACAATAGCCAGACAGGTGAATCTGCGGCGGGCATAAAAAAAGCGGGACAAAACGTCCCGCTTTTGGAAAAAGTAAGCCGGAAACGGCTGTTACTTGTCTAGTACAATGGCGAAAATCAACGGGGCCACAATGGTGGCATCTGATTCAATAACATATTTAGGCGTGTTCACCCCCAGTTTCCCCCAGGTGATTTTCTCATTCGGCACGGCGCCTGAGTAAGAACCGTAGCTGGTGGTAGAGTCAGAGATCTGCGCAAAATAGCCCCACAACGGAACCCCCGTACGCTGCAGGTCCTGGTGCAGCATAGGCACCACGCAGATAGGGAAGTCACCGGCAATACCGCCGCCAATCTGGAAGAAACCAATGGTAGACTCCTCGGTGGCCGTTTGGGTGTACCACTCGGCCAGCTCCATCATGTACTGGATACCGGTTTTCACAGTATGCACATTCTTAATGTCGCCGGAAATGACGTGGCCGGTGTAGATGTTGCCCAGGGTAGAGTCTTCCCAGCCCGGTACAAAAATTGGCAGGTTCTTCTTGGCGGCTTCCAGCATCCAGCTGTTCTTAGGGTCTATCTGGTAGTGCTGCTCCAAATCACCAGAGAGCAGGATCTGGTAGAAGAACTGGTGCGGGAAATAAGCTTCACCGGCCTGGTCAGCTTTCTGCCAGTATTTCAAGACGGTGTGCTCCAGGCGACGCATGGCTTCCTCCTCTGGAATACAGGTGTCTGTCACGCGGTTCAGGTGGCGGTCCAGCAGCGCCTGCTCGTCTTGCGGCGTCAGGTCACGGTAGTTAGGAATACGCTCATAAAAATCATGGGCCACCAGGTTGAAGATGTCTTCTTCCAGGTTGGCGCCCGTACAGGTAATGGCCTGCACTTTGTCTTCCCGAATCATTTCAGCCAGAATAATTCCCAACTCTGCGGTACTCATGGCGCCCGCCAGGGTGATCATCATCTTTCCGCCGTCATTCAAATGCGCTTTATAACCTTCAGCGGCATCAATCAGGGCAGCGGCGTTAAAGTGCTTGTAATGGTCTTTCAGGAACTGCGTTACCTTCATTTCTTATCTTTGTGTGTTAAAAGTGATGTGGTGAAATTCTATCTCTTTATAATCTAGGGTGATTACAAGAGGCAAACATCCTAACCCAGTGGTTAGTTCGGTTTTTCTATGATGAAATTGTGGTTGGTGTAAATGCAGATGTCGGCGGCAATGGTGAGCGCCTCCCGCACCATTTCCTCAGCGGTGAGGTGCGGCGCGTGCTTTTTCAACGCCAGGGCGGCCGACTGGGCATAGGTGCTGCCAGACCCAATGGCCGCTATCTGGTAGTCGGGCTCCAGAACATCACCGGTGCCGGAAATAATGAGCAGCTCCTCTTTGTTGGCTACCACCATCATGGCCTCCAGCTTGCGCAGGTACTGGTCTTTGCGCCAGTCTTTGGCCAGTTCAATGGCGGCGCGCTTCATGTTGTTGCCGTAGGCGTTGAGTTTCTCCTCAAAGCGCTCCAGCAGGGTGAACGCATCTGCGGTGGAGCCGGCAAAACCGGTAATGATTTTCCCGTCCTGCAGCTTTCTGATTTTACGCACGTTGCTTTTGGCCACATATTTATCCATAGTGGCCTGCCCGTCTGCCCCAACGGCTACTTCGCCGTTATGGTAGATGCCCAGCACGGTGGTTGAACGTATTTTTACCATAAGTGTCTTTCCTGTTCTAGTGATACGTACGTTTACGCACGCAATTGCCGCGAAACTACGACAAACTTTTGGAAATCACGAGCACCCTATCCCCCGGGGCGTTTCTGACCTGTTTTTTAGAAATTAGCCCCAAACCGGGTGGTAGGTTTTCCAACTTATTCCTTTATTATTGTCACTTCCCCCTAAAGGGGAGGAGCTGACCGAAGATTACTTAGTAAAAAAAATAAAAAAGTTATCACCAAACGATTTGCTGTCTCGCTGGGATTTTTACCTTTGCAGGCTCCACTGTTGCAAAAAACCACCTAATCTACTATGAGTCGTTTAAACCTCCTTGAAGAAACCCGGTATGAAAAGCTTCCGGTAACCGTTTTCCCGGATCAGCATGATGCCTCCAGAACAGTTGCCAGACGAATTGCGGAGCTGATCAGAAGAAAGCAGCAAAATGGGGAGAAAACTGTTTTAGGACTGGCTACCGGTGCCACCCCGGTGGGTGTCTACGCAGAGTTGGTGCGCTTGCACCGGGAAGAAGGGCTGAGCTTTAAGGATGTGATCACCTTCAACTTGGACGAGTACTACCCCATGCAGCCTACGGCCAAGCAGAGCTATGTGACGTTCATGAACGAAAACCTGTTTGACCACATTGACATTGACCGCAACAACATCAATATTCCTGACGGTACGCTTCCGTTAGAGGAGATACCGGCGTTCTGTCTGGAATATGAGCGCAAGATAGAGGCGTTAGGGGGGCTTGACCTGCAGGTGCTGGGGATTGGCCGTACCGGTCACATTGGTTTCAACGAGCCAGGTTCTGCGCCTAACTCGGGTACCCGTCTGGTAACACTGGATGACCTGACCCGCCGTGATGCTTCGCGTGATTTTGGGGGGAAGGAAAATGTGCCCACCAAAGCCATCACTATGGGCATTGGTACCATTTTCAAGGCGCGTGAGATTGTTCTCATGGCCTGGAACGGAAAGAAAGCCTCTATCATTAAGAAAGCGGTGGAAGGGGAGATTTCCAGCGAGGTGCCGGCCACGTATCTCCAGCTCTCTGACAATGTGGAGTTTGTCTTGGATCAGGATGCGGCTTCAGAACTCACCCGTTTTGATACGCCGTGGCTCACCAGAGACTGCGTATGGGATGAGCAACTGACCAAAAAGGCAGTGATCTGGCTGTCATGTGAGGTGGGCAAACCAATCCTGAAACTCACTGAAGAAGACTACAACAACCACGGTATGGCCCAACTGGCCGTAGACCGTGGACCGGCCTATAACATCAACATTGACATCTTCAATAAACTGCAGCACACCATTACCGGCTGGCCGGGTGGTAAGCCCAATGCAGATGACTCTGAGCGTCCTGAGCGCGCCTTGCCGGCCCAGAAACGGGCCATTGTTTTCTCGCCGCACCCAGATGATGATGTGATCTCCATGGGGGGGACGTTCATCCGGTTGGTAGACCAGGGGCATGATGTGCACGTAGCGTATCAAACCTCAGGCAACACCGCGGTGTGGGATGATGACGTGCTGCGTTATATGGAATTTGCCATTGACTTCAACAAGAGTATTGGTGATGATTCAGGTAAACTGACTTCTATCTATGAGGAGATGCGTTCTTTTATTGAGCAGAAGCAGCCGAACCAGGTAGATACCCCGGAGATCCAGAACGTGAAAGCCTTCATCAGAAAAAGTGAAGCCATTGCGGGCGCCCGCTATGCCGGTCTGGAAGATGACCACATCCACTTCCAGGCGTTGCCTTTCTATGAAAGCGGCAAGACCAAGAAGAACCCGGTAACCGATGCAGATATTGAGTTGACCATGCAGTTGCTGCAGGAGGTGAAACCCCACCAAGTGTTTGCAGCCGGTGACTTTGAAGACCCGCACGGCACCCACATTGTCTGCTTCAATATTATTGTGGAGGCCCTGAGAAGACTCCGCGCCAATGGCGAAACCTGGGTAAACGATTGCTGGCTCTGGATGTACCGCGGGGCGTGGCATGAATTTGAGACCCACGAAATTGAAATGGCCGTTCCGCTTTCTCCGCAGGAAGTACAGCGCAAGAAAGCCGCCATCTTCAAGCATCAGTCGCAGAAAGATACGCCGGTATTCCCGGGTGATGACGCGCGGGAGTTCTGGGTACGTGCCCAGGAGCGCAACCGCGAGACCGCCCGCCGGTATGACCGCCTGGGCCTAGCCGATTATGAAGCCATGGAAGCGTTTGTGCGCTTTAAATTCTAATCCCTTCCCTAGATCCTGATCTGTCCGGAGCCGCTTCCAAGTATTGGGGCGGCTCGGTTTTTAAGGCTGTTTTTGACCTGTTTTTAGAAAAACAGCCCGGAAACGGCTTTTAGCCCCTTTTCAGGTATTTGGTGATGCAGTGCACAGCGCCAGAATGTTCGGCAAACGTGTGGAAGTCTGGGAGCAGCTGTACCTCAAACCCCAGCGACTCCCAAAGCCGCTGGTTTGCCTCATCGGTTTTCTTCAGGTTTTCCCAGGCCCCGCAGCCGTAAGAAGGCAACCACACCCGCTTTTCCTGGTCACTGACAATCTCCACCAGCGCATTGTTGGCCGTGGCAAAATACCATTTCCGCTCACATTCCTCCTCATCATCTACATACGTGAGCGGCAGCGGATTCCGGTAGACTTTAAAACCGGCCTTCTGCAGATTTCTGGCCACGTTGTCAAACACGTTCACCATGGCATGGCGGGGCAGAGGCTCTCCTAGCAGATCTGCCGCTAGTCTGGGGTCACCCACCAGCAGCTGATACTGCCCCTGCGCATCTCGCCGGCCAGCGAGACAAACATATCTATGTGGAACAGCGGTTGTACAGATCCCTCTTCGTTCTTCATGTAATAATGCTCCTTCCACTCCTTGCCGTCTTTCTGGAAGGTGCGGGTTTCCTGCTCAGGAATGGGAACCGTGCTGCCCAAAACCAGCAATTTTCTGCGCTTGTCCAGGTACTGCTGAAACAGCTTTTTCACCGCCTGCGCCCGCGTCTCGCCGGGCTGCAGGGTAACCATGTCGCCAATGTACTGGATGGTCTCTACCGGGTAATCCGCTCCCAGAAAGAAGAAGTCATCGGCAACCAGTATGTTCCCACCTTCAAAATACAGGGGCGCCTGGGTATGCCGGTACCCAACTGCTGAAGCCAACAGATCAGCCAGGTAGGCGTCACCGCTGCGCAAAAAGGTGTGGGGCTCCAGAATGTAATGGTCACCGCTCTGGCTGTCTTTTCCTACCGCAATAGGGTCCTGCGCCCAGATGGTGAAATCAATTTGATTGTCAACCGCTAGTATGCGGCAACGGTGGGTGAGGTTCGCCTCCTGTAAGAGATTTGCCAGCAGGTTGTTTGTTCTGCGGTGGGTGGCCAGCGTGAAGTGAGTGTGGGCGGGCAGCGCCAACATCAGGTGCCGCATCCGTTCCCACAGCGGGTTTTCCTGCGGGTTCTCCAGCGCGTAAGCCGGTAGGCAAAGCAACAGGTCCAGAATTCGGCCGTGGGCTGAAGAAATCAGGGAGGGGGATGGGGGCGGCGTCTCAATGAGCCAGTCCATCAGGAGAATGGAGAGGGCGGTTTTCTGTTTCCCGTGCAGGGAAATGTCTTGGCTGGTCTCATTTACCAGCGCATTCACTTTGGGGTAATGACGGGTCTTGGACGGGTGTTGGGTCATGGGCAAAAAGGTTGTACTAACCTTACGCGCAGGCAAGGGAAGATTGCTGATTTTATGTTTATGATTCCGTTTTCGGTTCCATTTTTAGTGGGTGAACACGCCAGACGTTAAGAAAAAGGAAGCAGAGTACACAAAAAATGAGATTTCACTTTTGTGTACCGCAAAACGTCCTTACATTGACCACACCATTGTGAACCCTTGGTTTCTTTACTCACCTATACCTTTAATTGTTCACTGGTGTGACCCAAACCTGTGGCCAAATGCGTAAAACTCTTATTCTGTTCCTTACCCTCATGACTCTTCTGGAAACGCAATGCCAGTCTTCCAAACCCGCTGAAACCAGCCGGGCGGTAGAGGTGGCCAAGCAAGCGTTTGAACAACACGCCGCCTACAAAGAAGCCGCTCTCCAAGACCGCAGGTTCAAGCACAAAGACATTGTACCGCTGCTGGAGCAGCTCAGGCAGAACCGGCTGTTTCAGGTGCAGGTGGCGGGGCAGTCAATAGAAGGGCGGGATATCTATCTGGTAAAAGTGGGCACGGGCAAAACCAAGGTGATGCTGTGGTCCCAGATGCACGGTGATGAGTCTACGGCCACCATGGCGTTGTTTGATATATTCAATTTTCTGCAGAACCCGGGAGAGCTGAAAGGGCTGCGGGATGAAATCCTGGCCAATAACACGCTCTACATGGTGCCCATGCTCAACCCAGACGGCGCTGAAGTGTTCCAGCGCCGCAACTCCCTGGACATTGACCTGAACCGGGACGCGCTGATGCTGCAAAGCGCCGAGTCCAGGCTACTGAAAAAGCTGCGGGATGAGATTAAGCCCGAGTTTGGGTTCAACCTGCATGACCAGAGCCGGCTGTACACGGTTGGCACCACCGCCAAACCCGCCACCATTTCTTTTCTGGCCCCGGCCTTTGACAATGCCCAGACGGTGAATGAGGTGCGGGGCAGGGCCATGCGCACCATTGTGGGCATGAACGAAGGGCTGCAGCAACTGGTGCCGGGGCACGTGGCCAAGTACTCAGACGCCCATGAGCCCCGCGCCTTTGGTGACAACATCCAGAAATGGGGCACCAGCGTGATCCTGATTGAGTCTGGGGGCTACAAGGGTGACCCGGAGAAACAGTACATCCGGCGGCTGAACTTCGCCACCATTCTATCAGCGTTACACATCATTGGCACCGAGAGCTACGCGCAGTACAACCTGGCTGACTACTTCAAGATTCCCCAGAATGAGCGGTACCTGTATGACCTGGTGATCAAGGATGTCTGGTACAAGGAAAACGGCAAAGATGCGCAGCTAGACGTGGGCATTAACCGGTATGAACCCGCCTCAACTACTGCTAAAAAAGGTTTTTATCACCGCAGCGCCGTAGAGGAGATAGGGGACATGAGCGTGCATTACGGGTATGAGGAGATTGACGGCCAGGGCATGACCTTGGTGCCGGGCAAAGTCTATGACAAACCCTTTGCCACTATAAACGAGCTAACCCCGGCCCGGGCCAAACAATTGCTGGCAGACGGCTATACCACGGTGCGCATGCAGAATCTGCCTACGCAGGCAGACCCGGAAGACCTTCCGTTGAACATCTTAACCACCACCGGCAGGGTCAACCACGGGCTGGCTTTGTTCAGGGGAGCCAATTTTGTGGTGAAAGACAAAGAGGGGCAGGTGCGCTATGGAATAGTCAACGGCTTTGTCTATGACCTGCAGGGCGAAAAACCGCAACTCTTCCACGGACTGATTCTCTAATATATGATGCGTTTCTGGGCTGTTTTTCTGAAAACAGCCCAGAAACGCGCAGCTAATTCTTTCTCTCACTAACAACAAACCTTATTGACAATGGACGGAAATGCCATTATTCTCACCGATGGGCTACTGCACCAGTACCCCGCCAAAACTGCCCATGGCCTGATCAGGGGCACCGAGCGCTACCGTATTGTGGGCGTGATTGACCACGTGTCGGTGGGCAAAGATGCGGGCGAAGTGGTAGACGGCAATACCCGAAACATTCCGGTGTATCCAGATTTGGCCTCTTTTCTGAAAAACAGCCCGGAAACGGCCCAGTACTGTCTGGTAGGCATCGCCCCGAAGGGCGGAAAACTCCCGGCCACCATGAAGGCCACTATTGCAGAAGCCATTCAGCAGGGAATCAACATTGTGAGCGGCCTGCACGAGTACATCAGTGACATGCCCGAGCTGGCGGCGCTGGCGCAGGAGCACGGTGTGCAGATCATTGACGTGCGCAAACCCAAACCCAAAAGCGAGCTGCATTTCTGGACCGGTAAGATCAAAGATATTCCGGCGCCACGCGTAGCAGTGCTGGGCACAGATGTGCGCATGGGCAAGCGTACCACCACCCGCCTGCTCACCCAGGCGGCAGAGGCTGCCGGCCTGAAGGCGCAGATGATTTTCACCGGCCAGACCGGCTGGATGCAGGGGCGCGGCAAGGGCTTCATTCTGGATTCCACCTACAATGACTTTGTGTCTGGCGAACTGGAGCACGCCATTCTGGAATCGTATGCCGAACACCAGCCCGACGTGTTCTTCGTGGAAGGGCAGGCGGCGCTTAGAAACCCCAGCGGTCCGTGCGGCTCAGAGTATCTGGTGTCTGGCCAGGTGAAATACGTGGTGCTGCAGCACGCGCCCGCGCGGGTGTACTTTGATGATAATGAGGAACTGGGAATCAAGATTCCGCCCATCTCCACCGAGATTCAACTGATAGAGCTGTACGGGGCCAAGGTGCTGGCCGTAACCCTGAACACAGCCGGTTTGTCTCTGGAACAGGCGAAGGAGTACCAGCAGCAGTACCAGGAGGAGCTGGGGCTGCCGGTGATTCTTCCGTTGGAAGACGGCGTAGGCCAGATCATTGAGCTGGTGAAGGAAGTGTTGGAGCAGGAGCAGGCGGCGGTATGAAAATTAAGGAAATCAACGTCTGGAAAGCCGACCTGGAACTGACCCGGCCCTACACCATCGCCTTCAAGACCGTGAGCGCGGTAGAGAACGTGCTGGTGGAGCTGGTGGCCGAAAATGGCCTCACCGGCATTGGCGCAGGAAACCCCAGCAAGGAAGTGACCGGTGAGGCGTTTGCCACAACGTGGCAGGCGGTGCAACCAGAGAACCTGGACTGGCTTGTGGGCCGGGACCTGCGGGAAGTGAAACAGCTCTGCGAGGAGCTCACCGAGCGCCTCCCTCATAATCCCGCCGCGCGCGCGGCGGTAGATATTGCGTTGCATGACCTTTTCTGCAAGTATTTGGAGGTGCCGCTGGTCACGCATCTGGGGCAGAAACTCACCGCTTTGCCAACCTCCATCACCATTGGCATCAAGAACGTGGCCGAGACGCTGGAGGAGGCCGAGGAATACGTGGGCCGCGGCTTCACGCACCTGAAAGTGAAAACCGGGCAATCGGTGGAGGAGGACGTGGAGCGGCTGGTGAAGCTGCGCGAAGTCTACGGCAACCGCATCTACATCAGGATTGACGCCAACCAAGGCTATTCGGCGGCTGAGTTGGAGGAGTTCTGTGCCCGTTCGGCCAAGCTGGATCTGGAACTGATTGAGCAGCCGCTTCAAGCCAATATCATAGATGAACTCAGAGGGCTACCAGCGTCTATAAAAGATTTGGTGGCGGCAGATGAGTCATTGCTTTCCCCGGCAGATGCTTTTAAACTGGCCTCTCCGCCCAGAGCCTGCGGTATATTCAATATCAAACTGATGAAATGCGGCGGGGTACATGCCGCTTCTAAGATAGGAACGGTGGCCCAGCTGGCGGGCATTGACCTGATGTGGGGCTGTAACGACGAGAGCATTGTCAGCATCACCGCCGCCCTACACGCCGCCTTCTCTTTTTCCAACACCAAATACATTGACTTAGACGGAAGTCTGGACTTAGCCAAAGATGTGGTGAGCGGCGGCTTTCTCCTTGAGAATGGCCTCATGCGCCCAAACGGGAAAGCCGGATTGGGCGTGGAGCGGCTCAAGGAGTTGGCGTAACCCGGTAGTACCTGCCATGGATTTTATTACCAGACCCGTGAGGTTTCTAAAACCTCACGGGTTTTTCTGTTTTCGGCTTGTTTTTCAAAAAACAAGCCGAAAACAGAAATTTTCACAATTTACACATGACAGAGGGTAGGGACGTATGCTATTCGCCCCTTCGATTTTGGAATTCACAGCTACCTTTGGAGTAATGGGAAATCTACAGTCCTTAAGGTCAAAATAGCTGGCAGAAAAAATCTACCCTCAGCCTCTCCGCCTAGCGGTTTTTCTGACGCAGATTTGTATCTTCCCAGCTTCAACCAAACTACACAAACCCTTTATTCATGGTTTTAAATTATCTGTGGGCGGCGTTTTTCATCATCGCCTTCTGCATTGCGCTGTTCAAGCTCATCTTCTTCCAGGACGTGGAGATCTTCCAGAAGATGGTGACCAGCACCTTTGACAACGCCAAGACCGGTTTTGAGATCTCCCTGGGGCTTACCGGCGTTATGACCCTGTGGCTGGGGCTGATGAAAGTAGGGGAGCGCGGCGGCATCATTGCTATTTTCGCCAAACTGGTGGGGCCTTTCTTCAACCGTCTGTTCCCGGAGCTGCCCAAGAACCACCCCGTATTCGGGTCTATCCTGATGAACTTTTCGGCCAACATGCTGGGGCTGGACAATGCGGCCACGCCGTTGGGGCTGAAGGCCATGAAGGAGATGCAGGAGCTTAACCCGGAGAAAGAAACTGCCAGCAACGCGCAGATCATGTTCCTGGTGCTCAACACCTCGGGGTTGACCATCATCCCTATCAGCATTATGGTGTTCAGGGCGCAACTCAAGGCCGCAGATCCGTCTGATATTTTCATTCCCATCTTACTCGCCACCTTCTTCTCCACCATCACCGGCTTGATTGCGGTGGCACTGTACCAGCGCATCAACCTGTTCAACCGCGTGATCATGGCGTATCTGGGGACTATGCTGCTCTTGATTGCCGGCATTATCTACTACTTCAACAGTATTCCGCAGGAGCAGATCAGTGTGATCTCACAGGTGGCCAGCAATGTGATTCTGTTCAGCATCATTGTCTCATTCATTGCGCTGTCGCTGGTACGCAAGGTGAACGTGTACGAAGCGTTCATAGAAGGCGCCAAAGAAGGGTTTTCAGTGGCAATTTCCATCATTCCGTATCTGGTTGCCATTCTGGTGGCTATTGGCGTGTTCAGGGTTTCTGGCGCGCTGGACATGCTGGTGAATGGTCTTGGGTATCTGATTGGCCTGATGGGGCTCAACACTGATTTTGTGCCGGCCCTGCCGGTGGCCTTCATGAAGCCGCTGAGCGGAAGCGGTGCCCGCGGGCTGATGGTGGAGGCCATGAACACCTACGGCGTAGATTCTTTTGTGGGTCGCTTGGCGGCCACCATTCAAGGCTCCACCGAAACCACCTTCTATGTCTTGGCGGTGTATTTTGGGTCTGTAGGCGTTCGTAAAACCCGCTACGCCCTCACCTGCGGCCTCCTGGCCGATCTGGCCGGGGTGATCGCCGCCATTTTCCTGGCGTACCTGTTCTTCCATTAAGTCTGTTTTCGCTGTTTTTCCGGAAACAGGCCGAAAAACAGAAAACAAGAAAAAGCCCAGTCGCAACCCTGTCGGGCTTTTTCTGTTTTGGGGCTTAGCCGTTTACCAGTACTTTTAATGTAGCTACACACACTAAATACAAAGGACCAACTACCTTTGGAAACTTAGCGTTGAATAGACCTATGGCTGAAGAATATTTGAAGAACCCTGACTTTCCGGTCATTCGGGCTGACTGGGAAGGCAACCGCCTGCGCAACGGCCGCTTTCTGGGCGAGTTCAAGGAAGGAAACCAATCTATGCTGGTGGCCTTGAAATGGATGCTGAGTAAAAATCCGCAGCGGGAAGAGAAGAAAAAAGATACATGGCTTCCGCCGGTGACAGACCCTGCCGCGTTTCTGCAAGGCAAAGAAGACGGGCTGGTGTGGCTAGGCCATGCTACGTTCTTCATCCGCCTGGGCGGTACCACCTTTCTCACAGATCCGGTTTTTTACGGGGTTTCCTACCTCAAACGGAAGGTGCCGCTGCCGGTGCCGCCGGAGCAGCTGCCCAAGATTGACTACGTGCTGCTGTCGCACGGGCACATGGACCATTGCGACAAGAAAAGCCTGCAGACCCTGCGCCAGCTGCAGCAATTCGCGGTGCTGACTTCCCTGAAAATGAAGACGCTGATTGAGCCGTGGCTGCCCGAAACAGAAATCATGGAAGCCGGTTGGTACCAGGAATACGTGCTGCCGCAGCCGCAGCCCAACGTGTACTTTCTGCCGTCGTTCCACTGGTACAAACGCGGTTTAGCAGACAATAATAAGATTCTGTGGGGGAGCTTTCTGCTGCAGACACCGGAGCAGACGCTGTATTTTGGCGCAGATTCTGGCTATGACCAACACTTTAAAGAAATAGCCCAACTGTTCCCCAGCATTGACACCTGCCTGTTAGGGGTGGGCGCGTACAGCCCGGCGTTTATCATGAAGCCCAGCCACACCAATCCGGCAGAGGCGGTGCAGGCATTCAATGACTTGGGCGGAAAAACGCTGATCCCGATGCACTACGGCACCTTCGACCTTTCTGATGAGCCCATCAGTGAGCCGGTTCAGTGGCTGCAGCAGCTGGAAAAGAAAGGGGAGATTGCGGGGCAACTGAAAATTACAGGCATAGGGGAGGCGCATCTTTTTAATTCTCACTAACCGGAACAAACCTTTATTTGCAGAGGCAGCCGTATCTTTGGCCAAGAATTTCCAAACCAATCACCCATGCTTTACAACTTCACGAATGACTACAGCGAAGGCTGTCATCCGTCTATATTAGATAAACTGGCGGCCACCAACCTGACCCAGCAGCCCGGCTACGGGAACGATGAGTTCACTAAAGAAGCAGTGGAGGCCATCCGGCAGCTTTGCCAGAACCCAGAGGTAGAGGTGCACCTGGTGGCGGGCGGTACGCTGGCCAACCTTATTGTGCTGGGGGCGGTGCTGAAAACCTTTGAGTCAGTGATCTGTGCCGAAAGCGGGCATATCAACAACCATGAGGCGGGCGCCATTGAGGCCACCGGCCATAAGATAGAAACGGTGCCCACCGCAGATGGAAAGTTGAGACCGGCAGATATACAGCCGCTGCTGAACAAGTTCCCGGAGTTCCACACGGTGAAGCCGCGGGTGGTCTACATCTCCAACTCCACTGAGATTGGCACTATTTACAAGAAGCAGGAACTGGAGGAACTGTCGCGGTTTTGCCGGCAGAACAACCTGCTGCTGTTCCTGGACGGCGCACGGCTGGCCATGGCCTTGTCGGCGAAGAGCAATGACCTGACTATGGCTGATATTGCCGCGCTGACTGACATCTTCTATCTGGGCGCCACCAAGTGCGGCGGCTTGATAGGCGAGGCCATTGTGGTGGCCAATGAAAGCCTGCGCAAAGACTTTAAATACTACATCAAACAACGAGGCGCCATGCTGGCGAAGGGAAGACTGTTGGGGATTCAGTTTGCCGAGCTCCTGCGCCAGAACCTGATGTTTGAGCTGGCCAACCACGCCAATACCCTAGCTGATCTGATTGCCCAGAATCTGCAGGCGCTGGGTTACGCCTTCCTGACCCAGCCTGAAACGAACCAGCTGTTCCCCATCCTGCCAAATTCCATCATTGCCGAGCTAAGCAAGAAGTACGGGTTCTTTGTCTGGCGGAAAGCGCATGAAGGTTTTTCCGCGGTGCGGGTCATCACTTCCTGGGCCACCCCGCAGGAGCACGTGGAGCAGTTTATACAGGATCTGAAGGCGCTGTCACAGAAGTAGATCAAGTAGTTTGCAACCACTTCTGTAGGTGAAGATGTTCTCTTCCTGCGGTTTCTGTTTTCGGGCTGTTTTTCCAAAAACAGCCCGAAAACGGGATTTTCACTTTCTGCCGTTTGCTTCCTGGAAAGTATCCGTTCCTGGTTCTTTCCCGTATCCTTTAGGAAAAGAGTTTTCACCTTAACCTATAGAGCGATGGCTGAAGAGAAAAATAAGAACCTGAACAACAACCAGAATACCGTAAGCAACCAGGCAGAACCCGGCCGTATACCGCAAGCCGTAGGCAAACTGCCGTTGCCAGATGATGTGAATGATAATCCTGGCCACGGCAACCAGGAACCAGGCATGACACCTACCGGGGGCGGCCGTAAAGGCAACATCAGCGTGGAAGACGGTGGCAACACAGACGGAAGCTCTACCGGAAGCCGTTAATTCCTCTTCCAACAGAAAGGCCGCCACTGCTCAGCAGTGGCGGCCTTTCTGTTAGCTCTTGGGTGGGCGGGGTTTGTCATAGGTGAGCTTGAATTGGCTCAGGTCCGGCTGGTGCTTGCGCTTGCGGTGCAGCTCGTGCTCATACACCACCTGCCCCAGATCCCGCAGAAACGGAAACCCGATGGTGTCATACTCATACTTGCCGTCATTGTAGATCTCATCTTCGTTCACGTGCACGGTGGCGGTGAGCAGGAACTCCACCTTGTTCTCAAAATCCACCACATACGCGTTGTCGGTCAGGAACCCGAACGACTGGCCAATCTTGTTGAAGATCCTGATGTGCTCCGGTATCCGCTCGGTGCGGGTGGGGCCGCCAAACAGCAGGTATTTTACAAAGGCATCCGGGTACTGTTTTTCCGCATATGCAGGGTAAGCGGTTTCCCTGGGCAGCTGTGACAGGTACTGGTACAGGAACCGGTAATCTTCTGGGGTCAGGTTGAAGCGGTTTTGCACCGGTACAGAGGCTGGGAACAGCACCGCCCGCAGCATCTGGTGCTGGTCTTCCAGCGCAAATGTGTTAGAGTAGGCAAAGTCCCGCGGCTCCATCACCAGCTTGTCTTCATTGGTCACGTTGCCTTTGCCCATGAGAATAGGGGTAGGGTTTTTGTAGTCTTTCCCGCTTTTGATCAGCCCCTGCTGGTAGAGCACCTGCCCGTCTTTCAGGAAGCGCACCGGGTTGGTGTACTGGTCCAGCTCAATGGGCAGAAAGCGCGACAGCCTGATGGGCAGCCGCACACTGGCGTACCCTTTGGCTTTCAGACCCTCGTTCAGAGGCTCCTGGCCCATGAACTCATACAGGCGGTTGTAGGCGTCATTGTCACTGGTCACCAGAATCTTCTTAATGTAATGGGCAATGCTGGGGAAACCGTTGGCAGATGTTTTGTCTTGCAGCACCTTGGTCTGGCCTTGGTAGGCGCTATCTGTGAGCATGACGGTTTCTTTGGTGAGGCCGTCAATCTTCAGGGTGTTGATTTTCTCCAGCGCCATGAGCGCGGCGGGAAACTTCACCGTACTGGCGGGGTTAAAATAATTGTTAGGGTCTACCTGGTACCGGTACGTCTTGAAAGAAGGCGTATTGTTCCTGTCGCGGTCAATCTGCGTATAGAGAATCTGGATTTTAAATTTCCCCGGGTTCGCCAGCAGCGTTTTGAACTTGGCTGGGTGCTTTTGCAGAAGCTGGGCTAAGAATTTGTCTGTTTTGGCTTGCGCCGAAGCTGCGGTGGAGAGCATAAGGGAGCAGAGGAGGAAAGAAAGAAAGTACTTCATGTTGGGTTCAGCAGGTCAGGGGTGAAGAAGATGGGAGCCAATATTAGTAAATTCGCCCCATCCCGCAATTCCTTGCCTTCCGTTCCTGTAATCAAAAATGTTTTTCCCATGCAGAACCCGTTCCAGATTGGAGACACCCGGCAGTACCAGAAAACTGTAACCGCTCAGGACTTCGCCCGTTTTGAAAGTGGGCTGGTGCACCCCGTTTGCTCCACCTTCGCGCTGGCGCAGGCCATGGAGTGGGCGGCGCGGCTGTTTGTGCTGGAGATGAAAGACCCGGATGAGGAAGGCATTGGCACCATGCTGCACATTAACCACCACGGCCCCGCGTTTGAAGGGGAGACGCTCCGGCTGGAGGCGGTCTTTCAGGAGCTGACCGGCAATACCCTCACGTGTGCGGTGACCGTACGGGTGGGGGAGCGGCTGGTGGCCACCGGGCAAACCGGGCAGAAGATTTTGAAAAAAGAGAAGATAGAACGACTTTTGAAGAATAGAAACGCATAAATGGCGAAACAGAAAGACAAAGACAGGCTCCAGAAAACGGTGAACATTTCAAACCGACGGGCCTCTTATGAATACCAGTTCCTGGACAAGTACATTGCCGGCATGGTGTTGCGCGGCACGGAGATCAAATCCATTAGGGAGGGCAATGTGAACCTCACCGATGGCTACTGTACCTTTCACGGGAACGAGCTGTTCCTGCACCAGATCACCATTGCCAAATACACAGAGGGCACCCACTACAACCATGAGCCCACCCGTGACCGCAAGCTGCTCCTGAACAAACGGGAGCTGAAGAAGCTCAAAGAGGGCGCCCAGGAGCAGGGCGTCACCATGATCCCCACGCGGCTCTTCATTAATGACCGCGGCTTCGCCAAGGTAGAGATAGCGCTGGCCAAGGGGAAGAAACTCTTTGACAAACGCGAAGACATCAAAGAACGCGACATCAAGCGCGAAATGGCCAGGGAACGGTACTAAGAATTAAGAATTAGGAATTAAGAATTGGAATAGAGCAATGGTTCACTGCTTGTGGTGCTCCCATAATTATACAGCTTGCCTCAGTTCTTCTTCATTTACGGAGCTGTAAAGTTTTTTCTTGATCTGCCTCTGCTTAGGCTTCTCTTCTGGGTCGACTTCTTCCTGGCTATTTACCTAAATGTCTTTTAATACCTGATCAACTGCAGACTCCACCTTTTGTCATCCTGAAAGGATCTTAGGGAACAGGGGGCGAACTAGAAAAGCAGGTGCCTTTATTGATTCTCCCCTTGAGGGGAGCGAAGAGGGGTGTTGACACCAGCTGATCTTCGCATTGCCCTCACTTCATTGTAGTAAAGAAGGAATAGAATTAATCTAGTGATTTTCAGCAACGCCTGCTCTCCTGTGTAAACACCCCACTGGCTCCCCTCAACGGGCGAATCTGGTTCAAATAAACAAATTACTTAATTTCCTGTTTTCGCGTTTTTCAGAAACAGCCCGAAAACAGGAACAGCGCTAGAAATTCCGCCGGAAAAGTGAGAAATTGCTCCTTTATTTTGTTCACCAATTCTCACATTCACTCAATCACGCCTTACCTTGAACTTCGGGATTTGTAAACTGAGTCTGGTGCCGGTGCGCCGGGAGCCATCTGATAAAAGCGAAATGATCTCGCAGTTGGTGTTTGGCGAGTGCTATCAGGTGCTGCAGACCCAGGAGAAGTGGCTCCAGATTCAGAATGCGGCAGATGACTATGAGGGGTGGATTGACTTCAAGCAGCATTTCCCCGTAACAGACACCTACTTTCAGGAGTGGAAAAATGAGAAACACGCCCGCTCCATGGATGTGGTGCAGACCGTGAGCGGCACAGACGGGGTAACCCCTATTGGCCTGGGCAGCGTACTCCCTTTCTTTGACGGCATGACCATTAGGGTAGGAGACGAGAAAATGCTTTACAACGGCCGCGCCACCAACCCCAACCTTCCTTACCGCGAAAATTTTCTGCAGAAGATAGCCCTTCAGTTTAAGAAGCGCCCTACCTGTGGGGCGGGAAATCCATCTTCGGGATAGACTGCTCCGGCTTTGTGCAGCAGGTGTACGGGCTGTGCGGCTACCAGCTTCGGCGGGACGCCTACCAGCAGGTGGTGCACGGGCAGGAGGTGCACTTTGTGGCGCAGTCCAGACCCGGTGACGTCGCCTTTTTTGACAATGACGAAGGCCGCATCATTCACGTGGGCCTGGTGCTGGAAGACCAGAAAATCATTCACGCCTCCGGCGAGGTGCGCATAGACCAGCTGGACCACTACGGCATCTACAACCGGGATGCCAAACGCTATTCCCACAAGCTGCGCATCATCAAACGAATTCTGGAGTAACCTTCGGCGGCTGATTCTCAGGGAGGTATGGCATCTGATGAAGATTTTACGTATCTTACAGGAGCAATCACTGAGCCGGACGCGTTATGAACGAAAAGGTACTCTTACTGAACCAGGATTTCACCGCCATTGCCACCTGCAGCCTGCACAAGGCGTTTGTGCTGCTGTACCTGCAGAAGGCCGAGTTGGTGGCGCAGGACCTTCTGAACGGCCTTCGCACGGTGAGCCACACCTACCCGCGGCCGCTGGTGATCAGGTTGCAGCGTTACGTGCGGGTTCCCTACAAAGGCATTGCGCTCACCCGCCAGAACATCATGCGCCGTGACGGCTACCGCTGCCAGTACTGCGGCGCTTCCAGAAACCTTACCCTGGACCATTTGCTTCCGCGCTCCCGCGGCGGGCAGAGCACCTGGCACAACCTTATTACCGCCTGCTCCCGCTGTAACTCCAAGAAAGGCGACCGTACCCCAGAGGAAGTGCAGATGAAACTGGCCAGAAAACCCTTCAAACCGTCTTTGGTCTCGTTCCTGCGCGAAAGCATACAGGATGTTGACCACGCCTGGATGCCGTATCTGGGGGAGCGGGTGCGGGCATAGGAGTAGTACATTGAATAGATGATATACAATTATTAACCGTTTCATATGTTGAGAAAAGCATTTTTTGTAGTTGTGTTGGCAGCCTTTGTTGCCCCTGTAGCGCTTCAGGCGCAGGATTTCCCAGGCAAGGGTACGCTCAGGGATTTGAGAATCACCAGTTCGCAAGGGGTCAGCGAACCCGTAAAGGCCCTCTTCCTGATTAAAACCGATGCGGGCAATGTACCAGTTTCCCTAACGAGCATTGAGCAGATTGTTCCTGAATGGATTGAAGCCATTGAAGTCATCAAAAACAGTTCTGCCGTAGAGAGATTTGGGGAGAAAGGCCGGGAAGGGGTGGTGCTCATCAAGATCAGACCAGAAAGGGAGCAGCAGGTTCTCCAGATGGTGAAAAAAGGTTAGCCTTAACCTCTGGTGGTGGGCATAAAGTCACAGCTGTACAGCCTCTCGTTACGTACAGCCACTCCTTTCTGTCTGAGAGCTAGCCCCTGCCATCTCACCAGGCTCCTACCAACTTAGCCCTTCCAATCCATAAGGGGTAAGGTGATTTGCCTATGCAAAAAGGCGTAACCTAACGTTCAGCTTAAAGCCATCTCTTACATAGAAGGCTTGTCACCTCTGTTCTGTTTTTGCTGTTTTCATGAAAAACAGGCCAAAAACAGAGGGAACCCCGTCCTGGGCAGATCCCAAAAGCTTGAGCAGGCAGGTAAGAGAAAAGTTTGTCATTTTCCGGAGCAGGGAAGGTGCTGGAACCGCCTGCCCCTGCGCTACGGCAGTTATTGAGAATCTTATCAGTTTCTTGCTGAGAAACAGCGAAAAGCATAACTTTGCCCTGTAAACAGAGCGCCAACTCCCCCTTCAGGCGCTCCCGGCTGTTCAGCCGGAAAGAATTGATACCCATAGCTTTGTGTTTCTGGCTTCTTTTTTTTGAAAACAGGCTGTAAACGTGCTGTGGTGTGGCCGTGCTCTATATTCTATCTAAACCCTTTTGTAAAATGAAAAGATTGCTACTTGTTTTTCTCCTGTTGGGAGCGGTGTGCTCCTATGAGGCTGCTGCCCAAGATGCCAATGCCAAACCAATCAAGGTGAAGCTAGGCAAGACCTCCCTGTCTGTGCACCCAGACGCCACTTACTTTGTGAAACTGGAAGACCGTACCATTGAATTGGAGCAGCTGGCCCTGGACCAGATTGACCAGGCCTGGATTGCCGCCGCTGAGGCCCTGAAACCCGAACAGGCCATGGAAGCGTTTGGCGATAAAGGAGAGTATGGCGTGGTGCTGATCACTTTCACTAAAAAGAACGAGGCTGAGGCGCTAAAACTGATCCAGGACGTGAAGCGCCGGAAAATGTAATTCCGGCTACTGTAGCCAGAGGTTGCCACGTGCGTTTTAGGGCTGTTTTTCTGAAAACAGCCTAAAACGCACGTTTCCTTTTCAGGGACAGGAAGGCTTGCCAGTCAAGGAGTTAGATATTATTTGACCGGTTTAACCGTATTGATTCCCAAAAAATTCGTACCTTCGCGCCGCATTCAAGGCGGATGCCCCGTGTTCTCAGGTGAGGCCATGGGTATGTAACATAAGCTACGCGGGGTTAAGTGGTTCTGTGACTACGCGTTATTTTAGTGAACCAGCATAGAAATATGGCAAATGTAGAAGATTTTGACTGGGGCCAGTACGAGTCTCAGGGTTTCGGTGGAGGTTACTCTGCGGCGCAGAGAGCTGAAATGGAACAAATGTACGCCGACACCCTGAACACCGTTCAGGAAGAGGAAGTAATCACCGGTACGGTGGTGGGTATCACTGACCGTGATGTGATCCTGAACATCGGCTTTAAGTCAGACGGGTTGGTACCTGTTTCAGAATTCCGTGACATGCCGGAGCTGAAGGTGGGTGACACCGTTGAGGTTTTCATTGAAGACCAGGAAGACCCTAACGGTCAGCTGATCCTGTCTCGCAAGAAAGCCAAAATTGTAAAAGCTTGGGAGAAAATCTACGGCGCCCTTGAGAACGACCTGGTTCTGGAAGGTGTGGTGAAACGCAGAACCAAAGGTGGTCTGATCACTGACCTTTACGGCGTAGAGGCCTTCTTGCCAGGTTCTCAGATTGATGTGAAACCTATCCGCGACTTTGATGTGTACGTGGGTAAGAAAATGGAAGTGAAAGTGGTGAAAATCAACGCCGCTTTTGACAACGTAGTAGTTTCGCACAAAGTCCTGATTGAGAAAGATCTGGAGCAGCAGCGTGCCGCTATCCTGAACAACCTTGAAAAAGGTCAGGTGTTGGAAGGTGTGATCAAGAACATGACCAACTTTGGGGTGTTCATTGACCTTGGTGGCGTAGACGGTCTGTTGCACATCACTGATATTTCATGGGGCCGCATCAACCACCCGCAAGAGGTGTTGGAGCTGGACCAGAAAGTAAACGTGGTAGTTCTGGACTTCGACGACGACAAGAAGCGTATTTCTTTGGGCATGAAGCAGCTGACTGCTCACCCATGGGATGCCCTCCCTGCCGAAGTAGAGGTTGGCTCACGCGTACGCGGCAGAATTGTGAACGTAGCAGATTACGGTGCGTTCTTAGAACTGATGCCAGGCGTAGAAGGCTTGATCCACGTATCAGAAATGTCATGGTCTCAGCACCTGCGCAACCCACAAGACTTCATCAAACAAGGTGATGAGATTGAGGCTGTGGTGTTGACCCTTGACAGAGATGAGCGCAAAATGTCTCTGGGCATTAAGCAACTGTCTGAAGATCCTTGGACCAAGCAAGATGTATTGACCAAATATGCCGTGGGTACTAAGCACACAGGTGTGGTTAGAAACCTGACCAACTTTGGTCTGTTCATTGAACTGGAAGAAGGCGTAGACGGTCTGGTACACGTATCTGACTTGTCCTGGACTAAGAAAATCAAACACCCATCTGAGTTTGTGAAAGTTGGTGATAACTTAGACGTAGTGGTTCTGGAGCTGGATGCTTCTGCCCGTCGTCTGGCGTTAGGCCACAAGCAACTGGAAGAAAACCCATGGGATACGTTTGCTACCGTATTCACCATTGGCTCAACCCACAAAGCAACGGTGTTAGAGAAATCTGACCGTGGTGCTACCCTGGAGCTGCCTTACGGTATTGAAGGTTTCGCATTCCCTAAAGGCTTGTCAAAAGAAGACGGTACTGCCGTTGAAGCTGGTGAGCAGTTAGATTTCAAAGTAACTGAGTTCTCTAAAGAAGATCGTAAGATCATCTTGTCGCACACTGCCAGCCACACGGCTCAGCCAGAAGATGCTAAGAAAGCCAAGTTTGCTAAGAAAGACGCTCCTGCCGGTGCCGCCAAAGCTGCTGCCCCTGCTGCTCCTAAGAAAGACGAAGTGCGTTCAACCTTAGGTGACCTGGATGCCCTTTCTGCTTTGAAAGACCAAATGATGGAAAGCGAAAAAGAAGCCGGTGAGAAAAAATTAGCCGCTGCTGCCAAAGCACGTGCTGAGAAATCTGGTGACGCTGACAGCGCTGAGTCTGCTGAATAAGTTCTGAACGGGTTTTTGACCTGTTTTCCTGAAAAGAGCCCCAAAACACGGGGCTCTTTTTTTTGCCCCCCTGCAGCCTCCAGCTTTCATTTAGCCCGTTGCAATTCCAGCAGTTTCTAAAATTGAACTCAGAAAGGCAGATTGGGAAGGAGGGAAGCCTCTTCTGTACAGGCTGATGGTAAGAAGGCAGCATTAGAGAAAGACGGTTTCCTCCTTTAGCAAAGCACTTAGCCAGGTATAGCCAAAAAAAATTAGCTTCTTATCTCTTTGATTCCATGTGATTTAAGGAGCCAGAAGCCTTCTGCGCCCGGGGAAACCGTTAAAAAAATGCCATAAAATTGGCGCAGTAATAGAAAGTGGCTATATTTGCACTCCCAATCACGGTAACGTGGCCGAGTGGCTAGGCAGAGCTCTGCAAAAGCTCGTACAGCGGTTCGAATCCGCTCGTTACCTCAACTAAGGACAGAAACCCCGCTCAGGTATTACCTGAAGCGGGGTTTTCGTTTTTACAGGTTCTCAAACAGGAAATAAATCTCTCAAGCGCCCTTCTCCGCTTGTTGCTAAGAGCTTGTTTACATTTTGATTTTGCAAGCGAAAACGGGGAGCGAAGGGTTCTGGCAAATCGTTTATTGAGCAGCATAGTAGCGTTATGGTGCGATAAAAAGGTGAAGACAGGTTCTTTCGATACCCGTTTGCAGCTTAAAAAACAAATTAATACAAGCTTTAAGAGTCTCCTTGCCCGGTACGCAGCTGGCTGTTGATCTATGCAGGCTATGGGGTTTACGCTTTTTTGAGGGTTCCTTTCCCTGGCACCTTTCCAGATGATTTTAGCCGCCGGTATTGCCTTCCTCTCCCCATGTTTTCCCGTAAGGCAGGGTTCGTTACCTACCTGTCAGCTGTGGGTTAAGTAGTTTCCGCAGGAAGGGTTTGCGGCAACTATCATATCTGTATTTTCGCCAAATCTTTTGCCAAAAATCTACGTAAGCCGAACATCTATTAGCAATGTGATGCTTTTTGAAGCATCTGCCTGTATTGAATTGATAAATTCTTAAACTTAATTGGTTGTCAGAGCTTTACAGGCAAAAGCAACTAAGTACCCCCATTAGAACGCTGACACTGCATGAGTGAGAAAAACACCGGCCAGGAAGAAAAACCGCTTCCGTCATTTGAGTACAGGATTCCCAACGGCACCTTGATCGCCATTGGCGGACGTGAGAATAAAGGAGAAGAACCGGAAACTGGTTCAACCAGTAAGGAGAACCTGAATTTTGTGAGAAATGAGATTCTTGAACGGTTTGTGCAAGAGCTGGAAGGCAAGAATCCCTTGATCGTAGTCATTCCTACGGCCTCCTCCCTACCAGAAGAGGTGGGGCAGGATTACGTGAAGGTCTTTAATAATCTAAAAGTAAACAACGTACAGGTGCTGGACATACGCTCCCGCGAAGACTCCTGCAAGGAGGAGCACCTGGATATGATCAGGAAAGCGGCGGGCGTCATGTTCACCGGGGGCGACCAGCTTCGGCTCACGGCCATCTTTGGCGGTACAGAGATCATGCGCCTGATCAAAGAGCGCTATTTCAAAGAGAAGCTGGTAGTAGCAGGCACCAGTGCCGGTGCGGCCGCTATGTCTACCCAGATGATTTACCAGGGCATGAGCGGCGGCGGTTTCATCAAAGGCTCTGTGAGCATAACGGCCGGCCTGGAGCTGATCAATGACGCCGCCATTGACACGCACTTCATTGCCCGGGGGCGCATGGTGAGAATGGCCCAAATGATTGCCACCAACCCCACGTTTATAGGCATTGGCCTGGAAGAAGACACCGGCATTGTGGTAAAGAAGGGGCGGGAAATAGAGGTGATAGGAAGCGGTTTGGTGGTGATTGTAGACGGCCGCAGCAGCACAGCAACCAACATATACAAGGTGGAGGAAGGCGTTCCAGTCACCATCAGAGACCTTAAAGTCAATTTGCTAGGCAAAGGAGACACGTATACCATGGAAATTTTTTAACACAACTCTCACTGAATTCTATCTTTTGAGTTTCAAGATTTATGAAAATCGCTGAATTGCGCATCATGCGCGGACCAAACTTTTGGTCAGTTAAACACCCGAAGATTATTGTGCTCAAGCTGGACATGGGAGACTATGCTGGTGTTTCTACCGCCCAGATCCCAGATTTTGCGCAGCGGCTGGAAGAAATGTTCCCCGGTATGGTAGAGCACCGCAGTACGGAGGGGCAGGAGGGCGGCTACTTAAAGCGGGTACGGGAAGAGGGCGTGCCGTTAAGCAATGTGGTAGAGCACGTGGCGCTGGAACTGCAGACCTTAGGGGGGATGGAGTGCGGGTTTGGGCGGTCTTATCCGGCCCCGCAGCCGGGGTTTGAGTACGTGGTGTTCTCTTACCAGGAAGAAAAAGCCGGTGAATATGCCGCAGAGGCGGCCATACGCGTGGTGACGGCACTGGCAAAAGGGGAGCAGTATGACATTCAACCAGATGTACTGGAACTGCATGAGATACGGGAAGATGAGCACATTGGCCCCAGTACCTATTCAATTGTCTCAGAGGCCGTAGCCCGCGGTATTCCTTACATCAGGCTCAACAAGCATTCCCTCATCCAGTTGGGGTATGGGGTGCACCAGAAGCGCATTCAGGCCACCATGACCTGCCGTACCGCCGCCTTCGCCACTGAGATTGCCGGTGACAAGAGCGCCACCAAAGACATGCTGCGGGAAGCCGGGGTACCGGTGCCCAAAGGGGAGATAGTGTATTCTGTAGATGAACTGAAGGAGGCGGTAGAGTACCTGGGTTACCCAATTGTGACCAAACCCTTAGACGGCAACCACGGCAAGGGGGCCGGTATCAACCTCAGGTCCTGGGCCGAGGCCATTGCCGGTTTCAAGATGGCGCAGAAATACTCTGATGCCGTGATTGTAGAGCAGTTCATTGAAGGCTATGACTTCCGGATGCTGGTCATCAACAAGAAGTTTGTGGCCGCCGCCAAACGCACGCCCGCCATGGTGGTAGGAGACGGTGTCTCTACCGTACAGGAACTGATCAATAAAGTAAACAGTGACCCAAGACGGGGCGTGGGGCATGAAAAAGTGCTTACCAGAATAACCGTTGACAAAGACACCAAAGGCATTCTGGAAAAGAAGGGCTACACCCTCAAAACTATCCTCGCGGAAGGGGAGGAACTGATGCTGAAGAGCACGGCCAACCTTTCTACCGGAGGCACCGCCACTGACGTCACAGATCTGGTAGACCCCTACAACATTTTAATGGCGGAACGCATTGCCGGCACCATTGGGTTGGACATCTGCGGCATTGACGTGGTTACCTCAGACATAGCCATACCGTTGCCAGAGGCCCGTGGGGCTGTGATAGAGGTTAATGCGGCCCCTGGGTTCAGAATGCACATCTCACCAACAGATGGTCTGCCGCGCAACGTGGCAGAACCGGTCATTGACATGCTGTTTCCCCGTGATTGCCCTTCGCGCATTCCCATCATTGCCGTGACTGGAACCAACGGGAAAACCACCACCTCCCGTTTAATTGCCCACCTGGTGAAATCAAAAGGCTACCACGTAGGCTTCACCACCACAGACGGCATCTACATACAGGACAAGATGCTCCAGAAAGGGGATACCACCGGGGCAAAGAGCACAGAGTTTGTGTTGCGGGACCCAACGGTCAATTTTGCGGTGCTGGAGTGCGCCCGCGGCGGAATGCTACGCTCGGGCCTGGGCTTCCAGAACTGTGACATTGGCATAGTAACCAATGTGGCCGAAGACCATCTGGGGCTGCGCGATATTTACACCTTAGAAGACATGGCCAAGGTGAAGGCCGTCGTTCCCAAGAGTGTGAGCAAAGACGGCTACGCCATTCTAAACGCAGATGATGACCTGGTGTACGAGATGGCCAAAGAGGTAGAGGCAAAGGTGGCTTTCTTCAGCATGGACGAAAACAACCCGCGCATTCTCAAGCATGTGGCCAAAGGCGGCATTGCCGCCGTCTTTGAGAACGGCTTCATTTCCATCTTCAAGAACACCTATAAAATACGGGTTGACCGCGTGGCAGACATCCCATTGACGTTTGGCGGCAGGGCCAGGTTTAACATTGAAAACGTACTGGCGGCCACCCTGGCGGGGTATTTGTCCCATTTTGAGATCAGTGAGATCAAGACCGCGCTGAGAACCTTTATTCCTTCCCCCACCAAGACCCCGGGCCGCATGAACCTCTTCAAGTTCCCCACCTTTGAGGTGCTGGTGGACTATGCCCACAACCCCGCCGGCATGAAAGGCATTGCTGAATTCCTGGAGAATGTAGACGCCCGTAAAAAAGTTGGGATCATTGCCGGGGTAGGGGACCGGCGGGATGAAGACATGGTAGAGCTGGGGAAACTGGCGGCCCAGATGTTTGATGAGGTGATCATACGCCTAGACAAGGACCTGCGGGGCAGAACCGGTGATGAAATCAATAAACACGTGATCAACGGCATTATGCAGGTAGACCCTGAGAAACCGTACCGCATCATTCAGCAGGAGATGAGTGCTATTGCCTACGCGCTGGAGCATGCTGAGCGTAACTCCTTCATCACCATCTTCTCAGAAGACATCTCAGAAGCCATCAAACTCATTGAAAACTTCAAGGTAATCCAAGACCGGAGGGTCTTGGTAGATTAGTGAGTGGAGGCATGGGGTAATCTTTAGAGCTTGTTTAAATTTTGGTCTTCTGGCGAAAAATGGGTGCAAAAGGTTATGGCGAAGCGATTTTTGAGCGGCCTAGCAGCGCTACGGCGCGAGAAAATGGCCAGCTCAGGTTCTTTTTGTTGCCATTTATAAGTACAAAAGACAAGTTTAATCAGGCTCTTAAATGTAAGCATGTGCTCAAATCATATTTCCTGTTTTTGGGCTGTTTTGTGAAAAACAGGCTAAAAACAGGAATAGGTAATCCTGTCAAAATCCCTGTATTGTCCGCCTGTAAGGAAATGGCTGGCGGGTAAGAAACGTTCTTCTTACCCGCCAGCCATTTATTTACAGGAGACATCAACAACAGCGTATTTTAACCTTGAAGCAGTGTAGCGTTTTATATTCAGGTTATGGCGCCAGCGTGGGCTTGTGCATTATGGGAAGCGAAGCCGCTGTTTCCGGGCTGTTTTTGCGAAAGTAGCTTCAAAATGCAGTCAAACACTCGCGCAGGTGCCACGCCATGATTCGTCACTATCCATTCAACCAGGAAAAACCAGAGACAGCTTCATTGACAGCTTGCCGGTTAAACCCCGTTCACCCCTTCCCGCAATACGTATTCAAAAAAGAAGCCCGGAAACATTTTGCGTTTCCGGGCTTCTTTTTGAAAAACAGGGCTAAAACGGTTATTTCAGCGTGAAAGAGGACGTACCAATAAGGTAGCCGCCTGAGTAGAATTCAACGGTATGTTTGCCGGTCTTGTACGGGCTGCCTTTGGAGTACAGGAACGTGACCTGCTGCTGTGAGTTGTCAAAGACCACGTCACGTTTGCTCGTGTAGAAAATCTCTTTGCCTTCGTACTCAAATGTTCCAGAACCGGTGGCCAGGTTGTAGAGGGCAGAGCCGTCTGGCTCAATCAGACGCATCATGATCTCCTTGTTTTCCTTGGGCGCCACCTCGTTTCTGCCAAGCCTGAACGTGAATTTGATCTTGTCTACGCGCTTGGCTTTGTACTCCTCGTCATCGTCTTCTTTCTCTTTGCCTTTGTCATTCAGGATGGTCACCTGAATATGCTGGGCCTCCAGCTTTGAGGCCAGGGCTACTTTTTCCTCCAGTTCCTTGTTGGTAGAAGAAATTCTGCTGATGGAGTCAGACAGCTTGTTCTGGGTGGTCTTCAGGCCCGTCACCTCGGTGAAAAGCTCCTCATTGGCCTCCTGCAGCTTGGCCATCTCCTCGTCCTTTTTCCGGAGGGCCACTTCCAGGTTCTGCGCCCGCTGCTGGAAACGTTTCTGGTCAGCAATGGTGAACGAGCTGTTCCGGAAAGACCGGAGCTGGGCCAGGTCAGAGTTAATAGCGGCTATGCGGGTTTCCAGGGAGTCATTGGCCAGGCCCAGGGACCTCAGTTCGTTGCTCTGGCGCTCAAAATCAGCCTTGAGGGCTTCATAGACTTTGATCTGGTTCTCCAGTTCGGTATTCTTTACTTTAATAATTTCCTTCTGCTCCTCACTCTCCTGCGTCTTCTGCTGCTGCATGTAAATGAGAATACCATTGATGCTGAGCAGTACAATAATAAGGCCTACCACTAAGAGTTTGCGGTTGCTGTCCTTTTCGGGTGTTTCGGTTGCCATTGGGTAATTGGGGTTGGTGAATGGATTTCCGCCATTTCGTATTCTTACAAAAATACGGTTCTATCTATCCTTTGCAAATAACGGGTTAAAATACTTCCTTGGGGCCATGCCTACAGAACAAGACTTAAATGAGGCCTACTGGGCAAACCGGTACCGGCAAAACCAGACCCAGTGGGACGTGGGGGCCGCCACTGAACCGCTCAAGGCGTACATTGACCAGCTCACCCGCAAAGACCAGCGTATCTTACTGGCGGGCGGCGGAAATGGTTACGAAGCCGAGTATCTGCACCAGCAGGGGTTCACGCAGGTCTTCCTGCTGGACTTTGCGGCTGAGCCCTTGGCCAACTTTCAGCGCCGGGTGCCTGACTTCCCGCGGGAGCACCTCCTGCGGCAGGATTTCTTTTCCATAACGCCGCACCGGTTTGATTTGGTATTGGAGCAGACCTTCTTCTGCGCCCTGCCCAGAAGCCGGCGTGCGCAGTATGCCCGCCAGGTGTTTGATTTACTGGTACCTGACGGTAAGCTGGCTGGGGTTCTTTTTTCTAAGGAATTTGAGAAAGAGGGGCCACCTTACGGCGGAACCGCTCTGGAGTACCAGGCGTATTTTGAGCCGTATTTCAGGTTCAGGCACTTTGCACCCTGCTACAATTCTATCAAACCTAGACAGGGGCGGGAATTGTTTATAGTGCTGGAGCGGCGGGAGCGCATGCAGTTTCTGGCGTGAGATTCTAGAATTTGCTTAATTTTGGCCAAAGGCCGAAGACATGCCACTGGGAGCGGCACAACAGCTGCCGCCGGTATTTCTGTTTTTGGGCTGTTTTTCTGAAAACAGGCCTAAAACAGCTTTTAACTCTTCTGCCATACCATAACTTCGTAACGTATTTTGACCATGACTATTTCCATCCCTAAACTACAACATACAGACAGCGGCAACTTCTTTCTGATGGCGGGCCCGTGCGCCATTGAGGGCGAGGAGATGGCATTGGAGATTGCCGGTGAGCTGGTGCGAATCTCTAACCGGCTGCGCATCCCGTTGATTTTCAAAGGTTCTTACCGCAAAGCAAACCGTTCCCGCCGTGACTCGTTCACCGGCATTGGCGACGAGAAGGCGCTGAAGATCCTGGCCAAAGTGAGCGAGACCTTCGGGATCCCCACCGTGACCGACATCCATGAGAGCCATGAGGCGTCCATGGCCGCCGAGTACGTTGATGTGCTGCAGATCCCCGCGTTCCTCTGCCGCCAGACAGACTTGTTGATTGCCGCCGCTGAGACCGGCAAAGTGGTGAACATCAAAAAAGGCCAGTTCCTGTCTGGGGAGTCCATGAAATTTGCCGTGGAGAAAGTGCGGGACTCCGGCAACAACAACGTGATTCTGACCGACCGCGGCAACAGCTTCGGGTATTCTGATCTGGTGGTGGACTTCCGGAATATTCCGGCCATGCGGGAAAACCAGGTGCCGGTGGTCATGGATGTGACGCACTCCTTGCAGCAGCCTAACCAAACCTCTGGCGTAACCGGCGGCCGCCCCGCCCTGATTGAGACCATTGCCAAAGCGGCCATTGCCGTTGGCGCAGACGGTTTGTTTATTGAAACGCACCCAACGCCCGCCACTGCCAAGTCAGACGGAGCCAACATGCTGCAGCTGTCTAACCTGGAAGGTCTGCTGGAGCGTCTGGTAAGAATCAGGGAAGCTATCCTTTAGAGGGGAATCCCTGTTTTGGGGCTGTTTTTCTGAAAACAGCCCCAAAACAGGGGGAATCCTTTTCTTTTATACTATTTCTGTGTCTTCTTTGGCGCAAGCATTTGTTTGTGACCACGGGTTTCTGATAAGGAGTGCGTGGTCACCAGCAAATGCTTGCGCCATTTTTATTAAAAGACATTTAGTTAAAAACGCAGCGTGAAATGCTGCTTGGGCTGGTTGGTCCGGAAGAAAACGAGGCCCATGTAGAAGAGGTCTACTGTGAGCAGCACTTGCGGGTGCTGCTTTATTTTTTGCCAGGCTTGGGCCATTTCAGCAGACCAGTAGATGTCATCAAAGATGAAGACGCTGCCTTCATGGGCTTTGGGCAGACACAAATCAAAGTAGCGGAGAGTAGGTTCCAGACGGTGGTTGCCGTCAAAGAACACAAAGTCCAGCTGCTCTATCTGTTCAAGGGTTTGGGGCAGCGTCTGGTCCATATTGCCTTCCACCAGCCGCACGTTCTGCAGCCCCAGGTACTGCATGTTTCTCCTGGCCTGGGCCGCAATGGCTGGGCATCCCTCCAGGGTGTAGAGGTTTGCCTTTTCCCTGGCCAGACCCAGATAGCCGGTGGTGAGGCCAAGGGAGGTGCCCAGTTCCAGAACAGTGGCGGGTTGAAAATGGTTGGCC
>NZ_LRMM01000069.1 GCF_001647275.1 Rufibacter ruber | reverse complement strand
TCACACGCGGGAGAGTAGGTAGCCGCCAACCCCCTTACCAGGAGAGGCCCCACGGGTGAAACCGCAGGGGCCTCCCTGCGTTTAAGCCCTGCCAGGGCCCAACGACTCCGGCCATTGGGCACCTGCATACAGTGTGCCTTCAGCCGTTGCCCTGTTGGAACAGTGCTGATCTGCACTCCCTATTGCGTTACCTCTTTCGCTAGTCTGTCTTATCAACCTGCTTTTGACTGCTTATTCCTTTACTCGGATGTTGGCTGCAATTGTAACTAGGCTCGTAGACGGCCATTCCATGATTTGAGGGAAAGCATGAGAAACAGCTGGTAGCAAATTATGGACAAAAATTGCAGATGAAATCCGGCAGTAGAATTAGATTACCTTAGCAAAAGAAAGCAAACCCCAGCCGACTTTAATCGGCAGGAGTAGCAGAAGAGGAATTGACGTAAAATACTTGCAAAAATAATTGACCAGCAAAGCGCCCAAACCGACGCCAAAACGAATTTTTGACCTGATTTTCATAAAACAAGCTTAAAACGGAAGGATAGAGAATTTATCTATCTCTTCCTTTTTGCATTTTCGGGCTATTTTTCTAAAAACAGGCCAGAAACAGAAAAGTAAAAGATATAAATCAGGTTGTTGTGCAGAGAAACATCTGCAGCCAACCATGCATAAATGTCAGCCTTCGGCCAACGGCTTTGGCTGCCGCTTGTACGAGTCCGTTGCATTATATTCAGTAGTCGATATATAGTTTAGATTATTTTATGCATTAAATAAGTCATTTAGGCATTTAAACTATAGATGCTCTTGTGCATAGTCTTTGATCATCTAGGTTTTAGGCGATTAGGGTTGCTTTCCCATTTCAATCTATTGTTTGTCTTTTATATTATATCTGAAATGTGGTCACTCATTTGGTGTGACTTTCGTTTCTGCCTGATTATTGAAATCAGGTATTAAAAGCATGGACGCTTCTAAAGTAAAGTAAAAAGCCTTGATGAGATATCTCTTCAAGCTTTTTACTTTACTTTAGAAGTTTAGCGTGTTTATTGTGTACCTCCTACAGCAACAATATGTAGCGTCTCTGTAGATAGATACTCCTTTGCAACCGTTTGAACCTCTTCTCTGGAAGCTTGTTGCATTTTATTTTGGAGGTTGGTAAAGAAGTTTGGTGGAAGACCTAAAAGTACGCTGCTTCTATATCTGTCCATTTTATCAAAAATGGTAGAGTTGTCAGAAATAAACTTTCCAGCCAGATGCTTTTTAATTGTATTTAATTCTTCTTCTGATAGAAGCTCTCGCTGAAGAACTTCGATTTCTTTTTCTATCTCACGTATGGTTTCTTCTATCTTATCACCTTTGATATCTGTGCCTATAGATATCAAGGTGCCATGCTCTTTTATTGAAATAGAAGAGTGAATACCGTACGTAAATCCTTTCTCTTCTCTAATATTTTTCATTAGCCTTGAACCAAAGTAGCCTCCTAGCGCATGATTGGCAAGATACAATAGGGGGAAATCTGGATGCTCCGGAGATGGAAGAGTTCTTCCCACTCGTATGGCAGCTTGCATTGTATTAGAAGACCGTTCCATCTTTTTAGAAGCAGTTGCCTCCTTCTTTGAATACTGCTTCTCAACATTATTTAGGCCTGTGTTTCTTTGGGTCTGATCTAAGAAGCCTTTCAGCAGATTGTTGCCCTCTTCATCAAAATCACCCGTTACAAAAACCTCAGAAGAATTAATGTCATAACGGGTTTTATAAAATGCTTTAATGTCTTCTAACGTAAGTGCTTTAATCTCTTCTTCACTAATAACTGTGGAGTAAGGATGGTCTGCCCCGTATATAGAAGAGGTGAAAAGTTCTGTGGCAAGGTAGCCATTCTTTTGTTTGTCTATGGCTAGTGTCTGAATTACCCTTTGCTTTAATAATTCAAACTCTTCTTTAGGGAAAGAAGGATGTTCTAAGATTTCAAAAACTATGGGTAATAGCTCTGGAAGAAACTTGGATAAGCAGTATAAGGTAAGAGTTGACCTGTCAAACCCATGCGTAATTTCTAGAGAAGCCCCATAGAAATCAATGATATCAGCCAGTTGTTTTGCGGTATGACTGGTTGTACCCTCTTTTAACATTTTTGCGGTTAAAGAAGCTACGCCCGGCTTATCTTGATACCATTTCCCTGCTTTAAAAACAACTTCAAGCCTTATGATGGGTTGAATAGAATTAGGATACAAATGTACTCGTGTCCCAAAAGAAGAAGTAAGAACCGTTGGGTATATAGATAAGTCGGGTGTTTGCTCTGCTAATTCTGGTGCTTTTGATCTGTCTAAGGCCATACTAATAGGTTTCACCGTCAATTCTGAAGTGAAGGGTAAATCGTAGGGTTTGTGCTAAAGGGTTATTTTGTTCATTAGGAATTAGATAAGCGGCATCAACCCCAAACTTTTGGTACCTCACGCCTAAGCCCATGGTGAAATACTGACGGCCCCCTTTTAAATCATTCTCATAGAAATAACCGGCACGGGCAGCAAAAAGGTTATCATACCAGTATTCTAGACCTGTAGAAACAGTCACTTCTTTCATTTCTTCACTGAATCCTCCGGGGGCATCATTAAAAGATTTAAAGATACCTGAGAAGGTATTGGTGTTTTCATTGGCAGCAGCGTTGTCTGCTGGAGTATAGGGTACCAGAAGTTTATTGCCATCTACAGCTAGAGTTATCTTGTTATAAGGATCCAGCTCCATAGTTATAGCAGTACCAAGGCGTAAGTTGGTAGGTAAGAAATCTTTCCTGTCTGCGGTAGTATAAGAGATTTTAGCGCCTATGTTTGAGACATTACCACCAAACGCAAGATTATAGTTCTTACCGCCTAGTGCTAAATCTTTAGTATAGTAGATACCCAAATCTACTGCTACAGAGTTCCCGGGCTCTGATTCTCCTGTAAAGCTACCGTTGGTATAAGTAGCATTACCAGCCAGGTTGGAGCGTATATAGCGGGCACCTACCCCAAGGCTTAAGTTTTCACTCAGCTTTTGCCCATAGGCTACGCTCACCGCATATTCCTTCGGGTTGAAATAACCTGTTTCAGCACCTTGTTCATTTGAGAACCTGATTTCCCCAAGGTCAAAATACATCAATGAAGCCGATATAGAAGAATTGGGTGTCAACTTCTTGTGTCCTGATAAGTAAGCCAGATACATGTCATTCACTATTTTCTGTAACCAAGGCGTAACAGACAGAGAGACGCCTAAGTCTTCTTCAAGAAACGCAAGTTTGGCTGAATTCCAGTAACTGGCATTGGCGTCTGGTGAAATAGCCACGCCAGCGTCTCCCATGGCAGCAGAACGGGCATCTGGTGAAACGCTTAAAATAGGAACTGCAGTGGTAATGGGCCTGTATTCCTGATTTCTGCCATCTGTGGTTTGTGCAAAGGCAGAAAGGCCAGAGGTCAGAATCAAGAATAAACTTAGTACTGTAGATCGTAAGGAAGTGCAGTTCATGCGGTAGAAGTTGTGTATCAGATACGTTATTTAAGTAATACTAGCTTTTTGCTCTGTGTTGTACTGGAGCCATCAAGGCGAGAACGTACATTCACCCGATAAATATATACGCCTTTTGGTAAATATCCATCATGGTCGCCTTTGCCGTCCCAGGTGAGATCAGAAAAGTGAGCATTGCCTGTACTGGTAGTACGCAATGTCTTAACCAATGTACCTGATACGGTAAAAATGTGAATTTGTATATCCAGTTCCTGCCCCGGCCTGTTATGGTCAAAATGGAAAGTAGTTTGGTCAGCAAAAGGGTTTGGTGCCGTTAAAACATGCTCCAGCGCTAATTGTTCAGAAGATGCTACCACAAATTCAATTCTGGCAGTACTGGAGTTATTATGAGTATCCCAGGCTTTTAACTGCAAGGTATGCATACCCTCAGAAAGATCAGTGAGGGTGTAGCGCACTTTGCCCGCCTGATAAGAGTCTACATCAGCGGTATAAAAATCATTTAAGATAATAGGAGAAGATGTCTGATCATCTAAAATGGCGGTGATCTCATGGCCTATACCAGCACCGGCCGTGTTGATGCCGTTCTCATCAGAAAGATGCGCCAAAAGAATAGCGTCTTTATTGACAATACCTCCAGAAACAAAAGTGGCATCATTCATAAACAGTTTTACCAGAGGCGGGGTATTGTCAGCTGAAGCAGCGGCATCTGCCTCTCCAACCGGAAGTATGGCCGCCCCATGGGCATCAGTGGTGGCAGAGAACGCATACAGTTGAATAGACCCCGGCCCCACTACATAATTGATATCTTTGGGTACTACAAAAGAGACTTCAAATTCCCCATTTGTAACAGTGGCCAAGCCATCATAGAGAATGTTGGTACGGTTTTGTACCTGGCGCTTAGCACTCTGATCTCCCAAGGTGGTGAGGGAAGAACGTTTATCATATACGGTTAAATGCACTTTGCCCTGAAAGTCTGTGGCAATCTGCTGTTGATTACCAATAGAGCCGCCCAACGTTATTTTTGATAAGGCTTTTAAGGTATCTGAGGAAACCGCGGTGTATGCTTTGCCATTGATGGTAGTAAGGGCTACTCCCAACTGCGGGTAAGCCAGTCGCATAGAAGGGTCTCCCAGCAATGTGAAATTGCGGTTGTTTACATGATACAGGCTGTTATTCTTGGTCTCACTGTACAGATACCCCATATCTGGCATCTTACCGTTTGGAAGACGAATAAAAAGCCGTTGAAAGAACTCAAGATTTAACAGACGGTTTCCGGAGGAGTAAACCGGCCGGGTGGTGGTCAATAGACCAACAGCACCGCCATTAGGGTGCAGAAGGGCTGTTTCTGCACCAGAGTTACGCTTAGGATCATCATACCGGCCAAACTCACAGGTGGCCGTTAACAGAAACGTGAGGCGGTCTGGGTTCTTCCAGCTCTGTATTTCATTCAGGGTAAGAATCTGTTCATCTGCTAAGCTAATGGCATTTCCATGGCCGGTGTAGTTCACTAAAAGTGCGCCCTTTTCTACCTCTTCTTTCAAAGATCTGTTGGTGTCAGGAGAACGTTGCCCGTTCGGGACGGTGACTTGCGAGAAAAGATCCAGGTACACCTTTTGGGAAAGGTAGTTAGGATGCGTCCGCTCTACATACTCTGCCAGGTAATCAGCGTCATTCAGGTGTTCATTGAGGTCACCGTCGTCAGCTAAGAAGACAAGCCTTTTACGCCAATTCCCAAAGGTTTGACTGCTCTCATACTTGATAATCTTGTTGATCAACAGGTCGGCCTCTGCGCCAGATTTTGCCGGCAACCTACCAATGCCAATGTCTAACCGGTGCGCAAGGCTGAAATCAACCTCTGACCATTCTCCCTCTTCGTCATCAAGAAACCCAAAGAAATCTTCTGAAGAATAGGTGTTGACAGGGTTTAATGATTCCCGGGATTGATAAACAGGAATGAAGTTGGTGTTTTGGGAAATCCTGCGTTTGGGGTCAAAAGAAGCATCTCCCAGTAACAGCAAATTAATTCTTTCGGCACCTTGCTTGCTGCTGCGCTCATAGAGCATTTTCATAAAGTCTCTGATGGCAGAAATGTCCTGCTTGCCAGAAGAAAACTCTTCATAAATCTGTGGCAGCGACACTACCTCAACCGTTAGGCCAGAACTGGTGCGCCTATGGTTTGCCAACCGCTGCGCCTGGGCCAGAAATACGGGTGGAGAGATGATCACCAAATCCAGGCTTCCATCTAGATTTAAACTATGTAAATTCTGGTTAGAAACTTTGCCTGCAAAAGTAGGGGCCGGAAAGCCGGAACCCTGAAACACCACGTACTCCCGCAAGCTCTGGCTGCTGGCAGAGAATGATGCCGTCCCATTGGTTAGCACATACTCCTGCTGCACCGGATGCAGCGGGTCAGTCACGTCCCAGATGAAGCTGCCAGCCGGTACCCCCGCTACTTGAAAAGTACTTATGGGGTTTTGCAGGCTGGCGATTGACCTGAAATTAGTTTGGTTTCCAAATAAGCGTAATTGGCGTTGAGCCACAACGGTGAAGTAATTCAGAAAACCATTGGTAGAGGAATTCCCCTTTGCGTCAAAAATATAGTGCAGGCTGAGGTCTCCTGTATAATTCAGGTTGCTGAGGCTGGCTTGAAAAGACAGGGTACTGTTCACTCCTGCGTTATGGTAGTTGCCAGACCCTCTGCCTACAAGAATGTGCTCACCCAGGTTTGTTCCGTTTAACTTAAGGCTAAAAGAGGAGCCTATGGTGCTTTCAGATACGGGAGAGTTCCCCATCACTGAAGACGTGACTTTTACCAGACTGTTAGGCACCAGATCAGAGGCAGGCAGAGAGAAGGCAGACGGTTGGGTAAAAGAATTGAATTCTTCGCCATACCACTCCCGGCCAGACTGCAGAACATTGACACGGTCTACTTCATGGTGCCAGCGGGCGTCATAACTGGTAATAGCAGGGTAGGTGCCGCTAACAGAAGCCTGCTGCTTGACTCTGCCGGAAGGCGTGGGTTGTACGGTGAGATAGTAATAAGTAGTGTCTGAGTAGAGGTTGAAGGAATGAAGGAAAGGGGTTTGGGCAGACGTACCGTTGAAAGACCATGTATGCGGCCCCTGCCCATAGAAAAGAAGATAGTCATTGGCATCAAAAGAGCCATCCTGCTCCCCAACTACCAGTATGTCATTTTCTACCAGATCATCTGGCCGGGGTGCGCTGTTGAGTTGGGGCAGCATACCACCACCGTTGCCGTAGATTTTGAGGTGCCTGGGGTTGAGGCCTTGTACATTGACCCCCATGGCTTGCAAAGCCGCCCGGTCAAGCTTGTAAATGCCATCGGCGGCCACGCCTATCTTATACCAATCGCCGGTGCTTAAAACAGAAGCGGTGGTATGGGTGCGGAGCGCAGAGGGTTGGCCTGGTCTTTTGCGAGCAGCAGCAGCAGCGGTAGAAGTATAGACATAGCTGAAACTGATCAGCTTTTCAAGGCTTCCTGTCTGTGGGTTCAACCTGAACGGCTGAAAAGACACAATGGTGCTGGACACGCGGTTGGCGGTGCCGGTGCTTAAAACCGGTATGATGTCTGTTTTTAAGCTGTTTTTCGGAAATGAGCGCAAATCTGCTTCTGTGAGCGGGGCAAATTCCAGCTTTGTAAATTCAAAAGCACCAATAGCTACCTGGGGGAAGGAAATCTGGTAATAGGGAATTTCTTCCTGACCATGATAAGAAGCTTCTGCAAACGTGGGAACAGAAGAGACCGGGCTTTTAGAGGGGGTGGCAGCGGGTAGGGCGCGCCAGGAAATGGTGCGCGTTCCTTGGGTTTGAGCCCAGGCAGACGGGGTGGCCATCCAGAGAAGGGCTACGGCAAAAAGAAGCTTCTTACACAGGTGCATGTATGCGGGGTAAAGTATTCACTCCGCAACACAGCCTTTGCTTCATAGGTTCAGCAGGGGGTAAACCCTGCTGAACCTTAAAGTATTGATCCTTAATTGGCTGTGAGGCGGTAAGAATAAGATTCCATGATCAGGTTGGCCAGCAGCTTCTTGCAAGCTTCTTCTACTTTTTGGGTAGCAGCGGCTTCATCTTCGGCTTCCAGCTGTAAACGTATATGTTTGCCAATTCGTACATCAGCCACTTGCTGTAATCCTAAATGCTCCAGACCCAGCATAACGGCTTTGCCTTGAGGGTCTAACAGTTCAGCATGGGGCATGATATCAATCTCGGCGGTGAATTTCATATTGCAGAAGGTTTAATAAGGGAAATAAGAACATAAAATGCCACCAGAAGGGGCACGGCAGTAAAGTTAAGCCACGATAATAGAACAATTGCAAGTCCTAAGAAAATAAACTGCTTCTGGTTGTCCTGCCATTTGAAATTCTTGAACTTGAGCGCAAACAGCGGCACCTCAGAAATTAACAGGTAAGAGAACAGCAGGGTAATGCCCAGCAGGAAGAAAGGGTTAAGAATGATGCCAGACAAGCCATAGGTGTCATTGGCCAGAATAAGCGGGAACGACACCATAAGCATGGTATTGGTTGGCGTAGGAACCCCAATAAAAGAACTTGTCTGCCGGGTGTCCAGGTTGAATTTTGCCAGCCGCAACGCAGAGAAGATAGTCAGGATAAAGCCGGCGAAGGGGAGCCATTCTTCGGCGCCAGCCCCAAACGATGTATTCTCAGCCAGGCTCATTTTAAGGAGCTGGAGCATCATGGCACCCGGGACCACGCCAAAAGAAACCATGTCTGCCAACGAGTCCAGCTGCTTCCCAATCTCTGAGTGAACGTGCAGCAAACGGGCAATCATGCCGTCCCAGAAGTCAAAGGCCACGGCTAGCGCCACCAGGTAGGCGGCAATGGTCAGCTTCTGCTGAAAGATAAAGTAAACGGCCAGGCAACCGCAGAACAGGTTGAGGCAGGTGATAAGGTTAGGCAGGTGCTTCTTCATGCAAGGGAGTAAATGGGCGTTTTGGGGCTGTTTTTCAGAAACTAGGCCAAAAACGGGTTGCTGTTCTTTTCTTCACCAACAGTGGTAGACGGCCCGTGGCCGGGATATACCCGTACCGCGTCTGGTAAGGTGAAGAGCTTGGTTCTAATGCTGTTGATCAATGTCTGGTAGTCACCACCGGGCAAGTCTGTGCGGCCAATACTGCGCTGGAAGAGTACGTCACCGCCAATCACCAGTTGGCTTTCTTCATGGTAGAACACCACATGCCCGGGGGCATGCCCAGGTGTGAAGAGCACCTGCAGCCTGGTATTGCCAAATGACACGTCTTCGCCTTCTTTTAAAAATTTTTCAGGGAGCACCTCCTGGTACTGCGGAAAACCATAGGCGGCTGAATAGGTGGGAACCGCCCGCAGCACCGCCAGGTCAGCCTCGTGAATTTCTAACGGAACATGGTAAGTGGTAGCCACAAAATAATTTCCCAGCACGTGGTCAATGTGGCAGTGCGTGTTGAGCAGCCTTGCCACAGTCAATCCCCTGGCTTCAATAAAATCCTTCAGTTCCTGCTCCTCCTGCCTGGTAGCGCAGCCGGGGTCAATGATCACACACTCCTTTGAAGAGTCAAAGAGCACATAGGTGTTTTCACTGAATGGGTTAAAGGTAAAGCTCTCTATTTGCAGACCAACAGGCGTCATGGCGGTTTCTTGCGTTATTTTGGTGGCTCTAAGTTACAGAATTCAGCGGCACAAGCCGTACCTTGTCGCATGATTTATGATTATCTGGTTGTAGGCCACGGACTGGCCGGTGCCATTCTGACCTGTTTTTTGGAAAACAACGGTAAAACAGCTTTGGTATTTGATGTGCCCAACCCCCATGCGGCCTCCAGGGTGGCGGCGGGTTTGATCAACCCGGTGGCAGGCAAGCGCTTTGCCAGGAGTTGGCGGGTAGATGAGTTTTTGCCGGCCGCCACGGCGTTTTACCGGGACCTGGAAACCCGCCACCAGGTAGCCCTCTTTCACCAGAAACCCATCTTGAAATTATTCTCCACCCCAGAGGAACAGAACACCTGGATGGGGAAAAGTGCTGATCCCGCCTGGCAGGAGTATGTAGAAACCACGCATTTGCAACTACCGGTTTCTGCAGACCTGCACCAGGAACTGGGAGGCCTGTTGATTCAGAGGGGAGGCTATGTGGCCCTGCGTGCGTTTCTGGAACTGCGGGAGCAGGAACTGGCCCGGCGGCAGGTTTTACGTACAGAACCTTTTGACCCAGAGCAACTGGAGCTGGTACCCGGCGGGGTAAAGTACCAGGGCGTAGAGGCCAGAAAAATCATTTTCTGTGAGGGCGCCGGCGGTGCCCAAAACCCTTTTTTCAGCTGGCTGCCGTTTTCTTTGAACAAAGGTGAAATTTTAGACATAAATGTACCTGATTTTGAAGCCGAATATATCTATAACAAAGCAGTTTACGTTGTGCCTGTAGGGCAAGGCCACTTCAGGATTGGGGCCACCTACAACTGGCGGGAAGTGAATGAGGAAATAACCCCGGCGGCGCGGGAAGAACTGGCGGCCAAAACAAAAGACATTCTTAAGAAACCCTTTGCCGTGGTAAATCAGTATGTAGGCATACGGCCGGCGGTAAGAGACCGTAAACCCTTGATTGGCAGGCATCCAGAGCTGCCGCAGGTGGCGGTTTTCAACGGTATGGGATCTAAAGGCGTGCTCATGGCCCCGCTGTTGGCGCAACAGTTGATTTCAGCGTTAGAGATAGAAACACCGCTGTGGCCAGAAGTAGACATTGCCCGTTATTTTTCATTATATTTAGCATCTAAGTCAAACACATGAGTCAACTCTCTACTCGCGTAAGAAATGTGTACCGGCTAATGTTGATTCTCCTGTGCGCAGGGGTACCATCATTCACCTTTGGGCAAGCCACGGCCCCAGATGATTTCGGGCAGAACCGCATTCAGTACAAGCGGTTTAACTGGCAGTACTACAGCACCCAGAATTTTAATGTCTACTATGCGCAAGGCGGCATAGAACTGGCCCGCCATGCGGCTGAGCATGCTGAGAAGGAGCTGAAACGCATCACCTCTCTCATTGGCTACTATCCTTACTCCAAAATTACCCTCATTGTCTACAATTCAGTCTCTGACCTGAAGCAGAGCAACATTGGCCTCATTGATGACCCGTACAAAGGCGGCAATGACGTGTTGTTTGTGAAAAGCAAGATTGAAATTCCTTTTCAGGGGTCCCAGACGGAGTTCAAGCGGGAGATCACCTACCGGGTGTCTGAGTTGCTGCTGTCTGACATGATGTACGGGGGGAGCTTGAAAGAAGTCATCCAGAGCAACTACCTGCTGCGTCTGCCAGAATGGTTTGTGTCTGGAGCTGCTGCCTACATCTCAGAAGGCTGGAGTGTGGAGATGGACAACTACGTGCGCGATATGCTGCAGAAAACCGGCGGCAAGCGCTCTGAGCCGTTGTTCGCCCGTAACCAGAAGCGCACCGGGCAAGCCATCTGGAACTACATAGCTGAAAAGCACGGCGCGTCTGCCATCCAGAACATTCTCAACCTTACCCGTATCACCCGTGACATTGAAATAGGCATTGCCAGCAGCCTGAACATGCCGTACAAGCGCTTCATGCGGGACTGGTTTGCGTATTACAACCAGATGAACACCTTTGCCGAAGGTGTGCTCCCTGCCCCAGACAAGGAGAAGAAGATCAAAAAAATCACTTCACCCAATGACTTCTATTCAGAGCCGGTATTGAGTCCCAACGGGCAGCAGATGGCTTTTGTGATCTATGACCGGGGTAGCTACAAAGTGGTGATCAGGGATCTGAAGCGTGAAAAACAGAAAACTATCTACAAGGGTGGGTTTAAAATGCCAAATCAGGAACAGGACCATACGGTGCCGCTCCTTTCCTGGCGCTCAGAAAACCAGATTGGCATCACAGACTATAAAAAAGGCAAACTCCAACTGAAGCTGCAAGCCGCTGACAGCAGGTACTGGCCTGCTGTTGAAACCGTGAAAGGCTGGTTGGGCAAGTCTCGCGGGGTGCTTCCGTTGGGGGCGTACAGCCAGGTGACCGGGTTTGATTATTCAGCAGACGGCCAGTTTCTGGTGCTGAGTGCGGTAAAGAACGGGCAGAGTGACTTGTTCCTGTACCGGGGAAACCGGTTGGTGCAGCAGTTGACCAATGATATTTATGATGACCTGCAGCCTTCCTTTTTGCCGGGCAGCAACCGCCTTGTCTTTAGTTCTAACCGGTTACAGGATTCCTTGCAATCAGCGCAGGGAAAGTTTAGCCAGGTGGCCAATAACTATGACATCTACCTGTATGATCCGGAGAATAGGCAAAGCCGGTTTTGGCAGCTGACCTATACCCCCGCCAATGAAGTGCAGCCTGTTGGCCTCTCAGCAGATGAAATCATGTACATAGGGGAGGAAACCGGCATCAGAACTTTGTACCGGCACAATACCCAAACAGGTGAGATCAGCAGGGTGACAGATTTCCGGCAGAACATCAAAGACTATGACTATCACCTGGGCACCGGCAATCTGGTGTTTATTGCCCTGGACAGAGCCAAAGAATATGCCTACTATTACCCTAATTTCCCTTTAACCACGTTTTCCGCCTTCAAAACCAAGCGGCAGGAAGTACTGGAAGGGCATCTGGCCAAACGCATAGAGCAGGAAAGAGCCCGGGTGGCAGCTGCCCTGGCCGCCAAAGCCAAGGCAGATTCAATGGCTGCACTGGCACCGGTAGCCTCTCCCGGCCAGCAGATTACCACTGACTCAGCCGCGGCAAAGACGGCTGTTGCGGCCGCAGCGCCTAAGCCCAGAACCATTCTGGCCATGCCAGCGGCAGACACCCTGGCGCTGAATAAACCAAGGCCCTATGATTTGCGCTTTGGCGTAAACAACCTCATTACTTCTATCTATGCAGACCCGTTGCTGGGGTTTGGGTTTGTGATGGAAGTGGGCATGGCAGACCTTTTTGAAGATTACCGCATACGGGGTGGGGTCTTTGCGCTCACAGACCTGCAGACCACCAATTTTTATGCAGAGTACTCTAACCTGAAGAACCGCTATGACTACCGCGTTGGCTACCAAAAGCAAAGCGTATACATGGTTGACGGCCCGGCTGTTAGAAGACTGGGCAAACACGAGATCCTGCCCGCGTTCAGTTACCCCCTGACCAATGCGCTGAGTGTGAAAGTACTGCCAAGGTACTCAAACATCAGGTACACGTTTATTGAGAATTTCACTGAGCCAGACATTGTCATGGACTTTGCCGGTATTGGCGGGGAGTTGGTGTATGACAACTCAGTGGTGACTGGCATGAACATGCGCGAAGGCACCCGTATGAAAGTGGGGGTGACCCGTATGTACGGCATCGGGAAAAAGGAGAACGGCTTTGGCAAGTTTTACGTGGACCTGCGGCACTATCAGAAAATTCACAAAGAGTTTGTGTGGGCAAACCGGGTGAGCTACGGCCATTCGTTTGGGCCATCCCCTAAAAAGTACCTGGTTGGCGGGGTAGACAACTGGATCAATGCCTCAGAAGACTCGGTGCAGATTCCGGAGGGCGGCGCTACCCCAGATGATGTCATCTCCCAGTTCTTCTATATGGAATTTGCCACACCATTGCGCGGCTTTAATTACAATGCCCGCAATGGCACCCGGTATGTGATGTGGAACTCAGAGCTGCGGCTGCCCCTGTTCCAATACCTGTTTGAAGGGCCTATCAACTCCGGGTTCTTCCGGAATTTCCAGCTGGTTGGTTTCTTTGACGCCGGTACTGCCTATAATACCGGGAACCCGTTCAGTGAAGACAACTCTGTGAATACGCAGCCGGTACCGCAGCCGCCGTTTGAGATTATAGTGCGTAACTTCCGGAACCCGCTCATGTACGGGTACGGCTGGGGAGCCCGCACTACTTTACTTGGCATTTACGGCCGCTTTGACATGGCGTGGGGAGAGAAAGACTTGGTAAAAGTGGGGCCTAAGTTCTACTTCTCAATGGGCTATGATTTCTAGAACCTGATCAGCTGTTTCTGTTTTCGGCCTGTTTTCTGAAAAACAGGCCGAAAACAGAAGCGCTCCCTTGGCTGGCAAGGGAGGCGCTCCTGTTTTATAGGGAAAAAGATTTTGCTACTTAAGCCTGCACAGCCTGCAACAGGGCCTCAAACATGAGGCGGCCGTCTGTGTTGCCCAGCTCCTGGTCAACGGCGCGCTCCGGGTGCGGCATCATGCCAAACACGTTTCTGTTGGCGTTGGTCACCCCGGCAATGTTGAGTACGCTGCCGTTGCAGTTGCAGATCTCATTGACTTCACCGTTGGCATCACAGTACCGGAACAGGATCTGACCATTGTCCTCCAGCTGCTTCAGGGTATCCTGGTCTGCATGGAAACGGCCCTCGCCGTGGGCGATTGGAATTTTATAGGCTTTGCCCGGTTCTAACAGGGCGGTAGGCAAGGTGTCTGTATGCTCTGGCGTGATGTACACGTTCTCACAGATAAATTTCTGGCTAACGTTGCGCAGCAGGGCGCCCGGCAGCAGGCCCGCCTCTGTCAGGATCTGGAAACCGTTGCAAATACCCCAAACGTACCCGCCGCTGTTGGCAAACTTTACCACTTCCTGCATGATGGGCGAGAAACGGGCAATGGCGCCAGAGCGCAAATAGTCACCGTAAGAGAAACCGCCTGGCAGCACAATGAAATCACAGTTCTGCAGGTCATGGTCTTTGTGCCACAGCCGCACCACCTCTTGCTGGGTGGTGGTATGCAGGGCATCAATCACATCTTGGTCACAGTTAGACCCTGGGAAAACGACTACTCCAAATTTCATGTTCCAAAGATAAGCAAATTACGTCTGTGATGCCACGCATGGGCACCGCTGAGAATGCTGCAAGATAGGCAGAGACTGGCTCTTTTTTCCTATTTTTGCTTTTTATTCCTTATTGTGCCCTATGTTGCTATCTATGACCGGGTTTGGAGCTGCCCAGCTTGAAACCGATGCCTATACTGTAAATGTGGAGTTGAAGTCGCTCAATTCCAAGTCAATGGACCTGAGTTTGCGCCTGCCCCGCAGCCTCTCAGACAAAGAACTGGAGATCAGAAACCTTATTTCCAAAAGCCTGGTGAGGGGCAAAGTGAACCTTACCGTTGAAATAGGCAGGAACAAAGCCAGCGGCACCCGCAACAAAGTAAACCGCGAACTCCTCATGGCCTATTACCAGGAACTGGAGCAGGCCGCGGCCCAGGTGGGGGCAACGTCGCCAGATTTGTTCAGGCTGGCGCTGCAGATGCCAGAGGTGATGCAGACAGAGGCCGCAGAAGAAACCGTGGCAGAAGACGTGACCTGGGGGCAGGTGGCTCCGGTGCTGCAAAATGCCCTGGACAACCTCAACTCCTTCCGGGCAGATGAAGGCAAGGCGCTCACCAATGAGATTGTCTCCTACATTGACCGCATCAGAATTCTGCTGGCAGAGGTAGACAAGCATGACCCCACCCGGGTGGAGCAGATCAGGCAGCGTATTCAGGGGCACCTCACAGAGATCAGTTCCTCTGAGTCTTTCAACCAGAACCGGTTTGAGCAGGAGATGATCTACTACATTGAGAAATTAGACATAGCTGAAGAAAAAGTACGTCTGGTCAACCACCTGCACTATTTCACAGAAACGGTGTACCTGCCTGAACCAACCGGTAAGAAGCTGGCGTTCATCTCCCAGGAGATTGGCCGTGAGATCAACACCATTGGGTCAAAGGCCAATGACTCAACCATCCAGCACCTGGTGGTGGAAATGAAAGAGGAGCTGGAGAAGATCAAAGAGCAGTTGAACAACATTCTGTAACTATTTTCTGTTTTCGGCCTGTTTTCTGAAAAATACCTTAAAAACGCACACGCAGATGCGGCAGCACGTATTGGTACTCGCCTTGTGGTTAACCCTGGGGGCCACGGTTTTACAGGCGCAAACCCGCTCCTGTGGCACCATGCAAAAGGTGAAACAGCAGGAGCGGTCACAGCCTAACCTGCTACAGCAGCTCAGGCAGCAGGCACGGCTGGCCACCCAGCTGGGCCCCAAAGACGTTCAGGGAATGAAGCCGCTCTCTGGGGTGGTCACTATTCCGGTGGTGGTGCATGTGGTGTATAACAAACCGGAGCAGAACATCTCAGATGCCCAGATACAGTCGCAGTTGGCGGTGCTGAACCAGGATTTCCGGCGGCTGAACGAGAACAGAGCCAACACACCCGCTCTTTTTCAAGGTGTAGCGGCAGACGCCGAAATTGAGTTCTGCCTGGCCCGGCGCACTCCGGGCGGCGAGCCAACCAACGGGATCACCCGCACCCAGACCAGTGTCACAGAGTTCGGGGTTAATGATTTAATGAAATCTTCCGCCACCGGCGGAACACCTGCCTGGAACACGGCCCAGTACCTGAACATCTGGATAGTCAAGTTCTCAGACAGTGAAAATGTATTAGGCTACGGGGAGTTCCCCAATTCAGTGGCCCCTGAAATAGATGGGGTAGTCATTGATTTCAGGGCGTTTGGCACCATGGGTACCGCCGTACGCCTTTTAACAAGGGCAGAACCACCACCCATGAGGTAGGGCATTGGCTAAACCTGTTCCATATCTGGGGAGATGAAGACTGCGGTGATGACCAGGTAGCGGACACCCCTACCCAGAAAGAGGAGAATACCGGCTGCCCCACTTTTCCGCAGGCCAGTTGCAACAATACCAGTGACATGTTCATGAACTACATGGACTACACCCATGACGCCTGCATGAACCTGTTCACGCAAGGGCAGAAAACGGTGATGCAATCCAGCCTGAGCCGGTACCGGGCTGGCCTTCTCACCTCGCCCGGGTGCCAGCCCGTGCAGATTCCGGCACTGGATGCCGCCGTGCAGGGAATCATCTCACCAGCCTATGTGGTCTGTGAAAACCAGGTGGCGCCGGTGGTGGTACTGAAGAACCTGGGTTCCCAGCCGTTGACCTGGGTACAGATAGCGTACCGGATAGACAACGGGCCCTCTCAGACCGTTGACTGGTCTGGGGCGCTTGCCACTTTTGGCACAGCCACGGTTGCACTGCCCAGCCTCCCGGTAACAGCGGGGGCGCATACGTTGACTGTTTCCATTGTTTCCCGGAACGGAGTAGCCACAGACGCCTCTTCAGCCAATGACCAGTATGTGACGGCCTTTCAGGTGCAGGGCCTGGGGCTGCCCCTCACGCAGGGGTTTGAAAGTCCAGTCTTTCCGCCCGAAGGGTGGCGGGTCCAAAACCCTGACTACGGCGTCACCTGGTCCAGGACTACCAGAGCGGCCAAAGCGGGCGCAGCGTCTGCGTACCTGCAAAACTATGATTATGACGCGGCGGGGCAGGTAGACGAGCTGGTGCTGCCGCCTCTGAACCTCACCAGCCGCACGGCCCCCGTGCTAACGTTCCAGCTGGCATACTCCCTCTATTCCTCCTCAGATTACTCAGACACGCTGGAAGTGTGGGTGTCTACTGACTGCGGAGTGAATTACCAGCGCGTGTACCAAAAATTTGGGCGGAGCTTAACCACCACCACGCCCCATTACACAGACAAGGAGTTTGTGCCTACCGCCAACCAATGGCGGCTAGAGACGGTAGACCTTTCTGCCTTTGCCAACACCGCCACCGCCCTGGTCAAATTCAGGCACGTGACAGAATATGAGAACAACCTGTACCTGGACGATGTGAAAGTAGATGGCGTTCCTCTGGGGACCGCTGAAGAACAGGCATTGCAGGCTCTGCAGGTGGCGCCCAACCCCACCACGGGGCTGGTGCAGATCACCTCACCGGTGGCGAACGTGGAACGGGTGCAGGTGCTGGATGCGGTAGGTAAAGTGGTTCAGGAAGCAAGCTACAGCCAGGGAAAGCTTGCTCAGCTCTCGCTGGCCAACCAACCAAACGGCATCTATCTGCTCAGGCTGGTGACCCCAAAAGGGGTGGTGGTAAGAAGGGTGCTGTTAATGCGGTAACCGCAAATGCTGTTTTTGGCCTGTTTTCTGAAAACCAGGCCAAAAACAGCATTTGTTACAGAGCCTTTACAAAAGCGGTGATCAGGGAGAACACTTCTTTCAATTTTGTGAAAGGCAGCGTCTCGGGCTTGTCATTGGGGTGGTGGTATTCAGTAGTGGTGCCGCCCAGTGTGTAGAAAAAGAACGCGGGAACGCCTTTCTCAGAGAAGTAATAATGGTCAGAGTTGGCAGCCTTGCCGCGGCTCTTGATCTGCGGAAGCCATTGGTGGCGCTGGTTGAGCTGTTGCAAGAGCGCAAACTGCCGGGGATAAACGCTGCCGTTCACCACCATCAGCCCTTCTTCACCGGTACTCATGAGGTCCAGGTTCAGCAGAAACTTAATCTGGCCCAAAGGGAAGAGCGGGTTTTCTGTGTAGTGTTTTGAGCCCACCAGGCCGGCCTCTTCCCCGGCGAAGGCCATAAAGGCAATAGAATAGTCTGGGCGGTTCTGGGGCTGGGCGTACCAGTGCGCCAGTTCCAGCAGCAGGGCCGTGCCGCTGGCGTTGTCATGGGCGCCGGGGAAGTACAGGTCTTTCCCCTGGTGGCCCAGATGGTCATAATGCGCGGTGATGACCACAAACGAATCTGGTTTTACGCTGCCGGGCACGTAGCCTATCACGTTCTGGCTACGGTAAGCAGGTTCCAGGCGGGCATCAACCGTGTACTCCACCTTGCGGGCTTTGGCGGGCCAGGACTTCTCCAGCACCTCCAGCACCGGGAACGGCAGCTGCTGCCCCCGTACCGTGCCCATCAGTTTTGGCCCGGGCTGCAGCACCACAACGGCCTCAATCTGCTGTAACTGCATCTGGAAGAGCTCTGGTAGGTTGAGCAGGTCATTGAAGTGCCGTTGCCGCACCACCAGCACCTTGTTCCTGAGGTTGGTGGTCAGAAAATTCTGGGCGGCGTCTACGTCTTTCAGGAGCAGCGTGTTAATCTCATAGACCTTGCCTTCGCCCTGGCCCGCCCCGGTGGCGCCATGGGCGATAAAATCTGTGCCTGGTTTCAGGGGTTTGCCCTCTACCTTAAGGCTCAGCCGGTTGTCCAGAATGTTGATGGGCAGGGTGAACGGCTGAAAAAAACCAGAGGAGAGCGGCTTCAGGCCAATGGCCGCATACTGCTTTATCAGGAATTCGGCCGCCAGGCTGTCACCCTTGAAGGCGTACCCGCGGCCGTGCAGCTGGGGAGACGCCAGTTGCTGTACTGTCTGCCGTACCCGGGAAAGGTCCTGGGCGGTAGTAGTGAGTTGGAGCTGCAGGAGGAGAAGGCAGAAAAAAAGCAGATATTTCATAGCGCGGGTGAAAGGTGGTGGTTTCTGTTTTTGGCCTGTTTTCTGAAAAACAGCCTAAAAACGGCGGAGACCCAGAAACCAGACGGCCAGCCCCAGCACGCCGCCTATAGAATTGCTGACCATGTCTGCGGGGTCAAAGGCCCGGCCCCAGCCCATGGCGCCCTGCAGGAATTCTACCAGAATGCCAAAACCGGTGACTACCAGAAATGAAAGCAGAACGAGCCGGGAGGTGAGGGGTACGGCCCCCGCCCGCTTACACCCGAAGAGCAGGAGCAACAGCTGGCAGCCAAACAGAACGGCGTGCACCAGTGAATCAAAAGAGAGGAGGTCCCAATGCGGGGTGGGAGGTAGGGCCTGGGCGGGCAGCAGTGTTCCAATCAGGATCAGTACTGCCCACCCCAGCGCCGGTGCAAAGTGTTGAAACCGCACCAATGAAAGCTTAGGCGCCTACCAGTTCACGGTAAGCCGCGGCAGAAAGAAGCTCTGCCACCTCTGCCTGGTTGTCAATTGACATCTTGATCATCCAGCCGTCACCGTAGGCGTCTGAGTTTACCAGCTCAGGGCTTCCGTCTAGCTGCGGGTTTACCTCCAGCACCTCACCGGTCAATGGGCTGAACAGGTCAGAAACGGTTTTCACAGCCTCAACGGTACCAAACACTTCTTCTTTGGCTACGGTCTTGCCTACGGTGTCAATGTCTACATACACAATGTCACCCAGCTCGCGCTGCGCGAAATCAGTAATGCCTACATAGGCTACCTCGCCTTCAATGCGTACCCACTCGTGGTCTTTGGTGTATTTCAGTTCTTCTGGGAAGTTCATAAGGTTGTGTGGTTAATGATGTCCAAAAATACATTCTTTTTTGATGTGGCGGAACCAGTTGCTTTTAAAATATACGCGGGCGGCTCCACTACAGGGTAGTGAAACGTTTCTGCTTTCGGCTTGTTTTCTGAAAAGCAGGCTGAGAGCATGGTTGAATCTATCTTTTGCGCTACAAAATGGCATTAAAAGAACCTGACTTTGCTCCCATTTCCCTACTGCAAAACCAACATTTGAACAAGCTCTAAAAACAGAAACGCCGACTCAGGCCAGCGTTTCTGTTTTTAGAGCTTGAAGGTTTCTGTCTCTGTTTTGGGGCTGTTTTGAGAAAAACAGCCCCAAAACAGAAAGGCTAGTCAGACAGGCTGAACCGCAGCTGCACACCGCCCTCTGTCACGGTATTTCTAAAGGAGTTGGCCACCTTAGGCTCATTGATGTTCTGGGTGAAGTAGAACTGCAGGTTCAGACGCTGGCTCACCACATAATCAATGGTGGGCCGCAACTGCATCTGCAGGGCACCGGCGGTGGTGAGGTTGTTCTGGTACTCCTGCCCATTGTTGTCAACAGCAATGGTGCGCTGAATGGTCTCGTTGTCTCTGATGGTGAAGTCCAGGCGCATGGTCAGCTCATTCTCCAGGGTTCGCTTGCCGCCAATCTTGAACGGCAGCTTGAAGTTGGTGGCGCTGTAGCCAATACCTACTACAATGTCTTTGATGCCGTTCTCGGTGATCTGGGCGTTGGTCATGTTCAGGAGCAGGTTGCGCTGGGTCTTGTATTCCACGCGGCCGGTGATCTGGCTCTTGGTCCTGAAGTTTACCCCAATCAACGGAGACATGCTCTCTGTAATAGCCACCTGGCTGATCACATAGTACGGGATCACTTCGCCCTTGTCACTCACCTGGTCAGGGAAGCCGTTGGGTGCGAAATTGTAGTCCAGCGCCGTGCTGAAGTTAGCCACCGTGTAGTTTGACTGGTAGGCGTGGTTCAGGGTAAACGAGCTGAAGTACTTCTGGAAGAACGGCAGCTGTGACAACCCGTTGTACACAATGTTCCAGTTGGGCAGCGGTATGGCATCAAACGGTTTGTTGGGTTTGGCTTTGTACCCGCTTATGTCTTTGCCCTGGTACGCGTTCAGGAACGCCGGAATCAGGACATCCTGTGAGTTTAGCCCGTACACCCCCGGCGACGGATTGGCTGCGTTCAGGCGGGCGGCCACCTCGGCCCGGTACCTGATAAAGTCATCAAATACTTTAGAGTAGGTGCCAGAGCCGCCTTCAAACATGGTCTGAACCGCAATGAAGGACACGCGATAAGAACCTGTGGTGAAAGGGTTCTGGCGCTGCACCACCAGTGCTGAGTCACGGCGGTAGAACACTTCTTCTATCTCAGACTTGTTCATGGCCGCATCTAAGGTAATGATGAAGTTCCTGAACGGTTCAATGGTAGCCCTACCTGTGAGGTTGATACTGTTGAGGGAAGACAAAGGTGTGTTCAGGTATTGGCTGCTGTCTGTGTACCAGCCTTCCCGGTTGGCCCGGTTGTAAAGGTCATCCAGCTCATACTGCTTGCCCAGCACGAAGGCCAGGCCCGGTGCCCCAAAGCCGTCTGCCAACCCAAAGTTCTGGGCCGTGGGCAGGAAGCCCGGCAGCAACGTTCCCTGGGTTTGGGCAAATGTAAAGTTCACAGACCTGGCTGACATTAGCGTGCGTAGCACGCCCTTCAGGATTTTGTTCTCCCGCTGCCGGGTTGTGTCTGCCGCCGCGGTGGCATTGGGCCTGGCCCCCGTGCGTGTATTCTGCTGCCGGATTCCCGGATTGGGGGCGGCGTCATTCACCGCTTTCAGGAATTTGACCTTGTTGTAAAGCCGCACCAGGTCAACTTTTCCGCTCAGGCTGGTCTCTGTGCTGTTCTCAATGGTGTTCCCCAGGCGCAGGGTGTCATTGTTGCTCAAAGCCGTAGACGCTGAGGTCCACCGGTAGCCAGCCTGGTAGCGGGCGTCACCGCTCAGGAAGTCGGTGAGCGGGAACTTGTCTAGCGGCAGGCGGTAGGTGAGGGCAATGGTCTGGTCAAAGTTGGTGTTACGCCCAAAACGGCGCAGGTTGTGCCAGATCTCATCTGTTTTCCAGCGCAGGGAGTCTACATCATCATTGATACGCCCGTCTGGTTCGTCTACCACGGCGCGGTTGGTGGCGGTGTAGTCTAAGGTCAGGCTCTTGGTCAGATCCCACTTCACATCATAGATCCGGTTAAAGAAGAATGATTTCTGAAAGGTAGGCCTATACCCCGCCGTGTCTGGCAATTCATACGGGGAAACCCGCCCCTGCAGAAACGTCTCATTGTAGCGGCGGTCCAGATCTGCCCGCACGGCCACCCGGCTGGGCAGCAGCGTGAAGTTGAACTCCTTCAGCCAGCGCAGGTACGGTGACTGCAGTGCTTTGGCATTGGCAAACGGTGTGTAACTCTTAGGTGTGTTGTTAAAGGTGTAGGCAATGCCCCCGGTATATGCTTTTGAGAAATTGCGGTCTGTGACAATGTCTGTATGCAAGACTTCACTGTAGGCATAAGACACTGAGAAGTTCTCTATGTCATAGAGCTTGCTCTTCTCCTCTGGGTTGGTCTTTTCTTTGCGCACGTTCAGCAGGTTAATGCTCTTGGTGGTTGTCTGACTGACGACTTCCTTCCGGTAGGCATCCCGTTCTGACTCATTGTCAAACTTCTCCATTGACAGATCCAGCGGCGTGTCCCGGTCTAGCGGGTCATACTTAGGCTCTGCCACCGTGGTCCCGTACTGAACGGAGAGCGGTACTACCAGCCCCAGTTTAGAGGGCAGCAGTTTCTCTGCGGCAATGTTGGCGGTGACATCAAACTGGCTGGTGTTCTCCCGGGTAAGCTGGGTGGCCCGCTCCTGAATGCCACCAAAACCTACCGTAGTGTGGCTGCCGGTGGCGGTAATATTGGCAAAGTCTGCAAGTTTCACATTGGCCCGGGCAGTAGCGGCCCAACCGCCGGTGCGGTCAAAGTCTGACACCCGCAGCTCGTTGACCCACAGGCAGACAGAATGGGAGGCCCGGTCTGCTGAAGAAGGGTTCTGAAGCCCAATCATGATGCTTTGCACATCACTAAAGTCTGGGTTACCCCTTACCCGCATGATTTTTCCATTCACCAGGGTTTCAAATACCTGGTTCAACGGTACGCCCGCTTTGTTGCGTTCTGACTTGGCCCGAACAAAATCATCAAACGCCACGTCAATCTGGTTCTCCTCAAACCAGATCTGATAAGGATCACTGCTGCCAGGCGGGGTGATCTTGAGCGGAATGGAATACTCGTAGTAGTTTTGGGTGAAGTCTGTGCCAATTCTGATAAAGGCCATCATCTCACCGTCCTGGGTGCCGCTGGGGCTCTGGGCGTGAATGTACATCTTCAGGCGTTTGTAGATGAGCATGTCCTGTGACACATTCTTGTACACTGCCTTGCTGAAAGAATCCTGCAGGTTCTCCACACACAATTGCAGGGACTGCTCATTCTGTCTACGGTTGTTGGCAGAGGCGTAATCCCGCTGCCGCTCAACCCCAGGTGGCACTACGTACGGAATGGTACCGGCATCTACCTCGCCGTTTTCTTCAATACTCACGGTAGAAACGTTGAAATTGTCTGCGTCAGACTCGCAATCTCTACAGGGGCCGCCTTCGTTCAAAATGGTGTTATACGTACGCCACTGGTTGGCTACAAACTGCATCTGCACAAAACGCAGGACCACCGGTTTCTCAAAATGGGTCATGTACATACGCATGAACCGGATAGACTTGAAGCCTTGCATGTTGTTGACATTGCCCGTTGGCTTGCGTACCGGTATCCGGAACTGGTACCAGCTGTACCGTTGACCGTTGGCATCTGTAGAGTCAACCTTGTCTACAATGTAGTTGTCGCCCACCTGCATTCGGCTAGGCCGAAGATCAATCCCGTACTCATAGTACTGCTCCAGGTCGCTTATGACGTTGTCTTTGTTCAGGTCCTCTTTGTCTGGGTAAGCATAAGAAGACAGGTTGCTGTTGACCGGTGAGTTGCCCTGCATGCCGTTGAAGTTCTTATACCGGCCCAGCACCCCCACGTTGCGGGCGTCATAGTCCCCGTCCAGGTGATGCCGGAAATTATCAGCAGACGGGTCACTAAACGCCCCGTATTGGCCCCCGTGCAGGTTGCGGAAGAATGCCTGCTCATCTGAGTCATTCAAGCCGTCCAGACCTATGTCCTGGAACTGGCGTGAGCCTGACTGGTTGTCAAACGCGTCTGTCAGAAACTGGCTTCTGGTAACGTAGCCCCACTCTGTCTGCTCCAGTGCCTGGAGGTTCCCGTCTACCGGAAGGCCATTTTCAAAGGCGTACCGCTGGTCTTTGAGCAGGTCTTCTGAGATATTTCCTAAGTTGAAGACCAGCTTACCATTCTCATCAAGGCTGTTTTGGGCGTCATCTTCACCGGTGATGATTCTTCTGCCGCGTTCGCCTTTGATGAAAGGATCCATCATCCAGAATTCCAGATATTCAATGTTGGCGTTGTCAAAGTTGTTGTCAAACGAGATTTCGCGGCTAATCCCTGCCCAGTGGTTTCTGGGGGTAGTGGTCAGGAACTGCCCGTCTGGGCTCACGTTTGGGCTGTAGTTGTACTGACCACGCTCAGTAGGGTAATAGGCCAGGTCAAAGGTGTACTCAAAGGTATTGTTGGTTTCCGGATCACGGTTAGGGAATATCTCCCGGCGCTGCACCCCGCGTACATAATGGTTCTCCAGCTCAGATTTGGTGATGTTTGACGGTCTGAGGTTATTAGCAGTGTAATAGATCTGGTCAATGGTGTACCAGGCCAGTTTTGCTCTGTTATAGGCGTAGGCCAGCCCGGTCGCTCCGTTGATAAGGGGGGCCGGGGTGGCAGAAACGCGCCAGGCGTTGGTGTTAAACCCGCCCAGGGAGTAAGGAGTTTTGGCGTTTTCAAAATCATCAATGTACGCCACGCCGTCTTCGCCCTCAAACTTGGTTTTTTGGGGCACCAGCTGCGCAAACTCAGCCCCCAGCGTGACGGTAGACGGTACTTTGGTGTCTAAGAACGGGAGCTTGTCTGTGAGGCGGGTTAGCAGGCGGGAGTCACGCCGGTAGTTTACATCAAAACCATAGACGGTGTTGTTGCTGGGGTCATCGCCAATGCTTACCCGGTTAATAAACGGCCGCTCGCCCTGGCTCAGTACCGTGGCCCCCAGAATCAGGTCATTGTCTACTTTATAGTCAAAGCGGGCGCCCAGCAGGGTGCGGGGCTGCACGTTGAGGATGTCTGCCTTCTCAAAGGTGATGCGCAGGTTGCTGGCACTGCTCAGGTAGCTGGGGTTCAGGATCTTCACCCGGCCCAGATCATAAAAGACCTGGTAATCCTGGCCCTCTACCAGCCGGGTTCCGCCGGAGTAAACAGCCACTGACCCTTCTGCTATCCTAATGCCGGGTAAGGTAATCTCATCTGTGCTGGAGGCTTGGTAACGGCCGGTCAAAAAGAACTTATTCTTTTGTGAAAATTGCTGGGCATCTGTCTGTATGGAGTCATACAGCTCCTGAAACACATATTTATTGATAAAGCGGTCTTCTGCCGGAGAGGTGAACTGTGTTCTGAGGAAGGAGCCAAAAGGTTCTACCACCGGAAAATACATGCGCCCGTTCTCAGGGTCTATGGTGATACCGGGCAAAAAGTCAAAGTTGCCGTCTGCCGGGCGGTCATTGTTGGTATTGACGTTATCCAGGTTAAACACCTGCACCAGCGGAATTCCCTTGATGCGGGACTCATCCTGTAAGCTGGTTAAATCGCCCCCGGTCTCGTCATCTTTGTAAACCACGTTGAGCTGGAAGTTCTGGCGGTCAATCTGATTAGCGTTGAGGGCATAGACGTTTTTCATCATCAGGTCCCATGTGGGCAGGTTCACCGCCGGGTTGGTGGCCCGTAGCAGTTTCAGGAAGATCACCTGGTCTTCTGCCACATTGGTATAGTCTTCCTGTAGTTCCCCAACTTTGTACGTTCGCCCATTCAAGGTATATTCAAACGCCACCCCCAGCACCTGTTCTGGGAGCAGGGCGGCATTTAAAGAGATATAGCCCAGTTGTGGGTTGAACTTGTATTCATTCTGCTCCAGCCTACGCGCCCGTACCCGTTCAAAGTCAACGGTTTTCCTTAGGCCCAGGCCCTCTAAAAAATTATCTACCTGATTGTTGTTACGGGCAGAAAGGGCTCCATAGAGGCTGTTCTGGCCGTTGCCGGCCCCGGCCCCATTGGGCAGGCTTCTGTCAAACTGGCTGCGGTAAGGATCTGGTTCGCCCAAGTCCATCAAGGCAACCACGTTGCGCAGATTCTGGGTAGAGCGGTTGTCATTGGTAATGTACACTTCCAGACGGCGAATCACAATGCCCGAGTTTACCAGCGGCAAGTTGCGCAGGGCCTGGTCATAGCGGTTCCTGAAAAACTGGGCCAGGAAGAAGTGGCGGTTGGCGTCATACTCATCTGCCCTGATCTCAAACCTCCTGTTCTGCGCCCCGTTCTGGATGTCTATCTGGTCAATGCTGCCGCGCTGGTTGGCGGCAATGGTGGTTACTGACAAACGCCCTAACTGCAGCTGTGCCTTTAAGCCGAACAGGTTTTGCCCCCCAGAAATAAGGGAGTTGTTCAGCGGAAGGCTTACGTTACCGGCCTCAATTTTTCTGATGATCTCCTCTGGGTAGCCGGTGTATTCCAGCTTGAGGTTGTTCTCAAAGTCAAAATTTGCTTTGGTGTCCCAGTTGGCGGTGATGCGCATTTTCTCGCCAATGCGGCCATCAATGTTCAGGGCAATGCTCTGGTCAAACTCAAAGTCCCCCACGCTCTGCTGCCGCAGTGGGATAGCCGGGTTCTCATTCTTATTAAAGAGCGCGCCAAATTTCAAGGTGGCTAGACCATTGGGTCTGATGTCAACGGTATTGCCGCCAAACAAACGGTCAAAGGTGCGGCCGCCCAACTCAATCTTGGGTACCAGGCGGCGGCTGGTTGACTCTGGGTTCTGTTCATCAATGCTCGCAGATTTGGAGCGCCAATATTCCCTGATGGCCTGCCGCTGTTGGTAGCGGGAGTACTCCTCAAAGGTCATGGTGCTGGGGTCCCGGTAATCAAAACCGCCAATCTGCTCATTAATTTCAAACCGCTTGAGGCTATCATCTGGCTCTACCACCGTTTTCACGTTAGAGGGCAGGGGCAAGAGGAGGGGGGAGAGCGTAGTGCGGTTTGAAAAAGGATCACCGCGGCGGTCATCAAACCTGATTTTAGGGCGGGTAGACTTGATGTACCCCTGGTTTTTAAGCGTGTCCTGTGTTTCTTCGGGTTCACCCGGTGAAGCCAGTAAATAGGCACTCATGCCTGCCAAGGACACTTTCATTGGCTTGGCCTGTGAGAGCCAAGCCATCAACAACACCAACCCTACCGCGGCTGCAAGAATGTGAGGCTTTCTTCTGTTAAACACAAAAAGGGGAAGTAACTTAAGATGACTTAAGAGCTAATTTAATCATTTCTTCCACGCTTAGGCCTGCACCTTCACGCTTAATGATTGAGTCTAAGGTTTTTTCGGCCACGTTTTTCGCGAAGCCCAAGGTCACTAGTGCTGATAACGCCTCCTCGCGTGCGGTATTGTGTGCCCCAAAAGAGACCTGTACCGCGTCTGGTCCCAAGCCTTTTCTGAACTTGTCACGCAGCTCCAGAATAATGCGCTGGGCCGTTTTAGCCCCAATGCCCTTCACCTGCTGAATGGTGCGCACGTCTTCCCGTACAATGGCCTGCTGTACCTCTGCCACCGTGAGGGAAGACAGAATCATTAGCCCGGTATTAGGGCCTACGCCCGATATGGAGATCAAATGGAGAAAGGCGCTTTTCTCTGCCGGCGTGGCAAACCCGTACAGGGTGTGGGCGTCTTCTTTGATGTGCAGGTACGTGTAAAGTTTGCACCGCTCACCTTCAGGCAGCGCGCCAAAGGTGTTAAGGGAAATTCTTAGCTCGTACCCCACGCCCCCCACGTCAATGATGACAAATGTAGGGTCTTTGTGGGCAAGGCGGCCATCTAAATAAGCAATCATGTAGTCTTGGTTCTATAGCGCAGGCATTAATTGAAAATTTCTGTTTTTCGGCCTGTTTTTCAGAAAACAGGCAAAAC
>NZ_LRMM01000068.1 GCF_001647275.1 Rufibacter ruber | reverse complement strand
ACGAACAAAAAATAATCCTGTTTTCGGCCATGTTTTTCCAAAAACAGCGAAAACAGGAAATTTTCTAGGCTTGTGCCAGTTCAAAAATGGTGATTTCCGGCCGCACGTTGAACCTAACTTGGTAAGAATGGCCAATGGCCCGGTTGATGTACAGCATTCGGCCATCGGCTAGGTCAAATTCTCCCTGGTCATATCTCTTATTCTTAACCGGAAGGACGGGCGAGGGCAAGAAAGGCGGCTTGCATTGGCCGCCGTGGGTGTGCCCGGCCAGAATCCAGCCTTGGTAGCCGTTCCACACGTTAAGGTCACAGACGTCTGGGTTGTGGCAGAGCAGGAGGTTGGCTTTGGAGGCATCATACTCTTTCATGACCGTTTCAGGTGAAAAATTCAGGGCCCAGTAATCGTCCAACCCAATGATGTTCAAACCCGAAAACTCTTGTTGGGCATTGTTTAAAAGAGTGATGCCGGCGTTTTGCAGTTGCGAGGAGATTTGGTCGGCCACGGGTTGTTCTGCCCAGTTTTTGCCGTAGTCATGGTTGCCTAAGATGCCCACGGTGGCCAGCTTTCCTTTCACGGTGTGTTGCAAGACCTCTGCCAGTTGCTGGAACTGCATGGCGTCTTCGTAGCTCACATAGTCTCCCGTGTACACCACAAAATCGGGCTCCAGCTTCTGGGCGTCTTGAAAGGCGTTAATCAGATAGTTATAATCAAACCGATTGCGACGTGCAGGTCGCTAATCTGCATCAGGGTCTTGCCCTCAAGGTGACTGGGAAGGTGCCGGATAGGCATTTTCTTCCGGACGAACTCCAGCCAGAAGGGTTCTACGTGTAAGGTGTAAACTCCCGTTAAAGTCCCAAGCCCGAGCGCCCCAAGCAGCGCATGGTTCAGAAAATCCCGTCTATTCATGGGGAAAAGCGAGGCCTAGAAACTGTTCTGAATGCTGTTGTACAACCCTTTGGTGCTCCAATAACCGCTGGCAATAATGCGCCTAATGGTGAAAAGCGGGTCATTGGGGTCGCGTTTGGTGGCCAAAATATAGGCCGCCTTGAACCCGCGCTGCTGCAGTTCCGGAATGGCCTCGGGCCGCCACAGCCCGAAAGGGTACGCGAAATATTCTATCGGCTTGCCGGTGATGGCTTCCAGTTGTTTGGTGGGTTTTTCAATCTGGGTTACCCAGTCTTTGGCCTCGTACTTTTTCACGTTGTGGTGATCATAGGTGTGCGAGCCTATCACGTGGCCTTCGTCTGAGAGCTGCTTTATCTGCGCTTTGCTCATGTAGTTGGGACGGCCAATGGGAACGGTCATGATAAAGAACACGCCCTTGAAACCGTATTTGTCCAGCTCTGGTTTGGCCACGGTGTACTGGTCCAGCTTGGTGTCATCAAAGGTGAGCATGATGGGTTTTTCTGGTAGCGGGGTGCCTTTGGTGAGGTAGTCCTGCAATTGATCTGGCAGAATGGTGTGGTACCCGCTGTCGGCCAGCATTTTCATCTGGGCTTTGAAATCAGCGGGTTTCACAATGTAGTCTTTGCCCACTTTCCCGTCACGGGCGGTCCACTCCCTAATCTGGTGGTAGCATAGAATGGGCACCTGCTTTTTGGCTAGAACAGAGGCAGCAGTGGCCGGTTCTGCTGGAAGGGCAGGAGCTTGGGAGGTGGTGGGCGCTGGTTCAGCTTTGACGGGGGTGGCTACGGCTGGAGCCGGGGTGGTGGGCGCCGTAGGTTCGGTTTTCTGCTCGCTGGTGGAACAGGCGCTGAACAGGATACAGCTGGCGAAAAGGAAAAAAGCTTTCCCCCTGGAAAAAATAGATGACATACTGGAAATAAGCGGAAAGACGTAGGTTATTCTCTTCCAATGTACTTAAATATCTGGCACCTTCCTGTTTTTGACCTGTTTTTTGGAAAACAAGCCAAAAACAGGAAGGTGCCCACTGGAAAGATAAGGGCAGCCGCTGGTTGGCCTTGGGCGGGCAGACACAAAAAAGGGCTCCACGTTTGTGGAGCCCTTTTGAGAACTGAGGTATATTAAAACTTAGGCAAGTTTCACATTCACAGCATTCAAACCTTTGCGGCCTTCTTTCAGCTCATAGGTTACTTCGTCATTTTCTCTGATTTCGTCCACTAGGTTAGACACGTGTACGAAATACTCCTCATTGGAGTCAGCGTCTTTAATGAAACCAAAACCTTTGGAGTCATTGAAGAATTTTACTTTACCGTTTTTCATTATGTGATATTAAAAGATAGTCAAAGATACGTATAATAAATGGATAGGGAAGGCGGTGTGAAGATATTTATTTACAGATTTTGTAAAAGAGCCCCTTTTAGAAGCCGGAATATCTGGAAGCGCATCAGTGAGGTCTCTGCCGTTGCTTATGGTAAGGTAAAAGAAATGCCTCTGTAAGGGCGGCAGAAACCACTTTCCCTACAGAGGCAGCAAACCTTCCTAATCTTCTGATCAGACTACTCCACCACTACGTTGGCAGCGGCGTTGGTGGTGAGTTTTGCATTCAGTACCACTGTCTGCTTGCCCTTGTCATCTTCTATCTCTACGGCGCAGGTGTTGGGGGAGGAGGTACCCTCATTGTGCGCGTACAGCAGAATATAGTTGTACCCTTTGTACTTCAAGTCTACATCTACGGTATGTTTGGTGCGGGTCAGTTCGTGCTCGTTTATGACTCTCTCCCCATTTACATAGATAGAGACAATATCACCGTCAACCAGGTTGCCGTTGTCCCAGACACTCACAGAGATGCTCTTGCTGGACACGTAAACCGTTTTAGGGTTTACTTCTACATTCCTCCCCCGGAACTCTGGGGGAATGTTGCTTTCCTCGTTCTCTGGTTCAGGGTCGTCATCTTTGCTGCAGCCAACAAAGGTGATCAGTAAAAGCAGTATCAAGGCTGCTCTGGAAAGGAATAAAAATGTTTTCATGCTCCTGGGGTTGTCGTCTGCCTTACTCTTGGGTTTTTCAGGATTCACCTCTTACTCTTTGCTGGATTTTCAGAATTCTCCGTACTTTACCAATGACCCAGGCTCACCATACGCCAAAAAACTGAGAGGTTTTGAGGGGCGGTGGAGCATCACTGGTCTTGCAAAAGTCAGGCAACTGCTGACCAAATGAAATAGTCAGTTTTGAGTATTTTTCATCATTAGTATCAGAAAAGCGAATGTGTATGGGTAACAACAGCGGCGCAAAGATTCAGGTAGGGTTAATAGGGTATGGCATGGCGGGGCAGGTGTTCCATGCCCCCTTCATTCACAGTGTGCCGGGCTTGGAACTGGCCCGGATCAGGGAATCAAGGCCGGCTAACATGGAGCTTGCCCGGCAACGGTATCCCGAGGCCAGGATTACGGCCCAGGTAGAAGATCTCCTGCAGGATGATGCCCTTGACGTGCTAGTGGTAGCCACGCCCAACAGCTCGCACTTTGAATTAACCAAACGGGCGCTGCTGGCCGGAAAGCATGTCATAGTGGAAAAGCCTTTCACCCCCACCTCTGCGGAGGCGGATGAGCTTATTCAACTGGCAAAGGAGCAGCAGAGGTTGCTCACCGTGTTCCATAACCGCCGTTGGGACAGTGACTTCAAAACCGTGCATAAAGTCCTGGCAAGCGGAGTGCTGGGGAGTGTGGTGGAGTACGAAGCCCATTTTGACCGGTTTAGGACAGCCATTAGGGAGAATACCTGGAAAGAGGAAGACACGCCCGGCTCCGGAATTCTGTATGATCTGGGTTCGCATCTTATTGACCAGGCGCTGGTGCTGTTTGGCCTGCCTCAGGAGGTGTATGCAGAGCTGAAGGTGCAACGCCCCCATAGCCGTATTATTGATAAGTTTGAAGCCAGGCTCTATTATGAACGGGTAACGGTGACCTTGTCGGCCGGATTGCTGGTGCGGGAACCCAGCCCCCGGTACACCTTGCACGGAGACCGGGGGTCTTTCCTGAAGTATGGGTTAGACGTGCAGGAGGAGGCCCTCAAGGCCGGGAAATCGCCAGAAGGTGCACCAGCCTGGGGAGTGGAGCCAGAGCATCTTTGGGGGCACCTGAACACAGACTTTCAGGGGCTTCCTTTCAAGGGCAGGGTTGAAAGCGAAGCAGGGGACTACCGTGGGTTTTATGAGAATGTGCGGGATGCGCTTCTGGGGGAGAAGGAGCTGAACGTGCAGCCGGAGCAGGCGCGGGATGTGATCAGGGTGATTGAGTTGGCGGAAAGGAGTAGTAATGAGAAGCGAAGATTTTCATTCTATGATTAATATAGTTATACTTATTTTATTTTTTATACATTAGGTAGCCGTAACTTAAATTGCAGTACCCATATAATATGATCCCATTCTCTTTTACATATAAAAATGAGTTTACAGAGCCGATTGAGAAAAATGACATCATCAATCAGGTAGCCCACTATGTAGGAAAGAACAAAGGATGGAATTTAGTTGTAACATAGGATTCGCTTTCATTTTCGGTAAGCCTAATGAGTTCATGGAGCTTTAGCAAGTTTATATTTATTGAAAGAGGTGAATTCATTATAAGTGATGATACAATTTCTTTTAAGTTCTATATGCATAGACTCTTAATTATAGCTGATTTGATGTCTATTTTAACTATTATTCAGACTCAGGAATTATGGTTGGGTTTCTTATTTTTTGCAGTTATTGGCTTAGGAGATTGGGGTTGTGCTCTTCTTTGATATAAAAGAATGTTTCATAATATTACAGCAAGCATTGGTACAAGCATTAATAATGGTATAAGAAGAAAATAGATTGATAGTAAGAAAAAATTCGGCTAACATGTTACGTACTTTATGCTCGGCTACGCCTCATGCAAAGCATGTGCTAACCGAAGTAAAGAATAGTACATGTTCGTATATATATTAAATAAAAAGCAACTACTCGTGTTATATACAATTTGCTCTGTACATAAAATACGTACAAGATTATTTTACCTTGTTTTAGCTGCTGCCGCTGTTTGCTTCTTAGGTTCTCATGCAACTGGACAAAGTAGAAGTGTACTTGCCCCTGATTCTTCCAAACAAGCGGTGCAGGAAGCTATCACTCTTTTTCACCAGGCATTAGGCAGGAACGCCAGAATTTATTCAGGTGCAGTATATGCACCATATAACCGACCCAGTAAAGGGCACCCCTTTTTAGGAAATGGAGAGTGGGCAGATGCTACTATCTTGTTTGATGGGGTTCTGTATCCTCAAATTCCATTGTTGTATGATGTGGTAAGTGATATGGCTGTGATTGGCTATGCCGGTGACAGTGACCCATTGCAGAAATTTGTATTGGTGCGTGAAAGGACCCATTATTTCACAATAAATGACCGCCGTTTTGTTGCTGTACAGGATTCTACTAACCAAATTAATGGTGGGTATTATGAGGAATTGTTCAACGGGAGTGTTCAGGTGCTGGCCAAGAGAAGCAAGCAGGTAACCAATAGGCCTTCTGAACTGATTTTTGCAGAGAATGACCGATTTTATGTGCATAAGTTGGGGCACTTCTACCCGGTAAATAGTAAAAGTTCATTACTGAAAGTTTTTAAAGAACATAAAGCACATTTAGTCACTTTCATTAAAGATCAAAAAATAGACTTTAGGCAAGATAAAGGATTGGCTATTGCCAGAGTAGCTGCTCACTACCACCAAATGACCACTGCAAATGATTAGGGTGAGGTTTCTTATTGTAGCACTGGTGTGGGTACTGCTTCCGGTTATATCTGCTTTGGGGCAAACAGCGCAAGACTCTACTATTACTGGTGATTTTAACAATGTTCCATTTACAGAGTTTGTGCAGCGTCTTGAGGGTCAGACGAAATACCGTTTCTATTTTAATCCAGTCCACATAGATAGCCTGCGTATTTCTGTTCGGGTGCAGCAAGAACCGCTGGAACGGGTGCTGAATAAAGCCTTTGAGAAAACAGATTTCCAGTTTGCTATTGATCCTGACCAGAGAGTTTTTGTAGTGAAAGGCCCGCTGCAAGCTTCGTTGCCACCCGGCTATTTCTCCAGAAGCCATGAGCAGGAGACAGAACCTGTCTCAGCTACCTATCCTGTTGCCCGCTCAAACAAGATACCATCTGGCAGTCCCCATCGGCTGTATGAAATTGGCATTAGAACCAATAACCTTAAACCAGGAAAAGCCACCATCTCAGGAATTGTAACAGATGCCAAAACTGGTCAGCCAGTAATTGGAGCGGTAGTGATGATTGAGATACCTCTTACAGCGGCCAATACCGACCAGAGTGGGTTTTATGCGCTCACCTTGCCCAGGGGGAGGCACGTACTGAAGATTAAAAGTGTGGGGCAGAAAGAGGTTAGAAGGCAAGTAATGCTGTACTCAGACGGAAAATTGAATGTGCAGTTGCAGGAAGATGTGGTGTCTTTGAATGAAGTATTAGTAAGGGGAGACCGGGATAAAAATGTTTCTGGCCTGAACATGGGGGTAGAGAAGTTGAGCATTAGCACGATCAAACAAGTGCCTACCGTCTTTGGTGAGGCTGATGTGATGAAAGTGGTGCTGACGCTTCCTGGTGTCAAATCTGTTGGGGAAAGCTCAACCGGCCTGAACGTGCGCGGCGGGGCCACTGACCAGAACTTAATTCTGTTCGGCGGTGCCACCATATACAACCCCTCTCATTTATTTGGATTTTTCTCTGCCTTTAACCCCGATGTGGTGAAGGGAGTAGAACTCTACAAGAACAGTATTCCAGCTAAGTTTGGAGGGCGTTTAGCTTCTGTGTTAGACATATCCAACCGTGAAGGAAATAAACAGAAATTCTCTGGAGCCGGTGGTTTGGGATTGATTTCAAGTAGATTGATGCTGGAAGGGCCTATTATCAAGAATAAATCTTCTTTCTTGATAGGGGGGCGGACTACGTATTCAGATTGGCTCCTGAAGCAGTTACCCAATGAGACATTGAACCAGAGCAAAGCTTCTTTCTATGACCTCAACGCCAATGTGAGCCATCAGATAGATTCCAGTAACAGTGTCAGCGTGAATGGCTATTTGAGTAATGACCGTTTCAGGTTTGGGAGTGATACTGTTTACCACTACAGCAACAAAAGTGCTATTCTTAAATGGCAGCACACGTTTCATCACAATTTCTTTGGTGAGCTTTCTGCCGCTTACGCAGATTACCAATACTCAGTTGTAAGTGAGAAGAACCCGACCACTGCTTTTGAGTTAACCTATAAGCAGCAGCAAACTACTTTTAAAGTAGATTTTAATAACACTTCATTGCCCAAGCATGCCATAGACTTTGGCGGCAACACCAACCACTACAAAATTAGCCCTGGAAATTATACACCCAGAGGCACAGAATCACTGGTGAAATCAGATAAAGTTGCCCCAGAACAAGCATTAGAAAGTGCGCTATATCTAAGTGATGAGTATGAGTTTTCCCCCAGATTTGCCGTTTCTTTAGGGCTCAGATATTCCTTCTTCCATTATTTAGGGCCCAAAGATGTAATTAGTTATTTTCCAGGAACCTCCAGAAATGAAAATTCAGTGGATGACACAGTGGCGTATGGTAACCGAAAGGTGATTAAAACTTACCATGGGCCAGAGTACCGGGTGTCTGCCCGATTCAGCCTGCGCGAGGACATGTCGGTTAAAGCAAGCTATAACCGAACCCGCCAATACCTGCACATGCTAACCAACACCGCAATGATGTCTCCTACAGACATTTGGAAAATGAGTGACTCCTATATTCAACCGCAGGTAGGGGATCAAGTGTCATTAGGTTTTTTCCGGAATTTCAAATCTAATACCATTGAAGCATCTGTAGAGGTATATTACAAAAAGATGCAGCACCTCCTGGATTACAAGAGCGGGGCCAAACTGTTGCTCAACCACCACATTGAAACAGATGTTATCAACTCAGAGGGCAAAGCTTACGGTGTGGAAGTGATGCTCAAAAAAGCTATTGGTAAATTGAATGGTTGGGTAAGCTATACCTATTCAAGAGCTTTTTTACGTTCAAATGATGCCCCATATACTGAAAAAATCAATAAGGGCGAGTTTTACCCTAGCAACTTTGATAAACCGCATGATGTCACGTTGATTGGGAACTACCGTTTCAGCCGCCGCATTAGTACTTCTTTCAACCTAACATACAGTACTGGCCGGCCTATTACATTACCCATGGCTATTTATGAGTTAGGCGGGGCCAAACGGATCTTTTACTCAGAACGGAATCAATATCGTATTCCAGACTATTATCGAGGTGATTTGTCATTAAATCTGGAAGGAGGCCATAAAGCCCGAAAACTCGCCCATAGTTCCTGGACCTTTGCGATCTATAATGTAACTGGCAGGCGTAACCCGTATTCAGTCTATTTTAAGTCTGAAAGTGGCAAAATTAAAGGGTATCAACTATCTGTTTTTGGGCAGCCTATCCCTACCATCACGTACAACTTCAGGTTTTAGAGGGTATGAAAAAACTAGTATACTGCCTTTGTTTTTATTTTGCTTTGGTTGTTTTACCTGGTTGTGTAGAGGAGTACACTTTGCCTGAGCAGGCCACAAATCTTAAACTTCTCGTTGTCAATGGCAGCTTGAATGTGGAACAAGGAATTGGCTTGGTGCAACTTTCCCGCACACATGATTTATCTGAAGCTGATAAGGCACCTGTTCCAGAAACAAATGCTTCTGTGGCTGTTGAGGCAGAGACATTAGAGAAATTTCAATTACGGGAGAGTGTCCCGGGAATCTATTCAAAATCTGGTATTGCCCTGCAATACGGAAAGAAATTCCGTTTGCGGATTAAGACTGTAGAAGGCAAAGAATATGTTTCTGACTTTGTGGCTACTACTAAAACGCCACCCATAAGTGAAGTAGCTTGGGGGGTAGAAGGGGACAAAATCCAAGTTAAAGTCAGTACCCAAGATTTTACAAACAACACTAAGTACTACCGGTGGGAGTATGAAGAGACATATGAGTATCAGTCCTTACTACCCTCTTTCTATAAAATTGAGAACAATGAGGTTGTGCCAAGGGCAGAACATGAGAAAATCCAGTTTTGCTGGAAAAATCAATCCTCTACTAGAATTTTAGTAAACTCTACCGATCAGCTGGAGCAAAGTAATGTTAATAACTATATCCTGGTTTCTCAGAGCGGGGGAGGGATTTTGTTTAATCACCGGTATAGTATTCTGGTAAAACAATACAGTATAAGCCAAGCTGAATATGACTACTGGCGTATGTTGCAGAAGAATACAGAAGCAGTTGGTTCCCTCTTTGATGCTCAGCCTTCCTATGTGAGCGGTAACCTTACCTGTACTACTAATCCAGAGGAACCAGTGTTTGGATATTTCAGTGTGCAATCAATTAGTGAGAAACGAATATTCATCAGTGCTTCTGAACTTAGGCAATTTAATTTCCAAAAAGAGCCACTTCCCTTATGTGAGTCAATGAGGGTTGGGAAAGCCCAGCTCCCCCAATATGAGTTCAGTTCTTTAATAATAGATGTAGATGAATCTGGTCCTGAACCAATGTACATTATGGCTAAGAATGAATGTATTGACTGTAGACTTAAAGGTGGTAGCACCATCAAACCTGACTTTTGGTAATGCAAATTAGATATTCACGTATAAGTTCTGTACCTAAAATAGGTATGCTGTGCTTTCTTTTGTTTCTCTTTTTTCCTATACCTGGGAAGGGACAAAGTGCAGCCCCGGTTCTGGAACCCTTTCAGTTATTTGCGAAAAGTAATCTACAGGAAAAAGTGTTTGTTCACACAGACAAGAACTTTTACCTGGCTGGAGAAACCATCTGGTTTAAAGTCTATAATGTAGAGGGTATGGCTCATACTTCCTTAATTCTAAGTAAAGTAGCTTATGTAGAGATACTAGATAAAGACAATTCCCCTGTTTTACAGGTAAAGGTGGCCTTGACAGATGGATCTGGGCAGGGGTATCTAATCTTACCATACTCTCTGCCCTCTGGCCATTTTGTTTTGCGGGCTTATACCCATTGGATGAAAAACACGGGTGCCGATTATTATTTCCAAAAGCCCTTTACCGTTATCAATACCTTCCAGAAGTTGGGCCTTAAGCCCATTGAATTCTCCACAGATTATGATGTCCAATTTTTCCCGGAAGGAGGAGATTTGGTGGGTAATTTGCAAAGTAAAGTAGCTTTCAAGGTAACTGATATAAATGGTAAAGGTGCCTCTTTCATAGGATGGGTGCTTGACCAACAGAATGATACCGTGGCACGGTTTTATACTCATAAATTTGGGATTGGAAGCTTTCAATTCACACCTGAGCCCAACCAAGTATACCGGGCGCTTCTAAAAAGCGACAATGGGCACCTCATTACCCGTCCTCTGCCAATAGTCAAAGAAAAAGGGACGGTGATGGCAGTAAGTGAAGCAGGGGCAAATATGTTAAAAGTAACTGTTTCTTCTAATCTGGCTTATTCTGCTACCCAACCGATGTATTTATTAGTGCATACGCGCCAGATACCCGTTTTAGCCGAGGCTAGATTCCCGGATGCTGAAGGACGGATGGTATTCGCGGTAGCAAAAGACAAATTAGGCGAAGGTATTTCCCATCTTACCGTCTTTAATAGTGAACGAAAGCCTGTATGCGAGCGGCTCTATTTTAAGAAACCTACTTCACTGCTAACTCTACAAGTAGCGGCAGACAAAAGAGAGACAGGGCCTAGAGCCGCCGTAAAATTGTCAGTTGTGGCTCAACGGGATAATGGACAACCTACAGAGGTTGATTTCTCTCTTTCAGTATTCCAAATTGATTCTTTACAGACGGTAGAGCAACCAGATATAGTGAGTTATCTATGGTTGAGCTCAGACCTAAAAGGAACGGTGGAGGCACCAGGGTATTATCTCTCCCAAGCCGGGCCAGAAGCAGATATAGCCATTGAGAACCTCATGCTTACACATGGTTGGCGCAGGTTTTCATGGGAAAAGGTATTCCAAAAGAATAGTCCTGCGCCTTTTTTTTTGCCAGAATATACGGGGCATTTGGTCCAAGCCAAAGTTGTAGATTCTAAGACAGGGCTACCTGCGCCGGGTGTGCAAACATATTTAACAATTCCGTCTCGGCAGATTAGGTTGTATGGGGCGCAAAGCAACCAAGATGGAGTAGTCTTTTTTGAGACTAAGGATTTTAAAGGTATAAGAGATGTGGTGCTGCAAACCAATACCCGTAAAGACAGTTCTTACCAGTTAGAAACGGTTTCACCCTTCTCCCCACAGAACGCCACCCTTACATTGCCAACGTTTGACTTGCCAGAACACTTTTACCAGAACCTGGAGGCCAAGAATGTACATTTGCAAGTGCAGAACCATTTCTCCCTAGGTAATGACACTCTCCCTAACTTACTGCCAATAGATACCACTACCTTCTATGGCCAACCCTCCAGAACCTATTTCTTAGATTATTATAACCGCTTCCCCACCTTAGAGGATGTACTGAAAGAATATGTGTCACCGGTGATGGTGCGTAAACGTAAAGGAAAATTCTATTTTGTGATGATAGATGAGCAACGTAAAGAAACCTTGCCAGAAGAACCTTTGGTACTACTAGATGGGATGCCTGTCTTTGATCTGGATAGATTAATGGTATACAACCCAAAAAAAGTGAGAAAGCTGGAGGTTATTTACAAACAATACTTCCATGGCCCTTTTACATACGGTGGTATTGTTAGTTTCTCAACCTATAACGGTGCAATGGAAGGGTATGAAGTAGATCCCAAAGCATTACTGGTGGAATATGAGGGGCTACAGCCAACACGTGAGTTTTATCATCCTGTATACCAAAGCCCAGAGCAAATTGCCAACCGAATACCAGACCTCAGAAATGTATTGTATTGGGCAGGAGACATGCGAACTGGCAAACTGGGTAAAAAAGAGATTGAATTTTATACTTCAGATAAGCTTGGAAAGTATGTGGTTGTGGTGCAAGGTTTAACTCAAGACGGAAAAGCTGGCAGCAGCACTTATACATTTGAAGTGAAGAAAGCTGTTCAATAGTCCCTACTATGATTAAATGCAGGAAACTAAAATTCTTCTGTTGCCTTTTACTATTGATAGGGGGATGTGTAGAAGAATATGAATTGCCAGAGACAGCTACTGACCTAAAATTATTGGTTGTAGATGGTAATATAAATTTAGACGATAAAATAGCCGTGGTAAAGCTCTCCCGCACTCAAGATTTGGTTGTTGCAGACCAGGAACCAGTACAGGAGCACGGGGCTCAAGTAAGTATTGAGGATGAGAGTGGGCAAAGATTTCAGCTCAAGGAAAATCCCATCCAAGAAGGAAGATATACGGGATATAATGCATCTTGGGCTTATAATAAAAAGTACAAGTTGCACATTAAAACTAGTCAGGGAAAGGAATATCAATCAGAATTTGTGTCAACTCATAAGACTCCAGCTATTGATAGCTTAACATGGAGTGTGGAAGGAGGAAAGGTGATTTTAGCAGCCAATACCCATGATTCCGCTAATAAGACTAGATACTACAAATGGGAATATGTGGAAACATATGAATATAAATCTTATATGGAATCGGCTTTTATGTACACTGGTAATTGGATTCTAGTGTTAAGACCGTCTAGTTCCCAAATATATACTTGTTGGGCTACCACCCCTTCCACTACTATTCTGGTTGGTTCAAGTGCCCACTTAGCCAAAGATATCATAGCACATTACCCGCTGGTCATTCATGAGGGTGATGGGGATAGGTTTGGTATTAAATTTAGCCTGCTGGTTCACCAATATGCTATTAGCAAAGGAGAATTTGATTATTGGACTATGCTTAGGAAGAATACTGAAAGCGTAGGGTCCTTGTTTGATGCCCAACCTTCTTATGTCACCGGGAATGTTTCCAGTGTGAAAAATTTAGATGAGCCAGTTTTTGGTTATTTTAGTGCCAGGTCAAGGAGCAGTAAAAGGGTTTTTATTGAGGCGAAGGAGTTGAAGAAGTGGGGTTTTAAGCCCAAATGGCCAGAATGTAGGATTTTTGAGGCTGCTGGAGAGCCTATACCTTCAAACATGAATGTTGTTTCAGCCGAAATAAACCCAACTACCGGAAGAGCGTTTCCCACTCTATTAGCTACAAAGGAATGTACAGATTGTCGCTTAAAAGGGGGAGATACAAGAAGACCTGATTTCTGGTAATTGTTATCATAATTTCAATAAGCTTTAGAGCAAAGTGCATTAAAAAAAGCCCGGCCAATTGGCCGGGCTTTTTCTTTTATGAAAGATCAGAATTAACCTTGGGAGTTTCCGTAGCGCTTGCGCTCGTTCTCATCTAGGTAAATTTTACGCATTCTAATGCTCTTAGGCGTGATCTCCAACAGCTCATCTTTCTGGATGTACTCCATGGCTTCCTCCAGTGAGAATTGCTTCTTAGGAACAATCTTCACGTTGTTGTCAGAGCCTGAGGCACGCATGTTGGTCAGCTGCTTTCCTTTCTGGATGTTCACGGTCAGGTCATTCTGGCGGGAGTGCTCCCCAATCACCATACCCATGTACACATCTTCGCCCGGCTCCACAAAGAACACGCCTCTGTCCTGCAGTTTGTCAATAGAGTACGCCGTTCCAGGGCCTGTCTCCATGGCAATCAAAGAACCGTTGATACGGCCCGGGATAGTGCCTTTGAAGGGCTCATAGGCTATAAAGCGGTGGTTCATGATGGCTTCACCGGCTGTAGCGGTCAAGACGTTGTTCCGCAGGCCAATCAAACCGCGTGACGGAATGTTGAACTCCAGGTGTTGCAAGTCGCCTTTTGGCTCCATGATCAGAAGGTCACCTTTACGCTGGGTTACCAGTTCAATCACTTTACCGGCAGATTCCTCAGGAACGTCTACCACCAGGTGCTCCATTGGCTCCATTTTCTGGCCGTTCTCTTCTTTGAAGATTACCTGCGGCTGACCTACCTGTAACTCATAGCCTTCGCGGCGCATGGTTTCAATCAGTACAGACAAGTGAAGGATACCGCGGCCGTATACCAGGAACGTATCTTCTTTGTCGGTTTCATCTACGCGCAGGGCCAGGTTTTTCTCCATCTCTTTGTACAGACGGTCACGCAGGTGACGAGACGTTACAAACTTGCCCTCTTTCCCAAAGAAAGGAGAGTTGTTGATGGTGAACAACATGTTCATGGTAGGCTCGTCAATGGCGATGCGCTCCAACGGCTCAGGATTTTCGAAGTCAGCGAGGGTATCACCAATCTCAAAACCTTCAATACCGGTTACGGCGCAGATCTCGCCGGCAGAAACAGATTCTACCTTTACGCGGCCCAGGCCTTCAAAAACCTGCAGTTCTTTGATTTTTACTTTCTTGATAGAACCGTCACGCTTGCAAAGGCTCATGTTGGCACCTTCTTGCAGGGTGCCGCGTTTTACGCGCCCAATGGCGATCCGGCCTACAAAAGAAGAGTAGTCCAGAGAAGTGATCTGCATCTGCGGCGTTCCTTCTTCAGAAGGGGCCGGGGGGATCACCTCAATGATCGCATCTAAAAGAGGCGTGATGTTGTCGGTTGGGTGTTGCCAGTCAGTGCTCATCCAGCCGTGTTTGCTGGAGCCGTACAGGGTCACAAAGTCTAGCTGGTCTTCAGTGGCGTCCAGGTTGAACATCAGGTCGAACACCATTTCGTGTACTTCGTCTGGGCGGCAGTTTTCTTTGTCCACTTTGTTGACTACCACAATCGGCTTCAGGCCTAATTGTATGGCTTTGCCTAGCACGAAGCGGGTCTGGGGCATGGGGCCTTCAAAAGCATCTACCAGCAACAGAACGCCGTCGGCCATTTTCAGCACGCGCTCCACTTCACCTCCAAAGTCGGCGTGACCGGGGGTGTCAATGATGTTGATTTTTACGTCTTTGTAACGTACAGATACGTTTTTAGAAACGATGGTGATGCCGCGCTCCCGCTCCAGGTCGTTGTTGTCCAGGATCAGGTCGTCAAACTGTTGGTGCGCGTCAAATATCTTTGAGGCGTGGATGATCTTGTCTACCAGCGTGGTTTTACCGTGGTCCACGTGGGCAATAATCGCGATGTTGCGGATACTTTGCATTCAGAGGTTGTTTTCAGCCCGCAAAGGTAGGGTTTTTCTGATGCTTTTCTATATTAAATAAATAAAAAGCCTTTGACCCAGTTACTTACGGGATTCCTTGTGTTGGGTATAACAGCCTGAGCGGGAGGTAAGTTCCTGAGGGTGCCCCGTGTGCCCTTCTTCTCTGCGCCGGTGGCAGAGGTTTCTGCGTATAGTAGGGGCAACGTTTCCCTGGCCGGCCGACCTCATATGAAACCATTCCCCTCTCTCCTCCTGCTCCTTTGGTTAGGCACCGCAATAGGCTGCACCCTGAACGCCAAAACCGCCCCCCTGCCTTTGGCGGCCGTTCCCGCAAGAACGGTCTTTGGGGACACGCTCTCCAGAACAGAGGAGTACTGGCGGCAGACCCTGACCCCAGAACAGTTTTTTGTACTGCGCGAGAAGGGGACTGAGCGGCCCTTCTCCGGTCAGTACCACGCGCACCAGGCGCAGGGAATGTACCACTGTGCGGGATGCGGGCAAGCCCTGTTCAGCTCTGAGGCCAAGTTTGACTCTGGTACCGGCTGGCCCAGTTTTTTCACCCCCGTTAGCGCTGCTGCAGTACGCCAGGAGCTGGATACCAGTGCGGGCGTAGAGCAGGTTGAGGTGCTCTGCCGCTCCTGCGGCGGCCACCTGGGGCACGTGTTTGCAGACGGTCCCAAGCCCACCGGGTTGCGCTACTGCCTTAACTCTTCGGCATTGGCCTTTGTAAAGCGGTAATGCTGCGTTTTTGGCTTGTTTTTCAAAAAACAGGTCAGAAACGAAAAGTCTGGTTTTACGTATTTTATTATCCAGAATAGCAGGCGCGGGTGCAGACCGGGAGGAGGAGGTTACAGTATATGGTTACTTTCATTTCCTTTCGTTATCTTTCGAGCACAATTCATATTCTGGGCCCAATCCAGAACTTTTTGATCCCATGCCCATCAACCAGAAGAGAATACAGTGGCTGCAGCAGGAGCTGAGGCCACACCGCGAGGCGCTCATGCAGCACCAACTGTACCAGAACGTGCAGACGCTGGCCAGTCTGCGCACGTTTATGGAACACCACGTTTTTGCCGTTTGGGACTTCATGAGCCTTTTGAAAAGCCTGCAACGCCACCTTACCTGCGTAGAAGTGCCCTGGACCCCGCATGGCAACCCCGGCAACCGCCGCCTGATCAATGAGATTGTGCTGGAAGAGGAGACAGATGTAGATGTAGACGGGCAGCCCATCAGCCACTTTGAGTTATACGTGCGCGCCATGGAGGAATGCGGCGCAGACACCCAGGTCATTAATGATTTTATCAAGGGGCTGCAGCAGGGGAAAGCCGTGTACACCATGCTGGAAAACCTGCCGGTGCCCGGCAATACCCAGGATTTTGTGAAGCACACGTTCCAGATCATTCAGAGCGGGCAGGCGCACCGTATTGCCGCCGCCTTCACCTTTGGGCGCGAAGATGTGATTCCAGACATGTTCCGGTGCCTGATCAGTGACCTGGGCAGACGCTACCCGGGTACGTTAGACACTTACCAGTACTACATAGAGCGCCACATTCACCTGGATGACGAGGTGCATTCGCCGCTGGCCATGCAGATGGTCTCTGTGCTCTGCGGTGATGATGACCAGAAATGGGACGAGTGTCTGGAGGAGGCAGTGGCCTGCCACCGTATGCGCCTCCGCCTCTGGGACGGGATCTGCCTGCAGGTCTGCCAGTAAGCCAGTCTCATATCTTTTGCCCGTAAGTTGACGTAAAGTAGAGGCACAGACCTTAACACTACTACAACTATGGATGCAGAGAACTTAAGCTCCAACAGCGAGAACATTGAAAACACCGGATTCCTCATTTTAAAGGCTTTTAAAGAGAAAGGCACCAAGGCCAATGAGGTTTTGGAATGGACGGAGATCTACCCGTTCCTGCACCAGGAGGATGAGAAGTACCATTACAAAGATGTGCAGAAGCGCGCTGAAGAGCACTTGCGCAACCAGGGGTATGCCATTCCTGATCCGGCCGGTCTGCTCCTCACCGAAGTAGGCTACCGGGCTGTGCAGGAGTTTGACGGCAAAGACCTTAGCCAAAGCAATGCCCGCTAAGCGGAAAAAGGAGGGGACGGTATGGAGACGTTTTGGAGCAGTTTTTGGAAAAACAGGCAGAAAACAGGAGCCGCGGTGATAGGCTGGTTAGGGCTGGGGCTGGCCGTGGCCTGTACCTCTGCCCGGGACAACCCTGTGCTGGAGAGCCCTGAGCCGCAACGGGTGTACCGGGCCACCCCCACTGTGCGGGACATGAACGAGCAGTCCAGTGATTTTAACCGCAAGCAGAACATTGAGAACCGCGACCCTAATGCGCCGGCCAATGAACCGCCGGCCGTTCGGAGCCAGCAGATACTGCCCGGTAGACAACCGGTGCGGGTAGACACGGCCTCTACCCGCACCCACAGAGATACCCTGAGGCGGAGGCAGTAGCCTTCTGTTTTGGGCCTGGTTTGGCAAAAACAGCCTGGAAACGCCCCTGCGGCTTCTTATAGCAAGAGCGCAGGGGCGTTTCTGTTGGGGTTACTTTCAGGATTTTTCTTAAAATGTTTCTACGGTTATTTATTTTTAATCTAAATAATTCTTGTTTAGAAATATTCTAAACAATAGGTTTGTGGCATCAAACAATCTCAGTTACCGTGTTGCCACGCTTCTCTCTGTACTTGTGGGTCATTAGTTTGCTTCTCGCCTTTGGGGCGGGAGCAGGGGTAAGCCATGCCCAGACCAGGATACAAGGCACCGTGCTGGATGCTGAAAAGAATGCCCTCCCGTTTGCCAGAATCCAGCTGGTGGAACCGCACCTCTTCATGGGCACCAATGAGAAAGGGGAGTTCAGTTACACCCTGCCTCCAGACCAGACCTATACCCAGGTAACGGTGGTAGCCGGGTTTGTGGGCAAAAAAGAAATGCGCCAGGTGGTGTCTCTGGTGAGAAACCAAACGGCCACTGTCTCTTTTGTGCTGGAAGACAATAACCTGTACCTGAATGAAGTGGAGATTAACGCCCTGCGGGTGCACACCACCAACTCCAACTCGTCTATTGTTATTGGACAGAACGCCATTGAGCAGATCCAGCCTTACAGCTTGTCTGATATTCTGCTCAACCTGCTGCCGGGGCAAACTATTCTGAACCCAGATCTGCAATCAGCAAAAGCCATTAACCTCAGGAGCGTCTCCACGGGCAACCATGCGCTGAACAACCAGTTCGGGACCAGCATTGTCTTAGACGGGGAGGCCTTGTCTAATAATGCCAACCTGCAGACGGCTTTCTCCGGGAAAAGTGGACTGTTGGGGCAAATCAATGCGGGTAGCTATGGTTCTGGGGACTATACTTTCAGTTCTGTAGACCTGCGTCAGATCCCGGCCAGCAATATTGAGAAGATAGAGGTCATACAAGGTGTGGCTTCGGCTAAGTATGGAGATATGGGTTCTGGGGCTATTATCATTGATCGCAAAGCCGGGGTGTCACCCTGGAATATCTCAGCTAGAATCCAAAACGGGACCAACAACTTTTCACTAGACAAAGGGTTTGCTTTGGGCCCCAAAGCCGGCGCTCTAAATGTGTCACTAGATTACTTAGACGCTGCCCCTAGTACAACCAATAAGTTAAAGTCATACAGCCGCGTCTCTACTGGAGTGCTGTGGACTACCTATTTGAACAAAGCCCGTACTGTAAGCAGTAACTTTGGAGTAGATTTTTCTACCAATCTTGACGATTGGAAAAACGAACCAGATGACCCTACCCGTAAGGTAAAGGCCGAGAATTCTAATGTGCGGGTAAGTTACCGGGGAAGTTGGCGTGCTGAGAATGCGCGGTTGTTTGATCAACTTACCTACAGCTTTTCTTACAGCAATACCAGACAATACAGCTATGAGTCCTGGTATCTGAACCAAGGGGTAAAACCCGCCCCAATCTCAGCCGAGGAAGGCGTATTTGAGGGGATCTATACCTACCCTAACTATCAAGCAGAAACAGCTATATACGGCAATCCTGTGCGGTGGAGCGGCAGTCTTAATGCAGTGCGAACAGCGCAAACAGGTCCTGTGCGACATGCCATTTCATTTGGTTTGAACTACAGCCGGGAGACCAACCGCACCAGAGGGGAAGACACAGACCCATACCGCCCCCGTTGGTCCAGCACCAGTGACAGGTTTTATGGGCGGGACTATGACTTTTACCACACGCCGGTATTGAACAATGTGGGCGTTTATCTGGAAGACAGAATCAGCACTACATTGTGGGGAAGAGAATGGAGCACATCTTTAGGTTTGCGAGGCGATAAACAGTTTCAGTATTTCTCCCTGTCACCACGCTTAAGTACTACTCTGGAATTAACGCCGACCCTGATGTTGAATGCGGCTTATGGTTTAGCTACTAAGTCTCCAGGGCTGGTGCACTTGCAGCCTAAGCCCATTTATCATGATTTCCCGCTCATTAACCATTACACCAATAATTATAGAGAGAACTTATTTTTGGTCTATACCGCAGTGATTGTACCAGACAACAGTGCCCTGCAAGCCATGAAGACGCAACATCTAGAAATGGGGCTGAGCTACCGTAAGCAGTTGTTTAATGTGTCACTCACAGGTTTTCATAAAAGAACCTCTGGCGGCTTTGATGCCAATAAAAAGGTCAGGTTAGTTGACGTGCCTCAATACCACATTATTGAGGCCAGACCAGATGAAAGACCAATTTACGGGCCTACTGGTAACCATTTGGAAGGTTTTGGCTTCTACTCCCAGTTTGCCAACGCTTTGTCCTCAAAAGATTATGGTCTGGAACTGATGGTGGGCACGGCCAAGATTAGGGCGTTGCAAACTTCCTTTAACCTTTCTACTTCTTTATATTATTCAGAGGCTACCAACCCTTCACTGGAAGTAGCAGAGCCAACAGAATGGCAATATGAGAAGAAAGCGCTGGTGGGGGTGTTTACAAACCCTCACTCCAGTGGGCTGGAATCTATTACAACCGTTTCTTCCAGCCATCATATCTCGCGGCTGGGTTTGCTGGTAAATCTCCGGACCCAGATTTTCTGGGATAAGTGGACCAGGAACAGTGCAAATAATATTTACCCCGTGGCCTACTATGATATCAATGGGCAATACTATACAATTCCTGAGGCCGAGCAAACCAGCCCAGAATACGCCCACTTGGTGAAAGATGAGAGCGCCGCCGGAATGCTGCACCAGAAACGCATCTACTCCAACTACCACTTAAAGCTGAGTAAAGAGGTGCGAAACGTGTTTCGGCTTTCTTTTTATGCTAATAATTTCCTCAATTACCGGCCAGAGTACTATGATACCAAGGCCAGGGAACGCAGAATCTTAAACCAAGCCCCGGCCTTTGGAATGGAGGTGAGGCTCACCCTTAAATAATTTTATGCTATGAAAAGAATACTCCCATTCGTGGTTCTGTTAATGCCACTGTTGTTCTTAGCCTGTGAGGAAGATGATTCCCCCCTCGTGCAGCCTGTTTCATTTGAAGTAGTGGTGAAATATTCCAGTACTTATGGGAACCAGACGGCGTCAAACATAAAGGTGAAAGCGTTGAACCTAGACAGTAAAATAGCCACCGAAGCAACCACTAATGCTATTGGAGTGGCTAATTTTGAGAATCTGCCCGTGGGGGTGTATGACATCTCTGTAAGTCAGACATATAGTCCTGCCCAGTTCTTAGAGTTTTCAGGACAAACTGTAGAAAATGATGTGGTGTTTAATGCTACTCTTACCAATCAAACCATTAATGTAGCGGCAACTAAGCGGTTTGAGCTGGAACTGGCTTCATCACCCGTGGGGAATCTGGTGATCAAGCAGGTGTATTTTGCTGGCTCAGATGCAAAAGACGGAGCCTTGTTCAGAGACCAGTTCATAGAAATTCATAATAACTCTGACCAGGTACAATATGCAGATGGAATATGCTTTGGGCAAGTTCTTGGGAAAGGCGGGACCGTGAAAGTAGACCCTATGTATTTACAGGAGAATGGGCAGTATGACTGGTCTAAGTCCTTAGGCATGACGGTAGGCAATAGGGCGAACACAGATTTTGTCTACATGGAGAGTCTGTTCCAGATTCCGGGTACCGGAACGCAATACCCAATCCAACCGGGCCAGAGCATTGTCATAGCGCAGAATGCCTTGAACCACAAGGCTCCCTACCAGGACCAGGCTGGGAAAACAATAACACCAATCAACCCAGATTTAACGGTTGATTTAAGTGGGGCAGATTTTGAGGCTTTTTATGGCAGCACCCAAGCCTCTGATATCAATAACCCAGCCGTGCCCAATTTAATTCTGCTTCATACCTATGGCAAGGACATGCTTTTTGACAACCCAGGCAGAGATGCCTATGTGCTTATAAAAAAAGACCCGGGTGTGGCTTCGTTGCCAAAGTTCCCAACTCCTGATAAGACTACCATTACCTCTGCCACAACACTGTATTACCAGGTGCCCGTAGACTGGGTACTTGATGCGGTAGAGGTTCAGGAAAGCAGCACTAAGCTCCTTCCTAAGAAACTGCCAAATGCGCTAGATGCCGGTTATACCTATGTTCCGTTAGGTAAGTATTCTTCCCAATCAGTGATCCGGAAAGTAGCCAAGACCTTCAACGGCCGGGTTATTCTGCAAGATACCAACAACTCCACCAATGACTTTAGGCCTTTAGACCGGGCCAACCCTAAAGGATTCTAATGCGCTTTCTGATTTCTTTTTCATTTGTTCTGTTACCCTTTATGGCGGTAAGGGCACAGCAGGCTGGTTCTATCCAGAGTCAGCCTGACTCTGCTTTTTTCCCGTCTTTGGGTATTTTTCAACAGCGGCTTTTTTCTTTTTATGAGCAGACGCCGGGGCAGGTGCTGTTTCACCCCTCCTCGGGCTACAGCCTGAGCCAGTTAGAGATGGCCCGCAGCCAAGGCAACTGGCGCACACTGCAACAGCCTGAGAAAAGTACCAAATACCAGATTTCCTCCACAGGTGTGAGCCAGGTAAATCAATTCAAGGTGTGGGGAGACTTTCGTTATACCCGCCGGCAGGAAGACAGCGTGGGCTGGCGTCTGCGGCCTGAGCAGAATGATGTGAGCCCCTATTATCTGGCCAACATACAACCAGGTAATTGGGACACGCATGATTATCAACTGAAAGGGGCAGCCGGAGTGCGGGTAAGTGATCACATACTTCTGGTGGCGGGGGCAAGGCTGCAGACGGGCACCTACGGGCGGTACAATGACCCAAGGCCAGAAATTTCAAGGTACAGGTTGCGGTTAGAAGGCGGGATAGGGTACAGCATCTCCTCAGCTAGCCTTGTGCTGTCTGGTATTTACGGGTATGGGGAAGAAACAAACAAGGTGAGCTATCAGAACCAGATGAACCGTTCTGAAGGCAGGCCCACCTACACCGCACAAGATGTGATGGGGTACGGCTTCTACCGGGTGGTGACTGAAACCGGTATCAACCTGCGCGAAGATCTGAAAATAAAAGGTGCCGCCGCAGTGGTGCAGGTGGGTAACATAAATGTGACCTATATGTACCAGCAGAAAGAAAGGGATTATTCCCGTGAGATCCCTGTTTCTGGAGACATAAGTCCTTATAGCCCTATTGGCGATGTCACCCAAAATGAACATTGTTTGGTGAGTAGTTACCAGTGGGGAAAAACAGCTGTACAGCGGCTGGCGGGGCTAGAGTTTCAATCTGTTTCAGTGAAAGACTTTAACCGCCGCATCATCCAGGGCAACAACTACCTGGGTACGCACCGCACGGCCACGCTGTCTTATGATGAGAAACGGCCCGCCTGGGAGTACGGCCTGTCACTGAACCTGCGGCGAGATTCCAGAAAAGACGGCACGGCCGCGGTTAATTACCTGGTGCAAACGGCCCGCCTGCAAGCGGAAGCCAGCAAAAGAATCAATGTAGGGGGCAATTTTCTGCAAGTGAACGGCCACGTGGGCTACAGGACAGATGTAGGCTCCAAACTCACCATTGGCAGCCAGTACAATGAGTTCATGCGCGGCGTGGTGCTGCCAGATTTTGCTTATTACAGCAGCGGTTTGCTGGAGCCGGGCATGGGCCTGGGGTACGGCGTGAAAGTGAAGAATGTGTTGTTAGTGCCTACGCTGGGCTACCAGTGGCAGAAGCCGATGTCGGTGAAGGCCGTGCCCGGGACCGCTTACCAGCTGGGCCAAACCAGAAGCACCTACTGGGTGCAGCTGAACGTGCACCTGTAAGAAAGACGGTTTCCGTTTGCCTGTTTTTCGAAAACTAGGCCAAAAACGGGAGCAGGCATAAAATAGAGGCGGCCCGCGCGGCCCTCAGAAATTCAAGGAAATCGGTCCTTAAAAGGGCCAGCAATATAGTTATGAAAATACGCGTGAAGCTTTTGCTTGTTCTCTTGTCAGGGGTACTGTTTGCCGCCTCGGCGTTTGTGACAGTTTCAGACCAACCTTTTACCTTGGAGCAACTCCGTCAGCTCTACAGCCAGCCCACCAGCCAATGGCCTAAACCTGATGTAGATCCAGGCATCCAGAACTTCCGGGAACTGGGCCCGCGGCCTGATCCTAAATTCCCGAAGGACAACCCGTACTCAGAGAAGAAAGCCGAGCTGGGTAAGCTGCTGTTCTTTGACCCCCGCTTGTCTGTGAGCGGGCAGATTGCCTGCGCCTCCTGCCATGAGCCGCAGTTGGGCTGGGGTGACGGCAAACAGGTGTCTCTGGGCCATGACCGGCAGCCCGGCAAGCGCAACGCCATGACCCTGCTCAACGTCTGGAACGCCGAGCAGCTGTTCTGGGACGGCCGCGCCAACAGCCTGGAGCACCAGATGCGGTTTCCGTTGCAGGACAGGGTGGAGATGAACCATGAGCTGGCCCAGATGGAGAAGAACCTGAACAAAATAAAAGGGTACCAGGTGCTGTTCAAAGAAGTCTTCGGGAAGGAGAAATTCACTATGCAGGAAATTGCGCAGGCCCTGACCACCTTTGAACGCACCATCGTGAGCCGCAAAAGCCGCTTCGACCGTTTCCTGGAAGGCAAAAAAAATGAACTCACCGATCTGGAGATCAAAGGCCTGCACCTGTTTAGAACCAAGGCCCGCTGCATCAACTGCCACAACGGCCCGCTGTTCACAGACAACCAGTTCCACAACGTGGGGCTTACCTACTACGGCCGCAAATACGAAGACCTGGGCCGCTACCACGTGACCAAACGCGCCGAAGACGTGGGTAAATTCCGGACGCCCTCTTTGCGTGATGTGGCCTATTCCGCCCCGTACTTCCACAACGGGCTTTTCCCCACCCTGGAGGGGGCCCTGAACATGTACAACGCCGGCATGCCCAACCTCCAACCCAAAACTGACGCCGAGAAAGCCGACACGCTGTTCCCCAAAACCTCCCCGCACTTAAAGCCGCTGGGCCTCACCGAAGAAGAGAAACAGGCGGTGCTGGCGTTTCTGGGCGCCATTTCCTCGGTGCAGCAGCGCATTGCCCAACCGGAGCTTCCGCAGTAATTTTGCAGATGTTCTAACCGGCGTTTAGCGACTCTTTTTCTCAAATCAGGCCTAAACTGGAATCCAGCTTTTGCCCTGGCGCGAGTCTCCAGACTTGTGCCGATAGGTAGGTGGAGTCTCCAGACTCCACTTGCGCACATGCTCGGCTCATGGTTCCCGGCGAGCCTGGAGACTCGCTTCATCCTTTGTCACGAGACAAAAGTCTCGCGCCAGGAATGAGAAGAAAGGTGTAGGTGGTTTCGGTCTGGTTTGGCGAAAACAGGTCAAAAACGCTTTACCAGAAACTCCCCTCTCCGTGGGAGAGGGGCAGGGGGTGAGGTTTTTCGTTATATTCGCACCGTAATTCACATCCCATGGCTGAAACTACCTATCCCCAGAGATATACCTTAACCGCCGCGCTGCCCTACGCCAACGGCCCCGTACACATTGGGCATTTGGCGGGCGTGTACATCCCGGCAGACATTTACGCCCGTTACCTGCGTTCGCGCGGGCGCGACGTCAAGTTTGTCTGCGGGTCAGATGAGCACGGCGTTCCCATTACCATCCGGGCCAAGAAAGAAGGCATCACGCCGCAGCAGGCCGTTGACAAATACCACGAGCTCATCAAGCAGAGCTTCGCAGACTTCAATATTTCCTTCGATATCTATTCCCGCACCTCGTCTAAAACACACGCCGAGGTTTCCTCGGGTTTCTTCCTGAAACTCTACAACGAAGGCAAGTTCATAGAGCAGACCACCCAGCAGTACTATGATGAGAAAGCCCAGCAGTTCCTTGCAGACCGTTACATTGTGGGCACCTGCCCCAAATGCGGCAACGAGAACGCCTACGGCGACCAGTGCGAAAGCTGCGGCACGTCCCTCAACGCCACCGACCTCATCAGCCCGAAAAGTACCCTGAGCGGCGAGCCGCCCGTGCTGCGCGAAACCAAGCACTGGTACCTGCCTTTAGACCAATATGAAGCCTGGCTGCGCGAATGGATTGTGGAAGGCCATAAATCTGACTGGAAAACTAATGTTTACGGCCAGTGCAAAAGCTGGATTGACCAAGGCCTGCAACCTCGTGCGGTGACAAGGGATTTAGATTGGGGCGTGCCCGTGCCCGTAGAAGGCGCCGAAGGGAAAGTGCTCTACGTGTGGTTCGATGCGCCCATCGGCTACATCTCGGCTACCAAAGACTTGACCCCAGACTGGGAACTGTACTGGAAAGACCAGGGCACCAAGCTGGTACACTTTATTGGCAAAGACAACATTGTGTTCCACTGCATCATTTTCCCGGCCATGCTCAAGGCCCACGGCGATTATGTGCTCCCCGACAACGTGCCCGCCAACGAATTCCTGAACCTGGAAGGCAACAAAATCTCCACCTCGCGCAACTGGGCCGTTTGGCTGCATGAATATTTAGAGGAACTGCCCGGCAAAGCCGATGTACTGCGTTACGTGCTCTGCGCCAACGCCCCCGAGACCAAAGACAACGACTTCACCTGGAAAGATTTTCAGGCAAGAAACAACAACGAGCTGCTCGCCATCTTCGGGAATTTCATTAACCGCGCGGTGGTGCTCACGCATAAATATTACCAGGGCGCCGTTCCGCAACGCGGCGAGTTGACGGACTTTGACCAGGAAGTGCTGGCACAACTGGCCGGGTTCCCCGAGAAAATTGCTGCCTCTTTAGAGCAGTACCGTTTCAAAGAAGCTTTGGGCGAACTCATGAACCTGGCCCGCCTGGGCAACAAATACCTGGCAGACACCGAGCCCTGGAAACTCATCAAAACCGATGCCGCGCGCGTGGAAACCATCATGAACATCGCGCTGCAGATTTCGGGTAGTCTGGCTATTCTGGCAGAGCCGTTTCTGCCGCAAACCGCTGCTAAACTGGCGGCCATGCTCCACTACACCCCGGGCAAATGGGACGAGGCGGGCTCACCTGACTTGCTTCCGGCCGGGCACACCATCGGCGAGGCCGCGCTGTTGTTTGAGAAGATTGAAGACGCCGTGATTGAGGCCCAGGTGCAGAAACTGCTGGACACCAAGAAAGCCAATGAGATAGCCAACGCTGTGGCGGCCCCGGCCAAAGAGAACATCACCTTTGAGGATTTCTCTAAAATTGACATCCGCATCGGTACTATTCTGGAGGCCGAGAAAGTAGCCAAAACCAAGAAACTCCTCAAACTGAAGGTGGACACCGGCCTTGACCAGCGCACCATTGTGAGCGGCATCGCCGAGCACTTCAACCCCGAGGAAATTATTGGTCAGCAAGTAAGCGTGTTGGTAAACCTCGCGCCGCGCGAAATCAAAGGTATTGTGAGCCAGGGCATGCTGCTCATGGCCGAGAACGCAGATGGCTCTCTGGCCTTTATGCAACCGTCTAAGCCCGTGGTGAACGGCGGGGGCGTTTCTTAGGAATTGAGAATTAAGAATAAAGAATGGAGTGACGTTTTGGGGCCGTTTTTTTGAAAACAGCCCCAAAACAGAAAACAGAAAAGCCTCACTGGTTTCTTTACCAGTGAGGCTTTTTTTCCTTTTACTGTCCTCCTGAAAGGATCTTGTGGGCGAACGGTAATAGCGCTTACTACAACGCTTTTCTAGTTCGCCCATAAGGTCCTTTCAAAATGACAAAAGGGAGTGGACGGGGCAAGGCGATTTTATTGGGTGGTCAGTGATTTCCAAGGAGTCACTTTTAATTCCTTTCTCAATCCACTAGTAGCACAATCTTCCCAATATGAGCGCTGCTTTCCATCAAGGTATGGGCCTGGGCGGCTTCTTTCAGGAGGAACGTGTGGGATAGCACCGGCTTGAATTTTTGGGCTTCCAGCAAGGGCCAGACGTGCTGCTCTATCTCTGCGGCCAGGGCGGCTTTGAAATCAGCGTCACGGGGGCGGAGGGTGCTGCCGGTAAGGGTGAGGCGCTTCTGCATGACCTGCATCACATTGAATTCGCCTTTGGCGCCCTGCATGGCGTTGATGAACACCAGGCGGCCGTCTGGGTGGAGCAGGTTCAGGTTCTTGGGAATATAATCGCCGCCTACCATGTCCAGAATCACATCAACGCCCTCGGGTTTCAAGGCTTCCTCAAAATCTTCGGCTTTGTAGTTGATACACCGTTCAGCGCCCAGTTCCTCGCAGGCCCGGCATTTCTCTGCGCTACCCGCCGTGGCGAACACGCGGGCTCCTAGGGCCTTGGCCAGTTGAATGGCCGTGATGCCAATGCCGCTGCTTCCGCCGTGCACCAGAAAGTTCTCCCCGGCCTTCAGCTGCCCCCGTTGGAAGACGTTGTGCCAGACGGTGAACACCGTCTCGGGGAGGGACGCGGCCTCTTCAAAACTCCAGCCTTGGGGCAGGGGCAGGCAGTGGCGGGCATCTACCACCACGTATTCGGCGTAGCCGCCGCCGGGCAAGAGCGCACAGACGGCCTCACCCTTCTGCCAGCGCTCCACGTTTGCCCCGCACGCTTCTATGACACCGGCTATCTCCAAACCCGGAATGTCTGCCGGGGCACCCGCCGGGGGCGGATAATGGCCTTTGCGCTGGGCCACATCCGGCCGATTGATACCGGCGGCGTGGACCTTCACCAACACCTGGTGCGGGGCGGGGGTAGGCGTAGGACGCTCCTGCACTTGCAGAACTTCCGGCGCGCCGGGGGCTGAAATAACCACTGCTTTCATAGGAACCGAAGGAGTAGGTAGATTTGCGTTTAGGGGCTGTTTTTCTAAAAAAAGCCCGAAAACAGGTTTAAGACTTGGGTGTTTCCGGGAAAGCGGGCACCACCTGCACAAACACCGGCGAAGGCAACTCCACTGATTTACCTGTGTAGGTGAGCTTGCCTGTCTGCGGGTCTACTTTAAACGTGGTGATGTTGTTGGAGCGCTGGTTGGCCACCAACAGCGTT
>NZ_LRMM01000067.1 GCF_001647275.1 Rufibacter ruber | reverse complement strand
GCCTGTTTTTCAGAAAACAGGCCAAAAACAGACGGCGGTTCGCATTTAGAACTTTTGGCAGCAGAAGGGTATCTTTGCACCTTTCCATCAGGTGTTCAACTAGTCTTCGGCTTTCGCCGAATTCCAATTCCTGATTCTGCATTCCTAATTCTTAATTCACAGAAGTGTCTCCTTATTTCATACTGAGTATCATCATTGCTTACTTCTTTCTGCTGCTGTTCATTTCACTGATCACCAGCAAGAAAGGCGAATCTACCAGCGGGTTCTTCCTGGCCAACCGGGCCTCGCCGTGGTACGTGGTGGCGTTTGGGATGATTGGCACCACCCTCTCGGGCATCACGTTTGTGTCTATCCCGGGCATGGTGGAGAAGACGGGTTTCACGTACCTGCAGATGGTGCTGGGCTATGTGCTGGGATATGTGGTGATAGGGCTGGTGCTGTTGCCGCTGTATTACCGGCTCCATCTGGTTTCTATCTACACGTATCTGGAGCAGCGGCTGGGTTTCTGGTCGTACAAGACCGGGAGTGCTTTTTTCCTGCTGTCGCGCACGTTGAGCGCGGCGCTCAGGCTGTACCTGGTGGCGGGCGTGCTGCAGTTGGCGGTGTTCGGGCCGCTGGGGATTCCGTTTACCGGCACGGTGGCCTTGACCATTGGCTTTATCTGGGTCTACACGTTCAGGGGCGGCATGAAAACCATCATCTGGACCGATACGCTGCAGACACTGGCCATGCTTCTGTGCCTGGGGGCCAGCATCTGGCTGGTGGCGGGGGAGCTGCAGCTTTCGTTTTCGGGGTTGGTCCACACCATCGGCGGCAGCCGTTACGCTGATCTCTTTGTCTGGGATGCCAAGGCGCCTAACTTCTTTGTGAAACAGGTGCTGGCGGGTGCGTTCATCACCATTGCCATGACGGGGCTGGACCAGGACATGATGCAGAAGAACCTGAGCTGCCGCAACCTGCCCGAAGCCCAGAAGAACATGTTCTGGTTCACGGTGATTCTGGTGGTGGTGAACCTGCTGTTCCTCTGCCTGGGGGGCCTGCTCTACTTCTATGCCGCAGCCAAGGGAATACCATTACCCGAGAAGGCAGATGATGTTTTCCCGTTCCTGGCCTTGAACCATCTGTCTGCGGTGGTGGCCGTGGCTTTTATTCTGGGCATTACGGCCATCACGTACGCCTCTGCTGACTCTGCCCTCACCTCGCTCACCACTGCCTTCTGCGTTGACTTCCTGAATTTCCAGCATCGGCCGGAGGCGAACGGATCAAGTACAAGAACTGGGTGCACGTAGGCTTTTCATTGCTGCTGCTGGCGGTGATTCTCTTCTTTAAGGTGTACAATGACGCCAGCATCATTGCGCTGCTGTTTACGCTGGTGGGCTACACGTATGGTCCGCTACTGGGCATGTTCACGTTTGGCATGTTCACCAACCGAACCGTGAAAGATAGGGTTATTCCCTTGCTGGGGTTAGCCTCGCCGGCGCTGACGTACGTACTCAGCACCCATTCACAGGAATGGTTCTGGGGCTACCAGTTCGGGTTTGAACTGCTGCTGCTGAACGGATTGCTCATGTTTCTGGGGCTGCTGCTTTTCTCCCGGAGAAAAAACTCTTCTGCCCCCTCTATCTCTGCGGCCCGGGTTGCTGGGTAAGTCACGGGCAATGCCTACCTTTGCAGGTTGAAAGCCAACGGCATGCCGCCGTTTTTGGCTTATTTTCAGAAAAACAGCCCAGAAACGGCTATTCATACACAGCACAGGCGCTAGGTTTAATTTACGATTACATGGCAAAACGCAGATCAGGGGCGGAAGACGAGGCAACCGAAGGCAAAAAGAGGATCAGCAAAGACAGCCTTCGGCGGGGATTGCAAGTGTTCAGGTTCCTGCTTCCGTACCGGGGGAAATTTATCATTGGTTTGGCGTTCCTGCTTTTCTCCAGCCTCACGTTTATGGCGTTTCCGGCGGTAACGGGTGTCTTGCTTGATGCCGCCGTGGGCAATGAAAGCGCCTTTACCCAAGATCTGGACCTTATTGCCCTGCTGCTGTTTGGGGTGATTGTGCTGCAGGGCATTTTCTCCTTCTTCAGGGTGTACTTCTTTGCCCAAGTCAGTGAAAACGCCATTGCCGACATCAGGAAAAACCTTTACTCGCAGTTCATGGGGTTGCCGCTCACTTTCTTTGAGCAGCGCCGCGTGGGCGAGATCACCAGCCGCATCACCTCAGATGTGAGCTATATCCAGGACAGCTTCTCCATCACCCTGGCAGAACTTTTCCGGCAGGTGACTACTTTGCTGGTGGGCATTGGCTTTATCATGTTCTACTCGGTGAAGCTTTCCTTGTTCATGTTGGCCACGTTCCCGGTGCTTATCATTCTGGCCATGATCTTCGGCAAGAAACTGAAGAAGCTGTCCAGAAAAACCCAGGACGAGCTGGCCATCACCAACGTGATTGTGGAGGAAACTTTGCAGGCCATTCAGGTGGTGAAGTCGTTCACCAACGAGCTGTTTGAGATCAACCGCTACCGCACCGCCCTTAACCGCACCGTGAAAACGGCCATCACCACCTCTTTCTACCGCGGCGCCTTCATCTCCTTTATTATTATTGGGTTGTTTGGCGGCATCATTCTGGTGATCTGGTACGGCGCCACCCTGGTGCAGCGCGGCGAGTTGAGCATTGGCGAATTGACCTCCTTCATTCTATACACCACTTTCATTGGCGCGTCGGTGGCCGGTCTGGGTGATTTGTACGCCAAGATTCAGGTTTCATTGGGTGCCTCTGACCGCATTCTGGAGATTCTGGATTTGCCGGTAGAGCACACGGAATTGGGGCTGAGCTCTGCACATGCGGTGCGGTTCAACGGCCAGGTGCGCTATGAAAACGTAGGCTTCTCCTACCCTACCCGTCTCGACCTGCAGGTGCTCCAAAACATTCATTTTGAAATAAGGGCGGGCGAAAAAATAGCGTTGGTGGGACCCAGCGGAGCCGGGAAATCAACCATTGTGCAGCTGCTCATGAAGTTTTACCAGGTAGACCAGGGCAGCATTTTTGTAGATGGCCAGAACATTAATTTCATGCCGCTGCATGACCTGCGCAGCAACTTGGGCATTGTGCCGCAGGAGGTACTCCTGTTTGGCGGAACCATCAGAGAGAACATTGCCTACGGAAAACCTGATGCCACCGAAGAGGAGGTTCTCATGGCCGCCCAGAAAGCCAATGCCCTGCAGTTCATCCAGTCGTTCCCTGAGGCGTTTGACACCGTGGTGGGCGAACGCGGCATTAAATTGTCTGGTGGCCAACGCCAGCGCATTGCCATTGCCCGCGCCATTCTGAAGAACCCGGCCATCCTGATTCTGGACGAGGCCACCAGCTCCCTAGACTCTGAGTCTGAGAAACTGGTACAGGACGCCATGGATGAGCTCATGAAAGACCGCACCACCATCATCATTGCCCACCGCCTGGCCACTATTAGAAAAGTAGACAAGATTCTGGTGATTGACCGCGGCCAGATTGCCGAACAAGGCACCCATGCAGAACTTTCCAGCAACCCGGAAGGCATCTACACCAATTTGCTGAAGCTTCAGTTTGAGGCGCGGTAAGCCAAAAGTCAAAGCACCTCCTGGAGGAACCACCCCAAAGTGCAGGCCTAAAGACAACGCAACTACTCCTTCTGCATTAACCAGTTTTCTGGTATTCAGGAGACTGTCCTTTTTTTTGGGGGGGTGGTAAGCGCTTGTTTACCTTTTGATTGTGCAGGCGAAAACGGGGAGCAAACGGTTCTTCTATCCCATTTTTTGAGCAGCATAGTGGGGGCGAGGCACCCGCCAGGGCAGGTTCTTTTGAGGCCTTGTGCGGCGCAAAAGACAGATAGAAACCTGCTCTAAGGCTGGTGCTCTGTTTTGGGTCTGTTTTCAAAAAAACAGCCCCAAAACGGGCCTGTTGCTTTTTCAGAGGGGCAGTTTCTGTTATTGACCTACTTTTTCCAAAACAGCACCAAAACACACCCCTTGTTTACCATTCCTTCATTTTAAACAGCATTTAGTAACCTCCTGCTCATTTTACCCGTGTCTCCCGTTAATTATCTGTAAAAAATGAACCAAACCGTTGGTTATTACATTTTTTATACGAAACCTTTGCATAGAGACTCACAGTAGAAGTCTCACCACCGTTTAGATATTTTTCTACCTCAATGAATAAAAAGTCGCTTTTATCAGTTGTGCTCACAACGGTAAAACGCTCGTTAAAAGCGAGTGCGCTTTTTTCTGTTCTTCCCAGAACAGTTTTTTGTGAACCCATTTACCTGACCAGGCCTAGGCGTTAGGCCACCGGATGGCATGGGTTAGCACGCATAACCCTCACCGGACGCTCCCTAAATCCGTATTATTACTGATTTAGACTTACTTTCTCCTTTTTCATCAACTTTTCAATTTCATATACGAATGCGTATGAACGCTACGGCTGTACCCTTACAGCCTATCGCCCCTGTACACATGGAGGTTCAACCTGAATTCAAGGTGGTGGTGGCCACAGAGGAGCACACCCCCTATGCCCAGCAGATTTGCGATGAGATGGAAGCCTCGGCCAAGGCCCGCGGCACTGGTATAGCCAAGCGCTCACCTGAGTACGTGGCCCAGAAGATGCGGGAAGGCAAAGCGGTCATCGCATTTGACCAGGATGGCAACTGGTCTGGCTTCTGCTATATTGAAACCTGGGGTCATGGCGAGTATGTGGCCAACTCGGGTCTTATTGTGTCGCCGCACCTGCGCAAGAGCGGTCTGGCCAAACGTATCAAGCAGAAAGTGTTTGAACTATCGCGCACCAAATACCCGCACGCTAAAATTTTCGGGCTCACCACAGCGCTGGCGGTGATGAAAATCAACTCAGACCTAGGTTATCGCCCCGTGACCTACTCAGAACTTACTAACGACGAGGAATTCTGGAAGGGCTGCCGCAGCTGCGTGAACTTTGATATTCTCACGGCCAAGAACCGCAGCAACTGTCTCTGCACGGCCATGCTGTACGTGCCGCCGAAGACAGAAGAATAATTATTTAAAACATTGCTGGTCGTCCCCCTTTGAAGGGGGTAGGGGGATGACAATGCGCTAGTAAAAGCATGAACTTCTGCTATAGAAAATAAAAAGTGATTTTCGGGCATGCATTCATCAGCACGAGTCATCATCCCCCTACCCCTTCAAAGGGGGACAAAAAACTAGAAAATAACACTCATTAAAATTTACCCATGAAAAAAGTAGTTCTCGCGTTCAGTGGCGGCTTAGACACATCTTTCTGTGTGAAGTACCTGCTGGAACAAGGTTATGAAATCTATTCGGCCATTGTGAATACCGGCGGCTTCTCTGAAGAGGAACTGGCGGAAATCGCCCGAAGGGCTGAGAATTTGGGCGTGAAACAGCACGTAACCTTAGACGAAACCGACAACTACTACCAGACCTGCCTGAAGTACCTGATTTTTGGGAATGTGTTGAAAAATAACACCTATCCGCTATCGGTGAGCGCCGAGCGTATCTCCCAAGCCGTGGCCATTGCCAAGTACGCGCAGCAGATTGGTGCTGAAGCCGTGGCCCACGGTAGCACCGGCGCTGGCAACGACCAAGTGCGTTTCGACATGGTATTCAATATTTTGGTGCCGAACGTGCAGGTGATTACGCCTATCCGTGACCTTAAACTGTCCAGAGAGGAAGAGATTGCCTATTTGAAAGAGCGAGGCGTGGAGATGGATTTCCAGAAGGCGCAATATTCTATCAACAAAGGCATCTGGGGCACCTCGGTGGGTGGCAAGGAGACATTGACTTCGCATCAAGCGCTGCCAGAATCTGCTTACCCTACTCAGCTTACTAAAGAAACACCAGAACGCATTACGCTGCACTTCAAAAACGGTGAGCCGGTTGGTTTAAACGAGGAGCTATTCGACAACCCGGTGCATGTGATCCAGAAGCTGCAGGATATTGCCGGTGGTTTTGCGATTGGCCGTGACATTCACGTGGGCGATACTATTATTGGTATCAAAGGAAGAGTTGGCTTTGAGGCGGCGGCGCCGATGGTGATCATCAAAGCGCACCATGCCCTGGAGAAGCATACGCTCACCAAATGGCAGCTGTACTGGAAAGACAGCCTGGCAACCTGGTATGGCAACTGGATGCACGAAGGCCAGTTTCTGGACCCTACTATGCGCAACATCGAGACGTTCCTGACCGACACGCAGAAAACCGTGACCGGAAAAGTACACGTGTGGCTGGCGCCTTACCGTTTCCAGATAGAAGGCATTGAGTCGGAGCATGATTTGATGTCGTCTAAATTCGGATCGTACGGCGAGATGAACAACGCCTGGACGGGCGAAGACGTGAAAGGCTTCTCCAAGATTTTCGGGAACCAGACCATGATGTACCGCTTAATCAACGGCGAGGACGATGCAAAATAGTCTTATAAAAGTGGGCATTGTAGGCGGAGCGGGCTACACCGGTGGTGAACTGTTGCGCTTACTGGTACACCACCCAAACGTAGAAATCAACTTCGTACACAGCAATAGCCAGGCCGGAAAACCCGTGACCGACACCCACACAGATCTAATCGGCGACACGGAGTTGGTATTCACCAACGAGCTGGGAACCGCGGTAGACGTACTTTTCCTCTGTGTAGGCCACGGCGATGCGAAGAAATTCCTAGACGCCAATCCTATTCCTGACGAGGTAAAGATTATTGACCTGAGCCAGGATTTTCGCTTAAAAGAGAAATCTTCTTTGGGCAATCGCCAATTTGTATATGGTCTGCCAGAACTAAACCGCGAGCAAATCAAAACTGCCGCTAACGTAGCCAACCCGGGTTGTTTTGCCACGGCCATTCAGTTGGCCTTGCTTCCCTTGGCACAGAACGGCTCTTTGCCAGAAGAAGTACACGTAAGCGGCATTACCGGCTCCACTGGGGCAGGACAGAAATTAGCCGAGACCTCGCACTTCAGCTGGCGCAACAACAATATCTCCAGCTACAAAGTGTTCGGGCACCAGCATTTGCTGGAAATCACTGAGAGCCTGCAATCGCTGCAAAGCAACTTAGACACCGCCATTCGGTTCGTGCCGTACCGCGGGAACTTCAGCCGAGGTATTCTATGCACCACCTACCTACGTTCGGACTTGACCTTGGAAGAAGCCCAGCAGTTGTACAGGCAGTTCTATGAAGGCCACCCGTACACGTTGGTAACTGATAAAAACCCGGATCTGAAACAGGTAGTCAACACCAACAAGTGCCTCTTATATATAGAGAAGCACGATGACCAATTGGTCATCACCAGCCTGATTGATAATCTGCTGAAAGGCGCCAGCGGCCAGGCCGTGCAGAACATGAACTTGCTGTTTGGGCTGGACGAAAGGGCGGGCTTGCAGTTGAAAGCGATTGGGTTTTAGGACCTCACCCCCAGCCCCTCTCCCATGGAGAGGGGAGCTCTGCCGAAGCGTTTTGGGCCTGTTTTTCTGAAATGAGGCCAAAAACAGAAACTGTGAGGTTTTCAACTGGCGCGAGACTTAAGTCTCGTGACTTGGGATGAAGCGAGTCTCCAGACTCGCCGGGAACCACGAGTTGGAAGCATTTACGTTCAGCAATGCGTGCTTTCGCTGCTGGGCAGCGAGGGTAGTCTGAGACTACCCAGCATCCCTAGGCACGAGTCTGGAGACTCGCGCCAGCAACATATAAATTTCAGTTTTCGGCCTGATTTCTGAAAAACAGCCGCTAAACGGAAAAGTCTGATGTCTTACATCTTGAATTTTACGTCTTCAACATGAACCTCTTCGACGTTTACCCCCTCTTTGATATCACGCCTGTGAAGGCCCTCGGCTCCAAGCTCTGGGACGTGAACGGCACGGAATACCTGGATTTATACGGCGGCCATGCCGTGATTTCCATCGGTCACAGCCACCCGCATTATGTGAAGCGCCTCACCGACCAGCTGAACAACATAGGCTTCTACTCCAACTCGGTGAAGATTCCGCATCAGCAGGAACTGGCTGAGAAACTGGGCCAGCTGAGCGGCTACGAAGATTACCAGCTGTTCCTGATTAACTCCGGCGCTGAGGCGAACGAGAATGCCCTGAAACTGGCCTCGTTCCACACAGGCCGCAAGAAAGTGATTTCGTTCAGCAAGTCGTTCCATGGTAGAACCTCGGCGGTAGTAGCCGCCACCGATGACCGCAGCATTGTAGCTCCCGTGAATGAGACGGAGAACATTATCTTCCTGCCGTTCAATGATGCGGCAGCCGTGGAAGAAGCGCTGGCCACGGAAGAGGTAGCCGCCATTATTGTGGAAGGCATTCAGGGCGTGGGCGGTGTGAACATCCCTACCGCTCCCTTTTTGCAGGATTTGGAAAAACTAGCCAAGAAACACGGCGCGCTACTCATCCTGGACGAAATCCAGTCGGGTTACGGGCGTTCGGGCAAGTTCTTCGCGCACCAGCACGCGGGCATCAAACCCGATTTGATTACCATCGCCAAGGGCATGGGCAACGGCTTCCCGGTGGCGGGCGTCTTGATTTCACCCGAGATTCCGGCCAAGCATGGCATGCTGGGCACCACCTTCGGGGGAAATTATCTGGCCTGCGCTGCTTCTTTGGCGGTGCTGGAAGTGATGGAGCAGGAAAATCTGGTAGAGAACGCTGCCCAAATGGGCGAGTACCTCATGGAAAAAGCCAAAGCTATCCCCGGCGTGCGGGAAGTCCGCGGACAGGGCCTGATGGTAGGCATCGAGCTGGAAAACCCGTGCGCCCCGCTCCGCAAAGCCCTGCTGGACGAGTACCGCATCTTCACCGGCTCGGCCTCCAACAAAAACACCATCCGGATTCTGCCCGCCCTGAATGTGACGCAGGCTGAGTTGAATAGATTTTTAGAGGCGTTTGGGGCGTTGGTGAAGTAGAAGACACCTCACCCCCGGCCCCTCTCCCACGGAGAGGGGAGAAAAAACTATTATGTTTTGAGGCTGTTTTCTGGAAAACAGCCTCAAACCAGAAACCGTTAATTCAGGCCAAAAGCCAAAAGTCCCTCTCCGCGGGAGAGGGATTTAGGGTGAGGTCAAACTACAATAAAAATGAAGCAATTCACTTCCGTTCACGACGTAGAAGATATAAGCGCCCTGGTGCAGGAAGCGCTGGAGCTGAAGAAGAACCCGTACGCGTTTGAGCACCTGGGCAAGCGCAAGACGCTGGGCCTTATTTTCCTGAACCCCAGTTTACGCACCCGCCTCAGTACGCAGAAAGCCGCGCAGAGCTTGGGCATGAACGTCATGGTCATGAACATGGGCCAGGAAGGCTGGGCACTGGAAACCCAGGACGGCGCCATCATGAACGGCACCACCGTTGAGCACATCAAGGACGCGGCCGCCGTTATGGGTGAGTATTGTGATGTGCTAGGCCTCCGCTCCTTCCCAAAACTGCAAAACGTGGAAGAAGACTACACCGAAGAAATTCTGAAGAAGTTCATCCAGTACGCCAACGTGCCGTTCGTGAGCTTGGAATCGGCTACCCGTCACCCGCTGCAAAGCCTCGCCGATTTGGTCACCATTACCGAGCACGCCCCGCAAGGCCGTCGGCCGAAGGTGGTCTTGACCTGGGCTCCCCACGTGAAAGCATTGCCGCAAGCAGTTCCCAACTCTTTTGCTGAGTGGATGTGCGCCGCCGATGTGGATTTCGTCATCACCCACCCCGAAGGCTACGAGCTGGACCCGCAGTTCACCAACGGCGCGACCATCACCCACAACCAGCAAGAAGCTTTAGAAGGTGCCGACTTTATCTACGTAAAGAACTGGTCTACTTTTCAGCCCAAATACGGTGAAGTTCTCACCCAAGACCCCAGCTGGATGCTCACGAACCAGCACCTGGCCAACACCAACAACGCCAAAGTGATGCATTGCCTCCCCGTCCGCCGCAACGTGGAACTCAGCGATGAAATCCTAGACGGCCCTAACTCCCTGGTAGTAAACGAAGCCGCCAACCGTGAATTCGCGGCCCAAGCGGTACTGAAGCGGTTGCTTGAGGGGATTCAGTAGAAGGAACCAAAGCCCTCACAGGTTTTGAAAACCTGTGAGCTCTTACTTCCCTTCCTCCTCTTTGTCCTCCTGAAAGGACCTTGTGGGCGAACTAGATAGACCGTTGCTAAATGCAAGAAGCTGTTTTAGGCCTATTTTTCAGAAAAGAGGCCAAAAACGGAAGTTAAGTATAGCCATCGCTTTTCTAACTTGCCCATTAGGTCCTTTCAGGATGACATAATAATCTGAGCAAGTCTAACATCTCGTGTCTTGCTACTTGATACGCGATACCTGATATGAATACAAACATGCAGAAACTCAACGTCATCAAAATTGGGGGAAACGTGCTGGACAACCCGGCGCAGTTGGAGCAGTTCTTAACTGATTTTGCTTCTGTGCCAGGCCCCAAAGTACTGGTGCACGGCGGCGGGAAAATTGCGTCGGAACTGAGCAAGCAGCTGGGCATTGAACCCAATATGGTGAACGGCCGCCGCATTACTGATGCCGACACCCTACGCGTGGTGACCATGGTGTACGGCGGATTGCTGAACAAGAACCTGGTGGCGCAACTGCAGGCCAGAGGCTGTAACTCCCTCGGCCTCACCGGTGCCGATGCCAACGTCATTCCCGCCCACAAGCGCCCTGTCAAAGACATTGATTACGGGTTTGTAGGCGATGTGGAAAGTCCCGAGCAGGTGAACGTCACCTTTCTGGCGTCCTTGGCAGAACAATGCATTGTACCGGTTTTCGCGGCCCTCACCCATGACGGCAAAGGAAACATGCTCAACACCAACGCCGACACCATCGCTTCTACCCTGGCTGTGGCGTTGAGCGGTCATTTTGAGGTGAGCCTGGTGTACAGTTTCGAGAAGAAAGGTGTGCTGCTGGATGTGGAAGATGAAACCAGCGTGATTCACCACCTGCAACCGCCCTATTATGCCGAGCTGAAAGAACAAGGCGCCATCTTCGCGGGTATGCTGCCGAAGCTGGACAATGCGTTTGCTGCGTTGGAACAAGGCGTGAAGGCGGTTATCATTGGTGATGCGGCTGAAATCCAGATTATTGCCGGAGGTGGCAAAGCGGGAACCAGGATTACGTTGTAAGACGCTCGTAGGAGCTGCGCGCACTACGAGGTCACGGCACCAGCATTTATGCCAGAATTGCGTTTTTGGTTTGATTTCCAGAAAACAGGCCAAAACGCAAAAGCCTGTGAGGTTTTGGAAACCTCACAGGTTTAATCACCCCGCTACGTAGCAGACACTTGCTCATAAGACCTCGTAGCGTGCGCAGCTCCTACGAGTGTCTCCGGATTAGCTGTTTTTGGCCTAATTTTCAAAAAACAGGCCGAAAACAGAGAGAAATAAAGGTAAATTAATGCCATTACTTTCTCTTTGTCATCCTGAAAGAAACTTGTGGGCAAGCGGTATTTACAGTTACTTTACCTAGTTCGCGCAAAAGGTCCTTTCAAGATGACAGTATAGATATAAATCAAGCCAAAACATCGGCTCTAAAATATTGAACCAATGAGTGAACCCTACAAAAAAATAGCGATTTTGGGTGGTGGCAACATGGGCATCGCGCTGGCGAAGGGCATGGTGGCCTCCGGGAAATACCGCGCCGAGGACATCACCCTCACCCGCCGCAATACCAAGCTATTAGATGCCATGGTGGAGCAGGGCTACCGTGCCTCCAGCAACAACGCGCTGGCCGTGGCCGAGGCCGACATCATCGTGCTCAGCATTCTGCCGCAACAGCTGGACAGCGTGCTGGACAATATCTCCGAGAGCATCGACCCCAGCCGCCATCTGTTCATCTCCATTGTGACGGGGGTGGCCGTGACGGATATCATTACCCGCATTGGCAAGGTAGTGGAGGTGGTGCGCGCAATGCCCAACACCGCCATCGCCATTCAGGAGTCTATGACCTGTATTGCCAGTAAAAATGCCTCTCCAGAGAACATGACCTTGGTGAAGGAAATCTTTTCGGCCGTGGGCGAAACCGTAGAAATTGAGGAAGAACTGATGTCCTCGGCGACGGCCTTGGTGGCCTGCGGTATTGCCTTCTTTTTACGGTCCATCCGCGCGGCGGCCCAGGGCGGTACCGAGATTGGTTTTCATGCGGGAGACGCACTACGTATGGCCGCTCAAACGGCTAAAGGCGCGGCTTCGCTGTTGCTGCACTTCGGGAGTCACCCCGAGAACGAAATTGACAAAGTGACCTCGCCCAAAGGCTGTACCATTGCGGGCTTGAACGAGATGGAACACAACGGTTTCAGCTCGGCCATGATTAAAGGTATCAGGACCTCGGCCAATAAGGCAGAGAAGTTGTATACGGACGAAAAGTAGATAAACCTCACCCCCGGCCCCTCTCCCACGGAGAGGGGAGTTTATAAAAACTGTTTTCAGCCTAGTCCCCGAGAATCAGCCCCAAAACGCATTAGCGGAGTCCCCCCTCTCCGTGGGAGAGGGGGCTAGGGGGTGAGGTCCCACACACCATGAACAACACCTTATACCAAGACGCCGTCGCGTTACTCCAGCAATTGATTTCCATCCAGTCGTTCAGCCGCGAGGAGGCGGGGACGGCGGAGGCGATTGCGCAGTTTCTACAGGCGCGGGGCGTGGAAATTCACCGGCAGCAGAACAACGTCTGGGCGTTCAATAAACACTACAACCCAGCCTTGCCGACGTGCTGTTGAACTCGCACCATGACACCGTGAAGCCGCACCCCAGTTGGACGGTTGACCCATTTACACCTACCGTGCGAAACGGCAAACTCATTGGTTTGGGCAGTAACGATGCCGGTGGTTGTTTGGTGGCTTTGATGGCTACGTTCCTACACTTTTATGCACGGCAGGATTTAACCTATAACCTGGTGCTGGCGGCTACTGCCGAAGAAGAAATCTCGGGCAGAAACGGCATTGAACTGGTGTACCCGGAGCTGGGCGCGGTGGAGTTTGCCATTGTAGGCGAACCAACCCAAATGCACCTGGCCGTGGCCGAGAAGGGTCTAATGGTGTTGGATTGCATAGCGCACGGACAAGGTGGACATGCCGCGCGCGAGGAAGGAATCAATGCTATTTATGAAGCACTACCGGATATTGAGTGGTTCCGCACGTTCCGTTTCCCGAAGGAGTCCAGTTTCTTGGGACCAATTAAAATGAGTGTGACCATCATTCAGGCAGGTTCGCAGCACAACGTGGTACCCGACCAATGCAAGTTTACCGTGGATGTGCGCATGACCGATGCCTACCAGCCGGAAGAAGTGTTGAGCATTATTCGGGAGCACGTGAAAAGCGAGGTGACCCCACGGTCCACCCGTTTGCGGCCCTCGTCCATTGACCAGAATCACTCCATCGTGCAGTCGGGCATCAGGCTGGGCAGGAACCTGTACGGCTCCCCTACCACCTCAGACCAGGCGCTGTTGAGCATTCCTTCGCTCAAAATTGGCCCCGGTGACTCGGCGCGGTCGCATACCGCCGATGAATATATTTACCTTTCAGAACTGGAAGAAGGCATTCAGCTTTACATAGAACTTTTGACACCCGTTATTACCGCTTAGCATGAAACTCTGGCAGAAAGAAACCTCCGTGGCGCAGAACGTTGAGAAATTCACCGTGGGCAAAGACGCCGAAATGGATTTGCAACTGGCTCCTTTTGACGTGCTGGGCTCCCTGGCGCACACGCGTATGCTGGAGAGCATCGGGCTCATGGAGCCGGAAGACCTGGCCGCTGTGCAGTGCGAACTCAAGGAAATATACAAAAGCATTGAACGCGGAGAATTCGAGATTGAGCCCGGTGTGGAAGATGTGCATTCTCAAGTAGAGTTGCTGTTAACGCGCCGTTTGGGCGAGGCGGGCAAGAAGATTCACAGCGGCCGGTCCCGCAACGACCAGGTGTTGGTGGACCTCAAGCTGTTCATCCGCCATGAAATTCGGCTTACCGTAGAGGCCGTGCACACGTTGTTCACTACCCTACAAGAACTCAGCGAAAAGAACAAAGATATTTTGCTGCCCGGGTACACGCACTTGCAGGTAGCTATGCCATCTTCGTTCGGGCTGTGGTTTGGGGCTTACGCCGAAAGTCTGGTGGATGACCTGCAACTTTTGCAAGCGGCCTACAAAATCAGCAACAAGAATCCGCTGGGCTCGGCAGCCGGCTACGGCAGTTCCTTCCCGTTGAACCGCCAAATGACGACGGATTTGCTGGGTTTCGAGGCGCTGAACTTCAACGTGGTGTACGCCCAGATGGGCCGGGGCAAAACCGAGCGCAGCGTGAGCATGGGTCTGGCCTCCATTGCCAGCACCATCGGCCGCATGGCCATGGATGTGTGCCTGTACATGAGCCAGAACTTCGCCTTCGTGACGCTGCCCGACGAACTGACCACCGGTTCCAGCATCATGCCGCACAAGAAAAACCCCGATGTGTTCGAGATCATGCGCGGCAAGTGCAACCGCCTGCAAGCGCTTCCCACCGAGATTCAGATGCTGCTCGGCAATCTGCCCTCCGGCTACCACCGTGAATTGCAATTGCTCAAAGAAAGCTTCTTCCCCGCCTTCACCGAAATCAGAAACTGCCTGGAGATGATGACCTTCATGCTCCCGCACCTGAAACTGAACCAGGACATCCTGAAAGACGAAAAGTACCAGTACCTCTTCAGCGTGGAAGTGGTGAACAACCAGGTGTTGAGCGGCGTGCCTTTCAGAGACGCGTACAAAAACGTGGGCCTTGCTATTGAGAAAGGTGAATTTGAACGACCAGAGAAAGTGAACCACACGCATGAAGGCAGTATTGGCAATCTGTGCACGGCTGAGATTAAAGGCTTGATGGATGAAGTGTTGAGCGGCTTCCGGTTTGAGAAAGTAGATAAAGCGATTGCGGAATTGCTGGCGTAGCGTTTTAGGCCTGTTTTCAGAAAAACAGGCCTAAAACGCAGTAGACCTCACAGGTTTTGAAAACCTGTGAGGTCTTTTCTTTTTAGTGCTTAAGCAACAACAATCTCTTCTACATCATAACATCTTCTTCGGCTTCATTTTATTTCTGATTCTACTGGTGTTACTCCCCAAATAATTTTAACTTACTAATCATAATCCTATTAAACATTAAATTTTATGACGGCTGCAGTAGACATTGAATTCATTTATTCCCCTTCTATCAACTATGCCATGCAACAGAACCACGTTTCAGTGGTTAGAAAACTGCGGGTAGCCAATATCAGCGGAATGGATTTGCAGAACATATCCATTGAACTAACCTCGGAGCCAGAGTTCGCTGCGGTCTGGAAGTACCATATTGATGCCCTTAAAACAGATGAAAGCTTTGAATTGGAAGCCGTTCATCTTAAGATATCCTCTACGTACTTATCTACACTAACTGAAAAGGAAGCGGGCAGCTTTAGATTAACTGTTACGGCAGAAAGTCAACCTATCTTCACAGAAGATTATCCTATCTCTGTTCTGGCCTATGACCAATGGAGCGGATACACCAGCTTACCTGAAATGCTGGCTGCCTTTGTGACCCCAAACCATGCCGAGGTACTGAACATAATCAGAAAGGCGGCCCCAATTCTAGAGAAGTGGACAGGCAATCCTTCCTTTGATGAGTACCAAAGCCGAAATCCAGATAGGGTACGCAAGCAAATGGCGGCCATTTTTGAGGCCATTGCCCAGGCACAGTTAGTCTACTGTAGCGTCCCTGCCAGCTTTGAAACTAACGGCCAGCGCATTAGAATGTGTGACACTATTTTCACCCATAAACTAGCCAACTGTCTGGACATTACCTTGCTCTATGCGGCCTGCCTAGAAGCTGTGGGCATACACCCTTTGTTGGTCTTGATAGATGGGCATGCATTTGCGGGAGGCTGGCTCATTGATGAATCTTTCGCAGACCCTGTTAATGATGACCCTTCCCTACTTACTAAAAGAACGGCAGACGGCATTAATGAGATTGTACTGGTAGAGGGCACTAGCATGAATGCCGGCACGCCCATGTCTTTTGATGTGGCTGTACGTGCCGCTAACCAGCACATGGCCAAAGAGGACAGTTTCAACCTATTCATTGATATAAAGCGCACCAGATTTAGCGGTATTAGGCCGCTTCCGTTGCGGGTAAATACGCAGAGCGGCTGGGAAATTATAGAAGAGACACCCGCCAAAGAGCGGGACAACCTTGCCCCAGAAGCACTTGCTACTGGGGTACAGGTACTGGACGTAGAACATATAGAAGTCTCCAAGCAACGGCTTTGGGAGCGGAAACTCCTTGACCTAACCCTAAGGAACAATTTGCTGAACCTTAGATTAACCAAAAGTGCCATCCAGTTTATTTCTATCAATCTCAGTAAACTGGAAGATGGCCTCGCAAATGGCCATGAGTTTCAGGTTTTGGCAAAACCCGCCGACTGGGATAACCCGCTACGGAACACAGGAATCTATCAGGCCCTGAACCAATCAGACCCCATAGCCGATTTAGTAGCTCATGAATTTACCCATAAACGGTTACGCTCTTATCTTACAGAAACAGAACTGCAGCATAGCCTCACCAATATTTACCGTACCTCCCGCCAAGCCATAGAAGAAAATGGAGCCAATACCCTCTATATAGCACTAGGCTTGCTGAAGTGGTACGAGACACCAGTGAGCGAACGCCCACGTTATGCCCCAATTCTACTTCTGCCCGTTGAGATTATTAGAAAATCTGCCCAGAAAGGGTATGTCATCAGAAGCCGAGAGGAAGAAACCTTGATGAACATCACCTTGCTGGAGATGCTCCGCCAAGACTTTGGAATCAATATTGGAGGGTTAGAGAATTTACCTAAAGACGAAAGCGGCGTAGATGTGAAGCTGGTCTTCAATATTATTCGCAAAAGCATCATGTCCCACTCCCGTTGGGATGTGGAAGAACAAGCATTTTTAGGAACCTTCTCATTCAGCAAGTTCATTCTCTGGAACGATATACACCACAACGCCGATAAATTAAGTCAGAACAAGATTGTCAAGAGCCTTATCTCAGGCAAACTGGAATGGCAGCCCGAGCCCCTCACTATTGACGGAGCGCTAGACACGGCCTATCATCCCACTGACATTGCGCTACCCATTAGCACAGACTCTTCTCAGTTCTCAGCTATTCTGAGTTCTGCCCAAGGCAAGAGTTTTGTGTTGCACGGCCCTCCTGGAACGGGCAAGTCACAGACCATTACCAACATCATAGCCAACGCCCTGTACGCGGGCAAGAAAGTGCTGTTTGTCTCGGCTAAGAAAGCAGCGTTGGAAGTAGTGGAAAATCGATTGGAATCCATAGGCATTGGCCCCTTCTGTCTGGAACTGCACTCTAACAAGTCAAAGAAATCGGCGGTACTGGAGCAGTTGAAACGGGCAGCGGAAATCACCAGAAAATCTTCTCCCCAGAATTTTGAATCTGAGGCAGAGCGGCTTCACTCAATCAGGACAGAGCTGAATGAATACGTGCAGGCACTGCATAAGAAATATGGTTTTGGTCTTTCCCTGTTTGACGCCTTTACCAACTACAGTCAATATACAGCGCTGCCTGATAAGGTTTCCTTCAGTTCAGAGGCTTTGCAGCACCTCACAGAAGCCCAACTGACCGAGTGGCAAGATTTAGTGGAGCAGGTGCAGGTAATTGGCTCTGTCTGCGGTCATCCGCACCAACATCCGCTGGAGGCAGTAAAAGTGCGGCAATATGCCCAGCAACTCAAAGCCGAAGCCAAGGAACTCATCACCAGCTACCAGAATCTTCTGCAACAGTATCAAACCCAGCTACCTGCCATTTGCCGCATCTTAAAAGTAAGCTCACCTGTCACTACTAAAGAGAGAGCAGAAGCCTTATACAACCTTGCTGTTTCTCTCCTAAATCTGCCAGACATCCCCACGTCTCTCCTGAACATAGACCACGTGGAGCAGACTCTGTCACAGTTAATGGGGCTGGCCGAACATGGAGAAAAGAGGGATGCCCTGATTCAACAACTTCTGCAAAAGTTTAACAAGACTATCCTCACCTTCCCAGCCTTACAAACCCAGCAAGAATGGGTAATGGCAGAGCAAAAATGGTTTCTGCCCAAGTATCTGAAACAGAATTCGCTTCTCAAAGGGCTGAAACAACATGCTCTAGGCGGCAACCTTTCTAAACAAGAAATCCCTGATTATCTACAAACTGTCATAGATTACCAAACAGAACAGGAACACCTGGACAAAGCTAGCCACTTGCCTCAACTACTTGGTTTTCTATGGCAGAATGGCACCTGCCAATGGAATACGCTGGTCTCTATCTGCAAAAGTCTGATTGACATTAACCGGCAGGCAATTACTTTAAACACAGCCTCCAAAACCAAAGAGTGGCGCACGACTTTGGCTCAGGAATTCTCTGAGGGCAGCAAAGCATACCTGAAGCCCTATGCGCAAACGTTGGAACAATTTAATTTCCTGTACCAGGAGATTCTTCAGAAAGAAAAGGAACTGCACAACTTGCTCGGCATAGATGTACATTCCCTGAAGCAGGAAAATACTGATTGGGTAGAGAATGCCCTGGTTTATTCAAATAGATGGTTAAATGCATTAGACGAACTCCGCGATTGGATAAATTGGCTACAGATTAAAGACAAAGCGTTGCAAATAGGCTTGCAACCGCTCATTACAGCATATGAAAACGGCGGTATCCCTAGTGAAGAGGTTGTTTCCTCTTTCAAAAAAGGTATTTACCGCTCCTGCGCCGAATTCATTATTAACCAAGACCCGCAATTAAGTACCTTCAACGGCAAGCTCTTTGAAGAGAAAATCAAGAAGTTCAGAGAGTTGAGCAAGAACTTTGAGAGACTAACCAAAGATGAACTGTACGCTCGCCTGGCCGCCAAGATTCCATCTTTCTCCCAAGAAGCCTCTCAGAGTTCAGAGATAGGTATTCTGCAGCGCAACATCAGAAACAATGGTAGGGCTACGTCCATCCGCAAGCTGTTTGACTCCATCCCCAATTTGCTTGCGCGCCTTTGCCCTTGCATGCTCATGAGCCCTATCTCAGTAGCACAGTATTTTGACGCCAACTCCGCTAAGTTTGATTTGGTAGTGTTTGATGAAGCCTCCCAAATGCCAACTTGCGAGGCAGTTGGTGCAATTGCCCGCGGCACCAACGTGATTGTAGTAGGCGACCCTAAACAGATGCCCCCTACCAGTTTCTTCGCTACTAATGCCGTAGATGATGACAACATTGAAATGGAAGACCTGGAAAGCATTCTGGATGATTGTCTGGCACTTTCCATGCCGTCTCACCACCTATTGTGGCATTACCGAAGCAAGCACGAAAGCTTAATTGCCTTCAGCAACGCGAAATACTATGAAAATAAGCTCCTCACCTTCCCTTCTACCGACGACATTACTACCAAGGTACAGCACGTGCCTGTAGACGGATATTATGACAAAGGGAAAACCCGCCAAAACCAAGCAGAAGCCAAAGCCATTGTAGACGAGGTTATTCAACGGCTATCGCACCCACTGCAGTCAAAGCGAAGCATTGGCATTGTCACGTTCAGTGTGGTACAACAGAACTTGATTGAGGATTTACTCACAGAGGTCTTTAAATCCAGACCTGACCTGGAGCAAATTGCCACCGAAACCGAGGAACCACTGTTTATCAAGAACCTGGAAAACGTGCAGGGCGATGAGCGGGACGTCATTCTCTTCTCTATTGGGTACGGCCCAGACAAGGAAGGCAAAGTAAGCCTGAACTTCGGGCCCATTAACCGTGAGGGCGGCTGGCGGCGTTTAAACGTGGCAGTTTCCCGGGCCCGTTACGAGATGAAAGTCTTTTCTACGCTCCGCTCTGACCAGATAGACATTACCCGTACCGCCTCAGAAGGCGTGGCTGGCTTAAAGGCTTTCCTGGCGTATGCCGAAAAAGGAAAAATGGCCTTACCTGGGCGCGCGCTCCTTTCCGCTGGTCAGGCAGCTTCTTTTGAGAAGACGCTGGCAGAGGAAATCAAGAAGCAAGGCTATGAGGTACATACCGCCATTGGTTGCTCTGACTACAAAATTGACATGGGCGTGGTGAACCCGGCCAACCCAAGTGAATATATTCTAGGCATTCAATGTGACGGCCACAATTACTACAGTGCCAAAACCTCTAGAGACCGCGAAATCGTGCAGGCAGATGTCTTGCGCATTCTGGGCTGGAACATTCATAAAGTATGGGCCATGGAATGGTGGGAAAATCCCGAAAAAACCCTTCAAGGCATTGTATCAGCCATTAAGGCTGCGGAAGAAGGCAAAATAAAACTGCCAGAGGTAGAAGAAAGACCAACCGCTCCTGAAGCCCCTTCTCCTCAGCAACAGCTAGAGGTGGCTTTCATTTCCTCCAACTTGGCTGTAGAAACCTTAGTGGAGAAGGCCATTGCTACCGCTGAACTGGCGACGGCGACTGCCGCAATGGCGTATGAAGTCTGCCAGATAGAATCTGTTCAGGCTAATTCGTCAGAAGATTTCCTCCAGCCCTGGAACCAGGAGAAGATAAAGAATCAAATAATGCAGGTTCTCAATACAGAATCTCCTATCAGCCAAAATTTGCTCAGCAAAAGGGTATTAGCCGCTTGGGGAATCGCCAGAAACGGTTCTAGGGTGAACGCCCATTTTGAGCAGCTTTTCGCCCAGCTTCCCATTAGTAAAACCCAGTTGGGTAAAAGCACAATTCTCTGGAAAGAAGAACACCAGCCGGAGCAGTACACTAGTTTCAGGGTAAGTGAGTCAGAGGGCCAGAAACGGGAGGCCGATGATTTGCCACCCGAAGAAATTGCCAACGCCATCAAAGAAATACTGGCCAACCAGATAAGCCTGCCCAAGAGTGAATTAATCAGAGAAGCCTCCCGCCTATTTGGCTACGCCCGCTTGGGTGCCAACGTAGAGACCGCCATGACGGCAGGCATAGACCATGCTATCAACCAAGGCTTCGCCGTGGAAGAAGGCGGACGCTTAATCTTGCCCTAATCATTCTTTTGCGTTTTTGGGCTGTTTTCAGAAAAACAGCCCAAAAACGGAAAAGGCCTCACAGGTTCTGGAAACTAGTGAGGCCTTTTTTTTCTGGCGCGAGACTCCAGTCTCGTGCCACGGGATGAGGCGAGTCTCCAGACCGCCGAGAGCCAAAAATAGAATTGCTACTATGCGCGAAGTACTTCCGTGACTTACAGTTTCAGCAAGTCACGGAAGTAACTTCCGCGCCATAGAATGATTCTCTGGAACGCTCCTTTAGCATGTGTCATCATCCCCCTACCCCTTCCAAGGGGGACGAAATGCGTCCAAACTGCACAATTAGTAAGTCCCTACAATGCGTTTTTCGGTCTGATTTTCAGAAAACAGGCCAAAATGCAAAAGCGGTGTTCCCCCCTCTCCGCGGGAGAGGGGGCTAGGGGGTGAGGTCCCTTACACCTCCACCAGCATTTTCCCTTGATTCTGGCCGGTGAACAAACCTAAGAACGCATCAGGGAGTTGCTCGAAGCCTTCTACAATGGTTTCCCGGTAGTGGAGTTTGCCTTCTTTGACCCAAGCGCTGAGTTGCTGCATGGCTTCGGGGAAGCGGGCGTGGTAGTTGCTCACGATGAAGCCTTTGATGAGCGCGCTGCGGGTGAGTACCAGCGGCAGGAACCGGGGGCCCTGTTGGGGCTTTTCGTCGTTGTAATGGGCGATCTGGCCGCAGATGGCGAGGCGGGCGTGGAAGTTGATGAGCGAAATGACGGCATCAGTGATTTCGCCGCCCACGTTGTCAAAATACACATCCACACCGTTGGGGCAGGCGGCTTTCAGGTCGGAACGCAGGTCTTGGGTGATTTTGTAGTTAATCACTTCGTCGTAGCCGAACTCCTTTTTCAGCAGCTCGGCTTTCTCGTCTGAGCCTGCCAGACCCACCACGCGGCAGCCTTTGAGCTTGGCAATCTGACCCACCACCATGCCCACGGCCCCGGCCGCGCCCGATACCACCACCGTCTCGCCCTCTTTGGGCTGCCCGATGTCCAGCAACCCGAAGTAAGCCGTTAAGCCAGGCATACCCAGAATGCCCAGGTAATAGCTGGCGGGAGCCAGGCTGGTGTCTATTTTCTGGAGCTTTTTCGCCTCGGCAATGGACTGCGTGGCCCAGGGCAACGCACCCAATACCACATCGCCGGGTTGCAGAGCCTCGCTCCTGGATTCCAGCACTTTGGCTACTACGCCACCTTCCAGCGGCGCATCCACCTGAAACGGGGGCGTGTAGGACTTGGCGTCGTTCATGCGGCCGCGCATGTACGGGTCAACGGAGAAAAACTGAGGTTCCAGCAGCACCTGCCCGTCCTGCAAAGCCGGCAACTCTACTTTCTCAAACCTGAAATTCTCTTTGCTGGGGTTCCCCTTCGGCCGACTGGCCAATACGATCTGTGTAATTTCCATGGTGTTTCTCTACAAGATGACGGCTCGCTTAAGCGCAAGCCCTCTGTAAAGAAACGGTCTTCGGCGGGAAAGGGTATTGAGGGTACCGCGAAACAATGAAGCTCCGGTTGCTAAGCCGCTTTTTAGTCTGAATGCTCTGGATAATCCTTCCTTAAGCAGCAGAGGGAGCCCAATTACTTGGACTCCCTCTTTACTGGGTAGCTTTTGCAGCTGAAGTTTAAAACTTATACCCTACCGTAGCCATGAACTGGCGCGGCGCAATCGGGTTGATGCTGTAGCGGTCGTGCACCACGTAGTTCAGCTCATTGGTGATGTTGGAGATTTTAGCCAGCAAAGAAACCTTCCGGAAGGAGTACCCCGCAGACAGGTCAAGGGTGGTGAAGCCGCTCAACGGAATCAGACGGCTGAAGCTTTTTGCTTTTTGATCAACCGTATTGTTCAAGCCGCCGTTGCGCTCGCCGGTATAGAAAGCAGAAACACCCAGCTTTATCCCTTTCAGGAACGATTGGTCAAAAGTATAGAACACAGAGCCATTGGCGGTGTGGGCGGGGTTGTTGATGAGACGTTCGCCCTCCACCATAGAGGTTCCTAATTCAGAGGTGTTGGTGAAGCGGTGGTAGTTGTAGCCGTAGCCTACCAGGAAGTAGAAGTTCTGGGATACATTTCCTTTTATGTCAATATCAAAACCGTCACTGGTGGTTTCACCGGTCAGTTCTTTCACGTTGGGGTCTGTATTGCTGGTACCGTCTGCCCGGAACTGGGCCTGCTGCGCCAGATTGCTGTTCACATAGCGGTACACACTCAGGCTGGTGGTGAGTTTCCCGTTCAGGAACTCGCTTTTGGCCCCTACTTCATACTGATCTACAATAGACGGGTCCAGCTGCTGGAAATTAATGTCGGTGCCGGAGTTTACGGTGAAGTTATTGGCGTAGCTGGCATAGAAAGACATGTTCTGCACCGGCTGGTAAATCAACGCTGCCTTTGGGGAGAAAGCCCGGTCTGCCTTGCTTGGGTTTGCCCCTTCTCTCTCCTGCTGCGTTTCATTGTTGAAGATGGTGGTGCGGTACACATTCTGGTAAGACCAACGCAGACCGGCCAGCACCTTGAACTTATCTGAAACGGTGATCATGTCTTGCACATAGGCCCCAAATCTATAATTGGGAGAGGTGGTCTGCTCTACCACAGCACGGGTAGGAACGTCTGTGCGGGCTTCAAATTTGGCCGGGTCCAGGATGTTGATCTTATCATAACCTGTCCCCACGGCCCCATTAGCCGCAGTGAATTTGAAGGTGTTGCTTTCGCTTTCAATCTTCACCACATCTGCGCCCACCAACAGTTGGTGGTGCAGAAAACCAGTGGAGACATTCCCGTTCAGGTTCAGTTGGGTAGTATAATTCAGTTCAGAGGTTTTGGCCGCGCTCAAGGTTCTGGTAAAGTCTCCGTTACCGGCTACGTTGTTGGGTACGCCCAAACCATAACCGTCCACCTGGGTTTTCTGCGTAGAGGCAATCAGATTGATTTTCCACTGGTCATTGAAGCGGTGGTTCACCGTCACAGACCCAGACAATTGCTCTGTGTTGTTGTAGGCCCACACGGCGTTGATAAACCGCGAACGGGGTATATCAGGAATCACGGCTTCCTGGCCGCCGTTCAAAGCCCCAATGCCGTTGTCGGGCACCAGGTCAGATTTCAGGTAATCGGTCTGCACCAGAATCTCGGTTTTCTGGCCCAACTTGTACAAGAGCGATGGGTTCACGTACACCCGCTCACTGTTCACCACCTCCCTGAAGCTGTTGGCTTTCTCATAGGTGCCCACCACCCTGAAGGCCAGGTTCTTGCTGATTGGCCCATAGATATCTAAAGTAGGTTTGTACAGGTCATAGCTGCCTACGCGCATAGTGGCTTCGCCGCCCCACTCAAACTTAGGCTTCTTGGTGACCATGTTGATGACCAAACCACCCGACACGTTGCCGTACAACAGCGCGGCGCTGCCTTTCAATACCTCAATAGACTCCAGCGTGCTGGCATCTGGGAAACCCTGGGTATTGGAGATTACGCCGTTCTTGAAGATGCTGCCCCCGGAACCGGCAATCCCGATGCTGAACCCGCGCGAAGTAAACGTTTCTGCAATGCCCTGGCGCTGCTGGGTGAGCGATACCCCGCTTACGTTCCGGATCGCGTCGCCCAGTCGCAGCACCTGCTGGTCAGCGATGACGGTGCTGTTCACGATGCCCACACTCTGCGGAAGGTCCAAGGGCCTGATGTCGGCTTTGCCGAAGGCGACTGGTTTGCTTAACCCGGCATACCCCGCTACCACCACCTCACTTAACTGGGCGGCACTTTCGGCTAAAGTGAAATCAACCCGGGTAATTTGCCCGCCGGTCACCGTTACTGTTTTCTCCTGTGTCTGCAGCCCCACATAAGAGACACGCAAGGTGTACGTGCCTTCTTCCACACCTCTAATTTGAAAAGAACCGTCCTCAGTGGTCATGCCGCCTTTGTTGGCCTCCACCAGGGTCACGCTCACGTAAGCTGCCGGTTTCCCCTCACTGGTACGCACCACGCCCGCCACACCGCCATGTTTCAGCTCGGCAAAGCCCAGGTGGGCCAGAAGTAGGAAGAGGAGTAAGAATGGGTAAGATCTGGTAAAAATTCGCATATCTTTTATTTAGATCAATTCTAAGTAGCGGCGCAAAATTAGAGAGCTTTTTGAATTCTACAATGCTTATTTGGAATTGATTTAAATAAAATTTGTCAACTGCTACAGGCTCGTGAGGATTAGAAACCGGCATAGATACCCCAAAGCTGTTGGGAATTTTAAAAGAGAGCTCCGCTGCAAAGTTTCCGGTTTCTGTTTTCGGGCTGTTTTCCTGAAAACAGCCCGAAAACAGAAACCATGGAACAATGAAAACCTACCCGGCCGCCTTTGCCCCGCAGCCTTGGAACCTCTAAACAGCTTCGCTAAAAGCCCTGATCCCCTATTCAACCATCAAGCCCCGGCTCTGGAACCAGGCCGAAGAACATGCCCCGCCACATACCCCACCGTACTCCCCGCCAGGCCGTACCACATAGGTTCTACCTGGGTACCCCAGAAACGGCAGAGCAGCCACACCCCCATCCCCAGCCCCATAGACAGAATGGCGGCTCCCGCCGAAGTTCTCTTCAGGTACATTCCGGCTACCAGCGGCACCAGCAGGCTCACCAGGCTCAGCACCGACGACTCGCTCACCAGCTCATGGATATTGCTCCTGGACATAGCAAACCCCAGCGAGATGGCCGCCACCACCAGCACGCTCACCCGTGAAAGCAACAACAGCCTCTGATCAGTCATGTTTTTGAAAAACGGGCGAAGCAGGTTTTCGCTCAAAATAGACGCCGGGGCCAGAATAGCGCCGCTGGCCGTACTCACTATGGCCGAAATCAGGGCCCCGAAGAACAGCACTTTCACCACCAACGGACTAGAACCCAGAATCAGGCTGGGTACCAGCATCTGGGCATCTTTGGCCGCCAGCTCAGGGTGCAGCACCCTGGCATATACAGCTAAGACCAACGGCAGCAGCGCCACCGTCACGTACAGAAACGCCGCCAGCAGAGACGCCCGCACCGCCACCTTCTCAGACCTGGCCGCCATGACCCGCTGAAACACGTCCTGCTGCGGAATGGAACCCAACCCAATGGTGAGCCAGAGCGCCAGGTAATTGAGCCACCCGGTAAAAGAGGTGCCGGTTTTGGGCGTAAGCCGGTAGAAATCTGCCGGGAGGGTGGCCGTTACCTGGGCCAGAGGCGTTTCGCGCATGACCCACCACGTGACCACCAGCAGGCCCAGAATGATCATGATGGTCTGCAGGTAGTCTGTCACGCTCACGCTCCACATGCCCCCAAAATACGTGTACACCACCACCAGAAAGCTGCCCAGCAAAACCCCTTGCACCAGCGTAGTGCCCAGCAGCAGGTTGAAGGCAATGCCCAAGGCCACCATCTGCGCCGCCACCCAGCCAAAGTAGGAAACCACCAGGCAGACAGAGGCCACTACTTCGGCGGTACGCCCAAACTTGACCCGGTAAAAATCCCCGAAGGTGAGCAGGTTCATGCGGTACAGTTTCCGGGCGAAGAACAGGCCCACCAGCACCAGACACAGCGCCGCGCCCAACGGGTCTTCCACCATGCCCATCAACCCGTCTTCGGCTACTTCGGCGCTGGCGCCTAAGATAGTCTCTGACCCAAACCAGGTGGCAAAGACCACCGCGGTGGCCATGGGCAACGGCAAGGCCCTGCCCGCCAATAGGAAGTCTGCGGTGTTGTGCACGCGCCGCGCCGCCCAAAGGCCTAGCAGCACATTGAGCGCCAGGTACAGCAAAACAAAAAAGACAAGCATTAGAAACGGGTTTCTGTTTTAGGGCTACTTTTCAGAAAACAGGTCAAAAACAGAAGGCAAGATAAAAGATACGCTCAATGGCCCGTTACTTCTTTTGCATTTTATTACGGTGTCCTTTCCCATTCCCATTTCCTAATCAGAAAACTTTACCCCTGCTCCTTCTCTCTGATCAGCTTAAAGAAGTTTTCGCGGTAGGTTTCGCCAATGGGGATTTGCCGGTCCTGGATGTAGAGCGTGTGGCCGTCAACCATGCGCACTTTGTCAATGGAGATGATGTAGCTTTTGTGCACGCGGTAAAACGGCGGCTGCGGCAGCTGCTCCTCCAGGTCCCGTAACGTCTGGTAGGTGACCACCCGCTGCTGCGGCAGATACAGAGACACGTAATTCTTGAGGCCCTCAATGTAGAGGACATCAGCGTAGTCAATGCGCAGGAACTTGTTCTTGCTTTCGCCCTTCACAAACATGTAGTCTGCCGGGGCGGCTGCCGCCGATGTCGCCGGGGCCACCGCCGCAACCGGAACGGCAGGAGCAACTGCCGTCTGCAACTGGGCCTGCGCTTTCTGCACGGCCTTCAGGAAGCGGTCAAACGCGATGGGCTTGAGCAGGTAGTCTACCACGTCATGCGCGTAGCCGTCAAGGGCGTATTCTGGGTAGGCGGTGGTGAGAATGACTTTGCACTTGTTGCCGGCCAGTTTCAGGAACTGCAGGCCGGTGAGTTCGGGCATCTGGATGTCCAGGAACACCAGATCACAGCGCCCTTCGCTCACCCACCCCAGCGCCTCAATGGGGCTGGTGGTGCTGCCCACAAATTCCAGAAACGGAATCTTGCCAATATAGGCCTTGAGCAAATTAGACGCGTACGCCTCATCATCCACACAGATACACCTGATCATTTTAATTGGGAATTAAGAATTTAAAGGTAACCATTCCTGCGTTTAGGCGCTGTTATTTACAGGTGCGTTTTCGCTGTTTTCATAAAAACAGCCCGAAAACGCATAGGCGGTATTCCCTCTCCCTTGGGGAGAGGGCGCCACGGCGGCAAAGCAATAAAAGCGTTCACCTGCTGCCGGTCAGTAATTTACTCTGAGCCTAGCTGTTTACAAGTGGAACTGGTTTTTCCCTCATCCTAACCTTCTCCCAGAGGGAGAAGGAACAGCGCTTTTCTGTTTTGGAGCTGTTTTGCCCAAAATAGGCTGAAAACAGGTGGTTCTTGGGTAGAGTGCCCCTTAAACGTAGCACCTCATTTCCTCATGCATCCTCTCAATTATACCTTCACCCATTCACTAAATCATTCCTTCACTCACTAATCAAAAGCTCCAGCTGCGCACGGTGTACCTGCCCGTCATTCTGCACGGTGAGCTGGTGCCGGTTGGGGTACAGGAGCGCCAGCCTGCGGCGGATGTTGGCCAACCCAATGCCGGTGGTCAGGTCTTTCTGCCCCTTGTGAATGTGGTTAGAGACGGTAAAGGTGAGTTGCGGCCCCGCCACCTGCAGGTCAATTAGAATGGGCGCGGCCGGGTCATCGGCTATGCCGTGCTTGAAGGCATTCTCTACCAGGGGGATCAGCAGCAAGGATGCCACCCGCTGCCCGCCTACCTCGCCTTCAACGGTAAAATTCACGAAGAAACGGTCTTCAAACCTTAGCCGGAAGATGTCAATGAAACTGCGCAGGTAGTCCAGTTCCTTCTGCAGCTCTACCTGGCCGTCTGGGCTCTCGTGCAGCATGTAGCGCATCATCTCTGAGAGTTTTAGAATGGCCTCGGCGAGTTTCTCTGAGACGGGGTACGCCTGCGCGTAGAGGTAATTGAGGGTGTTGTAGAGAAAATGCGGGTTGATCTGGGTTTTCAGGAAGGCCAGTTCGGCCTGATTCTTCTCTTGCCGTAGCAGCTTGTTCTCTTTCTCCTTTTTAAAGGCATCTTGCACATTCCAGACCACGGCGCTAATGGCCATCATGGGCAACGCCCGGAAAAGGTTGTCTACCAGATAGAAAGAAAAAGGCGTCCCCTCTGTGTAATTCCGGAAACCGAAAAGCAGCGGGTATAGCATCTCCTCCAGCAAGTAACGGGTAAAGGTGAACAGGAACGGGGTCAACGCCAGGAACACCAGCAAGGGCACCAACTTGTCTCGTTTCAGGAACCGCGGGTACACAAACGAGTAGCAGAAGTAGAACGTAACCGCCTGGCTCACGAAATACGTCAGGAACAGGAACTGCTTCCAGGAGAAGGGCCGGGAGGAAAGAAGGTAATCCTCCAGCATGCTGTACCCAATGTAGAAAATCCACGCCACCGCGTGGAAAAGAATCATCTTCCGGTGCTTCATGCTTTAAAACTACACAACGGCCCACACCTCACCACATTTTTTATCCCAACCCCCGCTTTTGCCGTGCCAACTGCTGTTTTCGGCCTGTTTTTCAGCAATACTTCGGACATTTTAAGGTAGAAGGATAAAAAAGGGCAGAAGCACTGTTAGCGGTGTGTGAAAACTACTACGGCTTCCGCCCCCGGCCCCGAGGG
>NZ_LRMM01000066.1 GCF_001647275.1 Rufibacter ruber | reverse complement strand
CTGTTTTGGCCAAAACAGGCCGAAAACAGAAACCTCTAAAACACTTACAACAAACCTGCGCCCCCTGCACACCACAGAGCCGCCTCTTTCTGCAGAAGGACGACCAGAAACACCCCACTAAGCAACTGTTTTTAAAGCACATACCTATCACAAAGCAGAAAACAGGCATTCTGTTCCTTGCCAGCGCGCAGCAGACCCTATTCTGCAAACGTATGCATACATTCACGTAACATTAAAGCCTTTGCTGTTTTTCAGAAAACAGGCCGAAAACGGCTTCAACTTCCAGAAGAATGACTTACAGCCCTAGACCTGCAGGCAGCTGGACTGCCGTTTCACCAATTCAATGGGGGTGGTCAAGGAAATAAGATTCCTGCCTGGGCTTATTTTATCCATGATCAGGTCTAGCATCAGGATAGCCGCCTGCTCCCCCATTTCATATGGGAACTGCTCAACCGAGGTAATGGAGGGCTCTATGATCTCGGCCCTGGGGTCATTGGAATACCCTACAATCTTCAGCTGCGACGGAATGGCAATCCCCAACTGCTTGGCGTGCTGCATCACCCCAATGGCCGTGGTATCATTTCCCGCAAAAACACCGTCTGGCCGTACAGGCAGGGCAAAAACGGCCTCACTCGCTTTGATCGCATTTTCTTTGCTTAACTCCTGAAAATGCACCAGGGCCGGGTCCAGAGGCACATCAAATTCGGCCAGGGCATCTTGGTAGCCGGCATACCTGTGGCGGTAAATACTACAGGTAAGAGGCCCGCTAATATGGGCAATATGCCTGCAGCCCTGCTCCAGCAGATGCTTCGTAGACAAATACCCCCCCTGGTAGTCATCTCCCAACACTTTGTGGGCCGGGTGGCTCTTGGGCACCCGGTCATAAAACACCAGCGGAATGTTAGCCCTCTGGAAAATATCAAAATGGGAGAAGTCTGTGGTGTAAAGCGTAGTAGAGACAATCAATCCTGCAATACGGGAACTGAACAACTCATTGACCAGCTCCTTTTCTATCTCAGGGGAGTCATTAGACTGGCAGACCATGAGGTTATACCCGTGCTCGTGCAACTTGTTCTGGATAGCCGTAATCACCGTTGACTGAAAGTACATAGAGATCCTGGGCACCAAAAGACCTACCATTTTAGACTTGCTGTTCCGCAGGCTGGCCGCCACCGCATTGTGCCGGTAGTCAGACTTCTCCACCAGCTCCTTCACCCGGTCTTTTGTCTGCTGGCTAATGTGGGGGTGGTTGTTTAATGCACGGGAAACGGTGGAATGGGACAACCCCAGCTCAACGGCAATATCTTTGATGGTATAGGACAGCTTCTTCATTTAATCACGCATGCACACGTTTGCAAAGAAAGCAATTTCTCTCAATTAAATACATCTCCACCCTAAAGAAGGTTCTCCACCTGCTCATTCTCCTGCAAAATGCTTGGCGCCACCTTCCCCTAAGGCAAAGGAAAACAGCAACAAGCTTGTCAGTTGACCCTTCACCAGCTAAAAGCCACTTTGACAGACATAAAAAAAGCCCTGAACCATTTCTGATTCAGGGCTTCCAGGTAGCAGGAACAGCTACACAACCATTAACTAAAGGAAACTAAAGGAAACCAAAAACAGTCATTCAAGGCCTCCAAGGCACTTTTTAAATATAAACACTTCTCTAAGTTGTCTTTATTTGACCAATATTTGTTACTCGTTTGTTACTTTTAATTCAGATTGTCGTATCTTGAATAAAGAAACCAATAAGATAATAATTATGGGCGTTGAGTTAAGAAGGAAGAAATTGAAAAGTGGGAAAGAATCTCTTTACCTAGACATCTATCACAATGGCGAAAGAAACTATGAGTTTCTAAAGCTATACCTGATCAAGCCCATCACCAAACAAGACCGCCTGCATAACAAAGAAATCTTAAAGGCTGCCGAAAGCCTCAGAGCTAAGAAAGAGTTATACATTAACTCTCTAGAGCATGGCTATGAACCCGAATTCAAGAAAAAAGTAAACTTCATCTCTTACTTTGAAAACTTTCTTAGCAATTACAAAAACAAGGACATCAGAATCGTAAGATATTGCTGCAAGTATTTTAAAGAGTTTGCGGGCAAGGATTACTTATACCCTTATGAGGTCACAGAGCAATTTTGCCTAGATTTTAAGAGTTACCTTGAAGATCACCTTAATGGAGAAACTCCTCACAATTACTTTGCAAAATTTAAGAAGCTATTAAAACAAGCTACACGAGACAAAATCATATCTATTAACCCAGCTTTGGATATTCAAAACAAAAAGACAGAAGGGATTAAGAAAGACATTTTAAGTAGCGATGAAATCCAAGCCTTGGCAAATACTCAGTGTGGCAATTCAGAAGTAAAGCGAGCCTTCCTCTTTGCCTGCTGCACAGGTCTTAGATATTGTGATGTTGAAGCTCTTACCTGGAATAATCTAGATAAGGGCACTTTAAGGGTTATGCAATCAAAAACAGGCAGGCCTGTAATTATTAATTTAAACACTTCATCTCTTAAACTCATTGGAGACCAAGGCAAGCCAGATACCAAAGTTTTTAAGTTACCCTCACATACAGGCATCTTGAAAAGCTTAAAGGCTTGGGCCAAGAAGGCAGGAATAGAAAAGAATGTTACATTCCATGTAGCTCGCCACTCATTTGCTACAAACTTAATCATTCATGAAGTAGACGTTACTACCGTTTCTAGCCTACTTGGGCACACAAGCTATAAACACACACAAAAATATGTTAGAGCTGTTGATTCATTAAAACAACAGGCAGTAAATAAACTTCCTGAAATAAACTTATAAAGCCAGCCCACCCCAAAAGAATACAAATTTTAACATAGGCCTAACAGATTAAAGTAACTTTTAAAAAAAACTTTAATCTGTTAGGCTTATGTAATTAAGTTCATACAGATGAAAAACAACAAGTTGAAAAAAACAAAATTAGGCTCCTATTCAAATAAAGGGATAGGCTCAGGCCTGAATCAAATTGAGTACAGCCAAAATGACTTAAATAAGATAAAGGAATACATTAGGCAAAAAGAGAGTAAAATAAAACTAAGTTTTGAAAAAGAGATAAGCAGAATAGATGTATTTATTAAGAAAAACTTTGATGTAATTCCCTCAAGTGAAGGATTCTCTGTTTGGTTTTTCAATAATAGCCCAATAAATAAAACTGCATCCAATATCAGCGATGATGACATACTAAAGTATACAGCACTATACTTAGAAGAGTTAAAGCAAAAAGTCCTAAACAACAAGCTAAAACCAACTAGTATAAGTTCCTTTGAATGGATAGCAGACAAAGAGACATGCAGAAAATTACACTCAAACTTAATACAAGAAGGATATATTGATACCGATTTAGGCAATTTTAAAAAATTATTCAACCTTCTCCCCTTAAGTGATTTTAAAAAGATCATATGGTTAAAAGAAAGCACTAAAAACAAACAGCTTAATAAAAAGTGCCTCTATGAGTTTATTGAACTACTTGAGCAAAGAGGTTATATAAGTAAGTTAGCAAGTGATTCAGAGCGTTTCAAGTTAATAGAAAGTTCTTTTATAGATAAAGATGGGGATTCAATAATATTAAAGGCAGGTAATAAGCCCACTAAAAATACCCCTTCAGAATACCTTCTAAAACTGGAAGCAATAATACCTTACAATAAGAAACATTAGCTATTATAAGGTATTAGATATTTATTTTAATTGCTTTTAGCTGGAGCTTTGTTGCAAACATTATTAAATGCTTGCACATTATGGAAGATTATTCAACTATAGACCAACGGCTTAAAAAAATAGAAGACCTGCTTCTAACGCAAAAACCCGTATTAACATTCGATGAAGTGGCTTCATACACTGGCCTATCAAAAAGCTATTTATACAAACTCACCTCAAGGAATGACATTCCCTTTTATCGGCCTAACGGAAAACAGCTTTATTTCAACAGGCAGGAAATAGATGCTTGGTTACAAAGGAACAGAGTAAAAACAAATTTTGAAATAGACCTAGAAGCTTCAACCAAAGCGACGCTTCAAAAAACCAAACGCTTATAGTAAGTCAGATATGTTGACACTTTTTGTCAATTCATATGGTGGATACTATAAAGATTTGCAAAGTGGGTGTTATACCCCATTTTCAAGAATTCCCCTTACACAATATTCTACCAGTTATTTGTGAGGAAACAGGGGAAATAATTGGCTCCAAAGGAATTCTAGGGGAAAATCTAAGAATATATTACTCAAATGGATGTTTATCTATCAAGGGAAGCATTTCAAGGCTACATCTAGGAGATAATGTAAATATTCTACAGCATTCTCAGTTAACAGAAGCATTTAAGAGAATTGAAAAGGAACTAAGAGTGGATTTGGGAGAGGCTAAAATAAAAAGGTTGGACTTGGCAGCTAATATAGAAGTTCCTATAAAGGTTAATGAATACTATAGGCTCCTTGGAAGCAGTAAGTACTACAACCGTTTTGTAGAGAAAGGATCACTTTACTACAATAGTGGGTCAAGGAAGATGGTATTCTATGACAAACGCAAAGAAGCCAAAATAAAAGGGCATCCAGCTAATTTAATGCGTTTTGAAGTTCGATGGCTTAAAGAGTACCTTAAATCTTGGTCAAAGAAAACTTTAGGCTATCCTGATCTTCTAGTAAATGACTTATTAAACCCTTCTACTTATAACCAATTAATCCGAGCTTGGGGAGATGAATACTATTCAATCCACAAACCCCAAATACCAAGTTTCAATTTTGCCTTGATTTCAAAACCAAAAGATATTGAAAAACAGCTCATGCTAATAGGGATAGAAACTCTAGGGGGTTATAATGCTATAGTAGAGATGTTGCTCCTATCTAAAGCACAACACCATCTGTTGTACCCTGAAGCATTAAGTAGAATTAAAGCCAACCTAAGAAAGATTTCAACTTTAGATAATTTGACTCAGGTGAATAATCTGATTATAAGGTTAGATAAAGAAATAGGTAAAATCGTTTCGGAAAATTTAATTTAAAATTATGAAATCGAAAGTTAAACTAACTAAATCTGAAAGAATTGAGAAGGCAAAAAGGATTTGCGAGCTATACTCAAGTGGAGAATTTACAATTAAATCCTGCTGTGCCGCTGTTGGTGTAGATTATTCCACTTTTCAACATTGGACACAATCTCACCTCACTGACTCAGATATTAAATTAGGAAATTACAGAAGAGGATTTGTTCTCGATGTTCACTTAATGTATAAAAAAGCAATAATTGAAAATGATTTAAACTTTAAACTCCTAATTAAACACACTGCAAGGCAAGGCCTTTTGCTTAGAATCGCAGGAACAGAGTATGAAGAAATTCAAGAAGAAGAGAAACTAGATAAAAATGGAAATTTGATTCCAGTCAGCAGAAAGAGAATTCACAAGCGTGTTCTCCCAGATGTGACTGCGCTTATATTTTCACTTAAAACCTTAGAGAAGGATAACTTTCAAGAAAAAATAACTCATAACCTAAATGGAAGTTTTGGCATCTCAACTGGCTTTGAACACTTAACTTTATCAGAGTTGCAAGAAAAAAAGAGAGAGCTAGAGGAACAGCTTAACAGTGATGGTGATTTATAATCCTAAGTTAGGATAATGAACGAATCTTTAAAGTTACTTTAATTAATAAAGGAAGGAATATTTATAGCGTTAGAAAGCAATTTGAATAATATCAGCTCATTCCCAATCTAATTGAATCCTTCGCTAAAGAATTCCTCTACAGTCATATTAAAAGCTCTAATAACTTTTAGTAGGCTTGTATATCGCAAATCCTCCCCTCGTTCATATCTTCCAAACTGTGCCCTTGGAATGTTCTTTTCATAAGCAAAATACTCATAACTAGAGTAACCTGCTTTTATTCTTAAAGCTTTGATCCTCTCACCAAGCTTTTTCAAATCTTCGGTATAATCAGGTTCCTGATTTATACTTTCCTTGCCCTGAGTAGTCATAGAGCAAAAGAACATAATGAGCTATTCACTAATTACCACTAATAAGTATGAACTTATTAGTAGCTTTTTTATATTTGCTAAAATCAAAATAGCATTTATGGAAGTAGTAAAGAGGTTTTTGAAATGGATTTATGGTATAGGGTTAGTCATTGCAGGGCTATTCCTCATCTCATTTTCAACATTAGGTGGTTTCCTAATTTCTATTGCAGGCTTATTGTTGATACCTCCTGTAAGGAGAAAGCTTGGAACCTTGACAAAAATCCAAATCAGCAAACTACCAATTATCCTTCTTTTCTTAATTGGAACTACACTTTGCATAATTAAAAGAAATGATAGTTTGAGAGTAGAAGAAGAGGTAAAGTTCTCTAAACTCTCGAAAACTGAACAGGACAGCGTACTAGCTGCCAAAGCTATACAGGAAAGCAACCAGACTGTTCTAACTAAAAGGGGATTGGAACAAGAGCAGGAGGAAGAGAAGAGAGCTCAAAGAGATGAAGAACTAGGGAAACAGTTTCACCCTTATGATGGGAGCCACATAGTCCTAGAACGATACATAAAAGCTAACATGAATAATCCTGACAGCTATGAACATGTAGAAACTACATATAGGGACTTCAATAAATACCTATTAGTGATAACTCGGTTTAGAGGCACTAATGCTTATGGAGGAGTGGTAACTAATACCATTAGAGCTAAAGTAGCCCTGAATGGAGATATTATTGAAATCCTGGAATAGCAACTTAGTCTAACTTGGAGTATCTCTTATAGCCATCCTCAAACCATAATAGAATGGTTTTAAGAACCTTAACTCACTTATTCTTAATGTAACAATTTCAAAAATACCAAAATCTCATTCAACATAACCCACCTCAACAGCTGAAAAGTTGGTAAAGTTAAAATAAAACTATGTCAGCAGAGGAGCAGAAGCATTTGCAGTCATGAATTTTTATAAGTATTTTTCTCGATAAGTCTCTAGTAAAGCTATGATGTTAAAGAATGATTAGTTTCATACCAAGTAAGTCTCATAGCAAAATATTGAAGGATAACTTATACAGAGCGATACTCAAAATAAATGGCAAAAAGAAAAAAAAGGATTAAAGAAGGCAAAGGCTGGATAGATATTCTACATTATAATTCTAAGAAAAAAAGAGAAACACAACTTAAGTCAACCTTAGCATGGCTAGACTTTAGTGCAATTTCATCTTCACTAAAGAAGATCTATGACTCAAAACTATTGAGAAACATATATCTTTCTCAATACACAAATACGCAGATCGTTAATACAGGCAGAGGCAAAATACTTTACATGCCTGATGCAGAAAAAGAAATACGATGGTCTAGTGCAATACTATTATTATTCAGTGAAAGTATTAGCGACAGCATTAGCCAAGAGGAAAATCTAAGCCGTGCCATTCTTGAAGGCTTAACTAAAGATATCTCTTCGTCTTTAGATTATTTAAAAACACACTGTAATTCTTTTACATTTTTAGAGCTCAACTTTTTATTACATGAACAAGTCTCTGGCAACAAGGGGAGAATAGAACTTTTTGAATTTTTAGCTGAAAACAAAGCTTCAAGCACGATTTTATCATTAGCGCACTTTGCTAGTCAAAGAGCAGATAGAGACTTGAATATTTTTCAATACAGGAGTTCAGTTACAAACACCTTAAATAGTAATAAAAACAGACTATCAGAAGATGATAAACAGTTTTATAAACTCAAATTTGACAAGTACAATATCAAAGAACTAACTATAGTCAATAAAATATTATCAAAAAATCAAATAATCTCTCCTTTTGACCTCTTTAAAACAATTGTGACATCTACAAGATGCTTTTTAGAATTGAAAGATGATGAAAATCTAAATCTTTTAAAGGGTTGCTGGAAATATATTAAGAAGTTAAATTCCAAATTTGCCTCATCTGAACTAAAAACAATTTCAGCGATATACGATCCAACTACAATAACGAAACTATCAGAAAGAGACCTTGTACTAAATAAGCTAGATGAATTATTTAGATCCGGAAAGTATGAAGATTGCCTATCGACAATAGAAAAGAACAATATCTTAATAAATAATGCTTTTATTACTCATATAATAAAAGTAAAATGTAAGATAAAATTAGATAGGCCTTTTTACAAAGAAGAAAATCCACGCTTAATAAGTTCTATAGAAACTAACCTTAGAGACTTATTCTCTTTCAATAACCAGTATTCTTTAGCTAAAGAAAATTTAAGAAAAATCTCTTACAACCTCCAATGCCTGTCTATTGGAGGAGAAATTAACAGCTATTTAGAAAATTGGTTTAATGATAGTAATGAGGATAAAGACACTTCCAGAAGTCTGTATTTATGGTCTTCAACATTACATCCATTTATAGCACTGGCAGCAGATAATATTGAGAAATCAAAAGATATATTGTCAAATCTACATAGAACTGGTGCCTCTAGAATCTTAATTGACTTAGCAAGAGTAGAACTATCAGAAGAATTAGAAGATATTAGCATTTTAGACAAGCTTGATAGTCTAAACAAAACTTTAACAACTGCTAAGCTATATAAGATCAAAAGCGAATGGGTAAAAGTTTTTGAAGTCTTAGATTATGCTATAGAAAATACTCAAATAGCTTTTGAGCTAGAGGAGCTTATGCTCTTTAAATACGATTCGCTTGTAGATGGAAATTATTTAAACGAAAGCATAGAGTTTTATTTGAAATGTTTCACCCACGACCCTCGATATGTTGAAAGGTTCAATACAAAGAAGGTTAAATCAATAATTAAAAAAGGTAAGTTTAGAAACGTTTCAGCTAAAATAGTTCTTCCAATATTTTACTTTTTAAGCAATGCAGATGATTATGAAGTTTACACCTCATATTCTGTATTCCTTAAAAGCCTAAAAGTGAACAAACCCGTTGACTTCATTAATAGGTATTCATCTTTAAAGGACAGCAACAGAGAAGAATATATTGCTTTCCTCCATAGAATCTGTGTTCCTGAAATAATGAAACACTCTATCCACTTTTATTCATCTGATGAGAAATTTATTGAAAGGATAACAATTCTTAATCATTTAATAGAAATCGATGCCGCCAATTCGGATGAATATAAAAAAGAATTGGATGAGCTTTCACAACAGATTGTTATTCAGCAGGGGCTTAAAGAAATAGATGAAAGCAAAATATTTGTAAATGAAAGAGGAATACTCTCTCAAGAACTTAAAGGAATTGATGCTAATTTTTCAAAATATGTATCACTTGGAGAGATGAATATAAAAGGCAAAATATTGAAATTGTTGCAAATGAACCCTGATGCCTCAGTTTCAATAGTTTCGCTAAAAGAGGGTAAAATTGTTGATGAAAAATTAGAATATTCAGACGATCCTCAATATGATATGTTTGTTTACTTATTCTATGAGATACGCGAGAAATTCCTTTTAAGCAAGTATGGCCTAGTTGCATACCTTAGCACTAGAATAAGACATGGAGTTCTTTTAGGTCAGCTCAGGACTCAATTTTCTAGAAACAATTTAGTTAGTCAGTTCTCAGAAGAAATCAATGATTACTTACCTATAACTTTCTGGACAAATAAAATAAATAGCTTTGACCCTACATTACACGTCCCCGTTCAAAAAGCGTTTTCTAACTTCTCAAGAAAAATAGATGAAATAATTAATAAGTTACTCACTACGTATTTGCAAATTGAAACAGAGCAAGAAAAATCAGACTCCCTATTCAACTATTATTTTGATGACAACCATACATACAGCCTGTTCTCCACGAGAATGCGTGACATCAGACAACTTAACAAGTTTTTAGGTGAAGTAACTGACGAACTTTGGCGTAGAACTGATGAAAACTTAGAAAAAGTAAGGCACTTGATTAATGGGCAGATCAAACAAGAATTTTTAGATGCCATTGAAACTCTAGAGACAAATCTCTCCAATCATTTACCTAAACTTTTTTTCCAAGACCTATATAATAACATAGCATCAAGCCAAACACAAGTTCAAACAGATCTAGGAAAAGTTAGTAGATGGTTTTTCAGATCCAATCGAACGGTAGGAGATTTTTCTATAGAAAAGTCAATTGATTTAGCCCTTCACAACACAAATTCATCTACCAGAGGAGATAAATTAACAGTTATTAAAAGCATTCAATATTTTAATAATTTAAAAGGGGAATTTTTGCTATTTTTTGTAGACCTATTTAGAATATTTTTTGAAAATATAATTCTTTATAACTCAAATAATGAGGAATTGATTTGCTTTTTATCAGTTACAAAACACAATTCCACAATTGAAATAAATATTTCAAACAAACTCAGTCCTAATATTAACAAAGAAGAGTTTAGGACTATTCTGGAAAAAACCAGCAAGTTGTATTCTACTGATGAAGGAATAACTCAAGCTCAAAAGGATAAAAAATCAGGGTTTGCAAAAGCGTTTAGAACTGTCCGGTTTGATTTAAAAAACGACAAAAATAGTATTGATTTCAATATTGATGAAATGGATAACTTTAATTCAAAAATTTTAATAAACATAAGCAACCTCGAAAATGAAGAAGGTAGCAATAATTGAAGACAGGGAAGACAAGGCTCAACAATTGATCCAATTCCTAAAGGAAGATTTTGAGTCATTTGAAGTCCGCCACTTTAGTTCATATATAAGCGGGTTAAGAGAAATCATTCTCAATCCAACCTATGACCTCTTATTATTAGATATGAGTATGCCAAATTATGACATATCATCAGCAGACCCAGGCGGTGATTTCATCCCATTAGCAGGCAAGCATATATTAAATGAATTGGCTTTAGAAGACTCTAATATATCTGTTATAGTAGTAACTCAGTATGGTGGCTTTGACGGCGTATCAATTTCAGAACTTCATAAACAATTCGTGTTAGAATTTAACCCGAACTACAAGGGAATAGTTTACTACAGTGCTGACAAAACATCATGGAAAATAAATTTAAAATCATTAATTAACGAGGTGTTATGATTAGAATCCTGATAGCTGATGACACACAGGATAAAATAGATTCTATTATTAATTTTATTGAATCTGTTGCACCTCTCCATCTACTCACTATTGATATTGCTAAAAGTATAGTTAGCGCACGTCGCTTTTTATCTTACCATGATTATGATCTTCTTATACTAGATTTAGTTTTACCTTTAGAAGACAATGGAGAAGCTCTTCCTAATAATTCTACTGGTTTCCTAGAGCAAATTTCTGATTCTCCTTTATTAAACCCGCCATCCTATATTGTTGGGCTTACAGCATATAACGATCTCAAAGCAGAATACGAGAAATATTTTCACAATGAGAATACTCATCTTATTGAATATTCTCCTCAGTCTACTGAATGGCAATCAAAACTTAAAAAGTTTATTTTCAACATTGCTAGATCAAATAAACTTTTGACCAATCCTTCTTTTCATTATGACATTGCCATTGTTACTGCTTTAGCAAAGCCAGAATTAGAGGCGGTATTAAACGAGCTGGACGAGTGGGAGCCAATTCGTATGCCTAATGATACGACTCTTTATCACACTGCTACTATAATCAATGAACATGGCACATTCAAGGTTGTTGCAGCGTCCCCAGATGATATGGGAATGGTGCCTATGGCTGTATTCTGCACTAAGCTTATACAACATTTCAGGCCCAAAACAATATTTATGGCTGGCATTGCAGCAGGTGTAAGAGGAGAAAATAACATTGGCGATATTTTAGTTGCAAGTCAACTTTTTGATGGAGCAGCTGGCAAAGTGTCGACAGCTGATAATAATATGCCTCTGTTCAAGCCAGATCCCCATTATTTAGTTCTTGAGCCCTCCTTAAGAACATTGTTTTCCCAGTTCAAAACAAAAACTGCTGATTTGTTCACTATAATGAACAATTACAAAGGGCTTAAACCTCAAACTCTTTTAAATATACATATAGATTCGATGGTTACCGTATCTAGTGTAATTCAATTTGCGCCTACCATAGAGGACTATAAGTCCCGGCAAAGGAAGCTAATCGGATTAGAAATGGAAGGTTATGGTTTATTTTATGCCTGTTCAAACTCCCTTCAACCTCGGCCATTCGCAATACTTATTAAAAGTGTTTGTGATTTTGGTGATTCATTCAAAGAGAGTTCTTACCAGCCGTATGCTTCATACACTAGCGCATCCTTTCTTTTCCATTTTATAAATACTTCCCTGATTCCTAGTGGGTTTCTATCATCCATGTGAACACACAGCCAGGAATTAAGATTTGCATAAAAAATGGGGGTAGGTAGTTGAAGCCACTAAAGCGCAGCTTCAACTACCTACCCCCTTATCTGCCTCCTTCGTTCTTAAAAAGCTATCTTTAAAGTTACTTTAAGAAAACCTATTCTTTCAAGGCCACTTCTGATTCACTCAGTAAGACTTTGCAGGCTAAAGAACTTCTCCTCTTAGCTTACCAATAAGTTCATTAAAGAATTCACTCATTGCTTTTAAAATCGAGTGCCTTTAAAAACTTGTTACTCTATTGTTACTTGCAAAGCAAAAACGCCTTGTAAGTTCTTGACTTACAAGGCGTTAATTCTTAGTTTAGGTAGCGGGAACAGGACTCGAACCTGTGACCTTTGGGTTATGAGCCCAACGAGCTACCAACTGCTCCATCCCGCACTGTTATTGTGATACAAAAGTAGTACCTTTTCTCTTATACTCCAAATGGTTTTGCAAAGTTTTTCAAAAAACAGGCTAAAAACGCCCGGTAATCCCGAAATGAATCTTCCCCCGCTGCAGGCTGAACCCCTCCTGCGCCGTGCGCCCCACCGAGTAAACTAGCTGAAACACACCGGCTCCCGTTGAAAAACTGATCCCGCCGCCCACACCGCTGGCCCACTGATATTTTTTTTCATTTTTTACGTCCCGCCGCAAGTATCCCTGATCATACAACAGGAAAACATAAGATTCCTCCCCCGTGTACAGGCGATACTCCAGTGTACTGATGGCGTAAGAAGAGGCGTAAAAGGAATAATCATCAAAGCCCCTGATAGATGCCAAACCGCCCAGGCGGAACAGCTCATTTAAATAAAGCCGCTGGTTCACCAGTGCCTCAGACTTCAGCCGCGTCAGTACCACCCCATTTTTAGACATGGGCCAGTAGCGCTCCACCCGCCCCGCCACCGACAGTTGCGTACTACGCATCTGCAGCGTATCATAGTAGCTGGCTTCTACCCGCGCGTTGCGTTGCACCCGCTTGGTGCCCACCGCCCCCTGAAAGAACGCCTGCATGCCCCTTCTGGGGAAAAACAGATCATCCAGAGAATTCCACGCATAAGAAAGCCCATAGGAGGTAAAATTAGCATCAATGGCCGTGGAGTCTGACCGCCGCTGCCGCAGCGCAGTTGGGGAGAGCAGCTGGGAGCTGAGCACCTCGGCAAAAAACGTGAGACGACTGGTGGTAGAGAGCGGGTAGGCAATCTCAACCCTCGGTCTGAGGTTCAGGAACGACGTATCTTGCTTGTACAGGTGAAAGAGGGTGGCCACTTCAAACGGCGTAGAGAAAATATGCGGGTGCCTGTATTCCACATCCAGCAGCTGCGAATTCTGGTCTACCTTGCGCCAGTGCAGGCCAATCTGCTTCCCGCTGCCCCGCAGGTTGCGCACCTGCAGGTTCACCTCACCCGTGATGAGCAGTTTATTTTCGTTGGAGTTGGGGTCTGGCAGAAAACCGATGATCCCGTCAAACTGGTTGGCTTTTTTTTCATCCAGCAGAAAATAGAGGCGGGCTTTGTTCTGGGCAAAGGCTACCTGCGGCTCGCCCGCCACCCGCACAAACGGCAGCTGCCGCAGTGCCCGCATGGCCGCCTCAATGCGCTGCTGCGAGTAAGGCTGCCCCGGAAACAGCTGCGTGTAACGGTACAGCGCCCGCTGCTGCAACCTACTGGTGCCCACCATCTGCACAGAATCTATCAAGATCAACGGGCCTTTCTCCACCCGCAGCACCCCTTGCAATGAGTCATTGTACAGCCGCAAAGAATCAAGTTTCACCGCCGCAAACGGGTAGCCCGCATTCTCCGCTTCGCGAAGCAAGGCCTGCTGCAGCTTGGCAAACTCGGCGGGCTTGAAGGGCGAACCGTTGTAGAGTTTCTCCCTGAAACCCACCCGCTCCAGCAGTCCTTCGCCCACGTTGCCGTTGCGCAGATACGCCCAATGGTACGGCCTCCCAGCGTGCACATGCACCCACAGCGAGTCGTTCCGGCGCACCGTGCTGTCAACAGAGGCGGTGAGGTAACCGTCTTCCTGCACCCGCAGCAGCCAGTTCTGCAGTTCCTGCAGTCGGCCTAGAGAATCCTGGGGAAGGGTTTTGGGCTGGTACCGCCGCCACACCTTGGCCTGCGCAGGATCTGGGCTTACCACCTGCACCGCCCGCTTGTCCTGCGCCTGCGCCCAACCGCTCAGCCACAGCAGCCCCCAAAGCAACAGCACAATTGTGTACCTTTGCCGCAGGAACTTCTGGCGCAGACGGGAACTCAGCAATAGAATCATTGTTTCTAAAGTACGGCAAGCCGATGGATTTTCAGGCACCGCCCATTTCTTTTCAGTAAACGCTCCTTAAACCATAAACGCATTTTGGCTGGTATCTATCTTCATATTCCTTTCTGTAAACAAGCCTGCCACTACTGCGACTTCCACTTCAGTACGTCAATGGGCATGAAAGAGGCGGTGCTGAACGCCATGCAGCAGGAACTCCTCCTACAGAAAGACTACCTCAACGGTGAGCCCATCAACACCATTTACTTCGGTGGCGGTACGCCCTCCATTCTTGAGGTAACTGAGCTGAACGCGCTGTTGGAGTCTATTTATAAACTGCACCAGGTTTCGGCCACGGCCGAAATCACCCTGGAAGCCAACCCAGACGACCTTACCCCTGAGAAACTGCAGGCACTGCGGCAGACGCCCGTGAACAGGCTGAGTATTGGGATACAGTCGTTCCATAACCCGCACCTGCAGCTCATGAACCGTCCGCACACCGCCACTGAGGCCGAAGACTGCGTGCGCCTGGCGCAGGATCTGGGCTTTGACAATATCTCCATAGACCTCATCTACGGCATTCCCGCTCTAGATTCTTTACTCTGGGAGCAGGACCTGGCCCGCGCCTTCGCGCTGCAGGTGCAGCACCTTTCCTGCTACGCCCTGACCATTGAACCCAACACCGTGTTCGGGCACCGCGTACGCAAAGGCAAATTCTCGCCCGCCGACGAGGAACGCGTAGCCCAGCAGTTTGAGCTGCTCATGACGCAGGCCCACGCCCACGGCTTCCTGCACTATGAGATCTCCAACTTCTGCCAGCCTGGCTTTGAGAGCAGACACAACAGCAGCTACTGGAAACAGGTGCCGTACCTGGGCATTGGCCCCAGCGCCCACTCCTTCAATGGCCAGAGCCGCCAGTTCAACCTTGCCAACAACCCCAAATACGCACAGGGGCTGGAGGCGGGGCAACTGCCCTGCACGGTAGAAGCGCTCACCGTAGAAGACCGCGTGAACGAGTACGTGATGACTACCCTGCGCACCAGCTGGGGCTGTGACACCAACTATATTCAGGAAAAGTGGGGCATTGACCTGCGCACGCTGCACGCACCGTACCTGCAGAAAATAAAAGACCAGGGGCTGCTGCAGGAGGAGCAAGGAATTCTGCTGCTCACAGAGGCAGGCAAGCTGCTGGCAGATGAAATTGCGTTAGACCTTTTCCTGCTGCAGGAAGAGGCGTAGCCTCACAAGTTGGGCATTCCTGTTTCTAGTCTGTTTTTCAGAAAACAGACTGGAAACAGAAACTCCTGCTTTAGTCTTTCCTGCACACTTCCCTTCTTGCAAGACAGACTCTCTTTCAGTCTGGTAATCTCTCTGTTTCATTCTAACTTGGAACTGGAATGGCTGAAGTTTTGAACTTCAGTGAGGCGATAGCCTCAAAATTTGCAATGACGGGAGTTGCTTTGTGGGTTAATCTTGGCTCCAGGCAAGAGTTCAACGGCCCTACTCCTTGTAGGGAGAAAGCTGTTAGCTTCTACTATCAACAACTTTGCTCTTCTGGCCTTGTAATCTGGCAGTATGCATTCAAGGGAATTACAACCTCTGTTAAGACCTTTTTGATCTGCCAGCGTCGCGAATTACAAATCTGCAGGCGCCCAAGTTTGGGATTGCAAATCCTGCACAGCCGACAGCCCTGTTTTTGGCCTACTTTTCAGAAAACAGGCTAAAAACAGACATAACATTACCACCAAGCTTTTCCACGCATTCCGGCCCCCTTTGAAGGGGGTAGGAAGATGATTACTCGTGCAGAGTTAAGCATTCCCGAGGCTCCTTTCTTTCGTCCTGCTAATATTAGCAGTTACATCTTCTACGGCCTTTGTCATCCCCCCACCCCCTTCAAAGGGGGACGGATGCGTACAAAGGATATGGGAAATGATGACTATTAATAGGAGAATCTGCAGATGATCGCATTCACCATCTACAGAACTTTTACACCTGTTTTCGGCCTGTTTTTCAGAAAACAGCTCCAAAACGCACCCCTACCGTTCTGATCGCGTTTTGGCGGTGGTTAAACAATTTACCGTTTCAGAAGTACTACCTTGGGGCTTTCGTTTAGACCATGAAGAAGTTTATGCTGATTTTTCTTTCCATCATAGCCGCGTTGGCGGTAGGCATTACGCTGTTTGTGTGGTTTGCCCCGCAGTTTGGCGCCGCAGCGCACGGGCAGAGCCTGGAACGCATCCAGAAATCACCGCAGTACCGTGACGGCAAGTTCCAGAACATTTCCCCCACCCCCATGATGGGGGAGCAGTCCCTGACAGAGAAAGTAAAGATCTTTGCCAAATTTCTGGGGGGCGTAGAAGGGGCTACGCCCGAAGATGAGTTGCCGCAGGTGAAACTGACGCCCGCAGATTTTCCGGCACCGTCTGCCTCAGAGATAAAAGTCACGTGGTTTGGGCACTCGGCGGTGCTGCTGGAGGTGGGCGGTAAGCGCATTTTTGCTGATCCCATGCTGGGGCAGCGGGCGTCGCCGGTGTCGTTTATTGGTTCTAAGCGCTTTAATAAGGAGCTGCCCATTGCCATGGAGAACCTTCCGGCGCTGGACGTGGTGCTGCTTTCGCATGACCATTATGACCACCTGGACCACGGCTCCATCAAAAAACTGATGGGCAAGACCCGCCATTTCTTTGTGCCGCTGGGCGTGGCGGCGCACCTGGTGAAATGGGGCGTGGCCAAAGAGAAAATCACCGAGCTGGACTGGTGGGAGACGGCCCAGTTTGAGGGGCTGTTTCTAGCCGCCGCCCCCGCCCGCCATTTTTCGGGCCGCGGCCTCACTGACCGTGACCAGACCCTCTGGTGCTCCTGGGTGGTGAAAGCCGGAGAGCAGTCTGTCTACTTTGGCGGGGACTCGGGCTATGACCGGCATTTTAAGCAGATTGGGGAGAAGTACGGCCCGTTTGACCTCACCATGCTGGAGTGCGGCCAGTACAACGAGGCCTGGAAATACATTCACATGATGCCCGAGGAGACGGCCCAGGCGCACTTGGACTTAAAAGGGAAGGTACTGATGCCTACCCACTGGGGGGCCTTCTCGCTGGCGTTGCACCACTGGAAGGAACCCATCAAACGGTTGACCAAAGCGGCCGCCCGGCAACACATTCAACTGGCCACGCCCCTAATGGGGCAGCGGTGGCGGGTGGGGCAGGAACTGCCTACCCAGCAATGGTGGAAACCGCTGCAGTAGCATTTCTGTTTTGGGGCTGTTTTCCTGAAAACACCCCCAAAACAGAAACCATATCCTGAGAGACAGAACCTCGTATTACTACGCACAGGCTGCTGCTGCTGCTGCTGTACATTGTTTTGTTTCTCAACGCCTATGCTCTTAGCTGAAAGTATTCCGTACCGGTACATCTTTAACATGGTGAAAGTAGATGTGCTGCGGGTGTTTCTCTTCTCCCTCTCGTTTCACATCATAAAGCTTATCTGGGCAGACGACTGGCCCCCGGTGCCGTCTGCGTTGCCCTCGGTGCTGGGCACGGGCATTTCGCTGCTGCTGGCATTCAACCTGAACCAGTCTTATGAGCGCTGGTGGGAGGCCCGTATTGTCTGGGGCGCCATTGTCAATGACTCCCGCTCGCTCCTGCTGGAGCTCAAGGCGTATATCTCCCCTGAAAAAATGGAGGACCCCTCTATCATGGCCACTTTCAGAAAGATTGGGTTCCGGCAGATTGCCTGGTGCTACAGTCTGGGGCAGAGCCTCAGAAAAGAAGACGCCACCGCCCATCTGCACCAGTTTCTGCCTGAGCAGGAGTTGGCGTACATCCAGGACAAGATGAACAAGCCGCTGTCTCTGCAGGTGCTGCACATGCAGGACCTGAACCAGCTGTTCCAGCACCAGGCGCTCAACCAGATGCAGCAGACGCAGGTAGCCAGCACGGTGGTGCGGCTGGTAGACTCCATGGGCAAGGCAGAACGCATCAACACCACGGTCTTTCCGGCCACGTACAGCATGTTCATTCACTTCTTCATTTACCTGTTTCTGGTGATTCTCTCGGTGACGCTGGTAGAGGCCATTGGTATTTATGAGATACCGGTGCTAACGGCGGTGGCTTCTACCTTCTTTCTGGTGGAAAAAACCGCCCGGCACATACAAGACCCGTTCCGGAACAAACCCACTGACACCCCGGTCACCGCCATTGCCCGCACCATTGAGATCAACCTCAAGCAGATCTTAGACGAGAAAGAGGTGCCCCAACCGCTCCAGCCAGACGGCTATTTCCTGATGTAACCCCTTTCGGCAGTAATCACTCCGGCGGCTAACGCCGAAACGGGAGATGCGTTTTTTTGCTGTTTTATGAAAAACAGGCCAAAAACGCATCTTCATGTAAACTAACCGTTTACTGTTATGGCAAAGCACCTTCACCCCGGCACTTCCGTCTCCGCCCCTGATTTCAAACCCCGCAAACGCGTTTCCCTCACGTGGCCTGGGTTTGCCAGCCTTGTCCTTCTGCTGCTGGGCGCCGCCTTCTACTTTTACCAAACCGGCCGGCCTGCTGTGCAATCACCCCCCCAGGTTCTGGAGCCTGCGGGTGCTGTACCCCCCTTACCAGACCACCCCGGTTTCCCAACCTCGGCAGACCTGGCCTGGCACCCTCTGTTTGCACCACTCACAGGCACGTCGGCAGATTCTCTGGAAGAGCCGTAAGAACCGCACGGGCTGGCTGAGAAGGGGCGGCGACCCCGGGTTTGGGTGACTTGGAAAGTAAAGCGGTTCTCAGCATCTTTACCGCTCGCAACTTTTCAATTTGCCCATGCGCCCACGCTTCCTACTCCACGTTTTCGCCCTTCTCCTCCTTTTTACGGCCAGCCAGTGCACTTCCAGCCAAACCGCTCTGGTTAAACCGCAAGACCCGCGCCTGGCGTACATGGGCCGGGTGGGGAAGCCATCGCCGGAGGCGGCGGAACTCTACTGGTCAGGGACCTCTGTGAAGCTGAACTTTGAGGGGACAGACGTGCAGGCGCGGCTCAAAGACAACACGGGCAACAGCTATTACCAGGTGGTACTTGACGGGGACACGGTGGGGATCATTCAGCCAGACACGGCTTCCAGGCTTTTCACCCTGGCCCGTCAGGTAAAGCGGGGCCAGCACACGGTTGAGTTGTTCAAGCGCACTGAGTGGGACAAAGGCACCACCACCTTCTATGGCTTTGAGCTGGGGAAAGGCGGCAAAGCGTTACCCCCATCGGCCAAGCCGAAGAGGAGCATTGAATTTTACGGGAACTCCATCACCGCCGGCTACGCGGTGCATGACTACTCGGGCAAAGATTCTCCGCTGGGGCTGAACACAGACAATTACCTCAGCTATGCCGCCCGCACCGCCCGCCATTTCAATGCAGACTATACCTGCGTGTGCAAAAGCGGCATTGGCATTCTGGTGAGCTGGGGGCCAATCATCATGCCTGAGATCTTTGACCGCCTCAACCCGTCTGACCCGGCCAGCAAGTGGGACTTTACCCAAAAGCAGCCCGATGTGGTGGTGGTCAACCTCTTCCAGAATGATTCCTGGCTGGTGAACCGGCCGGAGCATGAGCAGTTCAAGCGTAGGTTTGGCAATGAGAAACCAACAGAGCGGCAGATCATTACCGCTTATCAGAACTTTGTCAAAAGTATCAGGGCCAGGTACCCCAACGCCCACATCATTGCCATGCTGGGCAATATGGACATAACCCGCCAAGGCTCCCCCTGGCCAGGTTATGTGGAGCAGGCGGTGGCGGGGCTGCAGGACAAGAACGTCTATACCCTCTTCGCGCCCTACAAAGATACGCCCGGCCACCCGCGGGTAGAGGAGCAGCAGGCCATGGCAGAGCAGCTGATCCGGTTTATTGAGAAGAATATTGAGTGGTAGGTGTTAGAGGCATTTAATGCAAAGCTTCACCTAAAGAAAGCCAAGCTCCCAGCTGGTTTCCCCTTCCACTGAAAAAACACACCAAAAACAACTTCTTCTTTTCCTAACTTCTGGAGAATATTGCACCATGAAACAGGCACTGCGAGAGAACGAACTCTTTGAGAACCTTGACTACGCCAGCCAGGGCATCACGGGGCGGGAGTTTGAGGAATGCACCTTTAGGAACTGTGATTTCTCTAACGCCAACTTCTCCAACTTCAGCTTTACAGACTGCGCGTTTGAGAACTGCAATTTGAGCAACCTCAGACTGAGCCACGCCAAACTACAGGATGTGCGGTTCACCAACTGTAAACTATTGGGCGTTGATTTCAGCACCTGCCATGATTTTCTGCTGAGCGTGCAATTCACCGGCTGCTCTCTGGATCTGGCCTTCTTTGGGAAGCGGAACTTCAAAAAAACCGTGTTTGACAGCTGCAGCATCAAAGAGGCCAATTTCACAGAGACCGACCTGACTGAGGCGGCTTTCCTGAACTGTAACCTAAACGGCGCCGTTTTCCAGCGCACCAATCTGGAGAAAGCCAACTTGTTGACCGCCGTGAACTATGCCCTGGACCCCGAGGTGAACCGGATCAAGAAAGCAAAGTTTTCTGCGCAGGGCGCATTGGGCCTGTTGGCGAAGTATGATATTGTGATCAAGTAACCCAGCCAACGCATTTCCTGTTTTGGGCTTATTTTTAGGAAAACAGGTCCAAAACGCACAGAACTGCACCATGAACCTTTTAGAACATTACACCTGTCTGTGGGAAGAGACAGAAGCCCAGTTCACAGCGGGTCACTTTGAACTTGACCCGCTGCTGGATTCTCCCCATGATTCCCGGAGGGGACTTACGGTATTGATTCGTCCCGGCGCAGAAGTGAAGGCGCGGCTGCGGCAATTTCTACAGGAGCTGGCGCAGCTGGAGCCGGCGCAGTACTACTATCCCGCCTCTGACATCCACATCACCTTGCTGTCCATTATTTCCTGCTATCCGGGATTTCAGCTGGGGCAGATCAACCTGGCGCCATATAGCCATCTGGTGCAGCAGGCGCTGCAGGGCGTTTCACCTTTTCAGGTGGAATTCACGGGCATGACCGCCTCGCCGTCTTGCGTGATGGTGCAGGGCTTTCCGCTGGGGGAGCAGCTCAACCAACTGCGGAACAACCTGAGAACAGCTTTCCAGGCCTCAGGGCTGCAGCAGTCCATTGACCAGCGGTACGCCATCCAGACGGCACACAGTACGGTGGTCCGGTTCAGGAAACCCCTACAGCAGCCGCAGCAGTTTCTGGAAAAGCTGCGGGAGTACCGGCACCAGGCGTTTGGCAGCTGTGTGGTGCGGGAGGTGGAGCTGGTGTACCATGACTGGTACCAGCGGCAGGAGAACACGCAGGTGCTGGGCAGGTTCTCCCTGTAGAGCGTTTTCTGTTTTCGGGCTGTTTTTCAGAAAACAGGCCCAAAACGCACCTCCCCGCCAGAAAGGAACCAGGTGCGCCTCCTTTCTTCCGCCAGAGCGGAAAATATCCCTTATCTTTAAGGAGTGACACCTGCGCCGCAGCTTTAGTGTAAAGACCATGTTTTCCTTTTTCCGGCAGCCGTACCCGCTCAATGAGCTCACCCTTTCCAGAAGCCTGTTCCTGTCTTTCCTGTTTGGGGGCATCATTGCGTTCAGCCTGATTGTGTTCCAGCCGTTTGGGTCTTATAACTGGCATGACCCGTCTAAGAATCTGATCCTGGGTGGCTACGGCGGGGTGGCGGCGCTGTCTGTGTTTCTGAACTTCTATGCGTTTAGAAAACTGCTGCCCACCCTGTTCACCGAAACCCGCTGGACGGTAGGCAGGGAAATCTTCTGGAACCTGGGCCATTTTTCTACGGCCGGCTTTCTCTGCACGGCCTACGGCGCGGCGGTGGGCGTGATGTCTTTTTCACTGGCGCAAGTCACGTACATGACCTTGATCGCCTTCTTGATGGGCATTGTGCCGGCCGTGCTGCTGGTGCTGCTCAACTACGTGTTCATGCTGCAGAAGTACAAGCCCTTGGCCCCGCCAGCCAAGCCAGAGCCGGTGCTTACCGTCCAACCGGTGGCCACCCCGCTCCTCACCCTCACCGCCGAAAACGACAGAGACACCTTCTCCCTGCCCCTCCAGGACCTGCTCTTTATTGAAGCCGATGACAATTACTGCACCGTCTATTTTCTGGACAACGGCAAGCCGAACAAAAAGCTCCTGCGCAGCAGCCTCAGCCGCCTGGAGAATCAGATTGCCACTGACAAAGTGGTGCGCTGCCACCGCTCCTATCTGGTGAACCTGCAGCAGGTGACCCAGGTGAGCGGCAACGCGCAGGGGTACAAACTGCACTTTGAGCAGATAGAGCTGGCGGTGCCGGTGGCGAGGTCCTCCTCCAGCGTGGTGAAGTCGGCTTTTGCGGCGGCCTAACCACCCCAAGCCCTTTCCCGTTCACCCCAAAACCCGCCTGCTGCCCCAAAAACGCGGTTGTTCACCCCATTGGCCAGCGGCGCATTTCTGGGCGCCCTACTTTTGACGAAAACCAGTCAACACCCCTTCGTCATGAAAAAAACCCTGAAAAGAATCGCCCTTTTTCTTCTGCTCACCCCTCTGGTACTCCTCCTTTTGGGTGTCATTGCCTACGGTATCTATGCGCTAACCGCCGTGGGCGGGGAGAGCACCCCGCACCAAACGTATCTACAGCAGCACCAGCAGGAAGTGACCTTTACAGAAGATACGCCCTTCCCCCTCTTTGACAGCGCCTTCTACCAAAAGCAGATCATTCTCTTAGGCGAATCACACGGCACCGCCACCCCACAGGAGCTGGACTTCGCCCTGCTGAAGCACCTGAACCAGAAAGTGGGCCTGCGGCATTACCTGGCCGAAGTAGATTACAGCCAGGCTGCGCTCCTGAACCAGTACCTGCAAACCGGCAATGAAGAGCGGCTGCGCTTTGTGTTCCAGTTCTGGGCCCGCCACAACGCCCAGTGGGGCAACCAGGAGTTCTACAACAAGATCAAAAAAATCAGAGCCCTCAACCAAACCCTGCCCCCGCACCGCCAGATCTGGTTCTTAGGCGTTGACCGAATTCAGGACACAGACGCACTGCACCGCCACCTGCGGGAACTGATAACGCAACTCCCCGCCAAACCGGAAGACACCACTACAGCACGCCTAAAACAGATGGCGGCGGCAGACACCCTAGACACAGATGCGCTCGTCCGTACTGCCGCCCAGTTCCTTTCCTCCCGCGCCCAGGACACGGCTAATTTTGATTTGAGGCACACGTTGCAGAACGTGGTGTACCTGCAAGACAAAATCAAGCGAGACAGCGTGATGTACCTGAACCTGCAGACCTTGGTACAGCAGAAAGGCTTGGAGCGGGAGAAACTGTACGGCATGTGGGGCATCTTCCATACTATTCCGGTACGGGTGCAGCGGGGCGTGCCGTTTGCCTATCTGCTGCAGGGTGACACTTCCCCCTTCAAAGGCAAGGCCGTGTCTATTGGCGTGTACACCGTGGAGAGCGAGAGCATGATGCCCGCCGCAGCGTTACCAGCGGCTATCAACAAAGGCCAGCGCTACGTGAACACCACGTGGGCAAACCAGGACGGCCCGCTGGTGTTTGTGAACGGGATCAAAGACCTGAAAGCGGTTTCCCGGGGCCATGTGTCCCTCTTCAAAACCGATGCCGCCCATTCGCCTTACCGCACCTCCCCGCGCCTGGCCAGCTTCAAGACGCTGTTCCCCGGCCAGAGCATTGAATTTGCGGGAGCGAATCCTCGTGTGGCTACTATCTTCCCGTACATCTGCCTGGTGAAGAACTCCAAGGCGCTTACGCCGGTGAAGTGGTAAAATCAGTGGCAGAAAAGCGGTGGCATTAAAACTCTTTCTGTTGCCCACTATGCCCTGGAAGTTACTCCCCAACCAAAAAATTGGGGAGTAACTTCCAGGGCATAGAATGTTTCCTGGGGAATGCTGCCATACATCAGGCCCTTTCACTTTTGCCATCCAGAAAGGGACTTAGGGAACAGCGGGCCAACTAGAAAAACACCTGCTCTACCATTCGCCACCAAGATTCTTTACAGAATGGCAATAGGAAGGCTGAGGTTGCCATTCGTGCATAAGATTCTTTTCAGAACAACAGGATCATGCGGTACGCTTGACCACCAATTCATTAAGAGAAGGGAAAGGCACGGGCAAAGAAAACATCTTGCTTGCGCCTTTTCCTGTTTTTGGCCTATTTTCGTAAAAACAGCTCTAAAACGCCCGCCATGCTTGCACCTACCGCCACCCTTACCTTTAGAAACAGAAACTACACCTTTGACCCGTTGCAGCCGCTGGATATCTCCCTGCCGCTGGCGGCGGGGCCGGAAAACATAAACTGCTTCTGGGCGGAGCCGGTGCAGGTGGAGACCATCACCGTTGGCGATTTTGTGGGCAGCGTGGCCGCAGGGGGCGCAACCAACTACCAGCGCGTACACCTCACCCCGCACGGCAACGGCACCCACACCGAATGCTACGGCCACATCTCGCCAGATCCCGCCGCTACACTGGATCAATGCCTGCGCCGTTTCCTGTTTGTGGCACAGGTGGTAACCGTAGCACCGCGGCGGCAGGAAAACGGGGATCTCATGGTGATGGCCAATGACGTGCTGGCGAAGGTAGAGGGCACGCATTTACCGGAGGCGTTGGTGCTTCGTACGCTCCCAAATTCAGAGGCGAAACGCACCGCCCACTACTCGGGCACCAACCCTGCGTACCTAGAGCCCGCTTTGGCGCAATTCCTAGCAGAAAACCAAATAGAGCATTTGCTACTGGACCTGCCCTCTGTTGACCGCGAGGAAGACGGGGGAGCCTTATTGGCACACCGTGCGTTTTGGCAGTACCCGGCGGCTGTTCGTACCAACGCCACCATTACAGAGTTGATTTTTGTACCAGATGCGGTGGCAGACGGGTTGTTCCTGCTGAATTTACAGGTGACCAGCCTGGTGCTGGATGCCAGCCCAAGCAGACCTGTCTTATATGCATTGGCTCCGGCTGCCGCTGCTCCCGCACCTACTGTGTTCTTCTCTGAGGCCCCGCATTAAACCTTCGCTTTCCTCCGGTTATTTTGCTGGTGGTGGTGGTGGTGGTGGTGGTGGTGGTGGTATGAGTAGTCCGCTTTCACCAACTCTCTCCCGTTGCCGGAAGGCGGAATAAGTGGTCTGTTGTTCCTTTTGGGCGATGTGTTGTCTGTTGTTCCTTTGGCTGTGGCGCTTAATGCAGCAGTGGTAGTGCGTAGTCTGCTGTTCCCTTTGCTGGGCAGTTGGATGCAGTACCGTTGTTTTAGGAATGCGTAGTCCGCTGCTCCCTTGGGTCTCCCGTTTGCTCCGGTGCCTCACTCACTGTACTGTTTCATCTCTTCCGCTAAGCGCTCACGGCCGCGGGGCCCGTCCTGGCGGTGAGCACTGCTGTTAAAACTAGGCCCTCCGGCCTTGCCGCTAAAGCGGCACCGTATTAACAGAGGCGCTCACCCCCAGGACTGGTTTGGGTTCCTTTCCTGATCAGCCTCACTGGTTATGTCTGCCTCTGCAGGTAACCGCTGCTGATCCGCTAGCCTGAGGCGAGCCCGTGCTGCGCACATCAGTCAGAGCAAAAGTGCTAAAAAGGAGTACCACCAGTAGAAGGGTTGATTGTTCATTGTTGTTTGTTTGTTTACTTATTGCTGCTTGTTTGCCGCTTTCTCTGGTTCAAGTTTCCAACTTGGACCTATAATGTCGGAAGCTTTCAGCTTCCATGGGGCGGCCGCCTCACATGACCTCTGCCATCTATAGCTCCCGCTTCTGCCCTCCTATGGCGCGGAAGTTACTTCCGTGCCTTCTAACTCCAGCTGATACTCCCGCGCTGGCACGGGTCCCCAGAATCGTGCCTACTGATGACGGCCGGTCTCTGGCTGCCCTCGCGGCACGGCAGCGAAACCAGGCATTGCTGCTTCGTTCGTCCTGAATCTCCTAAGGGAAAAAGAAAGGACTCAGGACTCACTTTGATACTCCCCCTTTGAAGGGGGCGAAGGGGATGTGACACAGGAGGACACGCATTGCTGATCACCCTCTTTTTTGCGCATATCGTTGAGTTCTGCCAAGCATCGCGCTCTTCCGGATTTGCAATCCGGAAGCTGGTACACGGGGATTTGCAATCCCCGCGGCGGCACGTTTAATCTGCAGGCGCCGCAGATTACAAATCCGCAGGTACTAGGCCCAGAATTACAAATCCCGGACAGCTGAGGGATACGTAGGCCAGATGTACGGTCACCCGCCATTTGCCCCGCGCATGCCAGACAACTCCCCCCGGGAGGGGCTGGGGTGGGTCTTACGCGTGGCATGTTGTTTTCCCAAACTAAGCCCCAATCTCATTCGTGACTCAAGACTCAGGACTACTACCAGCCCCCGCTGCGTCTTTCAGACCTGCGAGGGTTTACGCCAAGACCCTCTGCTGGATCAAGATGCTTCCTTTTCCGCGAGGGGGAACACCGTTTTCCTGTTTTGGGGCTGTTTTCTGGAAAACAGCCCCAAAACAGGAAAGGCTCTACCGGTTACCAGTAGAGCCTTTCCTGTCTGCACAGCAGTTTTTACCGCTTATAAATAAAATCCTGGAGTTCACGTTTGCTGCTGGTGAACTCCAGGGCTTCTAGCACCCGGGGGAACTCGCGGCGGTCGCAGACAAACTGATAGGCGTATTTTGCCAGGGCTACGCGGCGGTCTTCAAAGCTCAGGGCCTTCATGAGGTGGAAAAGGTCTTCGGTCATGATGCTGCCGGCTAGTCTTATTTCGCCTTTGGCGATCTCCAGGCGACGGTCATCAAAGCCTTCGTCTTTCATAAAACGGAGGGTGCGGTCTACCTGGCGCTCGTCCATGGCCGAACGGCAGTCATCATACACGGGCCCCTGCACGGGCGGGACAGGGCGGTGCAGCGGCACCTCCTCTACTTTTCTTAGAATGAAGTTTCCTCTGCGGGCAGGCTCCAATACAAATACCGTTTCATACCCGTTGTGCAAGAACACTTCAGCCCTGATAGTCAAAGGTCTGCCTCTGCGCACCACCCGCACGTCTATCCAGTGCCTTCCGGCGGGCAAATCACCTACCGCCACGCGGTTAGAGGGAACGGTGTTGATGACGCGGGGGCCAATGGCGAGGTAGAACAGTTCCCCGCGCTGGCTTTCTACCAGAATGGCGGCGTCACGGGGTACCTGCGCCTGCACCAAACCAAGAAACAGGAAAAAGGCGATAATGGTAACGTATAGACGGTTCATAGCGGTAAGACTTAGATTTCTCTCTGTTGAGAAGCCAAATCCAAACATTGTGCCAACTCTATATAGAAAAAGAAAGCCGCAGCCGTTTTTGCCTGTTTTCAGAAAAACAGGCCAAAAACGGCTGCGGCTCCGCTAGATGAGTCTGCGGTTACCGCTTATCCCTGGTACTGGAATTCGCCGTAGGCGCTCTTGATGGTCAATTCATTGTGAGCACTGGCTTCTACGCGGCCAATAACCTGCGCCCCTAAGTTGAAAGAACCGGCAATGGCAATGAGATCAGCGGCAATGGCCTCCGGCACATACAGCTCCAGGCGGTGGCCCATGTTAAAGACCTTGTACATCTCCTGCCAGCTGGTGTTGCTCTGCTCCTGAATGAGTCTGAACAGCGGCGGCACGGCCAGCAGGTTGTCTTTGATGATGTGCACGTTCTGCGTGAAGTGCAGCACCTTGGTCTGCGCCCCGCCGCTGCAGTGCACCATGCCGTGCAGTTGGCTTCTGTAGTCTTTCAAGATGGCCTGCACCAGCGGTGCGTAGGTTCTGGTGGGCGACAATACCAGTTTGCCCACGGTCAAGCCGGTTTCTTCATTGATGTCTGTGAGCTTGCAGTTGCCCGAGTACACCAGGTTAGACGGCACGGCGGGATCAAAGCTCTCTGGGTAATTCTGGGCCAGGTAATTGGCGAACACGTCATGGCGGGCGCTGGTGAGGCCATTGCTGCCCATGCCGCCGTTGTACTCGGTTTCATAGGTGGTCTGCCCGTAAGACGCGAAGCCCACAATCACATCACCGGGCTGAATAGTGTGGTTGGAGATGACGTCGCGGCGTTTCATGCGGGCGGTCACGGTGCTGTCTACAATGATGGTGCGCACCAGATCCCCTACATCGGCGGTCTCGCCGCCGGTGCTGTAGATGCCAATGCCGTTGTCGCGCAGCATCTGCAGAACTTCCTCGGTTCCGTTGATGATGGCGGCAATGACCTCGCCGGGCACCAGGTTCTTGTTACGCCCAATGGTGCTGGAAAGCAGGATATTATCTGTCGCGCCCACACACAGCAGGTCATCGGTGTTCATGACAATGGCGTCCTGGGCTATGCCTTTCCAGACGGAAAGATCCCCAGTTTCACGCCAGTAAAGATAAGCTAGCGCCGATTTGGTACCGGCACCGTCGGCGTGCATGATGTTGCAGTAGTCGGGGTCGCCCACCAGCAGGTCCGGAATGATTTTGCAGAACGCTTGCGGGAACAGGCCTTTGTCAATGTTCTTGATGGCGTTGTGCACATCTTCTTTTGAGGCCGAAACGCCCCGCTGCAGGTACCGGTTTTCCATGGAATGGGTTGGTGGTTGGCGAAAACTGTTTTGGGCTTGTTTTCTGAAAAACAGGCCCAAAACGCGAAATCATGAATAACGGAGCAAAAATAAGAAAGCCTCCCGTTTCTGACGGGCTTTTTCTTCCGGTATTTCTGAAAAGGTGCGGTTATTTGAGCAGCTCCCTCCCCTGCTTCCGTCTCACAAAAGCGACAATGCCCCATACCGGCCCAAGCCCCAGCAGAAAGCCATGGAAGAATACCTGGAACTTGGAGGTATCCAGATTCCCTAGAAATGGAACATCCAAGAAGACGGTGGCTACGCCGATGGCGGTACAAATAATACCTGCGAGAAAGAGAAGGGGGCTTTTCATGTTCCAGAGGATGCTTGGCGGCGTATAAGTGATTGATCTTCAGCAAAAGGAACAGGTTTAGCCATGTAACGCGGGCTGTTGCCAATGTTATGAGGCTTGCTTCTGCCGTTGGAAGGTTCGCTTCGCTGTTCCCGGCGGGGCAGTCTGTTGCCATACGTGTTCTGCAGTTTCCTTGGCTGGGCTGTTGGATGCAGTGCCTCTGCTGCCTGTGGCAATGCGTGGTCTGCTGCTCCTCCTGGCAGCGGCTTTCCATCCCATGCGTAGTCTGTTATTGCCTTGGCTGCGGCGGGAAGGTGTAGTCCGTTTTTCCCTTGGCTAGTCTGCTTGACGCGGTGGTTTATTTACTGAGTTGTTTCATCTTTTCCGGTAAGCGCTCACGGCCGCGGGGCCCCGTCCTGGGGGTGAGCACTGCTGTTAAAACTAGGCCCTCCGGCCTTGCCGC
>NZ_LRMM01000065.1 GCF_001647275.1 Rufibacter ruber | reverse complement strand
TCTTACTTGCGGTTTGATTCAATCACAGAAACAGGAAGGAATTCTTTTGTAGGGGTAGCTGCTGTTGCTAAGTGTGCGGTAAATTAAAATGTTGCCAAGGAGGGGTTGTTCAACTTCTGGTCTTGCAGGCGAAAAAATAGCAGCGCAAAACTGCATAAAAAGCACCTGCGTTCACCCTTCTTTTGGCGCAGTAGCGCTGCTGCGCGGAGCAAAGACTGCTTGGGCAGAACCTCTCTCTGGTGCTTTTCGCCTGTACATCAGAATTCAGCCAGGCTCCAAGTGCAAGTCTGCCTGTCAAGGGAAGAGGCTTTATTTCAACTGCACCCGCGAATAGGAAGGAATAAAGTATTCGTCTTTGTCTCCCAGCAGGTGTACTTTTAAGCCTTTGGCGGTAAAGGGCTCCCCGTTCTGAATGTCAAAGATGTTGGTCTCCGTAATGCCCATGCCGTCTACCACGGTAATGAGGCCGCTGCCAATCACTTCCACCTTGCCACCCTCAGTGACCAGGATGGCGGTGTCTTCCTCCAGCCCAATGCCAATGCACTCGGGGTTGGTGGCAATAGCCTGCGTCATGCGCACAATGCGTCCGCGGGCGAGAAAGTGGGTGTCAATGGCCACATCTTTGAGGAACTCAAGACCGGTGGTGAGTCTAACATCCCCTTTGATGTAGCCGCCGTCAGACTCGCCTTCATAAATCATGGGGGTAGACATGGCCGCGGCCCCGGCGCTGGTGCCCGCAATGATGATATTGGTGAACGCATACCGCTCTTTCATGGCCTCCAGCAGGTCTGTGCCGCCAAAGATGGAGGTAAGCCTGAGCTGGTCCCCGCCCGTGAACATGATGCCAGCCGCCTGGTTAACTGTTTCAACGTGTTCTGGCTGCAGGGCGTCTCTGCGGGTCCTGATGTCCATGACCTGTACATTGGCTACTCCCAGCTGTTGGAACACCTGCACGTAATCCTGGCCAGACTGCACCGGCTCCTGTGAGGCCGTAGGGATCACCACCACCAGGGGGTTGTCTCCTTTCAGCTCGGTCACAAACCGTTTCAGGATCTGCTCGTCAACAAAGTTGATATTCTGGTCTTTGTCCTGAGCCTGTCCCTGCCCTTTGTCCTCTTTCCCGCCAATGGCCAGTAACTTCCCCTTCGGGATGAGGCGGCTGCCCTTTGGCGGCTGTTTAGGTGCGTTTTTAGCGTCTGCCATACTTTATTTTTTGAAGGTGAGGGGGAGCGTGGCCATAATTGGAATGGGTATAAATACGGTTTGTCAGCAATTTTGGCTACTCCCTCTGGTGAAACGTAAAGAATTGACTTTAAGATGTTTGTTTTATGGTTTTAAGAATGGGTGACCAGGACTGGGTGGTCAGGGGCGGCTTTCGGTTTTCCGCAGAGCGGCTTCTTGAGCCCCTCCACCCTGTGCAGAGATGATTCATTGAGGCAGGCAAACCGCTCTGCAGAAAAAATTGAGCTAACCTTCTCCGGTCAGTACCAGTAAAAAGTTCATTTTGGAATGCTGTTCCCTTGACCTTTACGCCTGCATGAGCCCGCTTACGATATCAGAGAGTGCCAGTGCCAACTTTATCAACCAGATAAAAGATTACGCGGTGTTTGCCCTGGACCCCCATAGCATTGTGACCACCTGGAACCAGGGGGCGCAACGGTTAAAGGGATATCAGGAGGAGGAGATCATGGGGCACTTCTTCGGGAAACTGTTCCCAGATGTGTACCAGCAGGCGGGAAAGCCCCAGGAGGAGCTGGAACTGGCCCTGAAGCACGGCACCTATGAGGCCGAAGACTGGCGTAAACGCAAAGACGGCAGCCATTTCTGGGCCAGCGTCACCCTAACGGCTATTTACGCCGAAGACGGCCAGCATATTGGCTTCACCAAAGTGACCGGTGACCTGACGCGGCAGAAGGAGCTGCAGGAAAAACTTGCTGCAAGAAGAAAGAGTCTCCGTCATAAGAATGAGGAGCTGCAGCGCATGAACCTGGACCTGGACAACTTCATCTACACCGTCTCCCATGATCTGCGGTCCCCAATCCATAACATTGAGGGGCTCATGAAACTCCTGCAGCTAGAACTGAGAGAGACCAATTGCTTTAGCAAGGAAACCGAAGGGGTGTTGCAGCGGGTGCTGGCGTCTGTTGACCGGTTTAAACGCACCATTGAAGATCTCACCCGGGTCAGCAGGCTGCAGAAAGATGCCAGTACCAGCCTTGGGGAGGAGGTCATCAGTGTGAAAGAGGTGTATGAAGACATCATGGCTGACCTGCAAAACCCCAGCGGCAGAGACCGCTTTTTTGTGAAAACTGATTTCCAGGTGTACCAGGTGCGGTTCTCCAGGAAAAACTTCAGAAGCATTCTCTACAACCTGCTGAGTAACGCCATCAAGTATCAGTCGCCGGAGCGGGAGTGCATCATTGAGCTGGAGACGCGGTTAGAGGAGCCTTATGTGGTGCTCACGGTCAAAGACAACGGCCTGGGCATTGGGAAAGCCAGCCAGGAACAGCTGTTTACCATGTTCCGGCGGTTTCACCACCATGTTGAAGGAACGGGTATAGGCCTTTTCATGGTAAAGCGCATCATTGAGAACTCCGGCGGAAAAGTGGAGGTGACCAGCGAAGCGGGTGCTGGCGCTGAATTCAGGGTGTATTTCCTTGCGCCCTTGTAAGTGACCTGTCTGGAGACAGCTTGTAACTAATTTATACGTACCTATTAACCCCTTCAAACCATGCAGGAACAAAACGCCGCTGATGGCACTGACAACAGATCTTTACAGACAGTGCTAGTGGTAGATGATGACGAAAACTGGAAATACATCTCCCGTAAAATGCTCAAGCGGGCGGGTGTCAAAGAGGAGCACATTGCCACCGCCAAAAACGGCGCTGAGGCCTTAGACTTGTTGCATGGCCTGGTGGAGAAAGGGCAGCCATTGCCCGCGGTGGTCCTGCTGGATATTAAAATGCCGGTCCTGGACGGATTTGGTTTTTTGAAGGAAATCAACAATTCAGAGACGGTAGACCTGAGCCAAACCAAGATTTACCTGTGCAGCAGTTCCTTCCACTCGGCAGACAGGGAGAAAGCCAGCCATTACCCCATTACCGGTTTCCTGAACAAGCCATTGTCTAATGAATTGATTCAGCAGGTGTTGGCTCCCATGTAAGGCGCTGTGGCTGGGGCAGACAAACGTAGGCATTGGTGTCTGGCACCGGTGCGCTCCTGCCAGGAACCTACAAAACCGGGTGAAGATTTTTCCAGTTTCTGCTTTTCGGGCTGTTTTTCAGCAATACTTCGGACAGTTTAGATGAGTAGAAAAAGTGCGTTTGTAGCGTTTGAGGGCATGTACAGGTTTAGCATCCAATGTTTTTTCTCCATTTTGGGAAATACCTAACTGCCATTTAATTACTTAAACCCCATTTATAGCCTCTAAAGCCTCTTTTTGCCTTTTAAAATTGTCCGAAGTATTGTCAGAAAACAGCCCGAAAACAGAAGCTGCTGCCCCGCCGGGGAACAATGACCAGGGGGCTGCTCGTACATCCTTCTGCTACACAAAGCTGAACGTACATGGCAGAAACAACCACACAAGACAACCCCACCCGGCTGGGCGGCATGTTCCGGGCTCTGAAGTACCGCAACTACCGTCTCTTCTTCATGGGCCAGGGCATCTCCCTGATTGGGACCTGGATGCAGCAGATAGCCATGAGCTGGCTGGTGTACCGCCTCACTGACTCAGTGTTCCTGCTGGGCATGGTCAGTTTCGCCAACCAGATCCCGTCGTTTCTGCTGGGGCCGTTTGCAGGTGTGATCTCAGACCGGTTCAACCGCCACCGGGTGCTGCTGGTGACCCAGTTCCTGTTTCTGCTGGAGGCCAGCACCCTGGCTGCCCTGGTGCTCACAGGTTCTATCACTATCACGTACATTCTCTGCCTGGGAGTGTTTGCGGGGGTGGTGAATGCGTTTGACATGAGTGCGCGGCAGTCATTTGTGGTGCAGCTGGTAGAGAAGCGGGAAGACATGAGCAACGCCATTGCCCTCAACTCCTCTATGTTCAACATGGGCCGGCTGGTGGGGCCGTCAGTGGCGGGCGGCATCATTGCCACCGTGGGCGAAGGCATGTGTTTCCTGATCAACGCCCTCAGTTACTTTGCCGTGCTGGCGTCATTGCTGCTTATGCGCCTGCCCCACATGGAGCGCAAGGTGCAGGACACGCAGGTGCTCAAATCATTGACCGAAGGCTTTCAATATGCCTTCGGCTTTCAGCCGATCAGGGATATTCTGATCCTGATTGCCACGCTGAGTTTGTTTGGGATGCCCTTCACGGTGCTGATGCCTGCTTTTGCGCGGGATGTGCTGGGCGGTGACGCCAGCACCCTGGGTCTGCTGATGGGGGCCTCTGGGGTGGGGGCCCTGGCCGGGGCCTTGTACCTGGCTTCCCGCAAGACGGTGGTGGGGTTGGCCCGCGTCATTGTGGTGGCCTCGGTGCTGTTTGGCATTGGGCTCATTGGGTTTGCCCTGTCGCAGACGTTGGTGCTGTCTATGGTGGCCATCTTTGTGGTAGGGCTGGGCATGATTCTGCGCATGGCCTCCTGCAACACGCTCCTGCAGACCATTGTAGACGAAGACAAGCGCGCGCGTGATGAGTTTCTACTCCATGGCATTCATGGGCATGGCGCCCATTGGCAGTCTGCTGGCCGGCTGGGTGGCTGAACAGATTGGGGTGGGCTACACGCTGCTGGGCTGCGGCTTCATCTGCGTGCTCAGCATTATCCCGTTTCTGATGGGTCTGCCGAAGGCGCGGGAGCTGGTGCGGCCAATTTACCAGCGCCTGGGCATTCTGCCCGAGATTGCCACCGGGTTGCACACGGCTTCCCATCTGTCTTCGCCGCCGGAAGGAGGGAAAATGTAGAGGGTTCTGTTTTGGGCTTGTTTTTAGAAAAACAGGCCCAAAACAGAACGTTCTGAAAGAAGTTTAAAGGCTTCTATTGGAGGGTAGTGCTGAAAGATGCTGTTTGCATCTGAACAGGTGGCAGGGATCGCTTTTTCAGGGTTTTCGCTACGAAGGCTTGTGGGTTTTGCAATGCGTAGTCTGCTGCTCCCCTGGCTTGGCCGGTTGAGGCAGTGTCTCTGCCGCTGCAGGAATGCGGATTCTTTGATGAGCGCCTGCCGCTGTAGGTATGCGTTGTCTGCTGCCGTTGCTGCAATGTAGTCTGCTGTTCCCTTTGCTGGGCAGTGGGGATGCAGTGCTGTTGTTTTAGGAATACGTGGACTGCTGTTCCCCTTGGCTTTGGTGGTTGACGCGGTGCCTCACTCACTGTATTGTTTCATCTTTTCCGGTAAGCGCTCACGGCCGCGGGGCCCGTCCTGGCGGCTCGCACTGCTGTTAAAACTACGCCTTTGGCGTTGCCGCTGGAGCGGCACCGTATTAACAGAGGCGCTCACCGCCAGGACTGGTTTGGGTTCCTCTCCTGCTACTTCCTTACTTGCTCTCTCTGTTTCAGTAGGTAACTACTGCTGTCCCGCTAGCCTGAGACGAACCCGTGCTACGCACATCAGTCGGTGGAATCGTTGATTGTTAATTGCTGATTGCCAGTTGGTCTGGTTCAGCTGTTTCGTAGAATGGTAGAGACCGGGCACCGCCTTGTCTCCCACGCATACCTGATACTCCCCCTTTGAAGGGGGCGAAGGGGGATGTTTACACAGGAGGACACGCATTGCTGATCAATTCTCTTCTCGCCGCATATCGTTGCGTTCTGCCAATCACAGTGCTCTCGAGCTCTTCCGGATTTGCAATCCGGAAGCTGGTACACGGGGATTTGCAATCCCCGCGGCGGCACGTTTGATCTGCAGGGGCCGCGGATTACAAATCCGCAGGTACTGTGTCCGGGATGGCAAATCCCGGACAGCCGAGATTTCAGAGGCAGGGGCATATCGCATACGATCTACGCATTCCAGATCACTCCCCTCCCGGGAGGGGTTGGGGTGGGTTTTACGCATGCTGAACGGCGCCCGGTGAGTCTCCATGCGCGCCTCATCCCAGGGCACGAACTTCCGCGCAGTTCCATCCTCCAACCATCAGCCAAGAACCACCAGTTAATCGCTCCACAGACCCCATACCCTCCGGAGAACCTGCGGGTGTCTGCGCCAACTTCCGTTTTCGGCTTACTTTTTCCAAAACAGCCCAAAAACAGAGAAGCCGACCTACGGCCGGCTTCTCCTGAAAGATGGGTGGGGGAAATTATTGCTTCGGCTTGATCAGTAAGCTTTCACCTACGCTCACGTTGAAGTCTGGCTTATTGTTCCACTCCATGATTTCTTTGATGGTGACGCCGTACTTGCGGGAAATGGCATACATAGACTCGCCGGGGGCAACTTTATGGGTAACGGTGCCGGTGGCAGACCTGGCAGGGGAAGCGGCAGGCTGAACTTCGGCGTTAGCCGAAGAGGCAGGGGCAGCTACTCTTAATTTCTGACCAATGGCCAGTGAGCCGGTGCCCAATTCATTCCATGCCTGCAGCTCCTGGAGCGTTACCCCGTATTTGCGGGAGATGCTGTACAAGGTTTCTCCAGCTGCCACGGTATGTTCACTGGCCGCGGCAGGGGCGGTGGTACTGGCTGGCGTAGCCGTGGCGGTTGCACTAGAAGCCGGGGCTACGGGCCGGGTGGTGGCTGTTGTGGCGGTGGCGGGCCCGGTCAGGGAAAGTTCCTGCCCTACTGAAAGGGGGGAGCTGCCGTCTATGTTGTTCCAGGCCAGCAGGTCCTCCATGGCCAGGTTGTACTGCCGGGAGATGGAATACAGGGTTTCCCCTTTGGCCACTACGTGCGCACCAGAAACCGGAACGGTGGTTTTCTCTGCCGGTGTTTCTGCCTGGGTGGCAGGCATTGGTTTTGACTCTGCCGCTTTGGGTTCAGCTTTAGGCGCTGTGGCAGCGGTTTTGGTTGGGTAGAGACCGGTTGAAGTGGCAGGAGCGGTGTCTTCCTCCTCGCGTTTGGCCACCGGGACGTAGGCCGGGGCCGCCGGGTCTTCTACCTCAATGGAGATAGACCCCTCCTTCGGTTTGGCCGGAGCCGCTGCTGTTACGGGTGCGGCGGCTGTGGTGGTAGCTGAGGGAGTGGCCGGGGTGCTGGAAACCGATGAGGCCGGTTTTTTCGCAAGGACCTCCTGGGCCGGGGCGGCGGCAGGGGCTTCTTCCTCTATGGTTCTGATCTCAACCGGAATGGTTCTTGGTCTGGACTGCTGCAGCCACACCACACGGCCCGGTACCAGGGCTTCTGTTTTCTTCATGCGGTTCATGCTCAACAGGCGCTTCAGTTTTACCCCGTACTTCTGTGAGACGGCGTGCATGGTTTCGCCCGGTTGGGCAATGTGGTAATCCTGGTTTTCAGCCTTAGACTTCTTTGACGTGAGGTAATAGGTCTGGCCGGGCACAATCTCCTCAAAGCTGTGCATGTCATTGTTCTTGAGGAATTTCTTGGTAGAAATACCGGCTTGCATGGCCAGCATGTCTTTGGTGTCGCCGGGCTGGGCTACAATAGATTTGAGGTCATTGTTGGTGGTGAAAATAGCCTTGATCTTGTCTGTGAAAGACTTCAGCTTGTTTTCATGATTCTCCTTTTTGGCTGGTGCATCCTCCTGTCTGCGCACGGGGCCGGTAGCCTGTGCCAGAACTGGACGCGGTGCTCCTTTCGTCAGCGGAATCATTACCGTGTAATCTTTGTCAGCGGGAATGGTAGAGGCGGTGAGCCATTTGTTGTAGCGTTCCACTTCGGCGGCATCTGCCTGCGCCTGCATGGCAATCTCAATTAAGGTTTGGCCGGGTTGTGCCTTTACAGGTTGCAGCGCCAGCGGCGGGTTCGGGTTTTTTCCCACGGCGTTCTCATAGGCTATTTTATGGGCCAGAAAGGTCAACAGGTACTTGTTGGTCTTGCCGTCTACCGTCATTTTCTTAGCCCCAATGTCTGAGGTCTTGGTCAGCGCTTTGGTGCCGGTCAGGCCCTGGTAATAAGAAAGCAGCGAGTTGAACCAGTTTTTGTAGTAGTTGTTGTTGCGAATGAGGTATTTAGCCGCCCCGCGGGTAGACTCAATGATGTGTTTGCGCTCATCTACGTGCTGGTTCACCTTGATGCCCAGCTCAGTGGCTGAAGCTTCTTTGAACTGCCAGAACCCCACCGCATTAGACGTGGAAACGGCGTCTGAGGTAAGGCCACTCTCCTGCAGGACCAGGTACTTGACATCAGTGGGCACGCCTTCCTCTTCCAGCGTTCTCTCAATAAAAGGGAAATAGGCGTCTGCCAGATCTACTTTCTTCTGGAAATAGGCGGGGTGCTTGGTGAGGGCATCTACAATCTTCTGGATTTCAGTACGGGCGCTCTCCTCCACCTGCAGTTTCATGTCTGCGAAGAAAATGTTGTTGGGCACCACCGGATTTTGGGCCCGTGCCACCAGGCACAACAGGCTGAGCAGCAGGAGCGGTAAAACTCTTTTCATGGTATAAGTAACTAAGTATTACTAAGAATAGCGCTGCGCCTATGTTCTTGTAAAGCTGTAGTTAGGGGGTGTTAAATTGCTAGCCGGTAACCACTTGTAGGCGCAGATGCGTCTACAAAGAAGGCGATTTTAGCAAGGCGAAGGAAGGAAAGGGGACGTGAATTTATCCACGTACTTTTCCACAGGGGTGTGGATTACTTTTTGCGGGCCACCAAAATGCCGTCTCTAATGGGCAGCAGTACGTTTTCTACCCGCGGGTCCTGGTGCACCAGCTGGTTGAAGTCCAGCATCTCCTGGGTGTCTTTGTCCAGTTTGGTACGGTACTTCTCCACCACCTTGCCGCTCCACAGCACATTGTCTGTTAAGATGAAGCCGCCGGGCCGCACGTGGGGCAGCACCATTTCATAATACAACGCGTTGCTTTTCTTATCAGCGTCAATGAACACCAAATCCCAGCTTTCTCGCAGGGTAGGAATGATTTCGGCCGCCTGGCCCAGGTGGAGGTTGATTCTGTCTTGCAGCCCCGCCTGCGAAATGTAGCCGCGCACCATGTCCTCCAGCTCGTCGTTCACGTCAATGGTGTGCAGCAGGCCGTCCTCGGCCAACCCCTCGGCCAGGCAAAGCGCTGAGTAGCCGGTGTAGGTGCCAATCTCCAGTACCCGCCGTGGCCGCAGCATCTGCGAGAACAGGGCCAGCACCCGTCCCTGCAAATGCCCCGACAGCATGCGCGGCTTCATCACGTTCAGGTGCGTCTCGCGGTTCAGGCGGTGCAGCAGTTCAGATTCGGGAGAAGTATGCGCCTCAGCGTAGGCTTGCAGGTCTGGGTCTAGGAAATCCACGGGTGTGAGAATTAAGAATTAGGAATTCGTTCCAGCGGCAAAGGTACAGGTGGGAAGGGAAACGAGGTGCGTTTTTGGCCTGTTTTTGAAAAAGTAGGCCAGAAACGCAAAGCCCTCACAGGTTTTGGTATCTGTGAGGGCTATGGTAACAATATGCAAAGCTTGCCACGAGAAATAAGCCAGAAGCACATTAAAGAATTTTGTCACCCTGAAAGGAGCTTGGTTGCGAACGGCAGTAGCGGGTATTAAATGCTTTTCTAGTTAGCCCACAAGATCCTTTCAGGATGACAAAAAAATATCAAGCTATATTGGCCTTCTACTTATGTTTGCCAAAGCTGTCAGTTCTTTATCTGAAGAATAATCTGGATAAAGTGCATCTGCGGCTTTTTCAATCTGTTTCTCGGTTCCCGCTTCTCTAATAGACTTCAATGTCTGTTCCTCAAGTTTAAGTCTCTTATCAATCGGAAGCCTTTTATCTCCTTGATTATCTCTGTCGTTCCCATGTCACAATATACATCCTTGCCAGGTAAAAGGTAACTTTTAGAAATGAAAAGATAGAGTAACTTCTAGGGTGTCTTTTTAAGGAAAAGTTCTGTTTTCGGCCTGTTTTCTTGAAAACAGCTCCAAAACACATCAGCAGAGCTCCCCTCTCCGTGGGAGAGGGGCTGGGGGGGAGGTCTTAAAACCGCTTAATCAAACACCCGGTCGCGCGTCTTTCTGGCGTTGAAACCGTTCTTCCGGCCAGGACATCATCTAAGGCGCTGCGCAGATAGTTTTCCTTCACATAAGACTCCACCTGCGGGTTGTCATCAATAGCGCCTTTGTACCGTAGCACGAAACCATCAGCGGTGTTTTGCAGCACAAACACCTCGGGCGCTTTGGTGGCCCCAAACTGTTTGCTCAGCTGCTGGCCTTCGTCTACCAGGTAAGGGAAGGTAGGGTTTCCATTAGGATTATCAGGTTGGGTTTTGGCCGAGCCTTCGTCCAGCCCGATGGCGGCGTTCACAAACACGAAGTTCACGCCCCGGCCGCCGTAGGCCTGGGAAATGTTCTGCAAGCGCGCCTCGTATAATTTAGAGTTGGGGCATTTCACGCTGGTGAACACCACTACCACCACCTTCGCGTCTTTAAAGCTGGACAGCGGAATGGCCCGGTCTTGCGCGTCTTTCAACACAAAGTCAGACACCTTGGCGCCAATGCGGTAGCCGCTCTGGGCAAAGACCGCGCTGGTCAAAAGCAGGGTAAAGGCGAGGGTAAGATATCGTTTCATAAGTCTAAATATGCTTGTGAGGCAATGGGCTGATACGCTAGTTTTTAGGAGCCACCACAAAGGTTAAAACGTACTCGGGTGGGTTTTCATACTGTACCGCAAACGTTTGGCTGAAGTTGTCGGTCTGCACGGTGCCTGCAAAGCTACCTGCTTGCTGCACTTCAAAATCTTTCAGCAGCAGGTGTTCCTTGAACAGCAGCTTTTTCTGACTGTAGACTTTGTACAGCGTTTCCTTCGCGCTCCAGTACAGGTGCATTTTCTCCGGGTTTCCGGCCGAGGCTGCCAGCTCCGGTTCATTCAAAAACCTAGGCACCAACCGCGGCACTTTCTCTCCTTTTAGTTCAATATCTATGCCAACTTGGTGGGTACCCGAAACCAGCGCCGCCACCCACGGCCCCGAATGCGTCAATGACACCTGAAAAGCCCCGCCGGCGCAAAAAGGCTGTCCCGTTTCCAGCCGTTCCAGTGTGACCAACTCTTGAGTTAGTTCTGTTAACAAGGTGTACGTCAGTACCCGTGCCGCCAGCCATTCCTTGGTTCTACTCTCAGCCTTGAAAGCGGGAATTTCATGCCCGGGCCGAAGTTTCAGCAACGCCGTTTGCAGTTCCTCCACCGGCTCCTCTACCTTCCAAAGTCCCAGATAGGTAGATGCGTTCAGTTGTTTGGTGTGCAGGAGCGGCATGGGGTAAGATAGAAATAGAAATGCGTTTCTGGGCTGTTTTTGGTAAATTTAGGCAAAAATAGCGTTACCCGTCTTTTACCCGCAGCATGGCCAGTCCGTTTCAGGTTCAGAAAATCACCACCCTCACCGGTCACCGCGACTGCGTGTACACCCTGGAGCGCGCGCCGGAGAGCCACCTGTTTTTTTCGGCGGGCGCCGATGGCATGGTGGTGAAATGGGACCTGACCCAGCCCGAAAACGGTGAACTGGTGGCCAAAGTGAGTTCCAGCGTGTACGCGCTTAAGTTTGTGCCCGAGCGTAATTGGCTTTTGATTGGCCACAACCAGAACAGCCTGGAAGTGCTGGACCTTTCGGCCAAAGCCGTGGTGAAAACCATTCCGCTGCCTTCGCCCTGGGCGATTTTTGATATTCAGTACCACGTTGAAACTCAAACCGCTTTTCTGGGGTTAGGCGACGGAACGCTGGTGAAAATTGACCTGGCAAAGCTGGAAGTGCAGAAGGTGGTGCGGTTGGCAGAGAAAAGCGTGCGTACCATTGCCCTGCACCCAGTAAAGCCCGAAATGGCCGTAGGCCTGAGCGACCACCGCATTTTAATTCTGGACTCGCAGACGCTGGCCGTGAAAGAGACGTTGGAAGGACATACCAATTCGGTGTTCACCGTGGCGTATTCGCCAAACGGGCAGTATTTGTTGAGTGGCGGCCGTGATGCGCACCTGAAGGTCTGGAACGCAGCGCAACAGTATGCAGAGCATACCAGCATTATTGCGCACCTGTTCACCCTCAACCATATTACGTTCAGCCCCAACGGGCGGCTTTTCGCCACTTGCAGCATGGACAAGAGCGTGAAGGTCTGGGACGCCGAGACGTTTAAATTATTGAAAGTGATAGACAAAGCCCGCCACGCCGGCCACGGTACCTCTGTCAATAAATTGTTTTGGTCGGCTCATTGGAATCAGTTAGTTTCGTGTAGTGATGACCGCAGCCTTGCGGTTTGGGCGTTAACCTTGAAGTAGAGTAGATATGAAGATTACACCGTTAGAAATCAGGCAGAAAACGTTTGAGAAAGCATTCAGAGGGTTAGACAAAGATGAGGTACAGGCCTTTTTGTTGAACTTGTCACAGCAGTGGGAAAAACTGCAGGACGAGAACAAAGACCTGAAAGTGAAGTTGGAAGTGGCTAACCGCGAGGTGCAGAAACTGCGCGAAGTGGAATCATCACTCTACAAAACGCTCAAAACCGCCGAAGACACCAGCAACAGCATGGTAGAGCAGGCCTCTAAAGCGGCTGACCTCCAGATTCGCGAAGCGCAACTGCAAGCCGACCAACTCCTGGAAGCCGCCCGCCAGAAAGCCCGCAGCGTGCTGGACAACGCCTACCAGCAAGCTGACAAAACCATCACTGACATGCAGGGCGAAGTGAAAAACCTGGAGCTGGACTACCTTCGTCTGGAAGACTACCTGGAGAGCATGGTGCGCGACCTGCAGAGCCTGGCTTCAGACGCGCTGGAGAAAGTAGAAAAGACCAAGGCAAAACCCAAAGCCGCCATTGGCAGTATCTTATCACGGGCCGCGCAGGCAAAAGCCAAGCGCCCCGAGGACGAAAAAGATACGTTTATGAACGCATTCACCGCAACACCCATAGCACCCGTTACACCTGTTGCTAAACCAGCAGAGGTATCAGCTGCGCATTTAACCGACCAACCGCAGGCCTACGGCATTGGCGGCGGCGGTAGCCGCGAGGCCATTCCGGATACCCCTGGCACCTTGCCTCCGGTCACTACGCCTAATCCGGCGCCAGATGTGCACCCACGCACCCCAGAGATTGTGCCTCCGCACATTCCCACGCCGTCTATTGACCCGCCCAAGCGCGAAGAGCCTAAACCAGACATTCCACCGGCACCAAGCCCAACGCCGGTAGAAGAACCGGAGCCCGAGCGCGAGCAACCAGTGCCCACCACGCCAGAGATTCAGCCGCCTATGACCAATCAGGTGAAGCCGGCCCCAGCGCCCGCGGTAGCCACCACCAGCGGCGGTTCTTTCTTTGACGAAATCTAAGCCAGGGAATATGGGGCAAGTCGCGCTGGAAGGCATGGAGTTCTACGCCTACCACGGTTTTTATGACGAGGAGCAGAAAATTGGCAACCGCTACCGCATTGACCTCTACATAGAGGCAGACCTGGAAGAGGCCGCCATTTCTGATGACCTGTCTAAAACGGTAGATTATGAAAAGCTCTACCAGATTGTGCAGCGCGAAATGAACCAGCCCGCCCGACTCCTGGAGCACGTAGGCCACCGCATCTTAGAGGGCGCTTTTCAGGAGTACCCGCACCTGGAACACGTCAAAGTGCAGGTATCTAAGTACAACCCTCCGTTGGGCGGCGTAATTCTCCGGTCAATGATTACCTTAGAGAGAAGTAAAGCATAAAGCATTTTCGGCCTGTTTTTGAAAAAGTAGCCCAAAAACGGAAATAGATAAGAAAGCCTCACCTGTTGAAAACGGGTGAGGCTTTTTGATTTGAGGCATTACAATTTTATTGATAGTTCTAGTTGGCCGCCTAGGCCTAGCTCAATGATTTTTTTCAAAGTGGAGAGACGCACTTCTTTGATGTTATTCTCAATTTTAGAAATATAGGATTTTGTAGTTCCAATCTTTGCGGCAAGTTCTGCCTGGGTCAATCCCTTTTCAAGTCTTGCCTCATGAATGAGCGCTCCTATTTTGAAATTTTCATATCCGGCTTCTAACTCATCACGTCTTTCGGTTCCCACCTGTCCAAAGTGCTTCTCCTTGAACTGGTCCAGAGTTATGGTGTTATTTTCTTTCCTGTTCATATTCTTCTTTTATTCTTAAAGCCTTTTCTATTTCCTGTTTTGGCGCTTTTTGTGTCTTTTTTTGAAATCCATTCATGATGACAACTAAGCGGCCTTGGTCAAAGAAGCAGAAAATCCGGAAGATGTCACTCCCTTGTTGTACACGAACCTCATAGAACCCAGTTGTATTCTCAATATGTTTAAGATACGTTTCAGGTACACGTTCCAATTCTTCTATCAGGTCAAACGTCCAGATGATTTTGGCTTTGACTTTTTCTTTCTGCTTGAGAAAAAACTCCTCAAAGTAGTTTTTATAGAAAATAATTTGCCGATGCCTCTGCTTTTTCACGAAGTGAAGATATGAAAAGTTGCCCTAAAGTGAAACTAGTTGTTTCGAAATATCTCAAGCTAAAGTTATAAGTCCAGGTAATGGGCATTTTAAGCTTATTTCATCAAATCCTTACTTACAGCCTATTCCCTCTCCTCCTAATCTCTCCCCCGGCCTCTCCCTCTACCGCGTTCCCGCTTCTCCAGCTTTTCCTCCAAATCCCGCTGCCAGTCCTTTTCTTTGTCCTTCTTCTTGCCCTTGCGCTTGAACAGGTCCTTTATTTTTCGGCCGGTACGTTCAAAAAAGTCGTCTATGCCTCTTTCCTCCACAGGGGCCACCACCACAGGCGGCTGGTAGGGCGGACAGTTCAGGAAACTCTGCAACATGGGCGGGAGCGGCGAGAAGCGGCTGTTGGCATAGCGGCGGTAGTCGCGGTCTTTGACCAGTAGCTCATAGAAACTGCCCCAGATAGGCAGGGCCGTGTTGGCCCCGCCGCCCTGCTCCAAGTCCCGGAACCGGATTCTGCGGTCTTCACCGCCCACCCAGGCCCCGGCCACCAGATCAGGGGTGAAGCCAATAAACCAACCATCGGCGTGCGATTGCGTGGTACCGGTTTTGCCGGCAATGTCCATGTTCAGGCGGTAATCGCGGCGCAGGCGGCGGCCGGTGCCCTGTTCCACCACGCTCTGGAGCATGGGCCGGAGCAGAAGCACTGTTTGGCGGGACAGAATCTGCCTTCCGCGGGCGGGGGTGGTTTTGTCCAGCAGCACGCGGCCCTGGCGGTCTACAAGGCGCAATAAATAGGTGGGCTCTACCTGGTAGCCGCCGTTGGCGAAGGTGGCATAGGCAGTGACCATTTCCAGCAGACTGGCATCGGCGGTGCCGAGGGCAAGGGCCGGGGTTTCCTTCATCTCCTCTTTCATGCCCAGGTTCTTGGCCAGGGAAATGACAGATGGCAGCCCCACCTGCAAGGCCGTATTCACCGCCACCGTATTCACCGAATGGGTTAACGCCCCCTGCATGGAATACGCGCCGCCGTATTTCTCATCCGCATTGCGGGGCGACCAGTTGTCAAACTCGGGGAACACGCGGCGGTCATTGGGGAAGTAGGAGCACGGTGAGATGCCGCGTTCCAGGGCGGCGGCGTACACAATGGGTTTAAACGTAGAACCCACCTGCCGCTTTGACCGCACGTGGTCATACTTGAAGTGGGTGTGGTTCATACCGCCCACCCAGGCTTTGATATACCCCGTTTCGGGTTCCATGGCAATGAAGCCGGCCTGCAGGTAGCGCAAATGGTGCCTGATGGAGTCTAACGGGCTAAGGGTTTTAGTGACCGCACCGCTGTACCGGAAGATGCTCATTTTGCGCGGCGTGTTGAAGGCTTCATCTATTTCTCTGTCTGATTTTCCGGCGGCTTTGAGGCGTTTGTAACGCAGACTGCGTTCTTTGGCCGCTTTCAAAATATCAGGCTGGCCTGACCAAGGGAGTTTCCGGCCCCAGTGTTTGTCAAACGCGAGCTGCAGGGCGTACATGCGCTGTTTTAAGGCGGCTTCGGCATGGCGCTGGGCACGGCTGTCCAGGGTGGTGTAAATCTTGAGGCCGTCAGAGTAGAGGTTGTACTTCTCTCCATCGGGTTTTTCCTGCTGGCTGGCCCAGCGGGTGAGCTCCTCGCGCAGGTGCTCCCTGAAATACGTAGCCAGACCGCTGTTGTGGGAGTAGACGTTGTAGGCCAGCTTCAGCGGAAGCTGTTGCAGCGAATCTTTCTGCGCGGGGGTGAGGTAGCCGTACTTGGCCATCTGCGCCAGCACCACGTTCCGGCGCTGCTTAGACCGCTCAGGGTACAGCTTGGGGTGGTACGAGGTGGTGCCTTTCAGCAATCCGATGAGCACGGCCGCCTCCTCTATTTTCAGGGAATCTGCCGAGGTGTTGAAAAACCGCCGCGCCGCCGATTCAATCCCGTACACGTTGCCGCCCATGGGCACCGTGTTCAGGTAGAGTTCCAGCACCTCCTGCTTGTTATAGACCGCCTCAAACCGCTTAGCCAGAATAATCTCGCGCATCTTGTTCACGGGCATAGACAGAAAGCCCAGGTTCTTGCGCGGGAACAGGTTTTTGGCCAGCTGCTGCGACAGGGTGCTTCCGCCGCCGGAGTTTTCCTTTTGCAGGAGCAAAGATTTAATGAACACGCGGCCCAGGCTTTGGTAGTCCACGCCGTTGTGCTCGTAGAAACGGGCGTCTTCGGTGGCCACCAGCGCCTGCACCACCGGTTCAGCAATCTGGTCATATTTGATGTTGGTGCGGTCCTGAATGAAAAAACGGCCAATTAAGACACTGTCAGCGGTATAGACTTCAGAGGGCATGCTGTTCTGCACGGCCTTGAGTTGCCGTTTGGTGGGCAGCCACCCAAACAACCCAAAGTACACCGACAGGTAAAACAGGAAAAACACCAGAAAACCCGCCGCTGCCGTCTTGCCAATGACCCGAAGCCAGCCTTTTTTGTCCAGCTTCCGCCAGTACGTCAAGGTTAGTTTCTCCCCGTGCCGCGCCAGCCACCGCTTGCGGCGGGTATTGAGCCAAACAGAAAGAGCACCAAAGTAGGAGTTGAAAAGCGGCATGCGGTAAGTACGTGGTCAACTTAGTCAGGGCTATGCTTACCCCAATGATACTGCCAAGGTTACACCGTTTCCGGGCTACTTTTCCCAAATTAGCCGTAAAACAGATATGGTGCAGCGGCTTACGCCGAAGACGGGAGGTATTCTTAAAGTCTCTCTCCTCACGCTGTCATCCTGAAAGGAACTTGGTTGCGAACGGTCATGGCTTTTGCTACTACGCTTTTCTAGTTCGCTCACGAGATTCTTCCAGAATGGAAATATGGGAAGGAGGAAAGTCGATGAAGCTTTTGGCTTCAGAAGGGGAACGGCGGAATATGGCGCAAGCGTCCGCTTGTGCCAACTTTACAGAGCAATGCGTGCGGTCACAAGCGGACGCTTGCGCCATGGAAAGCCAACTCCCAACCAACTGTATTTTCCATTTTTAAGCTGTTTTTCTGAAAACAGGCCGAAAACAGGAAGCGCATGAGTAAACGCTTGTAACAACTTGAACTGAAACTGACATGGCAGAGACCAAAAAAATAAAATTGAGCGTGCTGGACCAGTCACCGGTGCGGGAGGGCGGCACCGCCGAACAGGCGTTGCAGGAAACACTGCAGTTGGCGCAGTTGACCGACAGATTGGGCTACCACCGCTACTGGGTGTCTGAGCACCACAACACGCTGGGTCTGGCCGGGCCCGCGCCCGAAGTCCTGATTCCGCACCTGGCGGCGCAGACCAAACATTTGCGCATTGGCTCGGGCGGCGTGATGCTGCCGCACTACAGCGCCTTAAAAGTGGCTGAGAATTTCAGGCTGCTGGAGGCGCTCTACCCCAACCGCATTGACCTGGGCATTGGCCGGGCGCCCGGCACCGATAGAAAAACGGCCGCGCTGCTCAACCCCTACAACCTTTTCAACGAGCAGGATTTTATTGAGCAGCTAAGAGACATAGACCGCTACCTGCAAGACGGCATTGGCGGCGAATTTACGGCAGAGGTGAAGGTCACACCCCGCTCAGCCACGGCCCCGGAGCGTTGGCTGTTGAGTTCCAGCGGGCAAAGCGGCGTGTTTGCGGCGCATTTTGGGATGGGTTTCTCGTTTGCGCACTTCATCAACCCCAACGGCGGGGCCGAAACGATGCGCGCCTACCAGTCCCGGTTCAGCCCGTCAACTTTACTGAAGCAACCTGCCGGCAACTTTGGGATATTTGTGATTTGTGCAGACACCCAGGAACGCGCCGAGGAACTGCAGCTTTCCATGGACATGCTCATGCTGCACATCAGGCAGGGGAAATCAGGCGGCGTGCCGTCGTTAGAGAAAGCCAGGGAATTCTACGCAGACCTCACCCCAGACGAGCTGGCGCAGGTGCAGTACAACCGCCAACGCGCCGTCTTTGGTACGCCAGAACAGGTGAAGACCCAACTGGATACACTGGCCGAGGAGTATAATGTAGAGGAGATAGTGGTGGTGACCATCACCCATGATTTCCAGGACCGCCTGCGCAGCTATGAGCTGCTGGCGGGGGCGTACGGGCTGGAGCCTAGGATTGGGCAAAACTTTCAATCCCAGTAAATTCATTTCCGTAGATTTGTTGCATAGAGACCTACAACCTGATTAGAATATGGAACAGCGGGTGATTACAGTATTGAGCAGGGTAGAGTACCCAAAACCAGGAAACAACCAAGTCTCCACCAATGATACCACCAGTCAAATTTCCCATTTTTTAGACAATGGGTTTTATATCCAGACGGTGGCCACGCAGCTGAGCCTGGGGGTTGATGAAGGTACGCGGCAGAACGGCATCCTGGCCACTACCTATTTGTTGGTTCGGGAGAATGACTAAGGGCCTTTTTCGGCTTTTAAGCCAGTAGTTGGTTGTATAGGGAAAACTATCGTCAGACCAGACCAGAATTTTCCGGTTACCGCGGTTATTTATGCGTACCTTACAGAATGGAAGAAAATTTATATCCCAATGGGGCGGAAGTGTACGCGAAGACGAATCCGGAAGTGAAATTAGTGGTGCGGCGGTATGCAAAGCGGGTGTATTACTGCACTGAGCCGGGAAAACCCACCCAATCTGATAAGGTGTTTTACGAGCGGGAGCTCATGGTGCGCTAGAGGCGGGTAAAAAAATAGTCAAGTACAGGAGCAGCTACAGGTTTACCTACTTGTAGCTGTTTTTTGTTAAAAAATTATCTGGCCCTAGTTCCCTGAGGAACACCAGTTGAATCCCGCCTTTTCTGTTTTCGGCCTGTTTTCTGAAAAACAGACCAGAAACGGCTCTTCTTATGCCGTGGGGGTTCCCGTTCTCACCATTGCCTGCAGCGTAAGGGCATTGAACGCGGCGTAGCCGTTCTGGTCATTGTCAAAGTACACATACACATCTTTCCCGTCATTGGCCCATTGGTGGCATTTGTTGGCCCACCACTCCATAGCGCTGTCTGGGTAGCTGCCCTGGTACTTGTTCAAGGTAGGGCCGGCAGGCGCACGTACACAAAATCTGCGGTCACCTCCAGCGGCGACATATGCCCGGCCAGCTCATAAATACAGAACGCATGGTGGTGCTGCCTTAGCAGGTCGTAAATCTCGGGGTGGTACCACGTGGGTTCCCTAAACTCAAAGGTGTAGCGGTGGTACGGCGGGAGGGCCTGCAGAAAATCCCGGAACCGCTCCACGTTCACCCTCCACGCCGGGGGCAGCTGAAACAGAATTGGCCCCAGCTTTTCCTCCAGCGCCTGCGCATTGCCCAGAAACTGCGCCAGTCCCTGCTGCGGCTCCTTCAGCTTTTTCATGTGGGTGATGTAGCGGCTGGCTTTCACGGCAAACAGGAAATCATGGGGTACGCTCGCCCGCCAATTCGCAAAAGTTTCGGCCGAAGGCAGACGGTAGAAGGAGTTGTTGATTTCTACAGTGTTGAGGTATTGGATGTAGTGCCTGGTGAAGTCCTTGGAGGCCATGCCCGCCGGGTAGAAGTTGCCTTTCCAGTACGGGTAGTGCCACCCAGACGTGCCAATGTAAATGGTTCCTTTCTCCTGCATAGCCTGATTATACCGTTGCGGGCAGCCTGAGGTTATGGGTGCGTTTTGGCGCTGTTTTCAGAAAACAGGCCGAAAACGGAAAGGTGTATTTTTCTCCATTCTTGGAACTTAGCCTGCACAAATCTTTCGCACGCCTTCCTTGTCCCCCTTTCAAAAGGGGACAAGGAAGGCGTAACTTCCTTTTGCTGTTTTTTCAGAAAACAGCCCCAAAACGGAAAGGAGAAAAGATAGGCAAAAACATTTAAAGTTAGAGGGAAACACCCTTTACTCACACCTTACAGTTCCACCGTGAGGTGCACAAAAAATTCGCCCAAGGTTTCTCTGATCACCAGCTCATGTTTCTGCGGATACAGCAAAGCCAGCCGCTGCCTCACGTTCTCCAGCCCCACCCCAGATTTGTCTTTCTCGGGGTCCTGCTCCGGTTTCACATGGGTGCTGTTGTAGACATCAAAGTAGAGCTTGTTCTGCTCCAGGTGCAGGGTCACCCGTATCCAGGACTTCTCCTTCAGGCTGATGCCGTGCTTGAACGCATTCTCCACGAAAGGGATCAAGAGCATGGGCGCAATGAACTTCTCTGTGTACACCTCCTCAATCTGGGTCTGGATGGTGATGTCTGGGGAAGTAGACGTGCGCAATGACTGCAGTTCAATGTAGTTGCGCATGTAGTCAATCTCCCGGGAGAGCAAAATCTTTTGCTGGTTGTTCTCATGCAGCATGAACCGCATCATGTCGCCCAGCATCTGGATGCCCTGGGCGGTACGCTCGCTGTTTTCCTGCAGGGCGGTGCCGTAGAGGGTGTTGAGGGTGTTGAACAGAAAGTGCGGGTTGATCTGCGACCGCAGGAAGTCAAAGTTGGCATTGGATCTTCCCAACTCCTTCTGCAGCACATACACCTCCTCTTTGCCCTGCATCTGCCGTTTAAACAACACCCAGCAGACGGGGGTGGTGAGGAACAGGTGAAAGAACACATTGAACAAAGGCAGACCCAGGGCAAAATCCTTCTCATTGGTCAGCGTCATCAGCAAGATGGCCAACGGCAGAAAGGAGACCGCTAACAGCAGTACTGCCCGCCAGAGATACGCCAGGAACGGTTTTTTAGAGGGGAGTGCCTTCGGGATGAAGTAGTAGAAAGAGACGCCGTACAACAGAATGCCGGTGGGGGCTATAATCCCCCAACTGAGTAGAAATTCGCCTTCGGCATCAATAATCATCAGCAGGAACAGGCTCACCAGCCAGAGCACAAAGGCCGCCAACACGTCTCTGGTGAGGATCTGGTATTTTGCCTGAATGGTCTCTGAGTGCGACAGCAGGTAAACGCTGATGTACTTCAAGACTGTGTAGAACCCCAGAATCATCAGCAACCGGAACGCATAGCTGAAGCTTCCCTGGAAGAACGCTGCATAGGCGGCATCTTCCTCTACATAATGGTCAAACAGGTATTTCTTCAGATACGTGTCAGTGATGCCAAACAGGGTGCCGGTGGCCAGAAAGATCAGGATCAGGTAAAAACAGTTCAGCGCCACCCGCTCCTTGGCCACCAGTTTAGGCAGCACCTTAAAGTTGAGCAGCAGGAAGGCACCATACAGAAAGGTATACCTGATCAGGCTGGGGAAAATGAAATCTCCATAGTAGTTGAACGGAATGTGGGGGTCAAAAAAAAGCCCCTCATGCGCATTGACAATCCCGGAGAGCAGGAAGAACACTGAAAACGCGAAGATGGTGGTGGCAGCCCAAAACTCCACCTTCCCCTGAAAAGAGGGTTTAAACAACAATTCCTTCATTAGAATCAGATTTAAGACAATATTACTTCAACGGGGGCAGGGATCTCAGTAAATGTGATGAATGCCCCCTAAAATGTGATCAATGGGTTTCTTTACCCTTTCTTCCTCTGCAGGAAGCGTGGGTGTACTTTTCTGTTATGGGGCTGCCTTTCTCCAGAATCCTGGCACTCCCAAACAGGCTCACCCCGTAGCGGCCCCAGTGGCGCCCGCCTGCAGTGGTGATGACCAGAAGAATGGGACAAGGTTAGCCAATCCCAAAGCCGCTGAAAACTAAATGTGACCTATGCCGTGAAATTTGTGATAAAGGCGCGCTCTGTGGCAAAATCTGGTATGAACGTGAACCAGGCCAGAACCCATGACACTGCTACCGCCACTTAGCAGCAGCTGCCCACAGAAAGAAAAAGCGCCGCCGGCAGTCACTCCCATTTAAGGTAGAAAGGCTAACCGGCAACCGCTCCTTTCAGAGGAGGGAACAAATGTGGGGGTTATAGAAGGCCGGCAGCTGGGGAAAGGAACGCAATATCAGTTCCCCGGAGCTATTGCCTCGTTCAGATGCCCCTTTTGGGGTTGAGAATTATCAGAAGTGAAGCGAAGTGACCGCGCAGACTTCACTTCCGTTTTCGGGCTGTTTTCATGAAAACAGCCCGAAAACGGAAAGGCTCTACAGGTCATAGCCAGAGTTGCAAACTTTTAGAACAGTTTGTCTTTAGCCCATCCCTACCCCTCTGAGGAGGGGAATAATCTGCAAAAGTGGAAGGAGAAAAACCACCTCATAGGAGAGGAGGGTAAGCACGGGCACGCTGAAAAGATTGCCGCTTGAAGGCATTACCTCTGAGCCAGAAGCTGCCGCGCCCGCTCCTGTTCCTGCGGGGTGTTCACATTCAACAGCGCCTCCGGCTGCCCGGGCTGCAGAAGATGGGTAGCAGAATTGATCAGCACTTTTCTGGGGCAGGTGTAGCCCTGGGCCAGAAAAGCCAGCAACTGCAAATAACTTTTCGGCTCCCAGATGGTGATGAGCGGCTCCGGGAAACGGTTCTGCGGGTTCTCAAAAGCCGTGGCTACCGCCGATGGGTTTCTCTCCTGCACCAGTTGCCACAGCGTGCGCTGGTCTACCAGCGGAAGGTCACACGCCACCACCAGCCACGCCGCCTCCGGCTGCTCCCTGAACGCCGAGAGAATGGCCCCGTAAGGCCCAAGGTCCAGAAAAGTGTCGGGCAGGGTTGGGTATTGGGCAGCCAATTCCGGTTGCTGCTCCGCCCGGCAGGAGATGAATACTTCGGCACAGAACTCCTGCATCATCTCTGCCAGATGGTACCGCTGCTCTTTCCCGTGCCACTGCAGCGCCCCTTTGTCCTGCCCCATGCGCACGCTCCTGCCCCCGGCCAGCACCAAGCCGTTCAGCACCGGCGCAGCCTGCCGTAGTTGATTTTGAAAGAAGGAGACAATTTTTTCAGTTTCCTGCAGCCGGTACACCGGAATCTCCTGCCAGGCAGGGAGGACTTCCTTCAGAAACGGAAAAATCTCCTCGGCGCCCTCCGTCAGCAGGAACAGCTGCACGTGGGTGAGTTGGGAAAGTCTTTTCTGCAGAGAAGCCTCTTTGGCCGGATCTATCACCACCACCTGCGCCTTGGCCTGCTGGTGGTTGCCGTTCACCAACACCAGGTCCATCTCTGAGAACCACTGCCGGAACTGGAACTGGTTCAGAGGCCGGTTCAGGGTAAACTGATGATGCGTGATTTGATCTGTGTACTCCGCCACCGCACCTGACGCCAGCCTACCCGGAAGATGCGCTTGTTCCTCCCCGTGGGCATGCTGGGCATCTACGTACGCGCATTTCACCTTGGGCGAAAGCGCGGCAATGATCTGGCCGGCCAAGCCTTTGATGGCACCGCAGTTGGTTCCCACTATCGCCCATTCGGCGCGGCCGAAGTTCCCGTAGTTGGGTCTGTTGATGGCGGCGTGTTTCTTATGCTCTGGTGAAGTCACGCTTGCCTCCCGTTTTTTGCATGAGTCTGGTTTCTTTGATCACAATGTCATGGCTCAGGGCTTTGCACATATCGTACACCGTGAGCGCCGCCACGCTAGCCCCCACCAGCGCTTCCATCTCTACGCCGGTTTTGGCGGTGAGGCTGGCGGTGCAGTCAATCACCAGTTCCTGCGCCTGGTTCAGGTGTATCTGAATCTGGCAGTTGTCCAGCCCCAGCGGGTGGCACAGCGGAATCAGTTCGCTTGTTTTCTTGGCCCCCATTATGCCCGCAATGATCGCCGTCTGCAACACAGATCCTTTTTTGGTCTGAATATCATCCTGCGCAAACTTCTCCAGCACCTCAGCGGGCAGGGAGACAATACTACGGGCGGTGGCGGTTCTGAGGGTCACCTGCTTCTGCCCCACGTCTACCATGGTGGCCTGCCCCTTCTCATCTAAATGCGAAAAATCGCTCATGTGGTGTATGTCTTTCGCTGCGGTTTTTCCGCAGACTGTTTCTCAAATTTAACTCATTCTCCCTCTTTTATTTCCTGAAAGGATCTTGGTAGCGAGCGGTAGTGGCGTTCATTTAAAGCTACTCTAGTTCGCCCACAAGTTCCTTTCAGGATGACAGGGAGGGAAGGAATTTTGTCCTACGTATCTGTCTTTCTGTTTTCGGCCTACTTTTCTAAAAACAGCCCGAAAACAGAAAGAAACTCACCATCCTGCCTTAAACGGCCACACCCGCAGCACATCGCCTTTCTCAAACCTGTCCCGCTCCTGCGGAAGCTCCAGAAACGCATCTGCCTCTACCAAATTAGAAAAATCACCCGAACCGTTTCCTTCCAAAGGGGTTGCCAACAGCTGCCCTTGCTCTGAGTACTGGAGCCGCACCTGCAGGAAATACGTAAGGTCTGGAGGAAACCTGAAATCAGTCGTCAAGGCGGCAGAAACCTTCTGTTTGGCAGGGAGGCCTAACGAGGCGTGCAGCCACGGCAGGAAATACCGGTTCAGACAGAGAAACGTGGAGACGGGATTTCCCGGCAGGGCAAACACCAAGGCTCCGTTCCCGTGCCTGCCAAACCAGAACGGCTTGCCCGGCTTCTGCCGCACCTTCTGGAACAGCTTCTGCACCTGCAGCTCCTCCAGCACCTGCGGCACGTAATCAAACTTGCCCATAGAGATGCCCCCGCTCAGCAGAATCACCTCATACTGAGCCAAGCAGCGCTGCAGTTGGTCTTTCGTGGTGGCCAGGTCATCGGGCAGATGCAGCAGATCCGGTTCTACCTGATAAGCTTGGAGGGCGGCTTTGACCAGATAGCTGTTGGAACGCCTGATCTGGTAGGGCGCAGGCGTCTGGTGCACCTCCACCAGCTCATCACCCGTGGAAATCACCAATACTTTGGGCAGCTTTTTCACCGGCAGTTCCGTGGCGCCCACGGCGGCGGCCATGCCTACCAGCGCCGGAGTCACCAGCTGGTTGGTCAGCGCCACCACCTCATTCTGCTGTTTATCCTGCCCCTGCCGGTGCACATTCTGCCCTTTCTTTACCTGCTCCACCAGCACCGTGGCCACGCCGTTTTCTATCTCCAGATCCTCGTACCGCACCACCGTGTCTACTGAAGCCGGCAGCGCGGCCCCGGTCATAATCTCCACGCAGGCGTTTTCCTGGGTAATCTCAAGGGGCGCATCGCCGGCGGCTTGGGTGCCTGCCATCTGGAACGATCTGGTGCCCCTGGCGAAGGAGTTAAACCGGAAGGCAATGCCATCCATGGTGACGCGGTCATAGGGCGGCAGGGCACGGTCGGTACGCAGGTCCTGAGCCAGCACCCGCCCCAGCGCCTGCTCAAACGGCACCTGCTCCACCCCAACGTGGGTGGTTTGGCTCTGGATGATCCTTTCCGCTTCTTCAACTGTCACCATGGTTCATTTTTTATGTATCAGCGCAGGGCAAAGGTAGAAAGTAGGGTTAGGAATTGGTTATATGGAACGTTCTTTCTGTTTTCGGCCTGTTTTTGAAAAAGTAAGCCGAAAACAGAAAAGTAGGGTAAATAGCTCACAGCGCATTTTATTAAGTGGCATATCGTCTGAAAAAACCCCTCCGACAAGGCAGGATCGTTAATTTCTCACCACAGGTTTTTGCTCTTCCGGATTTGGAATCCGGAAGCGGGTACTGAGGGGATTTGTAATCCCCGTTACTGCCCCTTGAACGGAAAAAAAGAGAATTACAAATCTGACGAATACTCAGGTTCGGGATGGCAAACCCCGAACAGCGGAGCACTAACAAGCTCCCGCTGTTTTTGGCCTGTTTTCAGGAAAGTAGCCCCAAAACAGAAACTTTCAGGAACAACCTCAGCCGCCAATGGTAGCCATGGAGGCATGCGGAAAAGCGGCCATGGCTTTTTCGGCTTCCCAGCCGTCTTTCTCCTTTTGCAGTACCGCGCCTTGTAAAGCCTCTTGCAGTTGGGGATCTGTATGGCCGGAGCGCATGAGATCCCGCACGTTGAGTACCGGGCCGCCGTACAGGCAGGTTTTCAAATCGCCCTGCGGCGTGAGCCTTAGGCGGTTGCAGGTGCCGCAGAACGAGCGGGTGTAGGCGGCAATAATGCCAATGGAGCCCTGGTGCCCCGGAATGTGGTAATGATAGGCGGTGGAGTTGGCGGGGTCAGGTACTTTCTGCACCTCTGGGTACCGCTCCTGTATGGCTTCCAGAATCCTGAAATGATCCCACGCCAGGGTTGGCATAACTTGGCCGCCTCCGTTGAACGGCATTTCCTCAATAAACCGCACGCTTACCGGCAAGTCTTTGGTCAGTTCCACCAACGGGAGAATGTCCTGGGTGTTTTTGCCTTCCATCACCACGGCGTTGATCTTCACCTCCAGCTGGTGGTGCAGCAGCGCCTCTAAGGTCTCCAGCACGCGGGGCAGCTCATCGCGGCGGGTGATGGCAAAAAAACGGTCTCGGTCCAGCGTGTCCAGACTCAGGTTGATGGAGTTGATTCCCAGCTTCTTGAGCTCCGGCACCAGGGGGGCAGTGACCACCCCGTTGGTAGTGATGGAGACCTGCTGCAGGTGGGGCAGGGCCGTGAGTGACGCCAGAAACTGCAGCATGTCTTTGCGCACAAACGGTTCGCCGCCGGTAATGCGTATCTTTTCAATCCCCATCTGCACCAGCACCGAGCAGACCCGCAGCATCTCCTCATAGCTCATGAGTTCCCGCCTACTCAGCCAGTCATTGCCCTGCTCCGGCATACAGTAGAAGCAGCGCAGGTTGCACCGGTCAGTCACGGCCAGCCGAAGGTAATTGATCTTTCTATGGTGGGAGTCAAACAGCACGCGCAGGTTCTCTGGTTATTGGTCAAAGCTAGGAAATTGCCGCCACTGGAAAACCTCTTAGCAAGGAAAATTCCTCCCGGTCACGGGCGGCATTGTGTACCCGTTTACTCAAAACGCGCAGCGGGGTTACTTTCTGCTAAAGAACCCGTCATAAAAAAACCACCTCGGCGGGTGGCTGATGATTGTATTCAACACGTTTGGCCTCAAACACTCGTCTGTTTTCGGCCCGTTTTCTTAAAAACAGGCGAAAACAGAAAAGGCTACTCACTCTTCTTTGCGTTGAGAATAGCCCCGTAGAGAATTGGGCTAAAGAAACGGAGGTTCTCCAGGATGCAGGTCATGCTGAAAAACTTCTGCGGATCAATTTCCTCGGTCTCGGCCATGGCGTGGAGCACCGCGTCTAGCGCGGCCGTATAGTTGGTGTCAAATTCTTCTTCGGTCATTGGGCAAGCGGTGTCATGAGGCTTTGGGTAAGCGTGTCACAAGATAACACTTTGCCCGCCTTCTTGATTCCTTCACTGGCGCATTTGCTTAAATATTCGCTTCTGCCAACCGTTCCAGCGCAGGAATGGCAGAGGGTACTTCACATAACTTTGCAATGTATTGGAGTGATTTGGATGGAACCCACCTCTACCCTTCCCCAGAGGGGAATTATCAGCCAAAGTGGGAAAACAAATCTCCTCTGAGCAGGGGCGATCTCAGAGGAGCAGATTAATATACAGTTGGGGTCACTTATAACTTTTATCCCAGAAGGCTTATACATGGTAATGGAAAAGCGTGAGCTCAGATCTGGCCCCAAACCGGAACGGGAGCCGGGAGGTGCCAAAGCCTTTGGAGAGGTAGAGGTAAGGCGCCTTCTGGTTGTACCAACCCTGCACATAGTGGCCTGACTGGTCTGGCAACACGGGCACATAGCCCAGCAACTTTACCTGTCCGCCGTGGTTGTGGCCCGCAAAGATGTACCGGATGTTCAGTTGGTCTGCCTCGGTTCTGGTTTGGTTCAGGGCTTTGATGGTTTCTCTTGCCTTCTCCTGCTGCAGCGGACTGTGAATCAACAGCAAATGGTGTGTTTCATGGCCTATGCCTGCCACCGCATCGGGCAGATTGCCTTCTCCCTGCAGCAGATCATCCAGCCCCGTGACCACCACCCTGGTTCCGGCCAGGGTAAATACCTCTGTTTCATTGACCAGCAGCCGGCAGTTGTGCTGGGCATACACTTCCTTCAGGTGAGCTGTGCTGTCCTGGGCCAGATAATCATGGTTGCCCAGCACCGCCACTTTCTGAATGTCCCTCTCTATCAGCCCCAGAAAATTTTGGGCCACGGCAGCCTTGCCCGAAGAATCTAACGTGTCACCGGCAATGAGTAGGAGGTGGGGTTTCAGTTGGTTGATTCTATGCGCCAGCTTTTTGTAGTACGGGTAGAGGCGGGTTTTCAAATGCAGGTCAGTGACCAAAACCAGCCTCAGCTTTTTCTGGCTGCCCACGTTGCCAATGTCATAGGTCTTCAGTTCGAAGAAATATTTCTCCAGAAAAAGGGCCTTCAGCAGCACTCCGGCCGCGCCCAGGGCCAACACCCCTGCTCCCCACTTGAGGTATCTTTTCTTCATTCCATCTTCGTTTTCGTTAGAACCTGCTTACGTACCAGAATTCTGCAGGTAGGGTTTGGCGGGGCTGAGTTTACCGCTTTCTTAGTTTCAGGTCTGATCTTTTCTGCTCATTTACGCGAACCGGTCCCTGCCGGGAGGGGAATCTGCCTAAGAGGAGAATTCCCCTCCTAGGGCGGGGGTGAGTACTCTGCTCAGAGAATTGCCAACTGAGTTGTGAGACTTTCTGGTAAAGATCTGACCGAGGTGTAGTGTACGGCAAGGCTGGGAGTTCCCTTCTGTTTTCGGCCTGTTCTTCAAGAAACGCGAAAAACAGAACTGATGTTTCAAGCCTTCTATTTAGGAGATAGCTTCTGGTTACCTCTTGCTTTTGAGCAACGCCACCACCGGCTTGAGCGCCGCAAAATTGATAGCCGCCCCGGCCACGCAGTAGAGGCAGACTTTCTTCTGCACAAAGGCCATTTTATACAGATACTGCGCCGCCCCAACGGCCTGCCCCGCCACCACACCCGCCAGTGCCCAATCCAGCAGGCGGGACTTCTTCTGAAACCGGATTCCCGCCATGGCCAGCAACATGGTCATCACGTACCCGCCCAGACTGATCACCCCGTCAGGCATGCCCAGCAGCACCGCGTCTTGGGAGGTGTTCACTTTCTTGGTGTCAAAGACTTTGCCTGGCAGATCAGGGAGCGACTGGAAATACCCCATCTGCAGCAGAGAGATCAGGCTGAAATCAGCAATACCGACGGCGGCCAGGGCGGCTACGGTGCGCCGCTGCTGCGCGGCTAGGCTTTGGTCTTCTCTGATGCGGTCAATGGCGGTGGGCTGCTTTTCCATGGTTTCTGAGGTTTGGTACCCGTTCATGTACGGCGCACTCCCATGGCTGGATTCCTGCAACGGCACCACAACCTGATCACCTGCGCAGTTTTCTGAATCTCCGCGTTTCTCTTTCGTGTCAAGCGTCCCTGATTGACATCAACCGTACACTCCTGTTTTCGGCCTGTTTTCAAAAGAACAGCTCCAAACAGAAGCCTCTACAAATCAAACTTCAAGCTATGCTCTCCAGACGTGAAGCAGTTTTTTTTTCATCGGCTCCAGCCGGTCAGCACCGGCTTTTGCTTCTTACTATTTTCTGTTTTTAGGGCTGTTTTGGCCAAAACAAGCCCTAAAACCAGAAAACGGGTGCCGACCCTGGCCCCACCGGGCCTTAGACCCGTCACAGGATCTTGGACCGCCTGCCTA
>NZ_LRMM01000064.1 GCF_001647275.1 Rufibacter ruber | reverse complement strand
TAACCTGCTTTTCGGGTCGGGCTTTTCAGTTTAAACAGACAGCGAAAACAGCCGTTGCATCAATTCAGGAACGAGTGCCTGGGGATAAACAGGTCATCCAGGTTGACCAGGGCGTGCAGGAGGGGGTGCAGCTCCTCGCGCTGCAACTGGAACATCTCCCTGATGGTGAGGAGCCGCACCTCCTGGAGCAACTGCGCATCTAACGCCAGTTCCGGGTCAGTACCCAGGGCCAGTTCCCCCTGCACCAGTTTCACCTCAAAAAAGAGCTCCATGGCGTGCAGCGGGGGCTTCAGGAACTCATTGAGGTACAGGAAACGGCCAACTTCCACCTCCAGGCCGGTCTCCTCCCTGAACTCCCTGATCAGGCAGTCTTTCACCTTTTCCCCGTATTCCAAGCCGCCGCCCGGCGGAATCCAGAAGACACCATCGCCAAAGGCGGCCTTGTGGCGGGCCAACAGTAATTTATCTTCTAGTACTAAGAGTCCGCAGACCCTGATTCTGGTTTTAAAAGAATAAGCTTCCGCAAACGGATGTAGGTTCTCCATAAGTTGTAAGGCAGACGGCCGCGCCGTACTTTTGCCACATGCTTAAAACGTATAATCCTGAGTTCTCGAATACGATAAAAGAGAAACTCCGGCGACAATTTTACATGCAATTGCTGGGTTTTGAAATAGAAACCATAGAAGTAGGCAGAATTGAAGGCCGTTTACGGCTTGAGGAGAAGCATAAACAGCACAAAGGCTTTGTGCACGGCGGGGTTACGGCCACGCTGGCTGATATTGTGATGGGCTTTGCCGCCGTGAGTCTGGTGCCCGCAGATTACCACGTGGTCACCGCTGATTTGCGCGTCTCTTACCTGAACCCGGGCGTGGGAGAGGAGCTGGTAGCCAAAGGCTGGGTCTTGAAACAGGGCAGAAAGTTGAACTTTTGTGAGGCAGAAATCTTTAGTATAGATGGGCAGGGGCAGGAAACCCTCATTGCCAAGGCGTCTGCCACCATGGCCACCATAGAGCCGTCTTCCCAGCCCGCATAGCACAAACCCATGAGTCCAGCCGAAGCGCTTAAAGCCAATTTCCCGTTTGAACCCACCGCAGACCAGAGCCAGCTTTTTCATAAGCTGGAGCAGTTCATTCTGCGTAAAACCGGTCTGAAAGAGGTTTTCCTGCTCAAGGGGTTTGCCGGTACCGGTAAAACCACGGTGGTAAGTGCGCTGGTGAAGATCCTGAACCGGTTTGGGTACAAGTACGTGCTGCTGGCCCCCACCGGGCGGGCGGCCAAGGTCATGTCAACGTATTCTAAGAAGCCAGCCTCTACCATTCATAAGAAGATTTACAAGCAAACGGCCAATCCGTACGCAGAGGGGTTGTCTTTTGCCCGCCAGCCCAACAAGCAGGAGAACGTGGTCTACATTGTAGATGAGGCGTCTATGATCTCAGATGACAAAGCCTTTGGCGATAACGGGCTGTTGCAGGATCTCATCAACTACATCTTTGAGAATTCCAGCAATAAATTGCTGTTAATTGGAGACACGGCCCAGCTGCCCCCGGTCAACCAAACCCTCAGCCCCTCGTTAGATGCCGCCTACATGGCCAGCAACTTCAAGTGCCAGGTGCACCAGATGGAGATGCGGCAGGTTATGCGGCAAGCCGAGGAATCTGGTATTCTCATGAACGCCACCCGCCTGCGTAACGAGCTGGTGAAGGAGCAGCCGGAACCGGCCTTCAGAACCCGCGGCTTCAAAGACATCTTCCACATGAAAGGGGACAAGCTGGAAGACGGGCTGCGGTATGCCTATGACAAGTTCGGGATTGAGAACACCACCGTCATCTGCCGCTCCAACAAGAACGCCAACCTGTATAACCAGCACATCAGGCGTCAGATCTTCTTTGCCGAAGACGAGATTGGCGTGGGCGACTACCTCATGATTGTGCGCAACAACTACATGTGGCTGCCCAAAGAAAGCAGCATAGGGTTCATGGCCAACGGCGACTTTGTGGAAATCACCAAGATCATCAGGTTTGAAGAGATGTACGGCCTGCGCTTCGCGGATGTGAGGATACGGTTTGTTGACTACCCAGACGAGGAGGAGCTGGATACTAAGATCATGCTGGACACCCTTTACTCAGAGGCGCCCGCCCTGCCCGCAGACAAGAACAAGGAGCTGTACCAGCAGGTGCTGCAGGATTACCAGCACATCACCAGCAAACGGCAGCGCACCCTGGAGATGCGGCAAGACAAATACCTGAACGCCCTGCAGGTGAAATTCGCCTACGCCCTTACCTGCCACAAAGCGCAGGGCGGCCAATGGCAGGCGGTTTTTGTTGACCATGGCTTCCTGAAAGATGATACCACCAACCAGGAGTTTGCCCGTTGGCTGTATACCGCCGCCACCCGCGCCTCAGACCAGCTGTTTCTGGTGAATTTCAACAAGAAGCTGCTGGAAGATGTGGTGGCCGTAGAGGAGGAGTAAACAGGGATAGCTTCCAGTTCAATGAAAGAAGCTTGTTTTAGGTCTGTTTTCTGAAAAACAGGTCATAAACGCAAAACCTGGAAATACTTTACTGAGTGTCTTCCCGTTTTGATGAAATGAAATAGAGTGCAGTCTCTTACAGATATGCTTACCAGTTCAAGAAAAGAAAGATGAAAAAGTTCATTGGTGCCGCCTTGTTTTTGTTTGTGGCCGGGAGCGCGATGGCGCAAAGCACCCCCCCGCCGTCAGCCGCCGTGCCCAGTCGCTCAGACAGCTCCACCGTTTCCACGCCCGTGGTTCCCGCCGGACCTTCCATTGTCTTTGAGGAACAGAAATTTGACTTTGGAGACATCAGGCAGGGCGAGGTGGTGCAGCATACCTTCAGGTTCACCAACAACGGGAGCCAGCCCCTGGTCATTTCAAACGTACGTACCACCTGCGGCTGCACCGCCACTGATTACCCTAAGAAGCCGGTGATGCCAGGAGAAACGGCCTCCATCACCGCCAGGTTCAACAGTGCCGGTAAACGCGGGCAGCAGAACAAAGTCATTACCATTGATTCTAACGCTTTGCAAGGATCTACCCAGGTGCTGATCATTACCAAAGTAACCGCCGCAAATTAGCGTTTCTGGGCTGTTTTTTTGAAAACAAGCCAAAAACGCCCCTCTTGCCAAAGCAGGAGAGGCGTTTTTGGTGTTTGGAAAGGCGCAACTTCAATTACGGCAGATTCTTCGCCAGGACCCATACCAGGTTGAGCCAGCCACCAATCATGAACAGGCCGCCAATAGGGGTGATGGCCCCCATCCATTTTATGCCCGTGAGGCAGAGAATATAAAGCGAACCTGAGAATATCAGGATCCCGATTAAAAAGCAGAGGCCCGATAATTTTAGCCCTGTGGCTCCAGGGAACTGCGTCATCAGTATGCCTACCAGCAACAGGCCCAGGGCGTGGTACATCTGGTATTTGACCGCGGTTTCAAACGTGGCGGTACGGCCGCTTTCTGTTAGCATTTTGGCCAGGCCGTGCGCCCCAAAGGCGCCAATCATTACACCCAATCCGCTGATGAGGGCGCCAAGAAGTAAGATGGTTTTGATGCTCATGCGTTATAAAGTTACGGTTGCTGAATACTCTCTGTACCCAAAGATGGCGCTACCTACTCTGATCATGGTGCTGCCTTCGGCAATAGCCAGTTGGTAATCTGAGCTCATGCCCATTGAAATCTCCCTGAAGTGGTGGGCCTGGGGAAAGAATTCCTGCTTAAGTGTCTCAAAAATGTTTTTCAATGATTTGAACTCTCGCTGAAGCTGTGCCTGGTCCTGGGTGTTGGTGGCCACGCCCATCACCCCGCAGATCCTGACATGGGCCAGAGCCTGATACTCGTCTGACCGGAGCAGTGCCTGTGCCTCCTGTACATCCAGCCCAAATTTGCTTTCCTCTTCGGCAATGAAAAACTGTAGCAGGCAATTGATAACCCGGTCATGTTTCTGGGCCTGCCGGTTAATCTCCTGCAGGAGCTTCAGGCTGTCAACTGACTGTATGAGATGCACATAAGGGGCAATGTATTTCACCTTGTTGGTTTGCAGGTGCCCAATCATGTGCCATTCCACATCAGCCGGAAGATCAGGCTGCTTGGCCTTCATCTCCTGCGCTTTGTTTTCGCCAAAGGCACGCTGCCCCGCCTCGTACGCCTCCTTTATCAGCTCCACCGGGTGGGTTTTGGAGACGGCAATGAGCTGGCAATGGCTACCTTTCAGCTTTTCCTGGAAATCAAGTAGGTTCTCTTTTATAGACATGTAACAACAATCAGCAATGAACAATGGGCAAATCAAAATTAGTCTTCCAACGCGTTGGTCAGGAAGGTGTTCTTGAGCAGAAGCCACAGCAAAAGCAGCAGAATGGCCCAGCGCAAATATATCTGATAATAGTCACGGGTGTCACGGTAGCGGGTTTCTTTTACCTCTGTTTTTTCTAAAGCGTTAATTCTCTGGAAGATCTTTGAAAGGGCGTTGGCATCCTGAGCCCTGAAGAATTGCCCCTCTGCCAGAGAGGCCAGCTGCCGAAGCGTTTTCTCTTCCAGCCCGGTTTGCACAGTGATAGGGGCTCCTGTGGAATCTGTGCCCATCTGCACGGAGCCGTCGCGGCCAATGCCCACCGTGTAGAGCTTCAGTTGATACGCATGCGCCAGCTGCGCCGCCAGTTCCGGGTCAAGGCTGCCCGCGGTGTTTTCGCCGTCACTGATCAGGATGCAGACCTTTGATTTGGCTGTTGACTCCCGCAGCCGGTTAATAGCCACGGCCAGCGCACTTCCAATGGCGGTGCCGTCTTCTGAGATCATGTTCAGTTTGATGTCTTTGATACTCTCTTTCACCAGGCCGTAGTCGGTGGTCAAGGGTACCAGGGAAAAGGCCCTGCCGGCAAAGACCACAATCCCAATTCTGTCCTGCACGCGGCCGTTGACAAACTGCAGCGCCACCTCCTTAGCCGACTCTAGCCGGTTGGGGGAAAAGTCTGTCAGTTCCATGGAGCCGGAGACGTCCAGCACCAGCATGATGTCAATGCCCTCAGAGGTAAGTTCTACTGTCTCATCTGTTTTCTGTGGACGGGCCAGCGCCACCAGAATCAGCACCAGGAAAAGCCCGAAGATAAGGTCTGGGATGTAGCGCAGGGTACTAGTCCAGTGCCACGTGGCTTTGCCTTCAAAAAGGGCTACGTCCAGTTTTTTCCTGAACCTCAGGTGCAGCAGCCACCGCATCAGAAACAGCAGGGGTACAGCCGGCAGGGCATACAGGTAGACAGGGTTGGCCCAGTCATAAGACTGCCAGGCGCCCCAGGCAAACCAGCCGGGGCTGAGCCAGGAAAAATCAGCGGGTGTTTGCCACATTTCTAATGGAGTCTCTAATGGTTACGTAACGGTAGGCGGCAAAGGCGGCCAGCTGGGAGAGGGCATTGACCACCTCTGACTCGTCATCAGAAATGATGTTCCCGTAAATGGCCCGGTCACAGACCTTCAAGGTATTGGCCACCCGTTCATCATCGGCGTAGAAGGTAGTGATCTCTTTGGTGGTGAAAGAGCTGATTTCCTCGTCTTCCAGCTTGGTTAAGTAGTTCTTCCATAGGGTGATAGCCCGCTCCAGCGGTTCTAGGGTTTTAAGTCTCTTGAAGCGGTCTGTGGCAGTCTGGAACCGGTACTGGAATTGGCTCTGGTCTTTCTGAAGCACATATAATCTGTACCTGGTCCTGATGCTCTTCCCAAAGAGGCCCCAGATTCCGCCAAACAACACGCCGGCCGCTACCAGCCCCAGCCCCCAATACAGGTAGTTGAATTCTTCGGCAACGGGCAGCAGTTGGGTTGCAGACCGCAGGGGGAGCGGCTCAGGTAATGATTTTACGTGCTGGATGAGAAATACCGAGTCAGCGGGGGCGGTAAGGAGCAAGGTGTCTCCCTGAAAGAAAAGCCGGGCCTGCAGCTGCAACCGCTGCACGGGCTGCAACTGAAAGGTGCGCAGCACATACACGGTGCTGTCTGTGCTGCGGCCGTTGACGGTTCTGGTGGGGTAGAATTCCTTCCTGACCAGTTCAAAGGGCGTGAACGTGAACGTGGAGTCTGGAAACACCACCTCGGCCTGCGGGTCATGCTTTGAGAGCAGGATGTATTTGAGCGTCTTGCCCAGCTCCACTGAATCCCGCAGAAAGAACCCCTCTACGTTGATTCTGGGCAGCTGCGCCTGACTGATCAAAGGCAGGAGGAAGAGAAGAAGAAATATGTAATGTTTATTTTTGGTCAACAATGGTTGTTCCTTTCACTACTGGTTCAGACGCCACCCTGATTATTCTCGGCTGTTTTCGGCCTTGTTTTTCAAAAAGCAGGCGAAAACAGAAAAATCTACCTGCGTTAAAATGTTTTAGGCACTTCGTTTCATGATCTTGTTTCTGGCCCTGAACAGCTGTACAAGCTGCAGGGTATACTCCTGGTCTACATAAATGGGGAGAAAGTCTGCCTGGTACTGGCGGCAGAGCCTGGCCAGTTTCTCCTGGTTTTGGGCGTACGGCACCAGGTATTTTTCCCGGAACGCTTTGGAGGAGGTATTGATCCAGATGGTTTTGCCGGTTTCCTTGTCCAGCAGGGGCACAATGCCCAGGCCGGGGAAAGAGGTTTCGCGCTTGTCCATGAGTTGCAGCACCACCAGGTCGTGTTTTTTGGCCAGCATGGTCAATTCGCGGTCATAGTTGTTGTCTATGAAATCTGAGATCAGAATGATGATGCTCTTGCGCTTGACAACGTTCAACGCCAGCCTAATGCCCGCCCCTATGTCTGTTTTGGTAGACTGGGGCTGCAGTTCGGCCAGGGCTTTGATGAGCGAGTACGCATGTTCATTGCCTTTGCCGGGTTTAATGTACCGCTCTTTCACATCACTGAAGCAGATCATGCCCAGCTGGCTTCCCTGCTTGAGGGCAGCCAGGGCCAGAATGCCGCTGATCTCTTTGCCAATGTCAATCTTCTGTCCGCCGGGAATGCCCAGGGCCTGCGAGCCGCTCACGTCCAGCAGCAGGAACACGTTCTGCTCTTTTTCTTCGCGGTAGGTCTTCACAAAGGTGCCATGGCCCTTGGCCGTCACGTTCCAGTCAATGGAGCGCACGTCATCCCCGTACTGGTACGCCCGAACGTCATCAAATTCCAGGCCGGAGCTCTTGAACACAGATTTGAAGTCTCCCTGCATCTGGGAGTCAATTGCCTTTCTGATCTGTATCTCGTATTTTCGTAGCTTCCTGACCAAGTCTTTCATGCTTTGCGAAGTTTTGTGCAGCGTCTAAAATTACCTAATCTTACCGACAACCGCGTGAAAAAACGTCTTAGTGTCTTTTTGCTTTCCATTTTCCTGCTGGGGTGTACCCCTTCGCCAGAGAAGCCCGCTGACATGCTTCCAGAAGAGAAGATGACCAGCGTGATGATTGACATTCATCTGGCAGAGGCGCGGGTAAACAACCAGGTGCACCATCCAGACACCGCCCGCAAAGTCTTTAAGCTCCTGAGAAAGGGAATTCTTAAAAAGCACGGCGTCTCTGACAGCGCCTTTAAGCACAGCTATGACTTTTATCTTACTAACCCGGCAGCCATGGATAAATTGTATGAGAAGGTAATTGACAGCTTGAGTGCCCGGGAGGCCAAACTCACCCCGCAAGGGAAACCCCTTAAAGTTGAGCCGGTAACTGCCATCTGACCCGGGTACAGGGCTAGATAAGCTTTTTCCCGTTGGGCACCGCTGCCTGCGGCTGGGCTAACACAATATTCTTCTCTTCGTCTTCAAAGCCGGTTACCAGAATCTCTGACCGCCAGGGCCCAATCTGCTTGGGCGGGAAGTTGGTGACACAGATAACCTGTTGCCCCACCAGTTCTTCTAATTGGTACCTCTTGGTGATCTGCGCACTGGATTTTTTAATGCCCAGTTCCCCCAGGTCAACCCAAAGCTTATAGGCAGGTTTGCGCGCCTCAGGAAACGGTTCTGCCTGTACAATGGTGCCAACCCGCAGGTCTACGGCTTCAAACTGTTGCCACGTAATGGTATTCTCCATGGTTTTTGGCGCCCAAGTTAGAGGTTGGAGCGGTACCAGACAAATCTGGGGAAGCACAACCCACCATTCATGTCTTCGTAACAAAGGGCTATAGGTACCCTTCGTATCAAGCAACGTACTTCCTGAAGCTATGAAAAACAACACTGGAACCACCCTTTCTCTTTGGCAGTCAGGTATTGCCATGCCTGCCACCCCCACGCTCTCAGATAACCTCACAACCGATGTCTGTGTGGTAGGGGCTGGAATAGCTGGCTTAACAACGGCGTATCTTTTAACCAGGGAAGGCAAAAAGGTAGTGGTGCTGGAGGCGGGGGAGGTCTGCGGCGGAGAAACGAGCCGTACCACCGCCCACCTTTCCTGGGCGCTGGATGATCGGTTCAGCAAGCTGATCAAAATGTACGGCAAAGCCCAGACGCTGCTGGCCTATCAAAGCCACCGGGAGGCCATTAACCGCATTGAAAAGATCATCAGCGACGAGAAAATTGACTGTGATTTCCAGCGGCTCCCGGGGTATCTCTTTCTGGGCGCCACTGATACAGAAGACCAGCTGGACGAGGAGCTGGCGGCCTGCCATACGCTTGGGTTGCAGGAGGTAGTGAAATTAAAGCACCTCCCTGTGGAAAGCGTGAGTAAGGGGCCCTGCCTGGTGTTCCCAGACCAGGGGCAGTTTCACCCCATCAAGTATTTAGCGGCTCTCACACGGTGTATTCTGGACCACGGGGGGCAGATTTACACCAACAGCCACGTCAACGAGTTCACCACCGGTTTGGTCAACCACGCCGTCACAGACGCCGGGTTCAGGGTAACGGCCAACCAGCTGGTGGTGTGTACCAATACCCCGGTGAATGATTTTGTGACCATGCATACCAAACAAGCCCCTTACCGCACCTATGTGGTTGGGGTGAGGGTGCCCAAGGGAAGTATTCCCACTGCCTTGTACTGGGATGACTCAGACCCTTACCATTACGTTCGGCTGGGAACAGTGGCCGGCGAGGAGGAATTTGATTCAGAGATCCTGATTGTGGGGGGAGAAGACCATAAAACAGGCCAGGCCACCGGCGAGGAAACAGAGCGGTTTGCCTGTCTGGAGGAATGGACCCGGGAACGGTTCCCCATGACCCGGGAGGTAGCCTTTCAATGGTCTGGGCAGGTGATGGAACCGGTGGACTATCTGGGCTACATTGGCCGCAACCCCGGTGACAGCAAAAATGTCTACATCGCCACCGGCGATTCTGGGCACGGGATGACCCACGGCACCATTGCCGGTATCCTGATCACTGATTTAATCTGCGAGCGCACAAACCCCTGGGAAGCCCTTTACGACCCGGGCAGGGTTACTTTATCAGCAGACTCAGCCAAAGAATTTTTAAAGGAAAACCTCAATGTGGCCGGGCAATATCTGGATTGGGTGAAACCAGCTGGCAAAGAAGAAGAGGTGATTGCCCCGGGAACTGGGGCCATTGTACAACGCGGGCTGGCAAAGGTAGCGGTGTACTGTGACGCCCAGGGTGCCCGTCATGCATGCTCTGCTACCTGCACCCACTTAGGGTGCGTGGTGCAGTGGAACCATGCCGAGAACTCCTGGGACTGCCCTTGCCACGGCTCCCGGTTTGATCCTTTTGGGAAAGTGTTGGCAGGCCCAGCGTCTAAAGATCTGGAGAAACTGTAAGGCAGAATAGATGGGAAATGCGTTTTGGCTGTTTTTACAAAAACAGCCCCAAAACGCATTTGTGTATTTGTAGTGGGGCAGGCGGTTTAACTGGCGTACTGCTCCAGCTCCTGCAGGCGGGCCGCCACATTCTCCACCCATTCCTGCTGCCTGGCTTTGTCCAGCCCGTGGTGGCACTGTGAATCATAAAGATCCTGTTCCTTATGCCAGTTGGTGAAGGCTTCGTTGGCGTAGCGGTTCAAGTCTGCGGCGCCGCGGGAGCAGGCATTGGGCAGCTCTGCCAGGCGCTTGCGCAGCATACGGGCATGCAGTTCAGTCAGGTCAAAGTGCAGCTGCTCATGGGCCAGTAAGGCCGCAGATTTCCGGTTCTTGGTCCAGGACTCCCGCGGGTTGAACACGGCCTCCACCCTGAACTTCAACTGGTTTTTTTCACACTTTACCTTCATCTCCATGTTGGTAGAGGTGAGGGCATGGTGCTGGTTCTCAGAGGCGGGGCTTCCGGCAAAATCATCCCAGGTCAGGCGCTTCTGGCCAGACCAGGGAATCATGCTCACAGAGGCCTCCACAGCGGCGGGTTTAGGTTCGGGTTTAGCGGCGGGCGAAGGACTAAACAGCAGCGTGCTTAGCCACAGCGAAATAAAGGATAATGACATAGCTGCCTCGGTAACACAATCAAACTTAAAATGAGTTTCCTGATTATCCCTAAGTTACAAAATTATCTTGGGCTGAACCGCCTGAACCGGAAGAAAAGTAAGACTGCCGCAAACGTGAGCCCTGTAAACAGCCCCAGCCAAATCCCCTTCGCCCCTAAATCAAGCCAGAAGCCCAGGCCATAGCCCAGCGGCAGGGCAATGAGCCAGTAGGAGAACAGCGAGATCATGCTGGGAACTTTCACGTCTTCCAGGCCCCGCAGCGCCCCCAGCCCTACCACCTGCACACCGTCTGAGAGCTGAAAAATAGCCGCTATGATGAGAAGCTGGGCCGCCAGCGCGTGCACCGCCGCATCATCTTTCACATAGAACAGCGGAATAAGGTCTTTGCAGAGAATGATGAGCGTAGCACTGGCGGCCATGAACAGGGCACCCATGACCAGGCTGCTGTACCCGGCCACGTGTACCCCTTTCATATCTCCGGCTCCCCGTAATTTTCCCACCCTAATGGTGGCCGCCGCTGAAATACCGCTGGCCATCATGTAGGTTACTGAGGCCACGTTCAACGCAATCTGGTGGGAGGCCAGGTCACGGGCGCCAATCCAGCCAATCATCACCGCTGAAAAACTGAACGCCCCCATTTCAAAGATCATCTGCAAGGAAATGGGCAGTCCCAGTTTCACCATGGTGAACATGTGCGCCCAGGACAGGTTCTGCCGCCGCATGAAATGCCGGTAGCGGGCAAACCTTGGGAAAAGCAACACATAGCCGCCCATCATCAGCGCCATCAGGACGCGGGAGATAAAGGTGGCCCAGGCCGCGCCCAGCAGCCCCATGGCCGGCAGCCCCAATTTGCCATAAATGAGCACATAGTTCAGCCCCACATTCAGCACGTTGGCAAAAATGGAGATGAACATAGACTGCTTGGTCAGGGAGAGACCCTCTGCAAACTGTTTAAACGCCTGGAACACCATGAGCGGCACCATTGAGAAGAACAGCACGTTCACGTACGGGATGGCCAACCGCACCACCGCCTCCGGCTGGTTCAGGTAGGCAATGTACGGGGAGAGCGCCCAGAAAGCGAGGAACAGCACAATGCCCACCAGGGTGTTCAGGAAGATGCCGTTCAGGAGCACCAGGGCAATGCGGGTGTGGTTTTTACGGCCATCGGCGCGGGCCACCAGCGGGGTGATGCTGAACGAAATGCCCAGCCCAAACACCAGCACAATGGTGAAGATGCTGTTCCCCAGTGACGCCGCCGCCAACTGTACCGTTCCAATACGGCCGGCCATGACGCTGTCTGCCACGCTCACCAGAATGTGGCCCAGCTGGCTCAGCACCACGGGGTAGGCGAGCCAGAAAATACTTTTATATTCTTTACGGTAAAGAGGAGAGAAAATCACAGCTTTAGAAATAAAGCCGCAAAGCTACGGGTATTTTCCCGCTCTTCCCGCAGACATTTGTCCTGGGAAACCAAGAACAGCATTTGCCGGAAGAAGTGGGGCGTGATAGGCAGGGGAGGAGTGTTTTTCTGTTTTGAGGCTGATTTCAGAAAATCAGCCCTAAAACAGAAAGTATGGGTTAGGAGACAAACGCTCTGAGCCGCGACAGCGCCTCGTCTAATTCAGGGGCAGGGAGGGCATAGGACATACGCACGGTGGAAGGCATGCCCATGTTGGTGGCAGGCAGTACCTCCAGCCCCTGCTGGTCTTTCAGGGCGGCGGCCCATTCTTCCACCAACTGAAACGGGGAGCGGGGGTTGGCCGCCTGTAGGCAGTTCTCTATCTCTAAGGTAACATAATAGCCGGCATCCGGCACGTTGGCCTGCAGGTTGGGTAGCTGCCCAATCGCCTCTAAAACCTTCTGCCGCTTTGGGAGCAGGTCCTGCCGGTAACTCTGCCAGAGGGCGTGCCGGTTGTGCATGGCCGCGGCCGCCCCCAGCTGGTTCAGGGGGGAGACGCCCCCAATCAGCTGGTGCTGCAGGTGCGTTGCCTGTTGAAGGAGCGGGGCGGGGGCAATGAGATAACCCACGCGCCAGTTCGCCATGGCAAAAGATTTGGAGAAACCGTTGACCACCGCTATCCTGTTGCGCAGGGGCTCAAACTGTAAAAGGCTCCGCATCTTAGCAGGCGGGAAGACCAGCCCGTCATAGATTTCGTCTGAAAGCACGTGCAGCTGCGGGTACTCCTCCAGCAGCTGCGCCACCGCGTGCAGCTCTTCTGGGGAATAGACTTTGCCGGTGGGGTTGCCGGGGTTGGTGAGAAGGAGCAGGCGGGTCTGGGGTGTAATTCTCTCCCGTAGCGCCTGCACGTCCAGCGCATAATGCTTTGCCGGGTTGGCCGGGAGGGAAACCAGCTGTCCGCCTGCCTGCCGCACAATCTCCGGAAAAGCAAACCAGTAGGGGGCGGGGGCAATGACTTCGGCCCCGGGGGTGAGCAGGCAGCTGAGGTACAGGTGCAGGGCGTGTTTGGTGCCGTGGGTGATGAGAATCTGCTCTGCCGTAACAGAAATGCCTTCATCTTCCTGATACCGTTGGGCTATGGCTTCCCGCAAGGCGGCAATGCCCTCTGTGGGTCCGTATTGGTTGGGCTGTGACAGGGCCGCCTGCAGGGCCTGGGTGGCCGCCGGGGGCGTTGCGAAATGGGAGACCCCTAAGTGCAGTGAAAGTACCTCCATATATTTGGGCAGTTGACCAGACAAGATGAGACAAGCGCCGGTCTTTTCCAAACAAGAACACCAACCCGGGGAATGCGTTTTGGGGCTGTTTTTCCAAAAACAGGCCCAAAACAGAATGCTTAGGTTGAGTGCCGTGGTTTACTCCTGGCTTTGGTGACAGAACTTGCGCTCTTTTATGTTATAGTAATTGCCGTAGGCCAGCACGTGTACCAGCAGGTTCTCAATGGAAAGCGGCGTGCCAACAGAGGCGTATGAGGTGTTGTTGTGCCTGATGTGGTGCCCGTCAACCACAATGACCAGATTGGAGCCAATGGTTTCAATGATGTTGCCCTCTCTGATCAGGACGCCGGTGTCTTCGCCCAGGCCTATGCCTATTTTAAACGGATGGGTGGCCACCGCCTCCATGAGCCTGCCAAACCTGCCGCGCTTGACAAAGTGAGAGTCAAAGATCACGTTCTGCTGAAACCCCAGGCCCCGGTCCAGCTTCACGGCACCCTTTAATAAGGAGCGGGTGCTGCTGCCGCCCTTAATCATGATGTCAGACATGGCCATGGCCCCGGCGCTGGTGCCGGCAATCACAAACCCCGGCTCCTGTTTGTAGCGGTCCAGCAGAATCTGGTGAAAGGCATTGCCGTTGAAGATGCGGGACAGGCGGGACTGGTCGCCGCCCGAGAACATGACGCCGCTGGCCTGCCGGAGCCGCTCCAGGTTTTCGGGTTTCAGGGCGTCTTCCTCTTCCCGTATGTCCAGCACGTTTACCTGCTGGCAGCCCAGCACCCCAAAGGCGCTCAGGTACATGGCCCCCACCTCCTCTGGGATCATAGAGGCGGTGGTGATGACCTCTATCCTGGCCTGCACGCCCCCCATGGCATCAATCACCCGCTTCAGGATTCCCAGTTCAAAAAAATTCAGGTGAAAACGTTTCTTAGACCTTGGGAAAGTGCCTTTGTCTTCGCTTCCGCCTATGGCGATGAGGGTTCCTTTGGGAGCGATTTCGGGTGTAACCATGCGTTTAGGGTAAGGGTGAAACAGTGGCTGCTGCGGGTACATGTACCCGGTCTGGCGGCTAAAAGTTTACCCAAAATTAATATGCTCCTTTGGATTTTCTTCAAACTACCAGGCCCGGCCTGCGTATAGACTTCTAAACTAAACCAGATAACACATAAAACTATGGCTAGTAAATTATCATCATTAAAAGACCTGTTTATTCACGAACTCCAGGACCTGTACAGCGCTGAGAAACAATTGGAGAAAGCGCTGCCACTGGTGATGGAGAAAGCCTCTGACTCAAAATTAAAAGCCGCCTTCAAGGCACATATCAAAGAAACCGAAGAGCAGATCCAGCGTCTGGACAAATGCTTTGAAATTCTGGGAGAGAAAGCCGGTGGCGAGAAATGCAAAGCCATGGAGGGCCTGATCAAAGAGGCCAACTCCTTTATGGAAGAAGACGCAGAGGCCTCTGTGATGGATGCCGGTCTCATTGCCTGCGCCCAGCGTGTGGAGCACTATGAGATTGCCGGGTACGGTACCGTTTGCACCTACGCCAAGTTCTTAGGGGAGACCGAAGTGCTGAACTTGCTGCAGGAGACCCTGAGCGAGGAAAAGAAGACCGACGAGAAACTGACGTTCCTGGCTGAGTCTACCATCAACAAGAAGGCAGAATAATAACCGGGCCCTGCCCACCTATAAAAAAAGGCCGATGGAGACATCGGCCTTTTTGTTTTCTGTTTTGGGGCTATTTTGGCCAAAACAGCCCCAAAACAGAAAAACGCCAATTAGCGGCCTTTCAGCAGGCCGGCAAGCGTGCCCGCTGTAACGGCATGGTAGTTGGGGCGGGCACGCTGGAAATCTGTTGGGCTTTCTGAGTCCCGGCCGGGGTCTGGAGCAGCGCCGTGTACAGCGGCACCAGGAACTTGCGTCTGCCCACGTGGGTAAGGAATTCCTCCAGGGCGGGGGCGGCAGGCGGGTAATCTGCTTTAACAGCCAGCAGGAGCCACTGCGCCAACAGTTCAGCATTGCCAGATTCAGTGAACCCATATGCCTGGTCCAGCGCCTCCAGTTGGTTCGCAGAAATGTTTTCGGGCAAAGCCCGAAGGAAATGGAGCCACTCATGGCTGCTCCAGGTGCCGGTCTGCAGTTCAGCGGCGGGGGTGCCCGCCTGCCAAAGCCGGAGCTGCGCCTCCACTTTCGCAAACAGGGCCGCGGCGCGGGGCAGGGGCGCCGGGTGGCAGGCCGGGCTGGTAGATCCAGGCCTGGGCCTTCGCCTTCTCCTGCAGCTCTTGGTTTCCGTTTAGGAGCTCCTTTTCCAAAAACAGGACAAAACGCGCGGTATCCATAGACTGGAACCGGAACGTACGGAAGTAGTGGGACACAAAGGCGTCAAACTTCTCCCGGCCCACCAGCTGCTCCAGGTGGCAGAGGAACAGGTTTCCCTTTTCATAGGCTATCTCGGTTAAGCCTTCGTCCGGGTCACGGTTTTCCAGAGACAGCCGGAGACGGGTATCACCGGGGGTGCCCTTCATTTCCTCAAGTGTGTGCAGCAGGTCCTGATAGCCCAGCGAGTGCAGCATTTCAGCGTAAGCCGGTCCCTCCAGTTTCTCCATGATGCGGCGTTCAAAGTAGACCGTAAACCCTTCATTGAGCCAGAAATCATTCCAGGTGGCGTTGGTCACCAGGTTCCCGGACCAGGAGTGGGCCAGTTCATGGGCAATGAGGCTGGTGAGGGAGCGGTCGCCGGCTATGATGGTAGGGGTGACAAAGGTGAGCCGGGGGTTCTCCATACCGCCAAACGGAAAGCTGGGCGGCAGCACCAGCAGGTCGTACCTGCCCCAGAGGTAGGGGCCGTACAAGGCTTCGGCGGCCAGGAGCATTTCTTCCGTCTGGGCAAATTCATGGGCCGCCTGGGGTAAGGAGACGGGTTCGGCGTACACGCCGCATCTTTCCCCCACCGGGGCAAACGCCAGATCACCCACGGCTAATGACAGCAAGTACGAGGGAATGGGCTGCTCCATCTGGAAGAAATACTCCCCCGTGGCGTTTTTCTGCTCCGGATTCTCGGCACTCATCAGGGGCAGCAGGTGCACCGGTACTTTCACCGCGCGGTGTAAGTGAACCGGACGCTGGGGCTGTCCTGGCAGGGTAGCCAGGTTCTGGCCAGAATCGCCTGCGACTGGGTGAACAGGAACGGGTGCTGCTTGCCGGCAGTCTGGCTGGGCGCCAGCCATTGCAGCGCCGCTGAGGCCGGGGTGGTCTCAAAGAAGATGGTGAGGCGGCAGGTGTTTTCCGGTAACGGTATCACCAGCCCCTGGCCCAGAAAAGGTTTTGCAGGGGTGAGGGTGAACGCCACCTCCTGCCCGGCACTAGTAACCACTTTCTGCACCGTTAGCCCGTGCACGTCTAGAATTACTTCTGAGGCAGCATGGTGGGCGAGGGTGTAGTTTCCTTTTCCCGTAATCTTCTGATTGTCAAAATCAACGGTTAACTCCCAGTCAACGTGGGTGATGCGGGCCTGAGCCGGTTGGGAAAAGCTGTGGGGGTCTATGGGGTGGGGTATATTGGTTAAGTCCATTCTTTTTTATGTTAAGCATGAAGTGTGCTATCACATCTGAGCAGATGGGTATGTGTTTAGTTGTAGATTTTACATGCAATATACCGGATGGTGTAAAAAGAAAGGCATGGAAATTGAATGTCATAGAGATAGCGCCTTTGGGTTGCTTTATTTTAATTACGCTATATCTGGATATACGCTTATTTGTTTTGTCTAATTTTTGATAGGTTTTGCGCCTAACTTAATTTCTGTGAATCAGTATAAACCCCTATCCATATGAATGCTACCACCTATATGAATGCAAATACACCCTATACGAGAGTTCTGCTGATGTTGACCATGGTACTGCTGCTGCTAAGCGCCTGTGCCAAATCTGGGGAAAAACAACAGAAGAAGATTGCCCGGGCCGCCGCCCAGAATTTTCCGCAAGCCACAGACAGTGTGTTTGTAGTGAACTATGTGAAGCAGGAGCCTGAGTTTAAAGAGCACCTGTCCCTGATGAAACTGTTCTACCGGGAACGGGGCTATAAGTTTGCCTGGTTTAAGGAAGGTGCGCTGGTGCCGCAGGCCTTCAAATTTGTGGAGGTCATTAAGCAGTCACATAAAGAAGGGCTTAACCCCCGTGATTATCTGGTGAAAGACTTGCCAGCCATGTTCCAGTCACTGGAGCAGGCCAAGAATGACTCCAGCCGCCATAAGCTCCAGGAGGATATTGACGTGGCGCTCACGGCCTCCTATTTTAACTATGCCTCTGATTTTTACCGCGGAACGGTTGACCCCAGAAGCATGGACAACATTGAGTGGGAGGTGAAAAAGAACAAGATTAAGCTGCACAAGGCCCTGCAAACCATTCTGAAGGAGCGGGAGAGCCGCTATCCCTACTATGAGTTTGAGGCGTTGCACCCCGGGTACATCAGACTACGGGAAGCCCTGAAGAACTACCGTTTGGCCAAGCAGGAGGGCGGATGGCCTAAAATTGAGGGCATTGCTAAAACGCTCAAGCCAAATGACTCTTCACAAGCGGTGCTGGCACTGCGGCACCGCATTTTGGGGAAAGCCGCTGCCCAAGCCAATAAATCTACCCTTTATGACAAAGAGCTGGCCGACGCGGTCAAACACTTCCAGATACGCCACGGCCTGAAACCAGACGGCGTTGTGGGCGGGGAGACCCTGCGGGTTATGAACGTGCCCATTGAGGAACGTATTGACCAGATTATTATTAACATGGAGCGCTGGCGCTGGGTACCCAAGCGGTTTGAAGACAAATATATCTTTGTAAACATACCGGAGTATGCCCTGCATGTGCGGGAGAAGGGCAAGGAGGTGCTGACCATGAAAGTGGTGGTAGGGAAAGAAATGCATGCCACCCCTGTCTTTAGTGATAAACTGGAGTATATAGTGTTCTACCCATTCTGGAACATCACCCCACAGATCTTGCGTGAAGAGATTGCCCCCGCCCAGGCCCGTAATCCCAATTATTTAGCCAGTAATGATATGGAGCTGGTGAAAGACATAGGCAACAACCAGGTGGAGGTGTTGCCCGCCTCCTCAGTTGACTGGACTACCGTAGATGAGAATTTCAAATACCGCGTTCGGCAGCGGCCAGGAAAAAAGAACCCGTTGGGGTTTGTCAAATTCATCTTCCCCAATGAACACAACGTGTATCTGCATGACACCCCGTCAGACCATTTGTTCAACCAGACAGAAAGAGGGTTTAGCCACGGCTGTATCAGAATTGAAAAACCTTTTGAACTGGCCCAGTACCTGCTCAAAGATCAGAAGAAATGGACCTCTTCTGCCATCAAAGCCGCCATGCACGGAGGGGAGGAAAAATACGTTAACCTCTCTGCCAAGGTGCCGGTGTACATTGTGTACTTTACTTCTTGGGTAGATGACAACGGAGCTATCCATTTCCGGGATGACCTGTACGGGCATGATCGGGATTTGGAGTTAGCCTATTTTAAATAATTCTAAGATCTCTCCAGCTAGAAGGTCTTCTTGAAAAAGAGACCGTAAGAATGCTGCTCATGTTTTGAGCAGCATTCTTACGGTCTCTTTTTTGTAGGTGAAATTTGATAAGCAGCGGAAGTGTACAAAATGCCGGCCTCTGCCTAAAAAAGGTTCTCCTTAGGCCAAAGCTGTTGAACCTCATTTCCATCTGCAACTCTGGCTAATCTGCGGAAGGAAAGAAGCTGAAGCTTCTGCCCATTCATTTTGAAAATGACAAGCACTGGCGCCTTCCTTCTCCCTTGAAAAAGGAATAGTTGAGACCAGTGTCATTGTGTCACCACACCTCAGCCTCATCTTCAGTATGCTTCCTGATATATCAAATCCGGATTTCAATGGAATATACTTTACCTATATCCCTTAAAAGTAATTCAAAGTGAATAGGAAAACCTGTTTACAAATGTTTTACATTTGTAAACAGCCTCTTGTTTTTGTAAACAGTAAATACTGCTCCCATAAATCAGAGAGGTGACGTTTGTAATAATAATCTGTAAATAAGGTAAATAGGTAGTTTGTCTTCAGCCTGACGTTTGGGTGAAATAAGCTACTTGTCAACAGAAGGACCAACCGTTTATTGTTTTAGAGGAGTATAGGCCATCTCTTTTGCCACAGTTGTAATACAATGTACACATGAGTGATCTCTTACCTAAGATAAAGGAGTTAATGGACTGGAGCGGGTTGGGCCCCGCCGCCTTTGCCGATGAAATAGGAGTGGCGCGCCCGGTAATGAGCCACATACTCTCTGCCCGGAATAAGGTGAGTCTGGAGGTTGTGCAAAAATTGCTGGCCCGCTTTGAGGAAGTGAACCCCTTGTGGCTCCTGTTAGGAAATGGCGAAATGCTAAGAGAAGTAGCTAAGCCCTCTTTGATCCAGCAGCAAATTCCTGCTGCGCTTTCTCCGGAAGACTCAGCCCCACATCTGCAGAAAAAGGTAGAGCTACAGGAAAAAGTTCAAGGGGGAGAAGAGTCACAAGCACAAGTGCCATCTGGGCCTGCGGGTAACGGGAGGGTTCCTGTGAAAGTGATTGTATGCTTCTCTGACGGCACGTTTGAAATTTTCAACCAACTATAATTTGAATATATCTTAGGTGAGCCTTTCTGGAAGGAGCAGGCTGCGGCTGGATGGTCAGGTCCCATGTATTACCTGGCTTTGCGCCTGAAAATAGGAGTATTTTAAAAGAATCAAACATCATTGTTGGGTAGTAGGGCTGGTCTTTTCAGGAACTCCCCTGTTGCTGCTTACTAGTTTCTACCTCACAATTTAACCTACTTGCTTGCCTTGCAGAAGCTGTTTCCTGTTCATGAGGAGTGGCTGAAATTTGTCATAGGTAGGGTGTGAAAGCTACTACCATTTAGCTTAAGCAGAACCTTGCTTTTTCCCGCCAACTCTGAAGTTAAAACCTGTTTGGCCACTAACCCTTTCTAAGTAATAGGAGCATTCAGTAAGGCGAAGCCTGGAAACAGTGATTCTGCTTGGCCAGGTGGCATGGGAGTGGCGGTTTTCAGGCTTGAATACAGCACGCATGGCTTGGGTGGGTACAAGAGGCTTTTAAAGCCGTGGTTTCTTCTGGAACAGTGATGGACCGTAGATAGAAGCTCCTGGGGCTGGAATTTCTTTGGCCTTTTCTCTAATGAGAAAAGGCGTGATGCGGAAAGAAGGCATAAAAAAAGCCCCTCAATTTCTTGAGGAGCTTCTAGCGGTCCGGACGGGACTCGAACCCGCGACCTCCGCCGTGACAGGGCGGCATTCTAACCAACTGAACTACCGGACCAACATCTTCCGGAGACCAACTATCTCCGTTTTGATGGTGCAAATATGGGGAGTTTAATATTATGATGCAAGAGCAGGGGAGTTAAAAGAGAAAAAAAATGCAGCGCCAGCACACATTTCTGTTTTAGATCTCTTTTCTGTAAAACAGGCCTAAAACAGCTACAAGCACTAGTAGGGTAATAGTTAGCAAGTTACAAGCCTGTTTTGCCCATGGAACAAAGTAGCAGGGGAGTGCTTCTAACTCAGAAGCTGGTTGATTTTTTTTCTTCCATTAAAGCGTCTTGTCTGGTGAAAGTAACTGGTTGTGTCATGCTCACCCTTTCTGAGAGCAAGAGGAGGTACTCTGATCAGGTTCTGGCACGCCTTTAGGAAATAGCCTCTATGTAAGCTGTTGCCTGTAAAGAATCACTGATATTCTGTTCTGTTTTTTGCCTACTTTCAGGAAAACAGGCCAAAAACAGAAGCAACTCCTAACCATGCAAAACCTTAACCTGGACCAGGCAAAGAGAAGAAAGCCTCAAAGCAGAGGTGGGTAAACTCAAACGGGCTAACGTATTTTTTTTCATCAATGGGGCTACAAATCACAGGCTTTGCCTGTCAAAGAAATCAGCTTCTGTTTTGGAGCTGATTTTCTGAAAACAGCCCCAAAACGATGTCATAGGTGGTGCTTACCCCTGAATTAATTCAGGATGGCGGGTAATAAAAAAAACTGATGCAGGAGGGATGCGAGTACGAGCCAGTTAAATTGAAACCAAAAAGAAATTGATAACAGCTTATAAATACACAGTGCCAGGAACAATGAGCACGGGGCAGGTAAGGGAAACGCAGGGAAAGGAGGGCATAAAAAAAGCCCCTCAATTTCTTGAGGGGCTTCTAGCGGTCCGGACGGGACTCGAACCCGCGACCTCCGCCGTGACAGGGCGGCATTCTAACCAACTGAACTACCGGACCAACATCTTCCGGAGACCAACTATCTCCGTTTTGATGGTGCAAATATGGCGGGTGAAATATTACCACGCAACAGCAAGGGGCGAAAAAGTGTGAAAGAAAAACTGAAACAGGACTAACCTGTTCATTTTCAAACCGAAAAAATTTGCGTCTGTCCCCTTAAAATACCTTGTACTAAAGATCGTAAGTTTCGTTTACCTTTGTAGTCACACAAAAGCAAGACTCAAGACGCAACACTATGCTGTTAGATTTTGAACAACCTATCGCCTCGTTAGAAGGAAAGCTAGCTGAGATGAAGAAATTGGCCGCTGAAAGTCAGGTAGACGTAACCGAGGCGGTGCAGGCGTTAGAAGAAAAGATCAAGATACTCAAGAAGGAAACCTACGCCAACCTCACCCGTTGGCAGCGGGTGCAGCTCTCCCGTCACGTGGAGCGCCCCTATACGTTAGACTATATCAACCAGCTCACCACTTCTTTTATAGAGCTGCACGGCGACCGCAACGTGCGGGATGACAAAGCCATGGTAGGCGGTTTTGGCGAAGTAGACGGCAAGACCATCATGTTCATTGGCCAGCAGAAAGGCCGCAACACCAAGGAGCGCCAGTACCGCAACTTCGGGATGGCCAACCCTGAAGGGTACCGCAAGGCGTTGCGCCTCATGAAGCTGGCTGAGAAGTTCAACAAGCCCATTGTGACCCTCATTGACACCCCCGGCGCGTTCCCGGGGCTGGAGGCCGAAGAGCGCGGCCAGGGCGAGGCCATTGCCCGCAACCTCAAGGAGATGTTCATGCTCAAGGTGCCGGTAATCTGTATCATTATTGGGGAAGGCGCCTCCGGTGGAGCGTTGGGTATTGGCATTGGCGACCGCGTGTACATGCTGGAGAACTCCTGGTATTCAGTTATCTCGCCAGAGAACTGCTCCACTATCCTTTGGCGAAGCTGGAACTACAAAGAGCAGTCGGCTGAGGCCCTCAAACTTACCGCCAAAGACATGTTAGGCAACAAGCTGGTAGATGGCATCATCAAAGAGCCGCTGGGGGGGGCGCACGTTAACCCGGAGAAAATGGTGAAAACCCTCAAGAAAAAGATTCTGGAGACCATTGCTGAGTTAGAGGCCCAGTCGCCAGAAGACCGTATCATGTCCCGCATTGAGAAATTCAGTGAGATGGGGGTGGTGACAGAGTAGTTTCTGTTTTTGGCCTCTTTTTCTTAAAACAGACGCAAAACGCAAGCCTATGTCGTTCACGCTTTACCCAATTGAAACCGGCAACTTTAAACTAGATGGGGGTGCCATGTTTGGGGTGGTGCCCAAAACCATCTGGCAGCGTACCAACCCCGCAGATGAGAACAACCTCTGCACCTGGGCCATGCGCTGCCTGCTGGTCCAGACTCAGAACCGGCTGGTGCTCATTGACAACGGCATTGGTGACAAGCAAGACGCCAAATTCTTCAGCCACTACTACCTGCACGGTGATGCCTCCCTGGAGAATTCCCTCCGGCAGGCTGGTTTCGGCTTTGCCGATATCACCGATGTGTTTCTCACCCACCTGCACTTTGACCATTGCGGCGGTTCCGTGAAATATGGTGCCGGCGGAAAACTGGAAACGGTTTTCCCAAACGCCACCTACTGGACCAATGAAGACCATTGGCAGTGGGCCACCCAGCCTAACCCGCGGGAGAAGGCCAGTTTCCTCAAAGAGAATATTCTTCCAATTCAGGAGAGCGGGCAACTCAAGTTTATACCGGTAGGGCAGGAGGAGTTTTTGCCAGGCTTCGGGTTAACGTACGTAGATGGGCACACAGATAAGATGATGGTGCCGCGGCTTCAGTACAAAGGACATACACTTTGCTACATGGCTGATCTGCTGCCTTCAGTGGGGCACCTGCCGTTGCCGTACGTGATGGGGTATGATACCCGTCCGTTGCTCACCCTCCGGGAGAAGGAGATCTTTCTGAACAAGGCCGCCGATGAGCAGTGGGTGCTGTTCTTTGAGCATGATGCCTCCAATGAGTGCTGTACCGTAAAGCATACAGAGAAGGGGGTGCGGGTAGACCAGATCTTTAAGTTCTCAGAGCTGTAACCTATGCGGTTGGGGCTGTGTCTCTCTGGTGGCGCTGCCCGCGGGGTGGTTCATTTGGGGGTGATGAAAGCGCTGCGGGAATTAAATGTTCCCATCAATGTCATCTCTGGGGTGAGTTCAGGGGCCATTACCGCTGTTTTCCTTTCGGCGGGGTACTCCCCGGAGGAGGTGCTGCGGCTGGTACAGGAGCTGAATGTCCCTAAACTGATCAAGCCAGCCCTGAACAAGGGTGTGCTGCACAACCTGGCCCTGCAGAAAATCTTTGAACAGCACCTGCAAGGCAAAACCTTCGCTGACCTTTCCTGCAAAGTCATTGTATCAGCGTTAGACCTGGTGGAGGGCACCACCGTCTATTTCACAGAGGGGTCTTTGGTGCAGGCATTAATGGCGTCTTCGGCGGTGCCAGTGTTGTTTAAACCAGTCTCCTGGCAAGGGAAGCAGCTGGTAGACGGCGGTATAGCCAACAACCTGCCCGTGGAATGCCTTACGGGTGAATGTGACAAAATTATAGGGGTACATGCCAACCCCACACCCCATAATTCAGAAATACCCGGCATACGGCAGGTGACAGAGCGCATTTTCCACCTCGCCCTAAATGCCAATGTCAGGCCCCGCATTGCTTACTGTGATCTTTTTCTGGAGCCGCCTAAACTGAAGGAGTACCACATCTACGCCCTTAACAAAGCACAGGAGATTTTTGAGATTGGGTATGAGTACACCCTGTTGCTTTACAAAGAGATTCAAGCGCTGGTAATGGAAGAGTAATAAAGATTAAAATCAAGATATAGTGCTATTATATACTTTGAATAAGGTATAAATATTAGAAGTGTTGCTTCGTATAAACCAAAAAAAAGATCAGGGTCATCTTAACATTGGTTATATGAAAAAAGCAATATACTCTCTCCTGGTACTTCTGAGTTTTTCAAAGGCTATGGCGCAAGAAAACAGAGGTACCTTAATTCCCGCTAAGATCATTCAACGATCTGTCATGGTAGGCGGGAGCATAACCGGTGCCTACCGGGATGTAAACAACAACTTTGGCAGTCAGGAAATCTCCAGCTCAGAGCAGCAGTTTGACTTTGATGTAAAGGCGGGCTATTTCATTCTGCATGATGTGGCCATAGGGGGGCGAGCCACCCTCAACCATACCCGCACTTCTACAGACGGCGGCAGTGACACGCGCCAGACGTATCTGCTGGTAGGCCCGTTTGTGCGGTATTACCTGAACAATGGTATTTTTGGGGAAGCCAGTTATTCTGTTGGAAAAAACAACGAGGCTAACTCACGTAAAACCAATATCTCAGAACTGAAGGGAGGGATAGGATATGCCATGTTTATTAACCCAAAGGTGGCCATTGAACCGGCCATCATGGTGGCCCGGTATAAAGAAAAGCGAGCGTCTGGAGGAGAGAACAGCTACCTCACCAAGTTTGGCCCGTCGCTGAACTTGGGCCTGCAAATTTATCTTTTCAGGGAGCGCAAACTGGCGCTGCTCAGATAGTGGGGCTTCTTAAAGAAAACCAGCCAAACCGGCTGGTTTTTTTCGTAATATTGTAGCCTGTTCTGCTATTAAAAGAAAATGTTCGGGAAACTGTTATCCAAGATCATATTTAAAGTTGCCGGCTGGAAGCTAAAAGGCAACATTCCCCCTGACCTTAAAAAAGCCGTTATGATTGCGGCACCCCATACCAGCAACTGGGATTTTGTATACTCCAGAGCCGCTTTTTACCTAATGGATATTCCCGTGAGGATGACCATCAAGAAAGAGGCTTTTTTCTTCCCCATTGGGAACCTGATCAGTTCTATGGGTGCCATTCCCGTTGACCGGAAGAAGAACAACAACCTGGTCAGTTTCATGGTAGACCTGTTCAAAGACCATGAGCAGATGATCATGATGGTAACCCCCGAAGGGACCCGTAAATACCAGCCCCGCTGGAAAAAAGGGTTTTATCATGCCGCCATGGGAGCCGGGGTGCCTATTGTTCTGGGATTTCTGGACTATGCTAAAAAAGAGGCAGGGATAGGTCCTATCATTTACCCTACCGGCGATTATGAGGCTGACCTGGAGAAAATCAAAGCTTTCTACCGCACCGTTACCCCTAAGTACCCGGCGCAAGGCGTACGCTAAGAAAGTATTATAGTAAACAAAAAGAGCGTTTTTGACCTGTTTTCAGAAAAGCAGGCCAAAAACGCTCTTTTATTTTAGAAGATGTAGAGACTAGGCACCGCCTCGTTTCATACTCAATTCTCATTTGCGTGATTAGGAATTGAATGCGTTTCCGGGCTGTTTTCAGAAAAACAGCCCGGAAACGCCAAAAATTTACGCCGACATTGCCTCAACCTGGTCTGGTTCTGGGGCTAGTTCACGTAAATCTACCGGGATCACCCGTGACACACCTGCCTCCAGCATGGTAATGCCGTAAATCACATCAGTAGACACCATGGTGCGTTTGTTATGGGTCACCACAATGAACTGAGATTCACCAGAGAACTTCTTGACAATGTTGTTGAACTTGTCAATGTTGGCATCATCTAGGGGCGCGTCTACCTCATCAAAGATACAGAACGGAGCCGGTTTCAAGAGATAGATAGCAAACAGCAGGGAGATGGCCGTCAAGGTTTTCTCGCCGCCAGACAGCTGGTTAATGGTCAACGGGCGTTTGCCTTTAGGGCGGGCCATGATTTCAATCTTTGATTCCAGCGGGTTGCTAGGGTCTGCGATGTACAAATCACAGGTATCTTCCTCGGTGAACAGCGAGCGGAACACCCGGATGAAGTTCTCCTTGATCTGGTCAAAGGCGGTCAGGTACTTCTCCTTGGCCACGGTGTCAATCTCGGCAATGGTATCCAGCAGCTGCTGCTTGGCATCTACCAGATCATTCTTCTGAGACAAGATGAACTGGTGTCGGGTTTCAATTTCCTGGTACGCCTCGGCGGCCATGGGGTTCACCGGGCCCACGTTGTCCAGCTTCTGCTTGATGGTGCTTACCTGCTGGCTCAGTTCCTCGTTGCTGATGTCCAGCTTCTCAGACGGGGCCTCGGCCAGTTCTTCCGGGCTCATGTTGAATTCCGCCGAGAGGCGCTCAATCACGGCCACCAGCTTGATGCGGGTGTCGGTGATGGCTTGGTTCATGCTCTGGAACACCTCATCTGTGTTCTGCTTCTTGCGCTGCAGCTCGCGTATGGTTTTCTCTTTCTCATCTACCTCACCGCGCAGCTGGAAATAGGCTTTCTCCACCTCGTCCAGTTCGCGGGCCATGTCTTTGCGAGCCACCATGCCTTCCTCTAAGAGGGCGGTCTGATCTTCCACGAACTGCTCCAGGGCCACGGTTTCATCTTCGGCCTTGGCCAGTTCATCTTGCAGCTGCACCAGGCGCTCCTGGTGGTTCATCACCGTTTTCTGCTTGTAGGCCAGTTCCTGCTGAATGCTCTGCAGGCGGTTCTTTAACTGGTGGAACTTGATGTTCTCCTGGTTAAAGATGCCGCTGACCTCAGTAATGATTTCATTCTGCTTCTCAAGCAACTGCGCCAGCCCCTGCAGCTCATTTTCATAGCCTTTCAGGGTGAGGTTCTTGCTTTCAGAGTCGGGGAGGAGGTCCGCCAAGGTTTCGCCCAGTTCCTGGATTTTCTCGAAGAGCTCGTCTTTTTTGCTGGCCTGGTTCTGCAGGTTGAGCTGGAACTGCTCGTACCGCACCTTGTGGCTCACCAGTTCCTGTTGCAGCGCATTGATTTCGCGCTCCTGCAAACGTATGGCTTCGGCCTGGGTAGATTCTTTCTGGTTTTGCAAGACGTGCTGCAGCGTGCTGATTTTGCTTTTCATCAGCTCCTGCTCTTCTTTCAGCGCCTCCAGTTCTTCGGCCAGCTTCTCCAGATTTTGTTTTCGGCCCAGCCGGTTGCCGTCAAACAGGCCCACCGAACCGCCCGATAAACTCAACGGCTTTTTAATCACCGAGCCGTCTTTCAAAATGTACGTGCGTCCGTCGCTCAGGAACAACTCCGTATCAGAAGTGCTGCTGATGTAGACCTCGTTGAGCATGTAGCGCAGCAGCGAGTGGTATTTTTCCTCGGCCTGCACCACTTCCAGCGCGGCTTTGTACTTGGGCGTGCTCAAGGTGGCGGGCATTTCCAGGTCTTCCACCTCAGAGAGAATGATGAAGTTGGCGCGGCCCTTGTTCTGGTTGTTGAGCAGGTGAATGGCCTCCACGGCATCTGTGGGCGTGTCTACCACGAAGAAGTTCATGTACGGCTCCAGGTACGTCTCAATCACCGCCTTGTATTCCTGGTCGCAGGAGATGATGTCTGAGAGGAGCGGCGCCGGCTTCTGCCAGGTCTTGGACTTGTACAGAAACTTGATGGCATCTGGGAAGCCTTCCAGGTTGTCTACTAAAGATTTTGTGAGCGTGTACTGGTTTTTCTTGGAGTCCAGCTGACGGTTGATGTCAATGAGCTGCTGCCGGTATTCCTGCAGGGTTGTCTCCGTCTTCGTCATTTCCTCCTGCAGCTGCCGCTCAGCTTCCTGCAGGGCCACCAGTTTGCTCTGCGCCTCCTCAAGCTGCTCCTGGGTTTCGGCCAGCGCCGATTGGTATTGCTCGGCCAGCTGATTTTCAGAGCCTTCCATCTGCTGCATGCGCTCCAGTTCGGCGCGGTGCGTCTGGATTTGGACCTGGGTAATCTCAATGTTCTTGTTCAGAGAGAAGACCTCGTTCTGCAGCTGGCGCTGGGCAAGGGTTTTCTCCTGCATTTCCTTCTGAAGGTCGTTTTTCTGCTGGTTCACATGCTCCAGTTCCTTCTTGGTCATGTTCAGCTGCTCCTCAGAAATCAACAGTTCTTCCTGCACCTGCTCCAGGTCATTCTGCAGCTGGCCCAAACTGGCCTCGGTCTGCCCGATATTGGCGGTGTCCTGGTTAATCTGCTGGTGCAAGGTGCGGGCACGCTCTTTCAAATAAAGATTCCGCTCGCTCTTCAGCTTAATCTCATTTTCCAGCTGTCTTAGCTGGCTTGTATGTTCATGTACTTCTTTCTGGGTGTTCTGGAGTTGCAGTTGGGTACGGTCTACCAGCGTTTTCTGCTCCTGCACGGCATCTTCCAGCGCGGCCAGTTCCTCAGAATATTCGCCCTTGCGGTCGGTTTCTTTTTTGAGTTCGTTTTCCAGCCGCTCCAGCGCCTCCTGATGGTGGCCAATGTTGCGGCGGGCGTACTCCAAACTCAGTTTCTTGTATTCGTCTTTCAGCCCAATGTATCGCTCGGCAGTTTTGGCTTGGCGTTCCAGGCTTTTTAAATTCTTTCCAATCTCAAATAAGACGTCTTCCACGCGCTCCAAATCTGCATCGGTTTCCTCTAACTTGCGGAGGGTCTGCTTCTTGCGCACCTTGAACTTGGAGATGCCGGCGGCTTCCTCAAACAGGTTCCGGCGGGAGTTGTCCTTGTCGGTGAGGATATCATCTACCATCTTGAGCTCAATGATGGCATAGGAATCTGACCCGATACCCGTGTCCAGGAACAGGTCATTGATGTCTTTGAGGCGGCAGGTGACGTTGTTGAGCAGGTACTCGCTCTCGCCGGAACGGTAGTAGCGGCGCGTGATGGTCACCTGTGAATACTCGGTGGGCAGAATGCCTTTGTTGTTGTTGAACGTAAGGCTCACCTCTGCGAGCTGCTGCGGCTTCCGGTTTTTGGTGCCGTTGAAAATCACGCTCTCCATCTTGTCTGAGCGCAGATTTCGGGTTTTCTGCTCGCCCAGCACCCACCTGATGGCATCTACAATATTACTCTTGCCGCAGCCGTTGGGCCCCACAATGCCCGTAATGCCGCTGTCAAAATTGATGGTGACTTTATCGCCGAAGCTCTTAAAGCCTTTAATCTCTAATCTTGCTAATTCCATGCTTCTCGGCCAAGGTATTTGGCTCTAACCTCAAATTTACAAAAAAAGTGCAGGTAGTGTGGCCGAATGGAAAATTCAATTGTGGGTAAAAGTAAAAAAGCCGGCTGTTTTCGGCCTGTTTTTCCAAAACCAGGCGAAAACGGAAAACGAGGCTGATGGGATAGGGTAGACCTAAACAATAACGCTTACCTCTCTAACGATGAAGAGGGCAGTAGCGCATTTTTAAAAGAGGATGGCGTTTGTCTCTGGATTGGTTGTGTCAGATGGCTGAAAGTTCTGCGGAAAATAGGCACCTTTGCAGGCGGCTCCTTCATTGGGTGCCGCCAACAGACCAAGCCTATGAAAGATTCTCCACCGGAAATTAGGACCGTGCAGGTGACCCGCTACGTCACCCCGCTGCGGGAGGGGCGGCTCCCTGCCCGCCATTGTTGAGGCAGATGATGACTTTCTCTACGTGCTCAAATTCAGAGGCGCCGGGCAGGGGATCAAAGCTCTGATAGCGGAGCTGATCTCTGGCGAGATAGCCCGCCTGCTGGGGTTGCGCGTGCCTGAACTGGTGTTTGCCCACCTGGATGAGGCCTTTGGCCGCACCGAGCCAGATGAGGAGATTCAGGACCTGCTCCGGTTTAGCGAGGGGCTTAACCTGGGCCTCCACTATCTCTCCGGGGCCATCACCTATGATGCCCTGGTGAATTCTGTGACCCCGCTGCTGGCCTCACAGATAGTCTGGCTTGACTGTCTGGTAGTCAATGTAGACCGAACCGCCCGCAACACCAATATGCTCATGTGGCACAAAGAACTGTGGCTGATTGACCACGGGGCCGCCTTTTATTTTCACCACTCCTGGCCAAACGTGGAAGAGCAGGCCAAAAAGCCATTTGTGCAGATCAAAGACCATGTGCTCCTTCCCAAAGCCAGTGAGCTGGAGGCGGTAGACCAGGCATTCAAACAGATCCTGACCCCTGAGCGGCTCCAAGCCATTGTGGCGCTGGTGCCAGATGAATGGCTGGCGGGGGCAGACTCCCCGTTCACTACGCCAGAGGAAAATCGGGCTGCTTACGTCACTTTTCTGGAGACCAGACTGGCTCATTCTGAGGTATTTATTAACGCCGCGCAACATGCAAGAAAAGCACTTATTTGAGTATGCCGTAATACGGGTGGTGCCGTGTGTGGCGCGCGAGGAATTTCTCAATGTAGGGGTGATTCTGTTCTGCGCATCACAGGGTTTCCTGCAGACAGCCTATAAACTGAACGAGGAGAGACTGCGGGTCTTCTCCGGAGAATTGGATGTGCAGGAGCTGGAGCAGCGGTTACAGGCGTTTGTGAAAATTTGCGCCGGCAGGAGAGAGGGCGGGGTGATTGGGCAACAGGCCATTGCCTCCAGGTTCCGGTGGCTGACCTCGGCGCGCAGTACAGTGGTGCAGCTTTCCGCCATTCACCCGGGGCTGTGTGAAGATCCTCAGGCAACCCTGCAGCGGTTGTTCTCCCAGCTGGTGCGGTAGTTGGCAGCGTCCTTTACAGACACCTGAACGTGCTAATTTGGGGAGCTTACGGGGCTGTATCTGAGAGACTGGCCATTATATCCTGTAGCCACTTATAACTTTACATGCGTCTCTGTTGGACTTTGGGAATTCCGGAAAAGCCCA
>NZ_LRMM01000063.1 GCF_001647275.1 Rufibacter ruber | reverse complement strand
TGGGCTAGTTTGCCAAACAGCCCAAAACAGAAAATCTATTCACCGTGACTTTGACCTGTTTGGTGGCGCTGTAAATTATTAGACTGCGTTTTTAAGCCTTTAACCTGTAGAAACCGGGGCTGGTCTAAAGTTTCTGTACAGGATCACTCTTCCGTCTACCTTTGAATCACAAACCCCGCAAGAACTATCTGAATCATGAAAAACTTTACCCTTGCTCTCCTCTTGACACTTTCTGTTGCCGGCACCTCTATGGCAAAGGATCGTCCGGGGGCAAAAGGGAATACCACTATCCTGTCGCAGCAGTTTTTCAACTCGCTAAAGTTGACAGAGATGCAGTTCATCAGGATCAAGAATCTGGAGAAGGTGCGGGAAATGGAGTTGAGAGAGGCAGAAGCAGTGGTAGCCAGTGATGATTTGGCCTTGTACGTGGCAGACATTGACATCAGGTTTGAAGACAGTCTGTTAAAGTTGCTAAGGGCTGATCAAAAGGCGGCATATCTTGAGTTCAAGATGGCTACCCAGAAACAAGAGGCAGTAATGCAATAATGAGTTTATAGTTTGGATGAACCTTAGGGCACCCGTATGGGTGCCCTTTGTGTTTTACAGGATTTGCCATGTGAGGGAGGTTGCAAAATAGAGCCCCATACTGCCATGGACAGATGCCAGGGCGCCCAATCCGCAGGTGAACAGTAGCAGGTTTTTTCTGTTTTGGGGCTGTTTTTCTGAAAACAGCCCCAAAACAGAAACTCTTTTAAGCTGGTTATAGGGTTCCCTCTGGTGGTGGTAACAGGAAAATGAAAAAGCCCGCCATTGCTGGCGGGCCCCCTGCCCATGAGAGACTAAGTCATGGGCAAAGTAATTGGTCATCTTTATTTCTCACCCATATTGATGGCCAACCTTTTCTTTAGACAGATTAGTAGTCAGTGTTTTTAGGGTCAAAGTTGGCCCATCCGGCTGTCCAGTCCTGACCGCTTGCGAAGGCGCCAATGTATGTGCCCGTAGTAGTAAAGAAGCTTGGCATGCCTGTGAAGGAAGCGCCTGTCTGCAGTTGCGTACCAATTGAGAAATTAGGACGGGTTGTCTGGTTGAAAGAACCTGAGATGCCCAAGGTAGCGTTGTCTGCAATAACTTGATTTGCTTTGGCAGTTGCGTTAAACCAGGTGGCTACGTCATAGGTTCCACCTGACTCAACTGTCAGTGCTTTGCCGGCTGGTACTCCTGAGATAACTGTATTTTGGATTTTGAGGGTGCCGGCGGTTGCATTTGCCTGCGTTTTGGTGCCGTCTAATAAGAGACCAACCGGCCAGCCTGCAAAGAGAGAATTATAAACAGAGATGTTGCTGTTTCTTCTAATGTGCATTGCTCTCTTGAAGTTGGTATTTACAGTGGTGTTGGCCGTGGCCAGTGGGCCAAACAAGCTTACATTAGAAAACACGGCAGAGGTTTTTGGGGTGTTGTCTGTGCCGTCTGCGTCTCCATCAGACTCAAAGCCGTTAGAGCCAGAGGCATCTGCTGAAGCTGGGTCAGAGATACCTAACAGGTACTGCATGTTTCCAGAGTAGCCATTGTCTGTGTCAAACATATCATCTACCGTCTTATAAGCAATCAGGTATTTCGCGTTTACGGTACCTCCAAACATCTCATAAGAGTCATCACCGCAGAAAGAGACCTGGATGTGGTCAATTTGTGTGCCGTTGCCTACCCCTCCAAGGGTCAGGCCGTTAATCTCATTGTCTGGTTGGAAAGCAATACCAGGGAACTCAATGCGCACATAGCTCAGCACGCCAGAGTTGTCAGCGGCGTTAGTGCCACCATAAGGACGGTTCACACCGCCTTCAATTTTTGCCTTCTCACTTGGCAGGTTAATGGGTGCTGCTCCTAAGATGATGATGCCGCCCCAGTCACCGGGGTTGCGGTTTCCCTTAGCTTGGTTGGAGGTAAAGACAATTGGGTTCTGCGCTGTACCCTGAGCCATTATTTTGGCACCGCGTTCAATGATCAACGTTCCCATTGATACTTTGTCCCCTTTGATCACCGTACCAGGCTGAATGGTAAGCGTGGCCCCAGCTTTTACGTAGACAAAGCCTTTCAGCAGATATTTCTTATTTGAGGAGAAGGTTACGTTCTCATCTGTTGAGCCTTCAATTGTAGCTACACCGTTCGCTTCTGTTACGGTGAATTGTTCTTTTGGAGTGGTCTCGCCACCGTTGTCATCATCCCCGCAGGCGTAGCCAACGAACATCACTGCAAAAAGGAGAGCGAGCTGTTGTAATTTTTTCATTTGTTTTCGTTTTAGTTAAATGGGTATTGTGGTTAGAATTTGTAAGTGATGCCAAGGGTAGAGTAAGAGCCTCTCTTAAAGTCTTGCACAGTCTCGTCAATGCCTGTGATCTTAGAATCTTCATTTGAATCCTGGATCAAGCGAACCTTCTGGTTCAGGATGTCCTGAATACCGGCCTTCAGTTCAAAATGCTTTCCTAAGCCCTTGGTTACTGAGAGGTCAAGAATGTTGCGAGGCATTTCATAGATGGTGGGGTTGGCATAAGAGCCTACAGCCCATACACGCTGGCCTACCACGTTGTAAAGGAGGTTGACTTGCAACTGGCGGTCTGAATCCTGATAATACAGACCCGCATTTACCACGTAGGGTGACTGACCCATCATGGGGCGGGAGGTATTCTTTAGCCCAACAGCAGCTTCTTCAGAAAGCTTCACGTCACTTTTGATCAATGAAGCGTTTAACAGGATAGAAAAGCGGTCTAAGAAAGGAGAGGCTGTGAGGCCGGTAAGAGACTTGCGGGCCTCAAGTTCAACCCCGTAAGTAGTGGCGCTGGGAGTGTTGGTATAGGTCAGCGAGTTGCCCATGTTGGTGACCTCAAAGTATTTCTCAATAGGGTTGATGAAGTACTTCCCAAAAACACCCACTGATAAAAGTTCTGTCTGTGATGGGTAGAACTCGTACCGCAGATCAGCATTATAAATGGTGGAGGTTTTCAAGGGTGCCCCAGACTCTTCAAACAAAGTAATGAAGTTGTAGTAGCTGAAAGGGGCCACCTCCCTGAATTGAGGGCGGTTAAGGGTAATGCTGGCGCCAGCCCGTAGCATAGACCGTTTGTTAAACTCAAAGGTCATGTTGGCAGACGGCAATACCCGTAATACCTTGTCTTCAAACGTATATACTTTGCTGAGGGCGTTAAGGCTTTCCAGGTTTTGGTTGTTGTACTCCAGACGGGCGCCTCCAGAAATTGAGAGTTGCTCAGTTATAGGCATTGCCCCCCCCACGTATCCGGCTATGAGCATATTAGAAGCCGTGTAAGAATCTGTTGGGTTTGTGCCCTCTACAATTGACCAGCCAGTGGTAGGGTTGATGTTCTGTTCAGCAAACACCTCATTTAATGGAAGGTAAATGAGATTGTTGTCAAACGTGTTGGTGTTAGAAGGCCGGTAAGAAAGGAAGCGCGCGTCAAAGTCGCGGTTTTTCTTCTCAACATAGAAGCCTGCTCTGATTTTGGGGGCGTTTTCTGAAAGTGAGTCAGCCGGGTTGAACTTATGCTCAATCTGTGCAGAAGCGGTATAGGTATGTTCATTCAAGTCTGAGTAGAAACGGCCGGCATCTGCCAGGGAGGGTGTCTGCTTATAGGCTACTGCAAACTTGTCATTTGTGCCAATGTCACGCTGGGTGCGCAGGCGGCGGTAGTCAGGCTCATTGCGGTTTGTATAAGAGTAACCGCCAATCCAGGTAACGGTTGTCTTCAAATTGTTAATCTCATGGGTTCCCTGCAGCTGGCCGGCATAGATGGAGCGGCTTTCATACCGCAGAGCGTAGTTTTGTTGCTCTAGCCCATTTGCGTATTCAAAACCTCTTCTGTAAAGAATTGAATTAGAACCAGCTGGTTGAATAAGTTGCTGAATTCAATTCTGTTGCGGTTGTTCAAACGGGCAGTCCAGTTATGCAGAATGCCAAGGCGGCTGTTTTGAGTTGAGGTCTCATCTATATAACTGAAGTTTAAAGGGCTTTTCCCGGCAGACTCATCAAAGTCAAGATATTTGACACGGGTTCCTGAGGTGAACAGGCGGGTATTGCTGTAAGAAATGGCAGTCACATTACTGAACCGGATATCTTTCACATCCAGCACACGGGTCATGCCTACAGAAAACCGCATGTCTGGAAGCGCCTTGCCTGGGTCTCCTGTCCAGGTGTTCGGCAGCTGGCGGCCCATCTCAGTTAACTGCTCAGGTTGTTTCTGGTTAATGTTTCCTTGAAAGCTGGAAGGGAGGGCACGGTCACCGTTATCAAAGCCTAAGAAATCTGTATTGCTGCCTGGCGCTGAAAGGAAGTTGCCAAAGGTGGTATTGCCGCGGTAAGAAGCAGAGATGCCAATACTGGTGGTGTTCTCATCTGCGAAGTTTTTTGTATACACCTTGATGACCCCTCCCCCAAAATCGCCCGGAAGCTCAGGAGACCCGTTCTTGTAGATCAAGATGCGGTCAATCACGCTGGTAGGTAACACATCAAAGGAGAAGGCGCGGCTGTCTGGTTCAGTGCTTGGGGTGAGGGCGTCATTCAACATCACCGTGTTGTAGCGCTCGTTCATTCCCCTGATCACAATGTAGCGGTCATTCATGATGGTCACGCCCGGAATCCGTTTCACGGTCTCGGCGGCGTCCCGGTCAAGCGATTTGGCAATCTGCTCCCCAGAAACCCCACTTACCACTACTTCACTCTGCTTTAACTCATTAATGAGTGCAATGTCTGTGTTCGTCTGCCGGGTGCCCACAATGGTCACCGCATTGAGGCTGGTGCTGGCCGTTTCTTCTATCTCAAAATCTACCGTGGTAGTTTTGCCCGGCTCCACTTTGATGTTCTCATAGGTGGCCTGCTTGTAAGAAACGTAAGAAACGGTGATTTTATACATGCCTGGCTGGGTCTTTAAGTTGAAGCTGCCGTCAATGTCTGTGTTTGCCGCCGTTCCGGTTCCTGTGATGAAGACAACGGCCCCAATAATAGGTTCGCCGGTTTTTTTGTCCTTAACTTTCCCTGCCAGGGTGCCTTGTTGGGCATAGGTAAAGCCCGCAGTGAGAAGAAGGGAGAGGGTGAGTAGTAACGATTTCATTTGGTAACTTTTAGTCTCGCTGCAAAACTAGAGCGACCACTTTACCCCATGATTAACCCGTTATTAATCTATTGTTAAGCTGAAAGCTGAAATATTACCTGAATGTTAACAGCCTGCCTGCCCCTTGGCTGTGACCTTTTTAAAAGCTGTTTTTGGCCTGATTTCCTAAAAGTAAGCCGAAAACGGCCCCATGTCATGTTGATTCATGAGTAAAATCATCTCCCTGCAATCATTTGTGTTGTACCTTTGCCCAAAATTTAGACCGTGCTGCTCAAAGAGGTAACATATTTAATGCAGAAAGACTTTGTGCTGGAGTGGCGGCAGAAGTATGCGTTTAACGGCATGCTCCTGTACGTAGGTAGCACGGTGTTCATCTGCTATTTGAGTTTCAGCCTCCGGTTTGGGGCCCTGGAGGTGCCGGTGTGGAACGCCCTGTACTGGATCATTCTGCTGTTTACAGCGGTGAACGCTATTGCCAAAGGCTTTGCGCAGGAAAGCCGCGGGCGGCTGCTCTATTATTATAGTGTGGTGAGTCCGCAGGGGGTGATTGTGGCCAAGATGCTGTACAATGCGGCACTCATGCTGGTGCTGGCGGTGTTGTGCTTCGGGTTTTATGCGGTGGTGATTGGGAACCCGGTGCAGGATGTGCCCATGTTTCTGCTCACCATTCTGCTGGGCGCGCTGGGGTTTGCCGCGTCGCTGACCATGATCTCAGGCATTGCGGCCAAAACCGCCAACACAGGAACACTGATGGCGGTACTGAGTTTTCCGGTGATGGTGCCCATGCTGCTCATGCTCATGAAGATGTCTAAAAACGCCATTGACGGCCTGGACCGGTCTCTAAGCCTGGACGAAGGGCTGGTACTGCTGGCCATCAATATGATTGTGGTGACGGTGTCTTACATTCTGTTCCCATATTTGTGGCGCAGCTAAGGCAAGCAAAGCCCAGGTTGTGCGTTGGTAAGGAGTAGAGAAGGGGGCTGAGGCGCTCTGTTCAACAGGGCAGAAAGTAGTTTTACTGGAAATAAAGTCTTGTAAATAGACTTCTGAATAAATAGAAAAGGAATGAAACTAAGCTGGTGGAAATGGCTGACCGTTGCCTTGCTGCTGTACACAGTGGTGGTGGGGTTGCTGAGTGAGGTGCCACGCCTCGCCATTCTGAATGAAACCATCCGGAACCTGTACTTCCACGTGCCCATGTGGTTTGGCATGATCCTGATCTTGCTGGTGTCAGTGGTGTACTCTATTAAATACCTGCGCAACCCGCTGCTTAAGAATGATATTGTGGCGGTAGAGGCCGCCAAAGTGGGCATTCTGTTTGGCGTGCTGGGTATTGTGACCGGCATGGAGTGGGCACGTTTCACGTGGGGCGAATTCTGGAGCAATGACCCTAAGCAGAACGCCTCTGCCATTGGGCTGCTGATCTACTTCGCCTATCTCATTTTGCGGGGCTCTTTTCAGGACCACCAGCAGCGCGCGCGCATCAGTGCCGTGTACAATGTGTTTGCCTTTGCGGCCTTGATCCCGCTGTTGTTTATCTTGCCGCGCCTCACAGACTCGCTGCACCCGGGCAACGGCGGCAACCCCGGTTTCAACTCCTATGACCTGGACAGCCGCCTTCGGGCCGTGTTTTATCCGGCCGTGATAGGCTGGACCCTGCTGGGGGTTTGGGTGGTGACCTTACGCACCCGCTTAGAAGTACTAAAGCAACGGTTCTATGAAAATGCATAAATGGATTCTGGTGCTGCTCCTCACGTGGGTGGCCGCTTTCTCAACCCCTGCTCAGGCACAGCCGCAGGAAACCAACACGGTAGAGTTTTCCGCGCAGGCGCCAAACGCCTCTTCCCCAGAAATGGCTGATGTCATGCGCCGTGACGGTAAAATCTACATTGTGGTGGCGGTGCTGGTGACGGTGCTGCTGGGGGTGCTGTTCTACCTGATCAGCCTGGATAAGAAGATTGGGAACCTGGAGCGGCAGTTAAAGCAATAATTTCTGTTTTTGGCCTGTTTTTCTAGAAACAGCCCCAAAACAGGAGAAGAATTTCTACTTAGGTAGAAAAATAGGTGCGCAAAGCGGATTTAAAAGTAAAGAAGCATTGTTCCATCATCGGCGAAAGCCATCATACTTATTACAAGATGAAAAGAATACACATTATTGGGATTTTGGTGATTGCCGTGGCCATTGCCATTATCATGTCCACCGCCTCAGATGCCAGTGTCTATGTTCCGTTCAATGAGGCCAAAGCCCGCGCCCAGGAAGGCGACAACACCAAGGTGCACGTGGTAGGCCGCTTGAAAAAAGATGCCAAAGGCCATATTGTGGGCATGAAATATGACCCGGTGCTGGACCCCAACTACTTCTCTTTTGTGCTGGTAGATACCAACAGGGTAGAGCAGCAGGTAGTGTACTACAGCCCCAAACCGCAGGATTTTGACCGCTCTGAGCAGGTGGTCATCACCGGCAACATGCAGGGCGCTACCTTTGTGGCAGACAAGATCCTGCTGAAGTGCCCTTCTAAGTACACTGAGAACGAGGTGAAAGTAGAGACGGCAAGCCTGTAAAAAAAGTTCTGAGTCGTGAGTTTTGAGTCCTGAGTTACATCAGGCCATGCTTCTGTACTCAACATTTTTCTTGAATAATAAACAGAGTGGAACGTTTTGGTTTTGGGTGATCTGACTCAGAACTCAAGACTCAGGACTCAAGACTATTACAAATGGTTAATACTTTGATAGGTGATTTAGGTCACTACAGTGTGATTCTCGCCTTTGTGGCGGCGCTGGTATCCTCCCTGGCGTATTTCTTCTCTACCAACGCGGCTGAGCTTTCAGCAGAGCATGCCTCCTGGCGCAAGTTGGCCCGTGGCGCCTTCTATGTGCACGTGCTGGCGGTATTGGGCATTGTGTTCTGCCTTTTCAATATTATTTACGAGCACCGGTATGAGTACCATTACGCGTGGAGCCACTCGTCTAACCACCTGCCGGTGCATTACATGATTTCCTGTTTCTGGGAGGGCCAGGAGGGGTCATTCCTGCTCTGGATTTTCTGGCACGCACTGCTGGGGCTGGTGCTGATCCGGTTTGGGAAGAAGTGGGAAGGGCCTGTGATGGCGGTTTTCTCGTTTGTGCAGCTGTTCCTGACGTCTATGATCCTGGGCGTGGTGATTGGTGACCTGAAAATTGGTTCCTCTCCGTTCATTCTCATGCGTGACTTCATGACAGAGGCGCCCGTGTTCCAGATGGACCCCAACTTTGTTCCCAAAGACGGTACCGGTCTGAACCCGCTCCTGCAGAACTACTGGATGGTGATTCACCCGCCGGTGCTGTTCTTAGGCTTTGCCGCTACCCTGGTGCCGTTTGCATTTGCCATGGCTGGCCTTTGGCGCAAAGACTTCTCTTCCTGGACCAAGCCTGCCTTGCCTTGGGCGCTGTTTGCCGCCGTGGTCCTGGGTATTGGAATTATGATGGGGGCCTACTGGGCCTATGAAACCCTGAACTTTGGCGGCTACTGGAACTGGGACCCCGTGGAGAACGCGGTATATATACCATGGCTGGTGCTGGTGGGGGCTATTCACACGCTGTTGGCCTACCGCAAGAGCAGAACCGCGCTGCGGGCTACGTTTATCCTGTTCATCACATCGTTCCTGTTAGTCTTGTACGCTACTTTCTTAACGCGTAGCGGTATCTTAGGAAATGCCTCTGTCCACTCGTTTACAGACCTTGGCCTTTCTGGCCAGCTGTTCACTTATTTGGCGGCATTCCTGGTGCTCTCAATAGGTTTATTGATGTACCGTTGGAAGAAAATCCCGGCTACAGACAAAGAGATTGCTACGTATTCTGGGGAGTTCTGGGTGTTCATTGGCGCCGCTGTATTGTGTCTGGGAGCCTTCCAGGTGCTGTTTACCACCTCCATCCCAGTGTACAACTCATTCATGGGCTTCATTGGCGTGAAAACCAACGTGGCCCTGCCCGCAGACCAGATTCAGCACTACACCAACGCGCAGCTGTGGCTGGGTGTGGCCATTGCCATTCTGTCTGGTACGGGGCAGCTGCTTTGGTGGCGCAAGCAGAACGCCGGTGAGAAGCTGTCTCAGGTGTTCATGCTGCCGTTGATGCTCACGTTCCTGTTCACCAGCCTGATCCTGCTTCTGGGCAAGCTTGGGGTACTGGATAGAATTGACACGCCTAAATACATTGTGTTGCTGATCACCGCGCTTTACGCCATCTTCAGCAACCTGTCTATTGTGTTTGGGGTGCTCAGAAAGCGGGTTTCCATTGCCGGTGGTGCGGTGGCACACATTGGGGTGGCGCTCATGCTGCTAGGGATTCTGTTCTCAGCGGGCTACTCTAACATCATCTCCAAAAACATGTCAGGCATGGTGTATGCCCGTGAATTTGGTGACGAAATCAACCGGGACAATGTGCTGCTCTGGAGAAACGCCCCCACAGACATGGGCCCGTATACGGTAACTTACAAGGGGCAGTATCTGGAAGTAGAAGGCCTGCCGGAGTACGTAAACAAGCAGCAGCTTTTCAGGATCGCAGATGAATTCAAAGCCATTGCCCGCGGTCCGCTAAAAGACGGGGACAAAGTGGTGTACACAGCCGGTGACACCGTGAATATCTATCCGGAGAACACGTATTACCAGGTAGAATATAAGAACCGCGAGACCAAGGAAGCCTTCTTGTTATACCCACGGGCACAGGTAAACCCTGAAATGGGGCTGTTGGCCTCACCAGATATCAAGATGTTTGGCACCAAAGACCTCTACACCCACGTATCTACCATCCCAGACCCGGAAGAGGAGAAAGAGTGGAGCGAGCTGAAGGAGTACAAGGTCAAAATGGGCGACACCATCTTTGTGAATGATTACGTGGCGGTGCTGCACGGCATTGAGCCAGCCAAAGACACCCTGCTGCTGAACCTGGGGCCAAATGATGTGGCGGTGCAGGCAGACATGCAGGTGTTGGGCGAGAAACGCACCTACCACGCGCACCCCATCTATGCCATCAGAGACAAGATGGTGGGGCGCGTACCAGAAGAAATTGAGGACCTGGGGCTCCGTATCATGCTCATGAACATTGACCCTGAAAACGGCGAGTTTACCATTGGCGTGAATACCACCCAGAAAGACTACATCATTCTGAAAGCCATGGAGAAACCGTTCATCAGCATTCTCTGGATTGGTACCTTGGTGATGAGCCTCGGGTTTGTGATGGCCATAGTGCGGCATTACAAAGACGGAAAAAATAATCCTGTGTCAACGCTAACCGGAAAAGGAGCCGCCGTTAAACGCGAGAAACAGTTGGTTTAACCTTTCTTCTAAGTTTATAAAACAAGGCCTCGGAGGTTTACTTCCGGGGTCTTTTTTGTGCCTTCCGTTTTTGGCCTGTTTTGGGCAAAACAGCTCAAAAACGCAAAAGCGGCATTCCCTCTCCCGGGGGGGAGGGCTAGGGAGCAATACTGGCTATGAAACAAGGGCAGTTGGCGCAGACGCACGTAGGAGCTGCGCACGCTACGAGGTCTTTGAGGAGTTGATGAGGATGGATTGCTAAAATTTGAATTTGGAAATAGAACTGGCGCGAGACTGAAGTCTCGTGACTTGGGATGAAGCGAGTCTCCAGACTTGCCGGGAACCACAAGGAGATAAACGGGTGTCTGGAGACTCCGCCCATCCATCGGCATGAGTCTGGAGACCCGTGCCAAGTGTAAATTGTGGAGAAAGGCTTGCTTATGTATATCAGCACCTACAACTTGAACAGCATTTTCCCTCATCCTACCCTTCTCCCAGGGGGAGAAGGAACTCCGCAGATGCGTTTATGAGCTGTTTTGGCTAAAACAGGCCGAAAACGCAACTTCCATCTCAACTAAAGCCAAGAGGCCGCAGAAGCTGTTATCTTAGCGCCGTTTCAAATTCAGGATTAAGCATGAAAATAGGCATTATTGGCGCAGGGAACGTGGCCACGCATCTGGTAAAGGGGCTGGTAAAGGCTGGTGAAGAGGTGACGGTGGTGTACAGCCGTACCTTGGGCTCTGCCCAGGAACTGACACAGGCTCTTCCTTCGGCGGCAGCCACAGATTCCCTGGATTTCCTGAGCGCGGCTCCCGCCGATGTCTATTTGATAGCGGTGCCTGACCAGGCGGTTCAGCCAGTCTTGCAACAAGCCGTTTTTCCGCCGGAGGCGCTGGTGGCGCATACGTCAGGTACGTTGCCGCGGGAGGCGCTCAGCACTTTAACAGGTGTAGAGACGGGTGTTTTTTACCCGCTGCAGACGTTCAGTAAGGAGAAGGAGGTAGATTGGGCGCGAATTCCCATCTGTGTGGAGGCTTCTTGTGACGCAGCAGAAAACCAATTGCTGAACCTGGGGCGGGCTCTGAGCCAGCAGGTGGTGAAAATGGCCGGGGCAGAGAGAAAGCAACTGCATGTGGCAGCAGTGTTTGCGTGTAATTTCACCAACCATCTGTGGGGGGTGGCGCAGGAAATTTTGCAGAAGGCGGCGCTGCCGGTAACCCTGCTGCAGCCATTGGTGCAGGAAACTATGCACAAGGCGTTTCAATTCAACCCTTTTGAGGTGCAGACCGGGCCGGCCCAGCGCGGGGACCAGGACACCCTGGAGGCCCATCTGCGTTTGCTGGCGCAGACGCCGCAGTACCAGCAGCTTTACCAGGCCCTCACCGCCAGTATTCAAACTACAGCTGGCCAGAAAGCAGATGCGGGCAAGGCGGTGGGTAACCCTTAGCCGCCGCCGCAGTAAAGTAGGAGTAAGCGTGTTTTTTCTGTTTTGGGGCTGTTTTTCAGAAAACAGCCCCAAAACGGCAAAGCTGGTGCGGGAGAAGGCGATGGTTTGGGTGTCTGATTGGGTCCTGTTTCCCGGTTCCCTTAGGGAAACCGGCTGTTTTGATTAGGGCGCGGCTATGCCTACCTTTGCACCTTTAAAGAATACTGACATGAAAGTTGTTACTATTACATATAAGTTTGTAGACGGCAAGCCAGATGAGACCCATTTGGGGGCAGAGGGCGAGTCAGTGCTGGACGTGGCCCTGAACAATGGCATACAGCTGCAGCACAACTGCGGCGGGGTGTGCGGCTGCAGTACGTGCCATGTCTACGTAGAAAGCGGCATGGATGACCTGCCCGAGATCTCAGATGCCGAGGAGGATTTCATTGACCGTGCCGTGAACCCCAGAATCAACTCGCGCCTGGCCTGCCAGTGCGTGGTGCAGGGAGGCCAGGATCTGGTCATCACTATTCCCAAGCAGGACTTCCTGGGGCATTAATCTGTAGTGGTTAGGCATTGGAGGTTCGTGATTTGTTTTTCAGGCGAAGGAACTCCCCCCAGCACTACCAACAAACAACTATCAACTATTAACGAAAGAGAATATGAGTAATCTATATGAACCCCCTATGAAGTGGAGCGACCATGAAGACATTGCCATGGCGCTGTATGAAAAGTTTGGGGATGAGTTTGGCGAAAGCAAAATCTACCGCATCCGGTTCACTGACCTGATGGAGTGGGTCTTATCCCTGCCAAATTTTGAAGGTACCCGTGAGCAGGCCAATGAGGGGCATCTGGAGCAGATTCAGGCCAAGTGGGTGTATGAGTGGCGCGATAACCAATAATAAACATCACGTTTAAATTCCTGTTTTCAGCCTGTTTTTCAGAAAACAGGCCAGAAACAGGAATTTTTTCTTTCCATTCCTTCGGAAGCATACCTATGCAAGCACTTCCAGACTTCAGAAACATCACCACCTTTATCTTTGACGTGGACGGCGTCATGACAGACGGCACCCTGCTGTGCTTCTCAACGGGTGAGCAGGCGCGGGCTTTTAACATCAAAGACGGGTACGCCATCAGGCATGCGCTTAAAAAAGGCTACCGGGTGGCCATTATCTCTGGCCGTAACGAGCCGGGGGTGCGCAAGCGCCTGGAGTCACTTGACATCAAAGACATCTACCTGGGTGCAGAAGACAAGCTGGATGTGTTCCAGAACTACCTGTACTACCACGGCATTGACCCGGAGGCGGTGCTCTACATGGGTGATGACATGCCAGACCTGGAGGTGATGCAGCACTGCGGCATCTCTGCCTGTCCCGCAGACGCCGCCATAGACATCTGTGACATCAGTCAGTACGTGGCCACCGCAGAGGGCGGAAAGGGTGCCGTGCGCGAGGTCATTGAAATGGTGATGAAACTGCAAAAACGCTGGTAGCGTGGTTAAAACCGTATTTATACTTGTTTTTTAATTATTGTAAAGAAAGTTTGCTTTTTGGATAATAATCATATATTTACAGAATCATTCACTATTTCATTTTTTAAATTTTTATGAAAACAGGAACTGTTAAATTCTTCAACGAAGGCAAAGGCTATGGCTTTATCACAGAAGAAGGCACCAATGAGGATTTCTTCGTACACATTACAGGCCTCAATGGTATCCAGATCCAACAGCACGACAAAGTAGAGTTCGACACCAAAGAAGGTAAAAAAGGCATCAACGCGGTTAACGTGAAGAAAATCTAACACCTTTACGCATCATACTCATTTTGTAAACTCATCTAAAAGCCCCTGCCACAGGGGCTTTTTTCGTTTTGTGCGGGACAACGCGTAACTTTAAGTTCAACCGCGCTCAGCTTGTGAAGAACTTTCTCTCCCTCATCCGGTTTCCTAATCTAGTGATCATGCTGCTGGCCCAGCTGCTGGTGCGCCAGTATCTGGTTTTTCCGGAGCGTACGTGGGATCAGGCAATTTCCTGGCCGTTTCTGGTCTTACTGGTGGCTACCCTGTGCGTGGCAGCGGCGGGCTATATCATCAATGACTACTATGACCTGAAGATAGACCGCATTAACAAGCCAGACCGTATTGTGGTAGGCAAGGGGCTTTCCCGCAGAAAGGCCATGATGATACACCTCTATCTATCGGCGGCAGGTGTATTCCTGGGTATTTTACTGGGCGTGCGGGTGGGCGTGGTCATGTTTGGGGCGGCAATGTTGTTGTGGGGCTACTCTGCCCAGTTCAAGAAACGCCCCTTTCTGGGCAACGCCACCATTGCGCTGCTGTCGGCGGCCATGGTGCTGGTGGTGCCGCTGCAGGCAGACAAGGCCACGCTGGCGGTGTGGGCGTACGGGGTGTTTTCTTTTCTGATATCCTTGATACGTGAGATCATCAAAGATATGGAAGACGTGCAGGGAGACGCCTCCTTCCGGTGCCGTACCCTCCCTATTGTGCTGGGAATCCCAAAAACAAAGTGGGTGCTCTACCTGCTGCTGGCAATATTTCTGCTGTTTACGCTTTATGTAATCACAGAGCGCTGGCACGAACCTCTGTTTGCCATGTATTTGTTTGTGGGGGTGGTGTTGCCAACGGTGGTGTTGTTGAGACAGCTGTATTATGCAGACCGGAAGCGGGAGTTCACGCAACTGAGCTGGCTCTGCAAAGGGATTATGGTAACCGGTATCTGTTCTATGTTGGTACTGCATTAGCGCTTAATAAGCTTTTGGAGGGGCAGGCAAAAATTTGCCGCGAAAGGTGCTTCTGCAGCACTTTGGGGCAGCATAGCCGCGCTGTGGCGGGAGAAAAGGACAAAGGCAGGTTTTGCCCCTTGCCAGTTTGCCGCGCATAAGACAAATGTAACTACGCCTTTTGCCGTTTCTGGCTTGGTTTTTAAAAAGTAGATCTAAAACGCAGAGGCTCTCTGTATCTTTGCCTATGATGGCTACCTCTTTTTCAAGATTCGTCTTTACGCTCGCCTGCCTGTTGGGGAGCTTCTGGGCGGTTGCCCAGTCAACCGGGCTGCCGTTAGGCGGCTGGCAAGTGCATGTGCCTCATAACAGGGCCAAGGCCATCGCTGAAACCCCCAATGCCATATATTGTGCCACTGAAGATGGTTTTTTCAGGCTGGTCAAAGCAGGCAACGCCTTACAGGTGCTTTCCAGGAATGACGGCTTCAGTGATGTGAACCTGAGCACGGTTAAATATGATTCAGTAACCGCTACGTTGATAGTGGCTTATGAGAACACCAACCTGGATCTGGTCAGAGAAGGCAGGGTGGTGAACCTGACCGAGCTTCTCAGAAAATCAATGCCCGGGGTGAAGGTGATTCACCACCTGTCTACCCATGAGAAGAAAGCCTATTTGGCAACCTCTTTCGGACTGGTGGTGCTGGATCTGGTGAAACTGGAGATCAAAGACACCTACAGCAATCTGGGCGAGCAGGGGGAGCTGGTAGAAGTGTTCTCTTCTGCGGTGCTCAATGACAGCCTGTACATCACCACCTCCAGGGGCATCATGGGGGCAAGGCTTTCCAGTACCAATCTATTGGACTATAAAAGCTGGCGGAGGTTTGGCCCGGCACAGGGGCTGCCCTCTGGTGTGGGGGCGAATGGCAGCAAGACTATAGCCGCCTTGGGCGGAAGTGTCTACGTGGGCGTGAATGAAAGAGGCGTTTACCGGTTTAACGGCGTGGTTTGGGGCAAAGCCTCCTTTTCAACCTCAGACAACCAATTCCAGTCAATGGAGTCAAACGGCCGCAGGTTGGTCATTGCCAGTACCCGTGAGGTGGTTGAGGTGACTGCCGCAGGGCAGGTCACGGTGAAGGCTGACCCATTGCTTCAGGATCTTCGCATGGCCATTCCGGCCAGGGAGGGCGGCCAATGGGCGGCCAGTTACCAGAATGGGTTGGTACGTGTTTCAGCCAGTGCCATAGAAGCTTTTATGCCCAACGGTCCGGCTTATGTAGAGGTGTTTGGGGTCTATGCTGAGCCAACTGCCTTTACCGTATTGGGCGGCGGGTACAGCCAGGCTTACTTGCAGCGCGGCTCTATGACCGGCTTTTATCAGTTGCAGAACGGGCAGTGGAAAAATTACAGCGGAAACATCTCGCAACAGATTCCAAGGAACCTGCGGGATCTGGTGGCCGCCATCAGAAACCCCGTTACGGGCAAATTCTATATTGCCGCCTACGGCCTGGGGCTGCTGGAGTGGAACGGCGATGAGGTGACGCTGTACAACAATGCCAACAGCCCGCTGCTTAGTTCCCTCTACCCCCAAGACCGTGAGTATATAAGAGTTACCGGGCTGGCGGTTGACCCGGCCGGGAGCCTGTGGTTAGTCAACCGGAACCAGCAGCCTAACAGCCCCGGTATTTTTGAGCTAAAACCTGACGGCACCTGGACCGCTCACACCTTAAGAGGCTTTGGGTTGGGCAGTAACCTGGATAAGATTCTGGTAGATGACATGGGGTATAAGTGGGTAACCACCAGTACCAACGCCAGCGGTGCCGGGTTAGTGGTGTATGATGATGTTACCGGAGACTACAAGTATATTGGTTCCGGAGGGACCGGTGGTTTGCCAAGTGCGCAGGTGTTTAGCCTGGCCCTGGACCAGAACGGTGACGTCTGGGTGGGGACCGGCAACGGGGTAGCGGTGTTTACCAGTTCAGCAGATCTTTTTACGGCCGCCTACGCAGGCGCTTATCTGCCAATTTATGAACGTAGACCGCTGCTGCAGGGGCAGATCATCAGGAGCATAGCCGTTGATGGCGGTAACCGCAAATGGATAGGCACTGATACAGGGCTGTGGCTGTTCAACGAGACAGGGGAGGAGCTTATCTCTAACTTTACTACCAGGAACAGCCCCTTGCCGTCAGACAAAATCATTGGTATTTCCATTAACCATGCCACCGGTGAGGTGCTGGTGGGTACTGAAGGTGGGGTTGCCATTTACCGCGGAACCGCCACTAAGACAGAAACCCTGAAAGACAACTGTTTACAGGTGTTCCCCAATCCTGTGCGGATAGGTTTTACGGGAAGTATTGGTATTTCTGGCGTACCAGATAATGGTTGGGTAAAGATCACAGACATAGCGGGCGTGCTGGTCTATGAGGGAAAGCCTGCGGGCGGGACTTTCGCCTGGAATGGCTTGGATTACAAGGGCAGAAAAGCAAAACCGGGCGTCTACCTGGTCATGGCTGCCTCATCAGATGGCGGCCAAACCTGTGTGACCAAGGTGGTGATTCAATAGCTCCTGCCGTTGGCTTGGTGTAAGTCTGTATCCTTCCTGTGGCAAGGCTATTCCCGCTATACCTCTCAGAGTGCCTGAGGGCTAACATGCTCCTGGCCGTTACGTATTGGTTTTATTACCCCAAATACTATGCTGGTAAAGACCAGGGGCATTGTCCTGAATTATATAAAGTACCGTGAATCCTCCATTATTGTGCGCATCTATACTGAGGAGCTGGGGCTGCAAAGCTACATTGTGAATAGCGTGCGTAAGAAGGGGACTGCTTCCCGTATTGCTTTGTTTCAGCCGTTCACGTTGTTAGATATGGTGGTCTATCCCTCTGCGCGCGGCGGACTTACCCGTATTTCAGAATACAAATGCAGCCATCCTTTCAGGTCGGTGGCCTTTGACATTAGAAAGAGCAGTGTTTTGTTGTTTCTTTCTGAGATAGTGGCTAAAACAGTGCAGGAAGAGGAAGTGAACCGGCCGCTGTTTTCATTTCTGCACGAGTCTATCCTGGCTTTTGATGAGGCTGGGCAAGGCTTTGAGAATTTTCACATTGTCTTCTTGCTGCAGTTGGCCGGTTATCTGGGGTTTGGGGTGTCCTCTGCCGAAGATATGATTAGCCAGGTTGCCTTTGATGCGGGCGGGGCGAAGTTATTGGGGGCAAATGTGATGCAGCTTCAGCAACTGGAACCCTACCTGCAGGAGGTGCTGCAACAAGGGCTGCAAGCCCATATCCAGAACGGAAGGGTACGGAGGGAGCTCCTGTACCTGCTGGTGCGGTACTTTCAGTTGCATGTTGACCAACTAGGGGATATCAAATCACTGCCGGTGCTTTCTGAAGTTTTGAGTGATTGACCTCACCACTCTCAACTCACCAACGTATGGCAGGGTAGAGTTGGGAGCCTGGTAACTCTTGCAGGAGGTACTGGCGTAAGCATGGGCCTGAGGCTTCATAAGTGGGGCTCGGTTTCCGTTTTTGACCTGTTTTTGGGAAAGTAGGCCTAAAACAGCAATACTGGCGGGTGTGTGTACGCCTGTATAAGAATAACTTTCCTGTTCAGACTGAAATACTGAATACTGGGGAAGAAACCCGTACCGCTACTTTTACTGTCTCCCAAGCAGGTTCCTGTGAGCAAGCCAGAAAATCTTTTTTTGGTTTCTTGAACGTTCGCTGCTATTCACCAGAACCTTGCCAGAACATTAACCCTAGATTGTTAAGGGTGTCTAGTTTTTTTTAGTGAAGCTGATTTGCGTATTTTCCATTTTCTATAGCTATAGATCATGAGTGGCCCTGGTATGGCGCAAGCATGCGCTTATGCCTGCGTTTTGGGGCTACTTTCCCAAAAACAGCCCGGAACCAGAGGCTTTTTTACCCTGAAGCACCGGCGCACGCTGGCGCCATTTCTCAAATAAAAACGCTAAGCAGCTGAATTGAGGGAATTTCTAACGGATAGATATCCCTTCTGTTTTTGGCCTGTTTTTAGAAAAACAAGCCAAAAACAGAAGCCTGATATCCTTGAACACCTTCTTGAGGTGGTTTCTCCTCGCTTACACTAGTATTGGGGCAGATAGCCTTCCCCCATTCTGTCCTCCCAAAGGAGCTTCGGGAACAGGGGCGAGCTAAGAAAGCGGGTGTCTCCTGCCAAGTTTGCCTGCTCCCAGACCCGTTCTGGATGACAGGGAAATATACCTCCCCCTACATATGCTTTCTTGCTTATAAGGTGGCGTAGCGCATGGCTGGTGCCAACTAAGAAATATGATAGAAGCCCCTGGCCTGCGGGAAAAAGCTGGGTAGTGCCTCCTTGCCTGGTGTAAAACGAAAGAGGTGCCTTGTACGGGCACCTCTTTCGTAAAGCATTTTAAAGGATGTCAAGAAGGTAAATCTCAAACATGATAGGGGTATTGCCTGGGATCTTGCCGTTGCCCAGCAGGCCATAAGCCAAGTGGGAGGGAATCCAGAGCCGGGCCTTCTCGCCTTTCCGCATCATAGGGATGCCCTCAGTCCAGCCCTTGATTAATCTTGTGTCTAGCACAAAAGTCTGAGGCTCATGAGGCGGAGATGCATAGGTTGACTCAAAAATGACACTGTTCTGTATGAACTTCCCAGTGTAATGTACCTTGATCTTGTTTCCCAGTACAGGACGGGCGCCGTCTCCCGCCTCTATCACTTTGTAGTATAGACCTGATGCTGTTTTAACGGTATCAGTGATGCCATTGGTCTTCAGATAACTCTGAATAAGTTCATCATCAAGCTTGGCTTGAGCGGCTGCATCAAAGTTGGCATAAGGATCATAGGGATCCTTGTCATTACATGAGGCGAAGGCAAGAACAAAGCAAATGCTTAGCATCCATTGCCAAAGTAATCCTTTTCTAACTAACGGCTGCATACCTAAAAAATTACATACCTGGCTGAGCACCAGGCATGGCTGGTTGACCGGCAGGCATGTCTTTGATGTCTACCAATTCAATGTCAAAACGCAGGATAGAGTTGGCGGGTAAATCTGCGCCACGGGCCATGGAGCCATATCCCTGTGGTGAAGGAATCAACAGAACACCTTTGCTGCCTTTGTTGAACTGCTTGATTCCATCTTCCCAGCCTTTGATCACCTGACCCTGACCAAGTGGGAATTCAATGGGGTTGCCGCCGTTAGACTTGGCAGAGGAGTCAAATTCTTTTCCGTTCAGCAGGGTGCCTTTGTATTGCACGCTTACCACTTTGCCATCTGCTGCGTTAGCGCCGGTCCCTGGCTGGGTGATCACATAGTAAACGCCAGAGGCTGTCTTTTTAGCATCCAGTTTGTTTTCTTTGATATACTCCTGAATCTTCTTGTCATCCAGAGGGCCTTGTTTGGCGGCACGTGCCTCCAGCTCTTTCTGCTGGCGCTCCATCATTTTAGGATAGTCGGCCATGGCTTCCTGCTCTGTCTGCAGGTTGATGGACTTTACGAAGAAGGTCAGGAAGCTGCCTTTCTCAATGAACGGGGGAAGGGGGCTCTTGAATGTTTTAGCGAAGAGGGAATCTGCATTGATTTTGAATACCGCGCTGTCGCCTTTGTCCAGCATCAGGAACGCTTCTTCAATGCTGCCTTTGTTAGGAGACTCCACCAGTTTGATCTGGATGGGCATGGCGTTGTCTTTGGAGTTGAAAAGCACAGAGTCTTTGCTGTTGCGGTACTCCATCTCAAAGCTCATCACCTTGCCTAACTTAGTAGAGTCTACCTTGGTGAATTCTTTGGCTTCATATTTACCGTCTTTGTTCTGGGAATAGAGCTTATACTCCAGTCCAGAAGGAGTCTTGGCAAATTTGTCCTCGCCTAAGTTCTTGCAAGAAGAGGCAAATAAAGCTGTTGCCAGAACAGGCAACAGGTAAAAAGATTTCTTAAACATCGGTTTTAATTTAAATATAGCGTCTTAAAGGGTTTAGTTTACTAGTTGCTCTTTGTACAGGGGTAAAAGGCTCACAAACTTTTCAACGGTTTCGTTCAGTGACACATAAGATATGCCGCCTGCGGCATTCTTGTGACCGCCGCCGCTAAAATGGTTGCGGGCAAACTCATTGACTGAAATGTCTCCCACTGACCGGAAAGAGATCTTCACCGCCTCTGAGCGGTCTACAAACAGGGCGGCAAACCGTACGCCTTCAATAGAAAGCGCAAAGTTCACTAGCCCCTCTGTGTCACCTGTCTGTGAGTTATAGGCCTTCAGCTCCTCGGCGGTCACCGCAATATAGGCGGTGTTGTATTCCCGCACCACCTGAAGCTTGTCTTTCAGGACATAGCCCAGAAACCGGAGGCGGGTCTCAGAGTAGCTGTCATAGATGTTGCGGTGTACTTTGCAGATGTCAACCCCCGTATGAATAAGATCTGCAATGATCATGTGTACATTGCGGGTGGTGCTGGCATGCCTGAAAGAGCCGGTGTCCGTCATGATGCCGGCGTACAGGCACTCGCCAATGGCAACATCAATCAGAGACTCGTCTCCCAGGTCTCGTATCACTTCAAACACTATTTCAGCTGTAGCGGCTGCGTTGGTGTCTGAGAACATGATGTCTGCAAAATCCTCTGGCTGCAGGTGGTGGTCAATGAGAACTTTGGTGCCGGTTGCCTGGGCAATATACCGGCCCAGCTCGTTGATGCGGCTGAGCGCACTGAAGTCCAGGCAGAAAATCACCTCGGCCTCTTTGATGACGGCCTGGGCCTGCGCATCTGTCTTGGAACTATACACCAGCACATCTTCATTGCCGCTCATCCAGTTCAGGAAAGAAGGGTAATCTGAAGGGGTAATGACTTGAACCTGGTGCCCTTTCTTTTTAAGGTATCCGGCCAAGCCTAAAGACGAACCCAACGCATCAGCATCTGGCTTGTGGTGCGTGGTGATCATAATCTTCTTAGGAGTTTCAAGAAGCTCCTGTAGCGCGTTGATTTGCTGCATTGTCTACTCTCCGTCCACCCAGAAAAAGGGTAGATACAAGATGCAAAATTCAAAAGAAATAAGGTACAAACCAAATAAAATCAAGCACCTGTCTGTGGCATGAGTATTTTTCAGGAACTAGGTGGATTTTGCACATAAGTCTGCTAATTTTGCACACATTAACTATACTTTTATTCCCTAACGAAGAAGAAAATGGCTGGAAACATAACATTCACCATGATTAAACCAGATGCCGTACAAGACAACCACATTGGCGGTATCACCAAAATGATGGAAGAGGCAGGCTTTAGAGTAGTGGCCATGAAGAAAACCCGTCTCACTGAGGAGCGTGCCGGCAAGTTCTATGAGGTGCACAAGGAGCGCCCTTTCTACGGTGACCTGGTGAACTACATGAGCTCTGGCCCTATTGTAGCCATGATCCTGGAGAAAGAGAACGCCGTGGTAGACTTCCGTAAACTGATTGGCGCCACCAACCCCGCCCAGGCGGAAGAGGGAACCATCAGAAAGATCTATGCCAAATCAATGGAAGCCAACGCTGTACACGGGTCTGACTCAGACGAGAACGCCCAGATTGAAGGTGACTTCTTCTTCTCTGCCGACGAGCGTTTCTAAGCTGTTTTTAACAAAATAAGGCAAAACCGCCTGGCCGTAAGGCCAGGCGGTTTTTTGTTTGGGGGAAATCTGCGGCTATTGAGAGTTTGAAAAAATGGACGTACCTTATGGCCTATAGTCATAGAGAATAAACGAAAGAGAGTTGGGTCCAGGTGTTACATTGACATTAAAAGTGGTGGTAAGACTTACTTTGCTTTGGTTGTTGTTCTTTGCTCCGGTCTGTTTTTCGGTAGGTCAATCTTTGGTGCACACTACTTTCTCTTACAACACAACACTAATTGGGCATAAACTTCCTGAAAAAGTAAAAGCAATGCGTGTGTTGGTCAGTAACATTGGCTTGATGAAAATGCGGCCTTTTGTTTTAGAAAAAGAAGTGTTTTATGACGAACAGGCAAGGGTGATTCAGGAGCACTCCTATGTTCATGAAGAATCACTGTTTGGGAGTTTTAACTACCAAACCTCCCAAGAATATAAATATGACGAGGAGGGGAGATTGAAAAAACTTATTAAAAACTACAAGAACGGGCTTTACAAAGATGAGGTAGAATATGAATACAGTGAAGAAGGGGAGGTTCACCGCGTATTGCTCTATCAGCCAGACGGAACAGTAAAGACTATAAAGAGAGAAGAAGGTGCCAGGCTTTTCATGAGGAGGAAAGATCCGCCACTTCAGAAGCTATTACTTTATGATTCCATGCAGCGTTTTGATTACGCCAAGAAAGTGCTGTCTGACCTATATCCCATTGCCCCCAATACCATCAATTATGCTGTCATTGCTAATGGTTATGTCATAAGAACGGTCAATCCTGAGGGCCTTTTACTCGCTGAGCGACGAATGCTCTTCAATGAAAATAAGCAGGTTGCCCAAGTGGTGAATTCAAATAGCGGGTATAACAATGTGACTATCACAGAATATGCGTATGACTCTGCCGGAAATGAAATAGAGCAAACTGTGATGGATGGAAAGCGAAAGCTCCTCATCAAGTACAGCCATATTTACAATGAAAAGGGGCATTTGATAGAGATCAGGTGGAGTTATAAGAGGGGTAAGCCGGTTAAGATTATCAGATATGAATATGACTTCTATTAAAGAAAATACCCTTACAGGTTAGCGTACCCCATTGGTGTGCTGTGAAGTTATTTAGTAAATGGAACAAAAGCCTTTTGCCCTTGTTGGTGAGAGCACCAACAAGGGCGGGAATTTAATTTGAAAAATAAAATATAAGTAGAGAATATGGTGATTAGAGCTGTTAAGCTGCTATTTGTTATTGAAGTGGTATGTAAGAGCATTGTTTTAGGGCAAACCCCTGACTTCTTTACTGTATGGGAACTCGATAGTCCTCCTACTCCTATTCTAACGCAAGTTAAAACTATCAAGAAATATGTTAGTTTGCCCGGGGTTATAAAATTGCGTCCAAAAGAGCTTGTGTTAGTAGCAGATTATGATGCAAAAGGGAGACTAATAAACGATGTTAGTTATTTGTATAGTGAATCTATCTTTGGGAAAGATACAACCATTGTTAAACAAGAATATGTTTATTTTAATGATTCAAATAATGTTTGGATTTATAAGAAGCACCAGAAGAAAATAGTAGATAGGCGACATTACAATAGATCAGAAGGTGCTGAATTTGATAAGAACGGTAAAAGGGTTAACTTTTTATTTTTTAACAGTGCAGGTGGAGTAGATACAGTTTCTATAGATAAGCTTCAGGATTCAGTTATGCAGGCTAATTCCTATCATAGATATAGAAATGACTCCCAGCAGGCACTTGATGCCTTAGATCCAAAAAATGTAGAAAATGATTCTTTGGCAGGCAGGCCAATAAGTCCAGTCAGAAATTCTGCTAGGTGGGTAATTTCTGAAATGCCTCCAAGTAATATTATTTATGAACCTACTTTAGAAGGGTATGTTTTAAAGGAGGTTTCAAACAGTGGGCAGGTGCTTGCTGAGCAAAGAGTAAAACTCAATGAAAACTTTCAGCCACTTCAAATTATTAACGCCCTTAATAGCCAAAACAGAGTAAATATTTATGATTACTTGTATGATGCGGAAGGGAGAATGATAAAATTGATTATCAAAAATAAGAGGGGGAAATTAGTTAAACAGTATGAGTGTATTTATAATAATACTGGGTATTTACTGAAAACTATTTTACAAGGAAGAAAAGATAAGATATTGAATGAAACAATTTACGAGTATGAGCTATATTGAATTAGCGTGTTTTTCTATTAATACCCTAAAAATTAAATGTTTGCTCTTACTATTGGTGTTGCCTTTTAGCCTCTTTGGCCAAACAACCCAGTATATAGAGGAGATACATACTTCTCGTGTCAAACAAGACAGCGTATTTCAATACGATGAAAAGTCTCCTCTTGCCCCTGAGGCGAAGGCAACCTTTAACGGACTGGCCTACTTTCCCATAGATGAGGCTTACAGGGTAAAAGCAAAATTCGTCCCAACACCACAAGAAGGCATATTTCAGATGCCTACCACTACTGACCACCTGCCCGACTATAAGAAATACGGCGAGCTGCACTTCCAGCTGCAGGGGCAACCATTAAAGCTTAGCGTATACCAAAACCAGGAGCTGATCAAGCAGCCCAAGTACCATACGTACCTGTTCATTCCGTTCACAGATGCCACCACCGGGCAGGAAACCTATGCTACCGGCCGGTACTTAGACTTTTCAATTCCCCATAGCCAAGACAGCGTATGGCTGGATTTCAACAAAGCCTATAATCCCTATTGCGCCTACGGCGATGGATACTCCTGCCCAATTCCCCCCAAAGAGAACAGGCTCCCCGTGCGCATTGAAGCAGGCGTGAAGACTTATGAAAAGCAGAAGCTTGAGGCAGCAGGGGGCATGCAAAAGCAAGAATCTATAGCTGAGTTTCCCGGCGGGCTTGCCGCATTGCTGAAGTTCATGAATTCTCAATTTGTAATGCCTCCCTTAGCTCGAAAAGCCGGAGTTAACGGCACTGTTGAGTTTTCTTTTGTGGTGAACCAAGATGGCTCGTTAGATGAGTTTCAAATCACCAAGCCTCTACGGGCAGACGTAGATGTGGCAGTGTTGCATGCGGCCAGGCAAATGCCAAAATGGAAGCCAGCCATGCAAAATGGGAAGCCGGTGAGGTTTAAATATACCATGCCCTTTAGAATAAAGTGAAAGGGCAAGCTGAAATAGTTAGAACTGTTTTATGTCTGTCAGAGATGCTTTCTGAGACACGAAGCCCTGTTTTTATAAAGATGCCAAAGCTGATTGGTTTTGATAAAGCAAGATTGGTTTCTTGTTTTCTTTTGCTTTTTGGGTTGGGTTGTCTTCAAGAACTGAAAGCACAGTCTCTTTGGGAGTACCAGCAAGAGGTGTTTGCTTTTAGAAGTAAGCAAGACAGTAGCCTATTGCATGGAACCCATTCGCCCCTTTTATCAGAGGATAAGAAGAACTACGCAGGCCTCACCTACTTCACCATCAACCCCGCTTTTAAAGTGAGCGCCACTTGGGTTAGTGACAAAGAGAGAAGCAAAAGCCAACTAATCGCCGATGAAGCGTCAGGGTTAATTAAATTCGGAGAAGTGCATTTCCAGCTACATGGGGAGCCTTTTAAATTAGGTGTTTTCAAACAGGCAGAGAAACAGAAGGGACTTCTTTACCAAGATTCCTTGATTATTCCCTTCTATGATGGCACCTCAGGGGGAGAAACAGCGGTTGTTGGCCGTTTCTTAAACGTGGCGGCACCGCAAGAAGGTGATGCCAGTCTCTGGCTTGATTTCAACAAGGCGTATAATCAACCGTGTGTTTATAATATGGCGTACACATGCGTTACTACACCAGAGGAAAATACAGTACCAATCCTGATTGAAGCTGGAGAAAAGACGTTTCTGAAACCAAAGGATAAGGGCACACTGCCTGTGGAGGTAATGCCTGAGTTTCCAGGGGGTACATTTGCCATGTTTACATATATGGCTAAGAAGTTCAAAATGCCTAAAGACGTGTCTAAATCCCAAGGGGTTAATGGCGCTGTAGTAGTGTCTTTTATAATTACAACCGAGGGAAAAGTAACTGATGTGGAAATAGTGAGGCCGCTTTACCCAAGTATTGATGCCGAGGTGATAAGAGTAATACAGAAAATGCCTAGATGGAAGCCAGGAACTGTTAACAACGTGCCGGCTGCCGTGAAATACACTATACCTTACAGAATTGTGATAAAATAACGGCTGTACGTCTCAAGAAGAAAACTTGTGTGGTTACTGATACATTTCTGTTTCTGGGCTGTTTTCCTGAAAACAGCCCAGAAACAGAATCTTACTCCTCCTCATCCTGTGGGTGCTCACCAAATACGCGTAACACCCAGCGCGGCAGGAAGAACGAGCCCAGAATGAGGTACAGATAATATGTCACCACGCGGTACAGCAAAATAATCACCGTGGTGAACCGGCCCAGAAACTGCCCGAAGAACGTAGGGAAAGCCACTTCGGCAATACCGGCGCCACCTGGGGTGACCGCCACCAGCAGCACTATCTTATAGACCATGTTGCGCGAGAAGATGAGTACGTGGTCATGAAAACTGATGTCAGTAAACGCAGCAATGAGGCAGTTAATCACAAAGTAGCGCGCCGTCCAGACGAAGGCAGTAGAAAGTGCGGCGTTGGCCCAGTAGCTGAACGTGCTGCCTTTCAACTGCTGTGAGGCCCACACCAGCTCGTTTCCGTTTTTATAGGCGCCGGGTCTCCAGCGGCGCGTGAACCGGAAAGATGTGGCCCGCAGGAACAGCCGTTTCACCGCCGTAGGGTTGATTAAGAGCCCGTAAGCCATTAAAAAGGCATAGAACGCAATGAGCAGGTAACTGATCACAAAGGCAATCTCCAGGCTTCGGGTCACCGAAAACTCCATGGCACTGACTTCCGGGAAAATATCTCCGGCGGTGATCAAAAAGACCAGCGGCACGGCAATAATGAAGTAGAGGTTGTCCAGCATGGCGGTCACCATTACGTAGGCCAATGATTTGCCCAGGCTAATGCCTTCTTTGTTCAGGATAAACGCCGCCACCGTAGAGCCGCCCACCACAGAAGGCATCACGCAGGAGGCAAACTCCCAAAGCATGATCACGTCAATGCTCTTGCGCCAGCTCAGGAATTTCTCTGTCACGTACCGAATGCGGTAAATGTACCCGAAGTCCCGCACCAGAAGCACCACAAACGTCATCACCAGCCAGAACGGCTTGGCGTTGTAGAGCGGCGAAAAGTCCATTTCGGCGCTGTCACGGTAGAACATGTACCCAATCGCCGCCAGGCCAATCACCACCGGAATGAGAATGCGCTGCGGGGTGAAGTACGAGAGGAGTTTCTTACGATTCAGATCCATGGTCTATGACAGTCAGGTGCTGGGTTTCAGAATAGGGCACAATGCGGAAGTTATTGAACCCGTCGGCAATCTCCAAGCCAATCTCGTTGAGCTGGAGTAAGTCTAAGATGGCCAGGAAGTTAAAGATCAGGCCAATTTTGTCTGGGAACGCCTCCACCAGTTCAGAGAAATTGACCGCGCCCTGCGTGCCCACGCGCCTCTTGATGTAGTTGCGCTGCTGGTCAATGGTGTAGGGGTACGTATAAACGGTGTGCTTGGGCCGGTTCTGCTCGTCCTCGTACCGCTGCATGGCCTTGTGAAAGCTCTGCATGAGGTGGAACAGGCTCAGGTCTTTGAGCTCATACTCCAGCTGTGCCTGGCGGCAATCTTGCTCAGCTCTGCATCTGTGTTGCCGCGCTGCTCCTGCTGCAGGCGCACATCTTCCAGCAAACTCAGGTCACCCAAGACCTCTTTATACCGCTTGTACTCCAGCAGGTGCTGCACCAGTTCCAGGCGCGGGTCAATCTCATTGCCTTCCTCGTCTTTCTCAAAGCGGGGCAGCAGCATTTTGGCCTTGATGCGCATGAGCGTGGCCGCCGTGAGAATAAACTCGCTTGCCACCTCCATGTTCATGGTCTCCAGTTGCCTGATGTAGCCAACAAAGTCATTGGTGATGGTAGAGATGGGAATGTCATGAATATCCAGCTCGTCGCGCTCAATAAAGAAAAGCAACAGGTCAAACGGGCCCTCAAAGAGCGGCAGCTTTATTTCGAAACTCACGTGTGGCGTACGGCAATGGTTTGAAAGTCAAAAATACGCATTTGAAACGCCACTCGCCAATGAATCCGCACTGCGGTTTCTGTTTTCGGCCTGTTTTCCGGAAAACAGGCTAAAAACAGAAAATTGTTCCTGGTTAATTGCTGGTTGGTTAGGGGTTGGGAAAGACTTTATAGAAGCTCTGCTCTTCCTGATTTTAGGTGTCTGGGGATTCGTAATCCCCGTTTTATGGCCTGTATAGGGATTACAAATCCTTGGTTAGGTAGTTCGGGATTTCAAATCCCAAACAGCAGAAATATTCCTTAACTATGGCGCGGAAGTTACTTCCGTGACTTTCATCTTTTAAACTGTCGCAAGTTTGAGCATAGCGGCAACTTGTGACTAACCATAGAGCCAGTTTTCAACTGGTGTATTCCATTATCAGAAACCGTGTTTCCCCAGTTGAAAACTGGCTGCCATTTCTCCTCCAAGTTACTGCTGCGCTCAAACTTGAAGGAAAACAATATGCCCTCTGCTCTCCCGGATTTGCAATCCCGGCATGGTGGGTTTGAGGTTGCAAACCCCGACCAGCAGGAGAAACTCCATTTAAAAAGCTCCTTCTACTTCTAAGTTCACCAATCTAATGACGGTATCTGATTGTCCCCCTTTGAAGGGGGTAGGGGGATGATAAAGGCAGTTGAAGAACCATTAACTTCTACTATAGAGAAATGAAAAATTGATTCTCGGAAATGCGTAGTTCTGCACGAGTAACTCTGCACGAGCCATCATCCCCCTACCCGCTTCAAAGGGGGACGGAATGCGTGCAAAAATAGCTGACGTTTAGAGGAAGTCCTCGGTTGGGCAATCCTTAAAGGGAGGGAAGCCTGGTTGAATTTTAAGACATGCCCTGCTCAAAAAGACCTCGTAGCGTCCGGAGGACCTGCGAGCGTCTGCGCCAATAGCCACCGCTGCCCCTCACCCTAGCCCTCTCCCCGGGGGAGAGGGAATTATGCTGTTGCGTTTTCGGCCTGTTTTCAGAAAAACAGGTCTAAAACGCAATACAACCCACCCAAAATAAGTTACTCCAAAGCACCTGTTATTTCCGCTGGGCGGAAGTGGCGTTTACACTAAGAAAAAATCTGTAATTTTACCGTTTGTCTGGATGCGACAACGTATAAGTGAAAACTTTGCACGCGTTTTGCTGTTGCATACCTATCCACCCAACCCGCACACCTATGATGATTGAACCCGGAGAACTGCTGGCCAAAATCAACTCGCCAGCCGATTTGCGCCAACTGCCTGAAGACCAGTTGCTGCAGGTATGCCAGGAATTACGCCAATTCATCATTGACAACGTGTCTATCTACGGCGGGCACTTCGGGGCGAGCCTGGGGGTGGTGGAGATGACCGTGGCCTTGCACTACGTGTTCAACACGCCCTATGACCAGCTGGTCTGGGACGTGGGGCACCAAGCCTACGGGCACAAAATCCTGACCGGAAGAAGAGACCAGTTCCACACCAACCGCAAACTCAATGGCCTTTCGGGTTTCCCCAAGCGGAAAGAAAGCGAGTATGACGCCTTTGGCGTGGGCCACTCCAGCACGTCTATTTCGGCGGCGCTGGGCATGGCCGTGGCCTCCCAATACAAGAAAGAGTTTGACCGCCACCACATTGCCGTGATTGGCGACGGCTCCATGACGGCGGGCATGGCCTTTGAGGCCCTGAACCACGGCGGCGCCACTGACGCTGACCTGCTGGTGGTGCTCAATGACAACTGCATGAGCATTGACCCCAACGTGGGCGCGCTCAAAGAATACCTCACTGACATTACCACGTCCCGCACCTACAACAAAGTGCGTGACGAGATCTGGAACATTCTGGGCAAGATCAGCAAGTTTGGGCCTAACGCCCAGCAGATTGCCTCTAAAGTGGAGAGCGGCATCAAAGCCACGCTCCTGAAGCAGAGCAACCTGTTTGAGAGCTTGAAGTTCCGCTACTTCGGGCCTATTGACGGGCATGACGTGAACCATCTGGCCAGCGTGCTGAAAGACCTGAAAAAAATTCCGGGGCCTAAGATTCTGCACTGCGTGACCGTGAAAGGCAAGGGCTTTGCCCTGGCTGAGAAAGAGCAGACCAAATGGCACGCGCCCGGCCTGTTTGACAAAGTCACCGGTGAGATCTACAAAGTACACCACACCACGCCGCAGCCGCCCAAGTACCAGGACGTGTTTGGCCACACGCTGCTGGAAATGGCCGAGCAGAACCCTAAAATCTTTGGCGTAACCCCTGCCATGCCCAGCGGCTCCAGCATGAACATCATGATGAAGGCCATGCCAGACCGCGCCCTGGATGTGGGCATTGCCGAGCAGCACGCCGTGACGTTTTCGGCGGGATTGGCTACGCAGGGTTTGGTGCCGTTCTGCAACATCTACTCCAGCTTTATGCAGCGGGCGTATGACCAGGTGGTGCATGACGTGTGCCTCCAGAACCTGCACGTGGTGTTTACCCTGGACCGTGCCGGTTTTGCCGGTGCCGATGGCCAGACCCACCACGGGAACTATGACATTGCCTATATGCGCTGCGTGCCCAACATGGTGGTTTCTTCGCCCATGAACGAGCAGGAGTTGCGCAACCTCATGTACACCGCCAGCCAGGACGGTATGGGGCCGTTCACCATACGCTACCCGCGCGGCGAAGGCGTGATGCCCGAGTGGCGCACCCCGCTGGAGCTGATTGAAGTGGGCAAAGGCCGTACCGTGCAGGAAGGCGAAGAAGTAGCCATTCTCACCATTGGGCACATTGGCAACTACGCCGTTGAGGTTTGTAAGAACTTGAAGCTGGACGGGCTGCGTCCGGGGCATTATGACATGCGCTTCGCCAAACCGCTAGACGAGCAGCTGCTGCACCACATCTTCCAGAAGTATGACAAAGTGGTGACCGTAGAAGACGGTTGCCTGCAAGGCGGGTTCGGGAGTGCGGTGCTGGAGTTTATGGTGGATCACGGTTACCACGCCCACGTGAAGCGCCTGGGTATTCCAGATACTATTGTAGAGCACGGTTCCCAACTGGAGCTGCACCGCCTCTGCGGCTTTGACCCAGACGCTATTGAGCGCACCGTGCGCGAACTGATAGATGTACACGTACGGGTGTAGCTTTCACGTAAGCGTAAGTGAACAGACCTCACAGGTTTTCAAAACCTGTGAGGTCTTTCTGTTTTCGGGCTGTTTTGGCCAAAACAGCCAAA
>NZ_LRMM01000062.1 GCF_001647275.1 Rufibacter ruber | reverse complement strand
ACCCGTTTTGCTGTTTTTGTAAAAACAGGCCGAAAACGGGTTCTCCCTAAATAACTATTCCAATCCTGAAAATCCCGCTCCTAGTTGCGCACGGCTATCATCAAACTCAACTCCTTGTACCGCATGTTGAATTTCTTGGCGATGGCGGCGTTGGTGAGGCTGCCTTTGTAGATGTAGACGCCGCTGCGGTAATGCTCGTGGGTAAACAGGGCTTCGTTCACGCCGCCGTACTTGGAAATCTCCAGGAACATGGGCGTAAAGATGTTGCTCAGGGCTTTGGTGGCGGTACGGGGCACCCGTGACGGAATGTTGGGCACGCAGTAGTGTATCACGTCATACTTGCGGTACACGGGGCGCTTGTGGGTGGTCATTTCTGAGGTTTCAAAACAACCGCCTTCGTCTATGCTCACGTCAATAATCACCGAGCCGGGGTTCATGCTGGACACTACTTCCTCAGAAATCATGCACGGGATTTGGCCTTCATCGGCGGTGACAGCACCAATGACCACGTCTGCGTCCTGAATTTCCTTGTGCAGAATGGTATTGTCTAGCGTGGAGGTGAACAGTTGTGCGCCTACGTTCTGCTTGAGACGGCGCAGTTTATAGAGGTGGTCGTCAAAGACTTTTACTTCGGCCCCCAGGCCGAGGGCGGCGCGGGTGGCATATTCTGCCACGGTTCCGGCCCCAATGATGACTACTTTGGACGGCGGCACGCCCGTAATCCCGCCCAGAATCACGCCTTTGCCTTCATTGCTGCTGCTCAGGTACTCGGCGGCGATGAGCATGACGGTGCTGCCTGCAATCTCGCTCATGGCCCGTACCACCGGCTTTGAACCCGATTTGTCTTTGAGCAACTCAAAAGAGATGGCGTTGATTTTCTTGCGGCAGAGGGCGCCAATGTATTCTGAGGTGAGGCTCCCAATCTGCAGCGCCGAAATCAGGGTTTGGCCCGGCCGCAGGAACTCCATCTCATCATAGGTGGGCGGGGCAATCTTTAAAAGGATATCAGCTTCGTAGACTTCTTTGGTGGAGTAGACAATCACGCCGCCGGCCTCTGAAAACTCATGGTCTGAGTACTTGGAAGGCGCACCGGCCCCGGATTCAATCCAGACTTCGTGGCCGTGGTCGGTGAGTTGTTTTACAGATTCGGGCGTGAGCCCGATGCGGTTCTCCTGCAAAGAGGATTCTTTGGGAATGCCAATGAAGAGGCTGCGCTTGCGGGTTTCTACCGCCAACATTGACTCTTTGGGCATAAGGCTGCGGGCTGTGGCCTTGGTAAGGGCTTCAAAACCGCTCGTCTTTTCCGTCATTTCCTCCATCATAACACTCTCAATGTAATTGTACGCGCTTCATCGGCCTCGCCGGTCTCAATAGACACCTCTACGGCGTCTGGGGGCAGCAAACCGGCCACTTTTGACGGCCACTCAATGAGGCAAAGGTTGCCGGAACTGAAATACTCCAGCGCCCCCATGTCCAGGGCCTCGGCCTCACTTTCAATCCTGTAAAAATCGAAGTGGTAAATGAGTTCCCCGCGGGCGGCCTCGTACTCGTTCACCAACGAAAAAGTAGGGCTGCTCACGGGCTCTTCCACGCCCAATTGGGCACAGATGGCCTTTATAAACGTGGTTTTACCGGCCGCCATGTCACCCTCAAACAAAATTATCCTTTTTTGTTTGATAAATGACAAAAAATCGGCGGCGGCCTGTGGTAAATCCGCTTTAGAGGAAATCTGGAGAAGTTGGGTGCGCGCTTCCTGGTCAGGCATTTTTAGATGAAAGCGTAATGAACGGGATAATACATTCTTCCAGAGACACGCCGCCGTGCTGGAAGGTGTCACTGTAGTGGTTCACGTAGTAGTTGTAATTGTTGGGGTACGCGAAGAAATCATCATTCATGGCGAAGACGTAGGCCGTAGACACGTTGCTCTTGGGCAAATGGAAACGCTCGGGCTTGCGCGCCACCAGCACACCTTTGTCTGTGAAACCCAGGTTCTTGCCGTGCTTGTAGCGCAGGTTGGTGTTGGTGTTGCGGTCGCCCACAATTTTGAACGGTTTCTTCACGCGCACGGTGCCGTGGTCTGTGGTGATAATCAGTTTTCCGCCTTTGTCGGCAATGGCTTTGAGCGTGTCAAACAGCGGCGAGTGCAGGAACCAGGAACGGGTCAAGGACCGGTACGCGGCCTCATCGGCGGCCAGCTCGCGTATCATCTGCATGTCGGTGCGCGCGTGGCTGAGCATGTCCACGAAGTTGTAGACAATCACGTTGAGTTTGTTGTTGTCCAGGTTGCTGAACTTGCTCAACAGCTCTTTGCCCGCGGTGTTGTTCGTGATTTTGTTGTAGCTGAACTTCTCGTTGACTTTGTTCTGCTGGAATTGAATCTCCAGAAAATCTTCCTCGTGCATGTTTTTGCCTTCCTCCTCGTCATCACCTACCCACAGGTTGGGGTAGCGCTTGGCAATGTCGGCGGGCAGCATGCCGGAGAAGATGGCGTTGCGGGCGTAGGCGGTGGTGGTAGGCAAGATGGAGTAGTACATTTCCTCCTGGTCTACGTTGAAGTAGTCAGTGATAATGGGCTCCAGCACTTTCCACTGGTCATAGCGCAGGTTGTCAATCAAGACAAAGTACACCGGGCCGTTGCTCTCCTTCATGATGGGGAACACACGGTCTTTGAACAGCCGGTGGCTCATGAGCGGGATTTCATCTGTCTCGTCATTCACCCACTCTTCGTAGTTGTCTTCAATGAACCGCGCAAAGTTGGTGTTGGCCTCGTCTTTCTGCATGTTAATCACATCGGCCATGCTTTTGCCTTCAGTCTCGGCAATCTCCAGTTCCCAGTACACCAGTTTCTTGTACACATCGGCCCACTCCTGGTAATTGAGGCGGTCCCCGAAGGCCATGCCCAGCGTCCTGAAATCGCGCTGGTAGCTGCTGTTGGTTTTTTCCTCCACCAACCGGCGGTTGTCCAGAATCTTTTTCACGGAAAGTAGAATCTGGTTGGGGTTGATGGGCTTGATGAGGTAATCGGCAATCTTGGAACCAATGGCCTCTTCCATGATGTGCTCTTCCTCGCTTTTGGTAATCATGACCACCGGCAGCGTGGGCCGCACGGCTTTGATTTCACTCAAGGCTTCCAGACCGCTCAGGCCCGGCATATTTTCATCTAAGAAGACAATGTCAAAGGTATGCTCCTGCACCTGCTCCACGGCATCTGCCCCGCTGTTCACGGGGGTAACGTCGTAGCCTCTTTCCTGAAGGAAGAGAATATGCGGCTTGAGCAAGTCAATCTCGTCGTCCGCCCACAAAATGTTATATCTTTGCATGGCTATTATTTTTCATAGTTTGTGTTGTGGCCCAGTTAGCGTGCATGGTTGCAGAATTTTTCCGCGCTCCGGGAGAATTTTACCCGTATAACCCGCACACCTTTACAATAACCGACAACGGACACTCGAAGAACTAAGTTATCTTGAATAAGAAAAAAATCTTCAACGACCCCGTCTACGGCTTCATCACAGTTCCGTCAGACCTGCTTTTTGACATCATTCAGCACCCATATTTCCAGCGGCTGCGCCGAATAAAACAGCTGGGGCTGACCGAATTTGTGTATCCTGGGGCGCTGCACACCCGTTTCCACCACGCGTTGGGGGCCATGCACCTCATGAACATTGCCATTCAGAGCCTGAGCGGCAAAGATAACGTCATTTCTGACAAAGAGTGCGAAGCCTCTATGGCCGCCATTCTGCTGCATGACGTGGGGCACGGCCCGTTCTCGCACGCGCTGGAAACGGCCATTTTCAACCAGGTGCCGCATGAGCAAATCTCGCTGCACATCATGGAGCTGCTCAATGAGGAATTCGGCGGGCGCCTGCAACTGGCCATTGACATCTTTACAGACAGCTATGAGCGCCGGTTCTTCCACCAACTGGTTTCCAGCCAGCTGGACGTAGACCGCCTGGACTACCTCAACCGCGACAGCTTTTACACCGGCGTGTCTGAAGGCAAGATTGGTGCCGACCGCCTGCTCAAGATGCTGAACGTGTACGAAGACCAGCTGGTGGTGGAGGAGAAGGGCATTTACTCTATTGAGAGTTTCCTGGTAAGCCGCCGCCTCATGTACTGGCAGGTGTACATGCACAAAACCGTGACCAGCGCTGAGCAAATGGTCATGAAAATTATGCAACGCGCCCGTGAACTCACCCAACGCGGTATTGACGTGCCCGCCAGCCAGAATTTACAGTTCTTCCTGCGCGAAAGCCTTTCCATCTTAGACTTTGAGCGCGACCCCAGCATCATGCGCCGCTTTGTGTCACTGGACGATTATGACATCTGGAGCGGCATCAAAGCCTGGGCCGAGCACGAAGACAAAATCCTGAGCTACCTGTCTGCCTGCATGCTGGAGCGCAGGCTGTTCAAAATCATGCTCTCCCCCACCCCGTTTGACCTTACTTTCCTGGCAGATGTGCGTGAATTGGCGCAGGAGCACTTCGGCGTGACCGCCGAAGAGGCCGAGTACCTGGTCATTACCGGCAAAATCAGCAACAACGCCTATGAATCTGGCGGCGAGAACATCAACGTGCTTACCAAGATGAGCACGGTGGTAGACGTGGCCGAGGCTTCTGACTTGCCCAACATTCAGGCCCTGAGCAAGAAGGTGGAGAAGTACTATGTGTGCTACCCCAAAGAAATTTCAGATATTTAAAGTATTAAATATCAATTACTTACCTTTCCAACTGTTAATTAACAAAAGCCTACTCCCATTTTCGTCCCAAAGATATATTAGATAATCCAGTGAGCAAAAATTTATATGTACCATAACTATGGATTATAGGTACTAGGTCAACCTATTAAGGTTAATTTCGCCCCCCTACCCCACCTCTCCCACCTCTGTTGCCCCTCCCACCTGCACGACTGACGACATAAATCATATACTGTATCCTGCTCCAGTATAGAAAGTGATACCCATGGCACAAATTCAGCCCACCCCAGATATACTGCCTTGGGTATTTTTTCAGTTTGAATTTGGTTTGAAATGATTTTCACCTGACATGCCCGTTGGGGCAATAGGTAAAATTCGCTTAAAAATTTTCTCCTTCTGCTATTCTCTTATTCCCACTTTAGAAATATAATTGGTCTAAACCTATCAATTACGAGATCATGGTACCTGACTTTATAATTATAGGCTTCATCGCGACAGAATTGTCGTGTGAGCATAATTTGAGAATAAAGAATACACAACATGCACACATCAAAAGTGGATAGCATAACGCTGTCCGCACCTAGAGCATATGCATTCAAAAACGGCATAGATCATAAGATTACAGCAGACGGGGAGGGAACAGTAACGCTATACAAGTTCAGCGAGGACGGTCTCACAATCACCATTAACCCCGTCATTGGACAAACGGTAATAACCATCTCCAGCAAAATACTTGGAGATGATTTCCTCTCCCTCATCTCCAATAACACCATAGAACGTGTTTGGCAGGCGGTCGCCAGATGCATTGGCATCAGCATAGCGGAGCTAATGCACTACACCGTCCGCAAGGTGGACGCTACATCAGACATATTTATGAAGAACAAGGAGACTGTGATTGCTGATCTGTATGAATTGGCTGGAATGCAGACTAGATACAGGAAAAGTGCCAGAACTTATAAATCCAAGGGAGAACCTACCTCTTTTTGGCTGAAAAGGGACAACAACGACAAGGAGCGAATCGACTATCTGTCTGTTTATGGGAAGTATGCTCAGCTTACTAACAAAGGCAAGAACGGTGGTTGGGCCTTTATAGGGACACTTGGCCATGAAGGGCGCGAAAGAGCGTTACAGCTGGCGGAGAACATCGTTCGGTTTGAGACTAAGCTCTCGAGCAGGCGCATGATCAGAAAACATTACAATTTACCAGACAAACACATTCCTATTTTTCAGGATATACTTGATTCGAGGATTAATGTGAATCTTAACATGGTCCAAACGATTTACGGGAAAGTGGCTTGCTTGGAGATGCCGCACCATAAGCTAACCAGTGTGACCGACTTGGGTCATTACCATGCCCTTGCGCAGACAGACTACTGTATAGAGAGCGCGTTTCAGTACCTCAATCAAATAGTCACTGTCAAGAACAAGTCTAGGACCGTAAAAAGGCTTCAGGCTATACTGCTTACTCATGACGAGGGAAACCATCAGCGTCTAATTAACACCTATAAAAATGTATTAAAAGCTCTCCAGTAGAAAATTTTCTCAAAAGTGAGAAAATACCGCTTTTTTTCTTATTTTTGAATCATAAACAGGTTCAAATATGAGAGAAGACGATATTATTCTGGAAATTTACCAGCTATTGAACAACCCATCGCCACTCAGCCTGCACCGAATCATCGAGGACAGACGGGACGCGATGGGGTTGAACAACTTCCAAGTGGCGAAGATACTTGGGGTGGACAAATCCACTTTCAACAGGCAGTTGGAGAAGTTGGCAAACGGGAACGTCAATAGCGTAGACTTCTTCTTGATCCTAAAGCTGTGCCAGTTTCTAGGTATCAAAATAGAGGATGCGTCAAAGATTTTCGTCGCATCGCTTCCCCCTGATAACATTAAAGAGCTAGAAATGGCCCGTAAGGCCAACTACATCATAAGTAACTTCGATGTAAAGGGCCTAAAGGATCAGGGTTTCATAGACACTGCGACTGATTTTGAGAGAATCGAGGAGCGTATTCTTAAATTTTTTGGTCTGAGTTCCATTTTCCACTACGGGACTGAAGTTGGTGCTGTGGCATTCAGTAGGACGAAAAGTAACTCCCACGACAAGATGCGGGAGTTCTGGGTACGGTCTGCTATTTTCCAATTTGAGAAAATCGATAACCCCAACGAATACAATCCAGACACCTTGCTTTCCCTGATCCCAAAGATGGCCCCATACACTCGTTATGTGGAAAAGGGTTTTCACCATGTCATTCAGGCTCTCTTTAATATTGGGGTAACGGTTATCGTGCAGAGCTACCTTGCCAAGACACAGGTTAGGGGCGGTACGTTCGTGGTGAAGGGGAAGCCTTGCATCGTGATCACGGATTTCAACAAGTCCTACCCTCATCTGTGGTTCGCGCTCATGCACGAGTTGTACCATGTATACTATGACTTTGAGCAGCTCAAATCCTTGAAGTACCACCTAACAGGGGAAGCACAGAGTGACCTGTACCTTTTCAGGGAGGACTACGCGGACCTATTCGGCTGGGAGATGCTCTTCCCGAAGGAAAAGCGTAAATACATCAAGCACATGATCAAGTCTGAGGCATATGTCCACGCTTATGCCAAGGAAAACATGGTGCACCATGGGATCATCTATGCCAGCTACTGTGAGGAGAGGTTGAGTGAGGACAGCAAGAACGAATTTGGCTTCTACCGCCCCATGTTCGGCAGTTCGGAAAAGGCCCTCCAGTACGTTAAGTGCCAGCCATGGAACAAGGACTCCCTTCTGGAGGAGATAGAGAAAATCAAGAAGTCATTTGTCGTTCAATAATCTTAAATCATGGAGAAAAACAACAAAAAGTCTGGGCAACTTACAGAGGAGGAGTTTCTGGCAGACATGAAGAAGATGTCCGAGAGGGCAATGGAAGTCACAGCGGTTCAGACAGGACTCTTCGACGGGGCTGATCTGGGCGAAGAGGATTTGGACACCACGTTTGACGTAGCCATCCTGAACGACACCGCCGATCCCGACGCCTCACATAGACTTTACTATACTATGATGGCAGTAATGAAAAAGCACCTCCCTAGCGGCAAGGAGAACGAGAAGATGCGCAGGTATATCTATGATGAGAAGTCACTTTTCTTGAACAGAGGAAAAGCGAAGAATGAAAAGGGAATACGTGGTAGCGATGAGCGAATGGCATATCTTGGCAACTTCCTCAACGTGGCCTTAAATACGGTCCAGCAGTGGGTTGAGCAAGGGGCCGCTCCGTATGATCTATTTATGGCTTTCAATATCCTCAATAAGGAGAGGGGTTACCATACTGTAGAAAACAAGGCTGATGACCTCAATGGGGAAGGACCAAGGCCAGAATAGCAACTAATGCTAGAAATCAAAAAAAGGGCGGCATCCATGAGAGGAATGTCACCCTTTTTTGATTTCTATTTTACAGAAATGTCTTCGTTGCGGTTACAGCAAAAAGGTATTGTTTGTGGTTTAAAATTAAGCTAAAAAACATCATTCAAATCCCTCAGAAAAGAATTCCTTCGGAGTCATTTGGTGTATTTCTAAAATACGCAGGAGGGTTCTCATCGTAGGGTTAGTTTCCCCTTTTTCAAGTTTCCAGTATTGCATACGACCCAGCCCGTGCTCAATTGCAAAGGTTTCATAGCTTCTGTACCCTTTTTGAATCCTTATTTGCTTTAGCCTATCTCCAATGGCTTTCAATACTTCGATCTCGCTCTTCATGGGAGCGGAAGATGGGGTGGATATGTTTTAAAATTTACGTATTAAAAGCATACACATTATAAGTATACATATTCCAAAATTTTATACTTTTGCTCGTCCTCAAAAAGAGGGTTAATCAATCATCATATTAATCAAAAACACTTATGAAAGCTTTTAGAAATTTTACATTAGTGATTGCTGCTTTGCTGATGCTCTCATTCGTCGGGTGCTCGGACTCTTCCGATGATGAAGAGGTCAAACCTACAATCGACAAAAACCAACTATTCGGAATATGGGAACTCAAAACAATCATGAAAGGGAGCAGTAACATCACCAACAATTACGATGTTGAGAGTTCCTATTTGGTATTGAATAACGGAGGCACATTCCAAGGACAGCGGCTTGGTGATGGCACCTATGAAGCAGCATTACTAAACTATACCCAAGAAGGCTGGTGGAGATTAGAAAAGGGAAATGTTATAGTCATCAATGGTACTGAAGAGGCCACAGTCAAAGAGTTGACCGCTTCGTCCATGACGATGGAAAAGAACGAACAAGGTGAGGGGCTTATAACTTACAAGTTTGTAAAGTAGGAAGCGATTTTGTGACAAACAGAAATGGCATGCTTGGTAAGCATGCCATTTCTGTTTTAGGAAATTAGCTTTTTGATTCTTTGAACGGTTGAAATACCAACATCACATAGCTTTGCAGTCTCGCGGATGGAATAATCTGATTTAAGATACTTTACAACACCCTTGTACTCCTTGAGCATCTCTTCTCTACCTTTGACACTATCCTTCGGCCTTCCCACATGTTTCCCTTTTCGCTTTGCCTCTGCTATGCCTGACTTTACCCGAGTGATTAGCGTTTCCCTCTCCATCCTGCCAATGTCAGTAAGTAGCGTAAAGAGGAACTGAGCCATTGAGTTAAGCGACCCGTCTGGGTTTAAAGTTTCGATGTTGTAGCTTTTCACTACAACTGAAACTTTATATCTGTGCAGTTCTTCTAAGGTAGCCAATACCTGAGATGTATTTCTTCCCAACCTAGTCACCTCATGCACCAGAACCTTGTTTATCTTACCAGTCTGGGCAAGTTTCAGCAGATTCTGAATGCCTGCGCGCTCTTCATTCCTCTTGGCCCCAGATACCGTTTCGATGATTGTCTCGACGACCTTCAGCCCCTTGGCTGTTGCATACTCTGCCAATTCAGAAAGCTGTCTGTCATGTTGCTGATCATGGGTAGAAACGCGAACGAGTAATGCGGCCTTATTCATAGTCTGGGTCATTTGGTTTGGTTATGTAAAGATATAATTTACTTGCATGTATTCAAACAAACTATACCTTTTTTGAATACATAAAAGTAGGAATTCGACCCCACCAATTATTGTAATTTTGAATAAAGTAGCAGAAACCCTTTTTTGAATACATTAGTTGTAATACCCAGGACGCACGCCAGTACCAATGCATTGAGCGCACTCTCCTCCTCTGATACTCCGACCAGTGCCCTCACAGAATGTGCAGGGTTTCCCTTTCTCTCTAAGCTTGCTTTTGAATCGTTCCTCCTTTTCGGCAGAGACAGTACCGCATTGGTCGCAGGTACCATTCCTATAAATCCCCATTTTGCACCATGTACAAACCTCACCGTCCGTCAAGTAGGCTTCTTCTCTCTCTCGCATTTTGTTTGAGTCAATCTTTGGCACACTGGCCATCCTTTGCTGAAGGGTCGAGATAGTGGCAGGCCTGTTATGCTCAAAGCGGTAAATAGTCTGTGACACCCCCAACGTCCACTGGCCGTGCATTTCCAAACCCTCCTTAGAAGTTTGGACCTCACCCTCAAGATAAAGTTCTGCCTGATCAAGAAGATTTTTCCCTGCATCGACACCGTTTGCAGCATAGTATTTCACTTTCTTGATCTTGTTCCCTTCGACGACGTAAAAGGGGCGGACGTACCAGAAATCAGGCAGAGGGGATTCGGATATGTTCTGCATGAACGCATACATGCCCTCCGCTGGTTTCTCGATAAATTCGAGGGCGTTAATCTCATAAGGCTCGTACGTTACAGCAGTCTCTTTCAATGCATGAGTGAAAGCATAAGATTTCAGGTCTTCGCGTGGCTCCCAATGGCGCGTTCCCATGTTGTTCCCATCCTTAAAGATATAAACAACTGGTACGACGGTGTAGCCGCCAGCAGACTCTGTCCCCCCGTCACCAATATAGAAACTCGGCTGAGGCCCCACACGAAACTCTGGCACTTTGACAAGTGAGTAAACGTTTTTGACCAATTCCCACCCAGCCTTGGTTTTCTTGAAAGCCGCGCCACCGATGTGCCCACCCTTTGCCTCAATTTCCGACGAAACTCTGAAACGTTCTCTGTCGATCCCAATGTTGTAGAACACTACAAATGAACTGTCTGTTCTGAAGGACTTGAGTGGGCGGAATAGTATGGCGGGCGGATAATTCCCCTCTGGCCTCGCTGGGCTAGTTGAGTAAATATCAGGGTCGTCGACTTTATAAGTTTGGGTTCTAAGCCGAGATGTATCTTCCGAAACGAATATCGGATACTTTTTCCCTAGTTCATTCCAGCTTTTAGCGTCCCAAGACCACACCATTCCTGTATTTTTGTCAGACACTACTAAGAAAAACACCTTGCATCCCTTGAATACTGCGTCCATTGCAAGGCTGTCGGTAATAGTATTGCCTTTGATAAGGATAGCTTGTGCTTTCCTCTTCCCCATCTCTGAGGAACATGAGTAGAGAATATAAGTCAATAAGAACGCTGCTACAACCGTTACTGGTTTCCATTTACCCATTTCTGTTTTTTTCATTGCTGGTTTCGTTTGGGATAGAGATTCATAAGTTCTTGTTGCACAAATAAAGCTGAATTTAACAAATAACACATACATGTGTTTATGCTTTATCCTTGAGGTGGTCTTATTGGCCCCATGATCAATATCCGTGATAAAGCTCTGTTAGTAAGTTTCGGTGCACACTTAAGGAGAATAAGAACCGAGGCGGGACTAAGCCAAGAAGCTCTAGCTAACGATGCAGATATCCCAATTAATCAAGTTGGAAGGATCGAGAGAGGTGAGGTGAACCCCACCCTTAGTACACTTCACGCTCTTTGCTCGGCACTAAAAATGCCTTTCTCAGAGTTCATGAATTTCCCTTTTAAATAGATACGGACCCCGACTTTAGGCAGAGTTTGATAAACAAACTCTAGTTTTCACACCTTGATGGTACTTGCATTCGTCGACTGATCTGACGCAATTCTCATATGCATTGGCTCTTCATCATTTAGATCACCAAATACTTTATTAAGTATAAGTATTTTATCTTCGTCGACTAGCTTGCAATATTTGGAGTAGCTATATGGATTAACATGTCCTGTAAAAACCTTGGTTTCTTCAAATCCATAACCAGCTCTCCTCATCACACTTATAAATGTTCTCCTCGCCATACTCGATTTAAAAAACTCATACAATGGTTTAATTTGCTTCTTTGCTTTCTTTACACCAAAAATTACGGACTCTCTATATTCTCTAAATGGATATACCCTTTCCCCTTTCTCGTCGATCATATAGAATTTTGACGCAGCTTCTTTCAACGATCTATTATATACGTTAAGATTATTTAACTCCTTAAAAACCTTTTGATTAGGCTCATCAACAGCTGGATTATACTTTCTAATAAGGTTATATACTATATCATACACTGGGAATTCCACTTTTTTCCGCGTCTTACTCGTGTGAACGCTAACATTCTTACTGATCATGTTGATATTACCAAATGTTAGATTTTTAAAATCTTGCCATCTTAATCCTCCTAATAAGCAATTACAAATAAAATAATCCAAATTCCTTTTAACAGCTGGAGTTAAATCATTGAAGTGCAATAAAGCATTTAACTGTTCAACTGTGAGAGCTAAGTCCTTGGAGTTCTCATAGTCTCTGCTTTGAAGTGAGGCTCTAATTAAATCATAATTTCTTTGTGTCAACGACCCAGTGCTTTTTAAATGAGCCATGAACATTTTAAATACAGAAATGGTGTGATTATAAGATGCACAACTCAAATTCAAATTATTGATGAAAAAGTTTTTAAACTTATTCAAGAGCCTTGTATCAAACTGATCGACTTGTGGATTTTTAATGCCTATGCTTTCGAAAAATCTTGAAAGGCGATTCCTCGCAACAATGTCGTATTGATTTATTGTAACATCAGCTAGTCCTTCTGACCGCTTCGTTTCTATGAATTCATCAAAACAGCTCCAAAATCTTAACTCTTTATTCTTTGAAATTGATTTTGTATCGACGAAACTTTCTTCATATAGGGCGGCGACTACCTCAATCGTTGCTCTTCTATTTTCAAATTTTTCCAGCCGCTCGATTGTTGAAGCAAACCATATATACTGATTTTGTAAAGCCCTCGTCGATTCTACATCTTTTTTTCTGTTCCCAGATGAAACAATTCTACCCTCTGTATCTAAGTGTTGCGGTTCACACTTTAATGTTGGCCTAATTGCAAATAATCGACGGTCTCCAGCAGCCGAATATGCTATATAGACCTGATTTCTTTTTAAGATTACTCTTAATCCCATATGTCCATGTTCTTTGGTGAAGCACATTTACAAATGAGAGTTACTGTTTGTGACATTTGGAAAATGAACGAGAGGAGCTATTCTACTCTCATTTTACTCCCAAATTCTCCAAGAGCAGTTTATTACAAAAAACGCCCTTGATTGGCAAAAAAAGGATATTTTCGCCCAGTCAAGACTAATTATGTTAATTAACATGGGTAAACTCGCTATTTCTGATGTTTACAGAAATACTATGTGTGTTACCCCAAAGAGATTACCAAGATAGACCTGTAGCCCCTCCCGCGGTGCGGGCAATTTTCTGTTTTGGGGCTGTTTTTCTGAAAACAGCCCCAAAACAGAAAACATACCAGATGGCGCTCTTCTGCGTTCTACGTATATCCCTTCCGCCCTTTCTGCAACTATGATTCTATACCAGAGTGGTTTTCTTACCTTAGACTACGACCCCGCAACAGATATTCTTTTTGTTGAGTGGCCAGATGTTCATGAGTTTCTAGTCCCTGAAATCAACCAGACCCTGCAAATTCTGGTAGACCACCTCAAAAGCTATGACATCAAAAGGCTGTTAGTAGACGCCAGCCAGGCCGCCCTTGAAATACCGCCCCAGGAGTACAAAGAGGTGCTCAAAGAGTTCGGGCTGAACCTGATGACCACCCGGCTGGAGAAGCTGGCCCGCATCATAACCCCCAACCCTGCCCGGGAGCACAACGTGGAGGAGGCAAAACAGGAGGTTGGGTTAACACTTCGGCTACAGACCTTCCCAGACAAGCAGGAGGCCCTGCTTTGGTTGGAAGAAGAGGGCTAGCCCTCTTTCTGGAGCCCCGCCCGCTGCTGCATTTTCTGTTTTGGCCTGTTTTTTCAAAAACAGGCCCAAAACAGCTTTATTTCTTCCTCTGGCTCCTTTTCTTCCCTTTCGCCTTGAGAGCACGATGCACTTGCGCCGCCAGCAGCGCTGCCCCTCCTTCATTTGGGTGAATCATGTCATAGGTCAGGTTGGCTTTTCCTACAAAGGGCTTGTAAAGGTCAATGGTTTTCACCTTTGTCTGCCGCGCCACTTTCTTCACTGCCGGAATCACCTCATTTTTGATGATGTTTTCAGTGATGCCCCACTTATCTTCAAAAGCTGGCATAGGCAGGGCCAGATAGACCTGAGGATTAGAGGGCAGAGCCTGAAAAGACTTTACAAAGGCACTATAGTCAGGCACAAACTCCTCTTTATACCTCCAGTTCTGGGGTTTTGAATCATTAGTCCCCAGTTTGATAATTACAATATCTGGCTCCCAAGCCAGCACCTGCTGGTATTTCTCTTCTCTCCAGTAAGGCATATCACCTTTCTTGAGCAGCGTGCGCCCACCCAGGCCAAAGTTCTGCACTTCATATTCACCCCCCAGCAGTTGTTGTAAAACCTCTGGATAGGTTTGCTTTAATCCGTAGCCTTCAGTGATGCTGTTACCTACACACGCCACTTTGATTTTATGCTGTGCCTGGGTCACAAACGTAAGAAAGAGCAAGAACAGCAGTGGCACTATGCCAGTAAGTTTTCTTTTCATGTTCACCTTGATTCCTAACTAATCCCCCTAATTTACTAACACTTGCGGTGAAACGCTATTTTCGGGCTGTTTTCCCAAAAACAGACTTATCTGCTACTTTTAAGGTAAAAAAACCTGCAGAATTGCCTTGGGTGGGCCTGAACCACACCTGCATACACCCATGGCTATCCCGGGAGCGTTTTCCTGAGCTCACCGTCAGTTTCTGCTGCGCCTGGCACGGCCTTCGTTTGGCCAACCATCACCGGCGGCAAAAGCTCTGAGGCACCGTGACAGGAAAGCAGTGCCAAGCCCTGCCTGCTTACTCCTTCCCCCGTCTGTTTCTGTGTACTGACATGTAAGTATTTTCTCCCCTGGCACCCTTCTCAGCGCCCATCACGGGCCCTGGCCAGAATACATAGGCCCAAAGGCTGGGCACTTTACCATTTGTTTCCGTAACTTTGCCCTATGGAATTCACGGTACAACAGATTGCCGGTTTACTGCAGGGGCAGGTTCAGGGAGACGGCAATGCAACGGTAAACAGGCTGGCTAAAATTGAGGAAGGCACCCCGGGCGCCCTTTCTTTTCTGTCAAACGCCAAATATGAGCCTTACCTCTACACCACCGGTGCCACGGCGGTCATTGTATCTAACAAACTGGAATTGAAGCAGGCCGTGCAGGCCAACCTGATTCTGGTGGAAGACCCGTACACCGCTTTTTCCACCCTCTTAGAAGTGTACCAGCAGGCCATGGCCGCCCAGCGCGAAGGCGTGGAGGAGCCTTGCTACCTGGGCCATAATTCTTCCATTGGTGACCGCCACTACCGCGGTGCTTTCTCTTACATTGGCAAGAACTGCAGGATTGGCAGCGGCGTGCACATTTACCCGCACGTGTACATTGGTGACAACGTGACCATTGGCGACAACTGCATTTTATTTGCCGGCGCCAAGGTGTACCCAGACACCGTGATTGGCAACTCCTGCACCCTTCACGCGGGTGCCGTGATTGGCAGCGACGGCTTCGGGTTTGCCCCGCAGAAAGACGGCTCTTATAAAGCTATTCCGCAGATTGGCAACGTAGTGCTGGAAGACCACGTGAGCATTGGCGCCAACACCACCGTTGACTGCGCCACCATGGGTTCCACTATTATTAGGGAAGGCAGCAAAATTGACAATCTGGTCCAGATTGCCCACAACGTGGAAATTGGCAAGCACACTGTGGTAGCCGCGCAAACCGGCATCTCCGGTTCCAGCAAGATTGGCAACCACTGCACCATTGCGGGCCAGGTAGGCATTGTGGGCCACATCACCATAGCAGATAAAACCATTATTGGGGCGCAGTCTGGCGTTTCAAAGAGCATAAAAGAGACGGGTACGTTCATACAGGGGTCGCCGGCGTTTGACTACAAGCAAAACCTGCGGGCGCTCTCAGTGTTCCGTAAATTGCCTGAGTTACAGAAACAGCTAGACGAACTCAGAGAAAAGCGTTAACTTTAGCCCCTCTTTATCTATTTAGCAGTACATGAACGATAAACAGCATACCATCAAGGCGCCGGTAACGGTATCTGGTATTGGATTGCATACCGGGGTAGTGTCAAACATGACGTTTTTGCCTGCCCCCATCAACCACGGGTACAAGTTTCAACGCATTGACCTGCCTGAGCAGCCTATTGTTGATGCTGACGTTGACAACGTGGTAGACCTTTCCAGAGGTACCACCATTGAGCAGAACGGCGCGCGGGTCAACACCGTGGAGCACGTGCTGGCCGCACTGGTAGGGCTGGAAATTGACAACGTTCTCATTCAAATTGACGGCCCGGAACCCCCTATCATGGACGGTTCCTCTATTCTGTTTGTGCAGCCGCTGCTGGAGGTTGGCCTGGAGGAGCAGAACGCCCTGCGCAACTTCTTTGAGGTGCCGGAGGAAATCAGGTTCAGAGACGGTTCCCGCGAAACCGAGATCGCCATTCTCCCGCTAGATGATTACCGCGTCACCGTGATGGTAGACTACCACTCGCCGGTACTGGGTAGCCAGCACGCCTCCCTCACAGACATCACCCAGTTCAAAGACGAGATTGCCTCCTGCCGCACCTTCTGCTTTCTGCATGAGCTGGAAATGCTCTACAAGCAGAACCTGATCAAAGGCGGTGACCTGAGCAATGCCATTGTGGTGGTAGACCGCGTGGTAGAGGAAAACGAGCTGGATTATCTCTCTGACCTTCTCAAGAAGCCCAAAGTGGCCGTGAAGAAGGAAGGGATTCTGAACAACGTAGACCTGCGCTACAAAAACGAGCCTGCCCGCCACAAACTCCTTGACATGATTGGGGACCTGGCACTGGTGGGCCGTCCGTTGAAAGGGCAGATTTTGGCCGCCCGCCCGGGCCACGCCTCCAACGTTGCCTTCGCGAAGAAGATCAAAAAGTATATTGCCGAGACGGCGGTGAAAAACGTGCCGGTGTATGACCCCAAGAAAACGCCCGTGATGGACGTGAACCGGATCATGCAGACCCTGCCCCACCGCTATCCGTTTGTCTTGATTGACAAGATCATCCATTTGGATGAGACCACGGTGACCGGCGTGAAGAATGTGACCATGAACGAGTCGTTCTTCCAGGGCCACTTTCCGGGGAACCCGGTGATGCCGGGCGTGATTCAGATTGAAGCCATGGCCCAGACCGGCGGAATCTTCGTATTGAGTACTGTACCTGACCCAGAGAATTACTGGACTTACTTTATGGGGATTGACAAATGTCGGTTCCGCAGAAAAGTAGTGCCGGGAGATACCATTGTTTTCAAATGCGAACTGTTGGCGCCCATTAAAAGGGGCATTGCCAGAATGCAGGGCCAAGCCTACGTGGGTGGCCAGCTGGTGATGGAGGCCGAAATGTTGGCAAGCATTGTAAGAAAAGACGCATGAACCAGCCCTTAGCCTACATTCACCCAGAAGCCAAGATCGCGACAAACGTTGTGGTTGAGCCGTTCACCACCATCTCTAAAAACGTGGAGATTGGCGAAGGCACCTGGATTGGACCCAACGTGACCATTATGGAAGGTGCCCGCATTGGCAAAAACTGCCAGATTTACCCGGGTGCCGTGATCTCTGCCCCGCCGCAGGACCTCAAATACAAAGGCGAGCCCTCTACCGTGACCATTGGTGACAACACCATCATCAGGGAGTGTGTGACCCTGAACCGCGGCACGGCCTTAGACAAGAACACCACCGCCATTGGCAACAACTGCCTGATCATGGCCTATGTACACGTAGCGCATGACTGCATCATTGGCAACAATGTGATTGTGGCCAACGGCGTGCAGCTGGCGGGCCACATCATGGTGCATGACCACGTGTTCATTGGCGGCACCTCGGCGGTGCACCAGTTTGTGAGCATTGGGGCCCACGCCATGGTGTCTGGTGGTTCGTTGGTGCGCAAAGACGTGCCGCCGTTCATCAAAGCGGCCCGTGAGCCGCTTTCTTACGCAGGGGTTAACTCCATTGGCTTACGCCGAAGAGGGTTTACCAACGAGCAGATCAATGACATACAGCAGATCTACCGTATCCTGTTCATGAGTGGCCTCAACACCGCCTCTGCCGTAGACAAGATTGAAATTGACCTGGCCCCCAGCCCGGAGCGTGATGAGATTGTGAATTTTGTGCGCAACTCAGGCCGGGGCATCATCAAAGGCTACCAGCGCGATGCAGATTAAGCTGACTTCTGTTGGCAAACGCTTTAACTACGAGTGGATTTTCCGGAATCTGTCCTATGAGTTTGTCACCGGTAAGGCGTATGCCGTGCTGGGGCACAACGGGTCCGGGAAATCCACTTTGCTTTCTATCCTGAGCGGCTTTCAACTGGCCTCAGAAGGAACAATCGCTTACTCCCAGAACGGGCAGGAAATTCCGGTGGAGCAACTGTACCGCTCCCTTTCCATTGCCGCCCCCTATCAGGACCTGCTGGACGAGCTCACGCTGGAGGAGATGATCCAGTTTCACACCCGCTTTAAACCTCTGCGCGGCATCTCTGCTGCACAGCTTCCAGACCTTCTGCAACTGCCAACCGCCCGGCACAAGCTGGTACGGGATTTCTCTTCGGGCATGCGGCAGCGCCTCAAATTAGGGTTAGCCATTTATTCAGACACCCCCCTGCTGCTGCTAGATGAACCCACCACCAACCTGGACCAGGCGGGTGTGGCGTGGTATCTGGAGCATCTGGAGAAAAACCGCGCAAACCGCCTGGTGGTCATAGGCTCCAACGTGCCCCATGAGTACAGCTTCTGTGACGAGCAGCTGCCTATCAACCAGTTCCATTATAAAGGCTCCGCCCGAAAAGGGTAATTCTTTCTATTTCTCTCTGTCCGTTTTTAGCCTGTTTTGGCCAAAACAGGCTAAAAACGCAAACTGCGGTATCTCTTCTCCCTTTGGGAGAAGGTTAGGATGAGGGAAATACCCTACAATTCACAGTACAAACCGCCAATCGCTCAAGCAGAAGAAAGGCACTGAAATAATTTCCCTCGCCTTAAAAAACGTTCTTATTTAGAGAAACTTTTGCTAGCGGGAGTCTCCAGACTTGTGCCGATGGGGGTTGGAGTCTCCAGACTTCCGTTATCATCTTGTGGTTCCCAGCGAGTCTGGAGACTCGCAACACATGGAGTCACGAGTCAGAGACTCGCGCCAGCGCAATATTTTTAACTATGAGCAAGTAACAAGGAGCAATTAATAATCAGAAATTTACCAAAGAGCTCGTAGCGTGCGCAGCGCCTGTGAGTGTCTGTGCCAGCGGCCCTTGCTAGTTCAACCGCCTCGCCCTTCTCCTCCAGTCTTAGTTTCCAAGGGCAAAAGGAACACCACTTCTGCGTTAAAGGCTTACTTTTCTGAAAACAGCCCCAAAACAGAAAAACGTAAAAAAGCCACCGCAGGCGATGGCTTTTCTATATATGTAGTAAGGTGGCGCAGGGCTCTGCTTTCTGCAGAGCATAACTCTTCTGGCTGGCGCTTAACAAAGGCTCTGTTTATGGTTTCACTCAACCACTATCAGCACGTTACTCGTTGGCAGGATACAGCTCAGGCGGCTCTTTTTCTTTGGTCTTCAGAATAAACGGACGCAGGGCCTCGGTTTCATCCAGGTACAGGAACGCGTCATAGCGCTCAGGAATGATAGTGGGCACATAGTTGCCGTACTTCTCCCGGTTAGGGTCATAGACCACGCCAATGGCCCGGTGGGCAATCTGCTGACGCACCTCGTCTATCTCCCTGAGTTCCCGCGAGAGCAACAGTTTATCAGAGCCTCCTCCCAGGTTGTGCAGCCAATCCTCCCAGGAACCTTGGCGGGCGGGTGGAACCTCCATTTTTTTCATGGGCGCCCCCCAACTGTCACCGGCAATCACAGAGCCCTCATAAGACCCGAAGCCTGCCAGATACACGTTTTCGCGGCCGTACTGCTCACGGGCCAGCTGCCCAATATTGACCATGCCGGCACGGGCCATGTCTGTGAAGCGGGCATCGCCCACGTGGGTGTTGTGTTCCCAGATAATGGCTTTTGAGTCTGGGCCGTGAAATTTCAAGAGGCGGTCCAGCGTCTCCATCATGTGTTCGTCGCGCACGTTCCAGGAGCTGCCGCCGCCCATGATCATGGCTTTGTAGTAGCGTTCGGCATTGACGGCCACCAGGGCATTCTGCTCTGCATCAAATTCGGCCTCCGGGTTGCTGGGGGCTTCCCGCTCTTTTTTGCCCAGCTCCTGCAGCATGGTGAGCACTTCTTCCTCACAGTCTTCAGACACATACGCCACCGCGCGGGCATATTCCTGGGGATCATTGCTGTACGGTTCAAAGCACTTAAAGGCTTCTTTAGCGGCTTTTACCGCCTGCCCGTCTTTCTTCTCCAGGTACTTCATGATGCGCTGCAGAGAGTCCCACAGGCTGTACACGTCTAACCCGTAGAAGCCCACCTTGTTGGTATTGGGCCGGTCATTGTTTTCTTTGAGCCACTCTACCAGGGCGGCCACTTCCCAGTTGCCCCACATCCAGGTGGGCCAGCGGTTGAAGTGCTTAAGCACATCAGACACCTTGGTGCCCGGCTTGCACAGGCCCCGCACAAATTTATTCACCTGAAAACAGTCTGGCCAGTCGCCCTCAACGGCAATAAAGGTGAAGCCCTTCTCTTCAATGAGGCGTTTAGAGATGGCGGTACGCCAGGCATAGTATTCAGAAGTGCCGTGTGAGGCTTCTCCCAGCATGACCACCCGGGCCTCTCCAATATCTTCCAACAATACGTCTAAATCAGCTTTGTTCTCCAGCCGGTGGTACGGCAAATTTGAATAGGTCATGGGTAAGGCAGAAAATGAACTCCCTGCCTTTTACCCCTGCTATCAGAAGAAGGTTTACCTGATTTTAACTCTTTTCTGAAAAAATAGGGCAAAAACGGAAAACTTTTGCCGAGCACTCTCCCCAAATACCCAGTACCCCCCTCAAAGGCCGCACCCGCGCACGGGACAGCCGCCAAAAGCCCACAGGCCAAGGCATTTATAATTAGGAATGGGGAATTGGAAGGTAGGTGGCTGTAACTGAGGGAAAGGCTTACAGGTGATTTTTTCTTCTGCCGAAACTCCTTCTCCCAGAAGGCGTGGGTTTCACGCACGGCCCAACGCTCAAGGTTTCCAGCGGACTGGAGGCGCACATCACAATCTGTCACGCGTAATCACCTCGCGCCAGCGCGGAATTTACATGTATAAAGAAATCTGCGCCCTCCTACAATCTACCAAATGCAGGTTCTGACCAGGCAGCTAACAGAGGACCTGCGAACGTCTGTGCCATTCCGTTTTCGGCCTATTTTCAGAAAAACAGCCCAAAAACGCCACTGCCTCCTGTTTCAGAGAGAAACAGGAGCAGTGGCGTTGGTTTCTTTTTACAGGGGTCAAACCTTATTGGGCGCCAAACACGCGGCGCAGTAACTCAGTGGTGCGGGCTACGGGATTCTCCCTGATGTTGGCTTCTTCCTGGGCTACCAGCGTGAACAGACCATCTATGGCTTTTTGGGTGGCATAGGCCTCCAGATCAGGGTTCACCTTCTGCACCAGCGGAATCTGGTTGTAGCGGGTCACAATGTCTGTGTAGTACTTGGTGGCATTTACCTTGTCCAGTGACTGCTTCATAACCGGCCTGAACGCGGCGGTCAACTGGCTGGTGGTGGTGCGCTTCAGAAACTGGGTGGCCGCGTCTTTTTCGCCGCGCAGAATGTTCCAAACGTCTTGAAAGGTCAACTGCTTGATGGCGTTCAGGAAGATAGGCGCGGCACTTTTGGCGGCATCCTCGGCCCCGCGGTTCAGCGTGAGAATGAACTTGTCTACCTGCGAGCCCAGGCCAATCTGCCGCAGGGTGTTCTCCACACGCTGCACATCTGGCGGAAAGGGAATTCTGATGAGGCTGTTCTTGTAGAAGCCATCTGTCTGGGCAGCCTGGGTGGCACCTTTGTTTATGCCTTGGGACAAAGCCTGTCTCAGACCGCTGGCCACCTCGGTTTGGGTAAGCGGCCGGCCGGTATTCATGGTGCCGCTGGCGGCATCAACGGCCTGCTGAATCTGGCTGGCGGTGCAGCCTGCTAAAAAAAGAAGCGAGCAGAGGCTCAAAACAAAAGCGGGCGTGAATAGTTTCTTCATACGTGCGTACATGTCATTACTTTTAATGAATATTGCTGCGCAGGTGCATACGCATAAATCAGACCAAAAAATGAAAAAAGAGACCCTGGCCGAAATCATCACCATTGGTGATGAACTTCTCTACGGCCAAGTCATTGACACCAACTCCGCCTGGATGGGGGAGGAACTGGCAAAAATAGGTATCAAAGTCAAACAAATCACCAGTATTTCTGACAGCCCCACCGCCATACGGGAAGCGCTGGCCGCCGCCATGTCACGCGCTGATGTGGTTTTGGTCACCGGCGGCCTGGGCCCCACCAAAGATGACCTGACCAAACATACGCTGGCAGAGTTCTTTCAAACAGAGCTGCAACTGCACCAACCGTCTTTAGAAGACGTAGAGGCCATTTTCAAGCGCTACAACCGCCCTATGCTGGAAGTGAACCGGCAACAGGCGTTTCTGCCCGCCAACTGCACCCCCGTCAGAAACGTGCTGGGCACTGCCCCAGGCATGCTGTTTGAAGAGCAGGGCACCGTGATTGTCTCCATGCCCGGCGTGCCGTTTGAGATGAAGCGCATGATGACAGACACCGTTTTGCCGCACCTGCAACAGCACTTCCAGCTGCCGCAGATCATTCACAAGGTGGTACAGACCGTGGGGCTGGGCGAGTCTTTTCTGGCAGAGCGCATTGCCGATTGGGAAAATAACCTGCCCGCCAACCTTAAATTAGCCTATCTCCCGCACCTGGCGGGGGTCCGGCTAAGATTAACGGGCCTCCCCAATGGCACAGATAATCTGGAGGAGCAGATGCAGGCCCAGATAGACCAGCTGGCGCCGTTAATCGCTGACCACGTCTCGCCTTTGGCGAAGTTACCCTGGAAGCCGCCGTGGGTGCCCTGCTCAAAGCCCGCAACCTCACCATCTCTACCGCTGAGAGCTGCACCGGCGGGCTGGTGGCGCACAAACTCACCAGCGTACCCGGCAGCTCAGCCTATTTTACCGGCAGCGTGGTGGCCTACAGCAATGAAGTGAAAAAAGCCCAACTGGGCGTGCCACAGGAGACACTGGCCCGGCACGGGGCTGTGAGCGAAGAAACCGTGCGCCTGATGGCCGAAGGCGTGCGCCGCCTCCTGAACACAGACATTGGGGTAGCCACCAGCGGCATTGCCGGGCCAGACGGCGGCACCCCAGAAAAGCCCGTGGGCACCATCTGGCTGGCCTATGCAGACGCCCACCAGACCGTAGCCCGCAAGATCAGCTACAACAAAACCCGCCTGCTGAACATAGAGTACACAACCCTACAGGTGCTCAACCTGATTCGGCAAAGTTTGCCGGCAGCGGTTGAGGAATAGCCAAAATTCTCTAATTTTGCCTAACAACAGTTAGGTTATCAGAAATCAGGCGGCAATTATCAGGATTCATTTCTGGTTTTTCTGTATCATTGTCCTTGGCTGAGACCCTGGGTGAACCTGTTGGTTCCTGTGACTATTCATTATAACCGAAAACATACACTATGGCCCTTGTAGAAATGGTGATGCCCAAAATGGGCGAGAGTATCATGGAAGGTACCGTGCTTAAATGGTTGAAACAGGTGGGTGATACCATTGAGCAGGATGAGTCTGTACTGGAGGTTGCCACTGACAAAGTGGACACTGAGGTGCCGGCCATTCAAGGCGGTGTCTTGAAAGAGATTCTGGTACAAGAGGGCCAAGTGGTAGCCGTAGGCGCCCCTATTGCCATTATCAGCACGGGTGGCGACGACCAACCTGCTTCTTCAACCCCCGCCCAGGAGGCTGCACCGTCTGCCCCTGCCGCGGCACCAACCACCCAACCGGCGGCGCACCCCGCTGAGGCCCCGCAGGCCACGGCCCAGACCTCACAACGTCTGGAACAACCCGCCTCCGGCCGCTTCTATTCGCCGCTGGTCATGAACATTGCCCGCGAAGAAGGCATTTCCATGCAGGAGCTGGAGTACATTCCGGGTACCGGCAAAGACGGGCGCGTGTCTAAGAAAGATATCCTGGACTACGTAGCCAACCGCCAGTCCGGCAGCACCCCAGCCGCCGCTCCGCAACCAGCTGCGGCACAACCGGCTGCCCCAGCCCCACAGGCGGCACCTTCGGCTCCGCAACCGGCTGCTGCTCCTGTGGCGCCGGCCCAGTCTTACAGCGGCAACGTGGAGGTCATTGAGATGGACCGCATGCGGAAGATGATTTCGCAGCGCATGGTAGACAGCAAGCGCATTAGCCCGCACGTGACGTCTTTTGTGGAGGCAGATGTGACTAACATTGTGAACTGGCGCAACAAAACCAAAGACGCCTACAAGAAGCGCGAAGGCGAGAACCTCACCTTCACCCCAATCTTCATTGAGGCCATTGTGAAAGCCATCAAGGATTTCCCTATGATCAACGTGAGCGTAGACGGAGACAAAATCATCAAAAAGCGCGACATCAACATTGGCGTAGCCGTGGCCTTGCCAAGTGGCAACCTGATTGTGCCCGTGATCCACAACGCTGACCAGATGAACCTGAACGGCTTGTCTAAAAAACTGAATGACCTGGCCAACCGTGCCCGCATCAACAAACTGACCCCGGCAGATCTGGCAGACCCTACCTATACGGTTTCCAACGTAGGTTCTTTTGGCAACGTGATGGGTACGCCTATCATCATGCAGCCGCAGGTGGCTATCCTGGCCGTGGGTGCCATTAAAAAGAAGCCGGCGGTGATTGAGACGCCAGAAGGAGACTTGATTGGCATTAGGCAGTTCATGTTCCTGTCTCACAGCTATGACCACCGCGTGGTAGACGGTTCTCTGGGCGGCATGTTTGTGCGCCGCGTGGCAGATTACCTGGAAGCCTTTGACCCCAACACGAGCATCTAATTTGTAGAAATACATAGCAGGAGATGCGTTGCTAACCGCCTCCAACAGAAAAGCCTCTCCCCACGGAGAGGCTTTTTGCATATCTGCTGTTTTGGACCTGTTTTTCTGAAAACAGCCCCAAAACGCCAATCAGGTATTCCCTCTCCCCCTGGGAGAAGGTTAGGATGAGGGAATAAAATTCAGGTTCCTACAGAAGAAGCTGCCTCATCATTTTCGTTCCTAAGAGCGTATTTATATTTTTTCTTTTACGCTGCAAATGGATATGAAAAGAACCTGACTTTGTCTTTTCCACACATCCGTCCCCCTTTACAGGGGGTAGGGAGATGACCAAGGCCGTTGAAGACCCATCTACTTCTGATTAGTGAAATGAGAAATTAATTCTCGGGAATACGTACTTCTGCACGAGAAAATCAGCACGTGTATCATTCCCCCACCCCCTTCAAAGGGGGACGGAATACGCCTTTCAGCCTTCCTAATGGCAATTATCTATGGCAGGGTTGTTTTTCTACCCTGAGGTTCACGTTTCGTTCTGCAAGCTGATGGACGTACGTATCTGGGTTACCCACGTTTTCGGGCTGTTTTGGCCAAACAGCGAAAAACAGAAATTCAGAACCCGTTCAGCCCAGATATAGTAAAAGCAGTATCTTGTTGCCCTGAATACCCTACTACTATGAAAAACACGCTTATCCTCATCCTGATGGCTTTGTTTCTGTTTCTGGCCATTTACTTCTACTGGCAGATGGACAAAGCCCAAAGCCAACTGGCCCTGGCCGATGAAAAAATCACCAGCCTGGAAGCCCAAGTGAAACGCTTCACCAACCGCGGCACAGATGATACCATGACCACACTTTCGCCGTCGCAGCCGTCTGTGGTCCCCGTCCCCGAAGATGAGGAACCCACTCCCCCTGAGTCCACCACCTTTGAAGGAGAACTGGGCAGCCTGAGCCAGAGTGACATTGACCGCCTCAAAAAGAAAGGCCTCAAAAACCCAGAGGCAGACCTCATGAACGACCTCATGCGCAAGCAGAAAAGCGTGCTCACCGCCCAGGGCAGCATGGGCGGCACCATGGCCATCCGGGACATCAGAATCCTGAACGACCGTTACGCTATGGCTTATTTTGAAGACGGCCATAACGGCGGCCACCTGCTCCTGCGCTACGCTGTGAACAACGGCACTATCACCTGGACCAGGCTGGATTCATATACCATGTAATTCTGTTTCTGGGCTGTTTTGGCAAACAGCCCAGAAACAGAAATTTCTACACTTAACTACTTCTTGCAGACTCTCCCCTCAAGGAGAGCGAAGAGGGGTGTTTACACCTGCTGATTATGGCTTCTCCAATAGTAAAAACTTCCCATTACGTGACCAGACGTGAGCACCATCACCTTGCAAGGATGACGGGCAGAAGAAATCAAAAACTTTCTCTCCCGTGTAAACACCCCTCTTAATCTCCCCTCAAGGGGAGAGTCTGCAAGTAGCTGCCGTTTTATGCAAGGGTTAAATTTTCATGCAGGCAACGTATATATAACAAAATCTGCTGCCCCAGATGGGGCAGCGATTGTTATATATCAATCAAGCTCAAATTTACTCAGCCGGCAGCGCCGATAAGCTTTGCTCCAGCGCGGCAATCTTGGCTTCGGCGTCTGACTGTTTCTTCCGCTCTGCGGAAATGACGGCCTCTGGGGCACCGGCCACGAAACGCTCGTTGCTTAGCTTTTTCTCTACGCTGGCCAGGAAGCCCTTGGTGTAGTCCAGTTCCTTCAGGATGCGCTCGCGCTCGGCGGCAGCGTCAATATTGCCTTCCATAGGAATAAAGAACTCGGTGCTGTCCTCGGCCACAAATGACAAGGCGTTATCCAGGGGCTGCTCGGTTTCCTGAATCTCAGAGAGGTTGGCGAGTTTGCTCACCAAGGTCTCATACCCGGCAATGGCGTTTTTGCCTTCTGACAGGCGCACATGAAGGGCCAGCTTTTTAGCGGGTGAGATGTTCTTGCTATTACGCATATTACGTACCTGGCCCACCACGTTGAGCACGTACTCGGTCTGGCGAAGAAGGTCTGCGTCAATGCGGCCTTGCTTGGGCCAGGGAGCTACCACCAGGCAGTCTTTGGGCGCGCGTTCTTTCATGTTGTTCCAGATTTCTTCGGTGATGAACGGCATGAACGGGTGCAGCACTTTCATCAGTTTCTCCAGGAACTCATACGTGGCCTGCAGCGTGGCGGCGTCAATGGGTGACCCGAAGGCGGGTTTAATCATCTCCAGGTAGTTGGAGCAGAAATCATCCCACACCAGCTTGTAAACCGTGAGTAACGCATCAGAAATCCGGAATTTGTCAAAGTGGTCTTCCAGAATATTGAGCGCCTCGTTGAACTTGGAGTCGAACCACTTGATTGCTTTCTCGTTCGGGTTGGGCAGCGTTTCGTCTACTTCCCAGCCGTTAATCAATCTAAAGGCGTTCCAGATTTTGTTGCTGAAGTTTCGGCCCTGCTCGCAGAGTTTCTCGTCAAACAGCAAATCGTTTCCGGCTGGGGAGCTGAAGAGCATGCCCGCGCGCACACCGTCGGCGCCATATTGGTCAATCAAATCCAGCGGGTCTGGTGAGTTGCCCAGCGATTTGGACATCTTCCGCCCCTGGGCGTCCCGCACAATACCGGTGAGGTACACGTTCTTGAACGGCAACTCCTTCCGGAATTCGTAGCCCGCCATAATCATACGCGCCACCCAGAAGAACAGAATCTCCGGGGCAGTCACCAGGTCATTGGTTGGGTAATAGTACAGAATGTCTTCGTTGTCTGGGTCTTTGAAACCGTCAAACACCGAGATAGGCCAGAGCCACGAAGAGAACCACGTATCCAGCACGTCCTCGTCCTGACGCAAATCTGATAACTGCAGGTCTGGGTTCCCCGAATTGGTACGGGCTTCCTGCAACGCTTCTTCGGCATTACGGCCTACCACAAAGGTGCCATCTGGCAGGTAGTACGCCGGTATCTGCTGGCCCCACCACAGCTGCCGCGAAATACACCAGTCGTGCACGTTTTCCATCCAGGAACGGTACATGTTCTTGAACTTGGGCGGGTGCAGCTTGATGGTGTCATTCATCACGTTTTCCAGCGCGGGTTTGGCCATGGCGTCCATTTTGCACCACCATTGCATGGAGAGCTTGGGCTCAATCACGGCATCGGTACGTTCAGAGAAACCCACGTTGGTTACTGAATCTTCTACTTTCTCCAACAGGCCTTTGGCTTCCAGTTCTTTGGTGATTTTCTTGCGCACCACAAAACGGTCTTCGCCTACGTAAATGCCGGCGCGCTCGTGAATGGTGCCGTTGTCATTGAGCACGTCAATGCTGGGCAGGTTGTGCTTCTGGCCCAGCTCATAGTCATTGATATCGTGAGCCGGCGTCACTTTCAGCACGCCCGTCCCGAACTCAATGTCTACGTACTCGTCAAAAATGATGGGAATGGCGCGGTTCACCAGCGGAATAATGGCTTTCTTGCCTTCTAAATGCTTGTAACGCTCATCAGCGGGGTGTACGCAGATAGCCACGTCGCCCATGATGGTTTCAGGGCGTTTGGTGGCTACAGTCAAGACCTCATCTGAGCCTTCAATGCCGTAGCGCAGGTAATACAGTTTGCCGTTTACTTGTTTGAAATTCACCTCCTCGTCAGACAACGCGGTGAGGCCCTGCGGGTCCCAGTTCACCATGCGCACGCCGCGGTAGATGTGGCCTTTGCGGTATAGGTCTACGAACACGTCAATCACGGCCTGGGTCAAATCCGGCTCCATGGTGAAGCGGGTGCGGTCCCAGTCGCAGGAGGCGCCCAGTTTCTTGAGCTGCTCCAGAATAATGCCGCCGTACTTCTCCTTCCACTCAAAGGCGTATTTCAAAAACTCCTCGCGGGAAATATCTGCTTTGTTGATGCCTTTCTCCTTGAGCATGTTCACCACGCGCGCCTCGGTGGCGATAGAAGCGTGGTCGGTACCCGGTACCCAGCAGGCCTCTTTGCCCTGCATACGGGCGCGGCGCACCAGCACGTCCTGAATGGTGTTGTTGAGCATGTGGCCCATGTGCAACACCCCCGTCACGTTGGGCGGCGGAATCACCACGGTATATGGCTCTTTCTTAGGATTGGGTTTAGACTTGAAGAAGCCGCGTTCCAGCCAGGTGGCGTACCACTTGTCTTCTACTTCTTTGGGGTTATAGGTCTTGGGTATGGTAGACATCTTTCTTTGGTATCACGTAGCAAGTATCAGGTAGCAAGACAGAAGCACCGAATAAACTTGCTGCATATTTTGAAAAACAAAAATAGTAAATAGAATTCAGCCAAGCGGCAGATGTTGTGGAGAAGCGGCGCCAATAACAGATATTTCCTTTTTTGGCGTGTTTTAGCCAAAACAGCACCAAAACGCGTTAGCAGAATTCCCACTCCCCCGGGGAGAGGGTGAGGGGGACGGCGGCGGCTACTGGCCCAGACGCCTGCGAAAAGAATTGCTGATGGTTAATGGCTGAGTTTCTTGCGCGAGACTTCAGTCTCGTGACTTAGGATGTTGCGAGTCTCCAGACTCGCCGGGAACCGCTGGTAGAGAAATATCATCCTCTGGAATTCTGCGTTGAAAACCTGTTTTGCGTTCCAGCAACACATCATTTCGCTGCCGCGAAGGTAGTCTGGAGACTGGCGCCTGCAGAAACCGCCTTCACTACCATACCTTATTTCCTACTTCAAGTTTGAGCGCAGCGGGAACTTGGAGTAGGAATGACCGCCAGTTTCCAACTGGCGAAACACTTTATCAATTAATGCACCCCGCCAGTTACCAACAGGCCTCATAACAAACCGCGACTTGCCGTTGCGTTCAAACTTGCGGCAGGTTCCTGTTTTGGAGCTGTTTTTCAAAAAACAGACCCAAAACGTACCGCAACAAAAAGCCCGCACGGGGCGGGCTTTCAAAGAAATATCTTCAGAAAAAAATTAGCTGGCGTGCAGCCACTCTTTCTTGGCCAACAGTTCCTCCTCTGTCTCACGGTAGTCTGGGTCATCTACGCAGCAGTCTACGGGGCAGACGGCGGCGCACTGGGGCTCCTCATGGAAACCGCAGCACTCGGTGCACTTGTCTGAGACAATGTAGTAGTATTCATCTGAAATGGGCGGTTGCGGGGCTTTGCCGTCAATGGTCACACCGCCGTCTCTCACCACTTCTTTCAGCGAGGTACCATCGCCCCAGGTCCACTGCATGCCACCCTCGTAGATGGCCGTGTTGGGGCACTCCGGCTCACAAGCGCCGCAGTTGATACACTCGTCTGTAATCATTATCGCCATAATCGTATCTCCTGTTTCTTTTTAGTAATTTTGCACCGGCTTCGGCACGCCATTCGGGCGCAAAAGTAATACGTAGCGCGCATTGTATCAAACGTTTCTCATGCCAAGGCTGTTTCCCTACTATGCTAACTTTAGAAAATAGAATTTCTGCCTTCGCCCAACTGGGCGATTATTTACGCCACTTGCCCCTGGAGGAACGCCAATACCTGGCCCGCCGCGCCGGTCAGCACAATAACTTCTTTGACGAGCCAAATGTTTCAGCCGCGCTGGACGGCCTGGCCCAAATGCTGCAAAGAGACCAACTGGAGGCATGGCTGGCCAACTATGACATACCTGAAACCATTGCCGCCCCTAAAAAAGTGGGCGTGGTGATGGCGGGGAACATTCCGGCGGTGGGCTTTCATGACGCGCTGTGCATTCTTATTTCCGGGCACATTCTGCAGGCCAAGCCCAGCTCAGACGACCCGTTCCTGGTGCCGCATCTGCTGGAGAAACTGGTGGAGATAGAACCCGGTTTTCAGGAGTACGTCCAGCTGGTGCCCATGCTCAAGACCGCAGACGCCATCATTGCCACCGGCTCTGACAATACCGCCCGCTACTTTGAATACTACTTCGCCAAGCGCCCGCACATCATCAGGAAGAACCGCACCAGCGTGGCCGTATTGACCGGCAACGAAACCAGGGAGGAACTCACCAACCTGGGCGATGACATGCTTCGCTACTACGGGCTGGGTTGCCGCAACGTGTCCAAAGCCTACGTGCCCGAAGGGTATGATTTCACGCCGCTCTTTGAGGCCATTGAGTACAAGAAGGAAGTGGTGAACCACCACAAGTACCAGAACAACTATGACTACAACAAGTCTATCTACCTGGTCAACGGCGTGCCGCACCTGGACAACGGCTTTTTGATGGTGACTGAAAGCCGGCAGCTGGTCTCCCCCATCTCAGTGCTGTTCTACGAGACGTACCAGGACGCGGCAGACCTCCGGCAGAAACTGGCGGCGGTACAGGAGAAGCTGCAGTGCGTGGTTTCCAAGGAAGGCCTTTGGGAAAACAGCTTCCAGTTTGGGCAGGCGCAATGCCCTTCTGTAAGTGATTATGCAGATGGCGTAGACACCCTGGCATTTCTTTTGAAATTGTAATCTGTTTCTGGCCTGGTTTTGGCAAAGTAGCCTAAAAACGCCTTTAAACAATGGCACAACTCATTTGTTAAAAATATATTGCCTGCTAAAAAGCTTGCATTTATAACAAATTCTTGTTTCATTGAAGTACAGACTACCACCAAACAACAAGACCATGAGCACCACCACCCACCAATTAATAGAGAAGGAAATTATTCCGCAGCTGCAGTTTGGACAAGACGATGTTCTCTCTGATAAAGAAGCCAAAGTTAGACGCCAGCATGACCTGGAACGCGCCAGCCGTTTGGGCAACGGCTACCAGGGCAAAGTAGAACTTTCCTTCCAGGTAGCCACCGGCGATATTCTACGCGTGCAGACCACCATCTGGCAAGCCGACAAGGAATTCACCACCATCAAATCTGGCGTGACCATTCCTACCACGGCTATTCTTTCAGTGGAGTTCTTCTAACTTTCTGAAATAAGGTTGAACAAAAAGCGCCTCCGGTTCATGTACCAGAGGCGCTTTTTGTTTAGACAAAATATGTGGGGAGAAAGCTGTTTTCGGCCTGTTTTGGAAAAAACAGCCCTAAAACAGAAGTAACAGTTCAGCAGGCAGAGGCACAAGCCGCTTACGCCATTAACCGCTAGAGACAACCCGGGTATCTAGCCGCTTTGAATAAATAATCAATAGAACCTTGACTGCCCTTTTGTCATTCTGGAAGAATCTAGGTGGCGAACAAGAATAGCGTTTGGCTAACAGCCACTGCCGTTCGCCCACAAGATCCTTTCAGGATGACAGGAGAATAAAATATTTCCGGATGCGGACATGGGTTCAAGACAAGAACAGGGATTCACATTTCTCCTGTTATTCTAGAAGAAGTTCTAGTCCTTTCATATTATAACCCCCTCCTTCGCCTCTGGCCGAAGGAACCGCACACTCGCCAGCGGCGGGCAAGGTAAACGTTCTGTTTTCGCTGTTGCAATGCCAAACAGAATCAAACCGAACT
>NZ_LRMM01000061.1 GCF_001647275.1 Rufibacter ruber | reverse complement strand
CGTTTTTTAGCCTGTTTTCCTGAAAACAGGCCGAAAACGCATTTCCCGGGATTCCCTCTCCCTGAGGGAGAGGGCTAGGGTGAGGGGCAGCGCTGGCTATGCAGCAAAGGCTACTGGCGCAGACGCTCGCAGGTCCTCCAGACGCTACGAGGTCTTTTGAGCAGACGCTTCATCAACTATGGCGCAAAAGTTACTTAGATGGTGTTCATCTTGCTTTACCAGTTGCTTTGCCACATGAACAGTTTTCCCTCCTCCTACCCTTCCCCCTCAGGGAGAAGGAACTCTGCTGATCTGTTTTAGAGCTGTTTTTCTGAAAACAGCCCAAAACAGAAAACCCTCCCAAGTTATGCCACCGTAAGGGCGCTGCTGGCAATACTTCTAGCTGCTGCCTTGCCTGTGGTGACCGTTTGTGTTTTGGAGCTGTTTTTGAGAAAACAGCCCCAAAACACAAACTCGCGCGCCCTCTTGCCAATGCCTGTAGAAGCGGCTATCTTACAGGAAGTTTCCAACCCCTTGCCGCGCCGCTATGAAATGGATAAGAGCTCTTCTTGTCACCGCTTTCACCCTTGCCCTCGTGTATGTGCTGAACCGGACCCACGGAATTATTCCGGCGCTGGGGCCGCTGCTGAGCCCGTATGAAGGGTTCTGGCGTCACGAGACAGACCCTGATTTCCGCTCTGCGGAGTTATCCCTGGGGGGGCTGCAGCAGCCGGTGCAGGTGCGGTTTGACTCGCTGCGGGTGCCGCACATCTTCGCGCAGAATGACCATGACCTGTACTTTGCGCAGGGGTACCTCACCGCCAGAGACCGCCTCTGGCAGATGGAGTTCATGACCCGCGCCGCCGCCGGCAGATTGTCTGAGGTGATTGGCGCGCAGACCCTGGAGATGGACCGCTACCAGCGCCGCATGGGCATGGTGGTCTCAGCAAAGGCCTCTCTCCAGCGCATACAGGCAGATCCGCAAAGCAGAGCCGTGATGGAAGCCTACACCGCCGGTGTCAACGCCTATATTGACCAGCTTTCGCCGCGCGATTACCCCTTTGAGTACAAAGTACTGCATTACGCGCCCGAGCGATGGTCGGGCCTCAAGATTGCCTTGCTGCTCAAGATGCTGGCGTTTGACATGACGGGGTACTCAGATGACCTGCGCATGACCAACACGCTGCGCAAATTCGGCGCAGCCGTGGTGAAAGACCTGTTCCCCCACTACCCTTTCCGGGAGGAGCCTATTGTACCGGCGGGAACCGGCGCTGCTTTCACCCCGCTGCCTGTTCCGCCTACGCCGGCGCAGTACCTGGCCGGGGCCGCCGCACATGCGCTGGAACGGCAGAAGCCTGAGAACCTGGGCAGCAACAACTGGGCGGTGGCGGGCTCTAAAACGGCCAGTGGTTACCCGCTGCTGGCGTCAGACCCGCATCTGGGCCTCAGCCTGCCCTCTATCTGGCACGTGGTGCAGCTGCATGCGCCGGGTATCAACAGCTACGGGGTGATTATTCCCGGGCCCCGGGCGTGGGCATTGGTTTTAACCGAAACATAGCGTGGGGCATGACCAACGTGGGGGCCGATGTGCTGGACTGGTATGAGGTCAAGTTTCAGGACGCACGGCGGCAGGGTTACTGGCACAACGGCAGGTTAAAACCAGTTAGGCACCTCATAGAGCGCATCAAGGTAAAAGGGGGCCAAACGGTGGTTGACACGGTTCTTTACACCCACCACGGCCCCGTGGCGTATTTGCCCCATGAAAAGCCGTTCAGAAGCAGTAGCACCCCCACCGGGCACGCCATCAGGTGGACCGGCCATGACACTCAGAACGAACTCAAGACGCTGTACGCCGTGAACCGCGCCCAAACCTATCCGCAATTCCGCGAAGCGCTGAAAACCTGGGCCGCCCCTGCCTTTAACTTCGTCTATGCAGATTCGCAGAACATTGCCATAATCTCTAATGGGCTGTTTCCGCTGAAATGGCCGGGCCAGGGCCAGTTTCTGCTGGACGGCACCAACCCCGCCCATGATTGGCAGGGCTGGGTTCCCATGGAGCAGGTGCCGCAGGTGCTGAACCCGGCGCGGGGCTTTGTGAGCTCGGCCAACCAGACGCCTGTCCACCCGAAGGACTACCCGTACTACCTGGGTTCCAGCTTTGCGGGCTATGAACGCAGCGCGCGCATTAACCAGCGCCTTTCGGCCATGACGCAGGCCACGCCAGACAGTTTCCGGCGGCTGCAGACAGACACCTACAGTTTTGTGCCCCAGAATGTGCTGCCCACGCTGTTGCAGTTGATCCAGCAGGAATCTCTGAATGCCAAAGAGAAAACCGCCTACCAAACCCTTTCCCGCTGGAACTACTTCTATGATGCCGACCAAACGGCGCCGTATCTGTTTGAGCAATGGTGGCAAGCGTTCGCAACGGCGGTCTGGGCCGATGAATTCCCCGCAGACACATTCAAGGCCCCCGGCCCCGACCGCCTGGTGCAGCTGCTCTTACACGAGCCCAACGCCCGCTGGTTTGATGACGTGACCACCCCGCAGAAAGAAACCGTGACGGACGTGGCTGCTACCACTTTTAAGAAGGTGGTAGAAAACCTGCCTGCTGCTGCGGCGCAACTACGCTGGGGCAAAGCCAAAAAATCTGCCATCAGGCACCTGGCGCAGCTGCCGGGCTTTGGGCAGGAACTGAATACCGGCGGAAGCGCCAACTCCATTAACGCCCTCAACGGCAGCCACGGCCCCTCCTGGCGCATGGTGGTGCAGCTGGGGCCGCAGGTGCAGGCGTGGGGCGTGTTCCCGGGTGGCCAAAGCGGCAACCCCGGCAGCCGTTTCTATGATAATTTGCTAGATGACTGGCAGGCGGGCAAGTTGCACCGGTTGCTGTTCTTGCAGGGTATAGACGATAGAAAGGAACAGACAGGTGTGGTGTGGGTAATGAAGGGGAAGTAGTTTAGTTGTTCGTTATCCGTTCTTAGTTGTTCGTGGAGATGCTTGCCTTATTAATTTCTTCCCCGCTCTTGTCATTCTGGAAGAATCTTGTGGGCGAATTAGAAAAGCCTTTGGTGATAGCTACTACCGTTCGCCACCAAGATTCTTCCAGAATGACAGAAGAATGTAAAAAACACATTATAGAACTTGCTACCAAAACCAAACCGTTATGCTCTTCCTCTTCATTCTTCTCTTCAGCCTCCTGGCCCAATTCTTCCTGCCGTGGTGGTCTATAGCCGTGATCTGTTTTGCCATGGCGTTCTGGAAGGCGCACCGCGGGGGGCAGGCGTTCTTTTCTGGTTTTACCGCCATTGCGGTGACGTGGCTGGGAGCGGCGCTGTTCTGGCACATGGTGACAGACGGTATTCTAAGCACGCGGGTAGCAGCTATGTTCAGCCTGAACTCGCCGTGGCTGTTGCTGGCGGTAACGGTGCTGCTGGGCGGGATTGTGGGTGGCTTGAGTGCATTGTCCGGGTTTCTGGTGCGGCGGGCGTGGCGTAGTGTTTTTGGCCTGTTTTCAGGAAAGTAGGCCAAAAACGCCAGTTCAAAAGACCTTGTAGCGTCCGGAGGACCTGCGGGCGTCTGTGCCAAAAAGCCCAACCTACAACACCACTAGCCTCTTAGTTCAGTCCATGGCGTTTCTGGGCTGTTTTTCCCAAATCAGCCCGGAAACAGCCGCATCCCAAAGCCCCAACCTCTTTTATCTGAACAACAATTTCAAGCTAAAAATCCGCTTTATTATCCAACCAGAAGGCTTTTCTCACTTTCCTGGAAAAAATTTCCTAACCCGCTGTAATGACTTCCGCCCTTGGGCGTCTCTGTATTTGAATGGACTTACAAGAGTTTAAAAGCAAAGTACTCCCAAGCAAGCAGAAGCTCTACCGGCTGGCGCTGTTCATGCTCCAGAACAAGGAGGAGGCTGAGGATATTTTGCAGGACGTGTTCCTGAAACTCTGGACCAACAAGCACAAGTTGCATGCCTACGCCAGCATTGAGGCGTTTGCCATGAGCATCACCAAGAACCTGTGCCTGGACAAACTCAAAAGCCGCAAGAACAAGCAGATGGTAGATGTGAGTGACATGGACTTGAATTCTGGGGAGCAGACGCCCTATCAGCGCTATGAACTGGCAGACCAGGTGCACAAGGTGCAGGAACTGGTGAAGGAACTACCGGAGCAGCAGCGGGTCATTCTGCACCTGCGCGACGTGGAAGGCTACTCATATGAGGAGGTGGAACAGGTCACCGGCATGAACGTGAACGCCATACGGGTAGCCCTGTCCAGAGCCCGGAAAAGCGTGCGGGACGGACTTTTAAAGCTAGAAAATTATGCCCTTTGAACAGATAGAAGCCTTACTGGAGAAATACTACAACGGCGAGACGTCTCTGGAAGAAGAGAACCAGCTCAAGGAATTCTTCCGGCAGACCAAGCTCCTGCCAGACCACCTCAAGGTGCACGCCGTCCAGTTTGAGCACTACGGCCAGGAGCAGGAGGTAGAACTGGACAAGTTTCTCTCAGATGACTGGCTCTTTGAGAAGATTGAGCAGCCCCAACTACAAGTTTCATCGGCGGCGCCGATGCAGCAGCACTGGTTCCGGCAATACTCCTGGCAGATAGCGGCCAGCATCACGTTACTATTGGTGGCGTTCTGGGCGGGCAATTACTTCCGGCAGGATTCTTCGCTCACCCCGGCCCCCAAAGATGTAGCGGCCGTGCAGCAACAGTCTAAGGCGCAGGAAACAACGCCTATACAGGCAACTGCACCTGCCCCGGAGAACACGGCCCTGACCACCGCCGCAACAGCAACAGAGGCAGATGTAGAGAAGAAGCAAGAAAGCAATTTCACGCCATCGCCGCGGCAGAAGCCCAGAACCGTATGGGCGGCCAGTACTACGGTGAGTGCCTCGGCCAGCGACCGGCTGCAGCTGGTGACCCAGGAGCTGGAAACCAACGGCCTCACGCCAGACGAGAGCAGGAAGGTGATCAGGCAGCTCATCAAGACCATGAACCATGACAACAACGTGAACGTGCGGCTGGCGGCCACTGAGGCGCTGTACCAGTTCAGGGAGCAGCCCGAGGCGCGCAAAGCCATTATTCAGTCGCTGGGCAACCAGACAGACCCTATGATGCAGGTCACATTGATTGAGATGATCATCAGCCTGAAAGAGAAAACCGCCATCCCGCACCTGCAGAAACTCACCGGCCGTGATGATTTATTACCTATTGTAAAATTCAAAGCACAAGAGGGTCTTGGCACCCTTATCTAACCACATAATCAGTTACCCACATGAAAAAATCAATAGCACTAGCATGGGCCTGCCTCCTGCTTACCGGAACTTGCTTTGCGCAAACCGCCACGGGCGGCGGCAGCAAAACCGCAAAAACCGCTGAGAGTAATCTTAGAACCTATAAAATCAAGCTGGGCACCGGCAAAGACAAGCAGGTGCAGCTCACCATGTTCAACAGCGAAGTAGCCATTGAAGGTTACAACGGGGACGAGGTGATCATTGAAACCAGAGACTACACAGCCCCGCCCAAACGCGCCGAAGGCCTCAAGCCCCTCTACAACCAGATGGAAGACAACACCAATCTGGGGCTGTCTGTAGAGAAGAAAGGCAATATTGTAACCATTGCCAAAGCCTCCAGAAACGATGGGAAATTCACCATCAAAGTTCCCAGGAACGCGTCTGTGCTGTACAAGGAAACCAACTGGACGGGCGGCGACCTCACCATCTCCAACCTGGACGGCGAGATTGAAGCCAAACTGAACAACGCTGAGGCTACCTTCACCAACGTCTCGGGTCCGGTGGTGGCCAACACCACCGCAGGCTCCCTTAAAGTAGTTTTCTCTGCTATAGACCAAAACAAACCCAGCGCGCTTTCGTCGGTGGCCGGGGAGATAGACGTTACCCTGCCCGCCAACACCAAAGCCAATTTCAAGCTCAAATCTCTGCAGGGCGAAATCTACACAGACTTTGACATGGACCTGAAGCGCAGTGACAAAGGCAACCTGGCCGTGATTGGCGGCGGCGGCAACATTGACGGCAAAACCAACGGCGGCGGCGTAGAAATCAACGTGCAGAGCATCTCCAGCGACATTTACATTAGAAAGAAGAAATAAGCCCACCCCAATGGGAGAAGCATAGGGACCGGGGCATGCGCCAGACATAACGTGCACCGCCTGCCCTTCCCGGCTTCTTCCAGCACCGCCCCAGAAAAGACCCCTCCCGCTTCTGTCTTTACAGTCACCCCTCCTTCTAACCTATTCATCTTATGAAAAAATTAATAATGGCCGCCCTGCTGCTGTGGGGCTCCCTGGCCGCGCATGCCCAAAAAAAAGTGGTGGAGAAGACCTTCGCCCTGCCTGCCTCCAAGAAAGTGAACCTGCACCTCAAGTTTGCCAATGACATTAAGCTCACCGCCTGGAACAAAAATGAAGCCCTCATCAAGGTGTGCTATGAAATCAACGGCGGTCAGCTGAACGAAGCAATGGTCCTGACCTTTGAGGACGCCCCAGACCAGCTGAACGTATTGGCCAACCTCAAGCATGAGCTGTTCAAAGACGTTAAAAGTGACAGCCTCCACTGCCCAGACGGGTACAGCCGCAACTTTGGCAACTACAACACCAAAACCGGCAAAGCCACCAACTTCGCCTGCACCCGCATTGACTATGAAATTTTCCTACCCCGCCACGCCAACGTCACGCTGAAAACCATTAGCGGCAATGTGGAGGTGCGTGGCCTCACCGGCCCCGTCAGCGCCAAATCCATCAGCGGGTTTGTAGACATGGACTGGCCCACCCAGCAGGGCGCCGCCGTCTCCCTCAAAACCATCACCGGTGAAGTGTATTCAGATCTGGAGATTGCCCTGAACGGGAAACACCAGGAGGCGCCCATGGTGGGCTATGACCTGAAAGGGAAAGTACAAGAAGGCGGCCCCACCGTGAAACTGGAATCTATCAGCAATGACATTTACTTCCGGCGGAAAAAGTAAGGGTGTTTTGGGGCTGTTTTCAGAAAAACAGCCCCAAAACAGAAAACTGCCCTTTACCCCGCCCGCAGACTTCCCGCCCGCCAGGGCTGGCTCCCAATGATCCACGTGGAAACGCAGCCAGAAAGGTCTTCCTTCCCATTTTACACATGTGCCCTCTGGCTTACCGGTGTCTCCTGCCAGAGGGGAGAAAATAGAAAAACCTGTTTTTGACCTGTTTTTCAGAAAACAGCGCCAAAAACGCACCGCCTCTCAGAGCCCCCCACCCTATCCCCTAAAAACCTTATTCCGCTGGAACTATGAAAAAAAGATCCCTCTTTTTGCCGGGTCTGCTATGCCTTTGCCTTTCGGTTTTGGTGGCAAGCCTCGCCCAAGCCCAGGCACCACCGTCAAATTCCCTTTCCGCCAAGGGCGAAGGGAAAATCTCTGGCCTGGTCAAAGATTCCATCAGCGGCAAGCCGGTGGCCTATGCCACGGTGGCGCTGATGAAGAAAAACACCACCCAAACCGTAGACGGCACCCGCACAGACGGGCAGGGGCAGTTCAACTTCTCCGGAGTGGCCGCAGGAGAATACACGGTCATGTGCAGCTTGCTTGGGTATGCGGCCAAAACGGTGCAGAGCGTACCTGTCACGGCGCAGAACCCAACCCTGCACCTGGGGGAAATACAGCTGACCCCCGCGGTGAACCAACTGCAGGAGGTGACGGTGGTGGGGCAGAAACCGCTCATAGAAGACAAAGGCGACCGGCTGGTGTACAACGCAGACCAGGACCTCACCAACACGGGCGGCAATGCGGCAGACGTGCTCCAGAAAGTGCCGTCGCTCTCGGTAGACGGGGACGGGAACGTGCAGCTGCGCGGAAGCTCCAATGTGCGGGTGCTCCTCAACGGCAAGGCGTCTACCATTCTGGCCACCAACCTGGCAGATGCGCTCAAGCAGATTCCGTCTGACCAGATCAAGAGCGTAGAGGTCATGACCACCCCATCGGCCAAATATGACGCGGAGGGCACGGCGGGCATTATCAACATCATCACCAAGAAGAACCACCGGCAGGGCGTGAGCGGGAGCGCAGGATTCACGGCCGGCACCCAGAACAACAGCCTTTTCAGCAACACCAGCCTGCGCCGCCGCCAGCTGGGCATCAACGTAAACCTGAACACGTTTCATTATGCGGTGCCCAGGGGGTACGGCATGTACCGTGCTGAGAGAACAGAAGGCGTTGAGCGCCTCACCACCCAGACCGGCGACGGGAAAGTGTACGGCGGGGGCGGTTCGGCGCAGCTGGGCCTGGAGTATGAACTGGACTCTATGAACTTTCTGGCCGCGGGGTTTCAGCTCAATCTGGGCCGCTACCAGGGCAACGGGCAGCAGGAAACGCTTTCCCCAGAACCAGCGCCCCTGCACCGTATTTCCCACACCAGCGCCTTTGAGTTTGTCCCCTTCAGCACAGATGCCAACCTGGAGTACACGCACATTTTCAGCCCGCGGCAAGAATTCACCCTGCTGGGGCAGCTCAGCCGGTTTGACTTAGACAACCTGGTGCGGCAGGAGCAGCTCAATGCCCGTGACCAGCTGTTCTACCAGCAGCACAACACCAACGCCAGCCTGAACCATGAAACCACCCTGCAGGCAGATTATACGCACCCGTTTTCGCCTAAAACAACCCTGGAGGTGGGCGCAAAAACCATCATCCGCCGGGCGGAAAGCAACGCGCAGTATGACATCAGGTTCCCGCTGGAGAACCGCGCCGCGCCAGAAGACAACATTTTTGAGTACCGGCAGCACGTGCTGGCGGGGTATGCAACCCTGGCCTTTGCGCTGGGCAAGAAGAACCACCTGAAAACGGGGCTCCGGTATGAGCGCACCCGCCTCAACGGCGACTTTTCCAGCACGGGCACCTTTTTAGAGGAAACCTACCAGAACATGATTCCCAGCGTGACCCTCTCCCGCACCGTAAAAGAAAACCAGACGGTGAAACTCAGCTACACGCAACGCATACAGCGGCCCCACATTTTCCTGCTGAACCCGTACCGGGACAGCCGCGACCCCAAGAGCATCTTCTTCGGGAACCCTGAACTGGAGCCAGAGCTCACCCACCTCTATGAAGCAGGCTACAGCACCTTCTACAAGACCAGTTCGGTGACCACCAGTGTGTACCTGCGCCAGGTAGACAACACCATACAGCCGGTCACGCCGGCCATTGAAGAGGGCGTGGCGCAGAACACCTATGGGAACGCGGGCAGACTCCTGAGCTACGGCCTAAATGTGGCCGGCTCTACCAAACCGGTGCCCGCCTGGAACCTTAGCGGCAGCGCCAATGTGTATTTCAACCAACTGCAGGGGGAAGGCTACAGGAACAACGGCTGGCAGTACAACCTTACCCTCAGCACCGGCTATGACCTGGGGAAAGGCTGGAGCAGCCAGTTCTCCGGGGGCTTCAATTCGGCCAGGGTTACCCTGCAGGGCCACGCCTATGCCACAGGCTACCACAGCCTGGCGGTGAAAAAGGAGCTGTTCCAGAAGAAAGGCAGCGTGACGCTGGGCCTGAACAACCCGTTTACCGCCTACATCAACTCCGGCTATGCGTTAGAAACCGCCGCTTTTACCCAGAGAAATGAGAACCTGAACTACAACCGCGCTGTGCGCCTGAGTTTTGACTACAAATTTGGCCAGGCAGACGCGAAGAAGGCCCCGCGCAAGAAGAAAACCATCAGGAACGATGATCTGAAACAGGGCGAGTAGTGCAATGAGGAAGGGAGAGCATGAGTGAATGCGGGCTCAGAATAAATTTCCTAAAGAGCCTGCCATCTCCATGGCCCTGTGCACACTAGCTCAGGGAAAAAATGTAGTTTTGTTTGGGACAGCGCACGGTTTCCGGTTGGAGCCGTGCGTCTGTTTTAGGCCTGTTTTCAGAAAAACAGCCCGAAAACAGAAATTCCCTTGCCGTTTCTGGCCTCTTTTCCGCAAATTGGGCCTAAAACAAAAACACTTCCCCTCATGCGGTACGCGCTCACCAACGGCACCATCTACTCTGGCTACACCACCGCCCAAGGCTATGCGGTCTTGTTTGAACAGGACAAAATCATTGGCGTGGTGCAGACCGATGAAATTCCGGCAGACACCACGCGCCTAGACGCGCAGGGCGGCCTCATCTGCCCCGGCTTTGTAGACCTGCAGGTGAACGGCGGCAACGGCATTTATTTCACCCAGTTCCCCACGCCAGACAGCCTGAACTCCATCAGAGACGCGCACCTGCAGTACGGCACCACCAGTTTCCTGCCCACGGTCATCTCCGCGTTTCAGGACCGGATTCTGGAAACCATTGAAGCGGTACGGGCAGCCATGCAGCAATACCCCAGCACGTTTCTGGGCATGCACCTGGAGGGGCCTTTCTTCCATCCGGAGAAGCCTGGCGCGCATGACGTGGCCTGTATCCGGAACGCCACCCACGCAGAGCTGGACGTGTTGCTGGAAGCTGGCAAAGACGTACTCAAATACCTCACCCTGGCCCCGGAATGCGCCGAGGAAAGCGTGTTGCAGCGGCTCGCAGACAGCGGAATAGTTTTATCTGCCGGGCACAGCCTGGCCACCTATGACCAGGCCATGCATTTCTTCCGGAACGGGGTCACCGCCGTCACCCACCTCTACAACGCCATGTCTGGCCTGGACACCAAAAGCCCCGGCTTAGCTGCCGCTGCCTTAGATTACGGCCAGGCCTGGACGGGCATTATTGTAGACGGCGAACATTGCCACCCCTACGCCGTGCGGCTGGCCAAGAAGATGCTGGGCCAGAAACTGCTGCTCGTCTCAGACTGCGCCGCCTGCGTGAACTCAGATATTGAATACTCAGAGTTCGGGAATTTCAAAGCGTACTACCGCAACGGCCGCTGTGAGACCGAAGACGGCCGCCTGGCGGGCTCGGCGCTCACCATGCTCCAAGCCGTGCAGAACACCGTGAACATGGTTGGGCTGGAGCTGGATGAAACGCTGCGCATGGCCACGCTTTACCCCGCGCAGGTTCTACACATGGAGCACCAGGTAGGGCAGTTGGTGGCAGGGGCCGCGGCCAACATGGTAGTCCTGAACCAGGAACTGGAACTGCAGCAGGTGTGGGTAGACGGGCAGCCGGTACCGCTGACTCCCAGATAAGTCGCACCCGTTTTGGAGCTCTTTTGGGAAAACTAAGCCAAAAACGGAAACTTCTTCGTTCTTGAAAGACGAGGACTGGGAAACCAGCCTTGGTGTAAAAGAAATGCAAAGCCTTTACTGAAAACCACCCTATGAACATCATCACCATTACCCTGAACCCCGCCGTTGACAAGAGTACCCGCGTAGAGGCGGTGGCCCCAGAGAAAAAGCTGCGCTGCGAGAAACCTGTCTTTGAACCGGGCGGCGGCGGCATCAACGTCTCCCGCGCCATTAAAAAACTGGGCGGCGAGTCCTGCGCGTGGTTCTTATCTGGGGGTGCCACCGGCGAGAAGCTGGGCGAGTTGATGCAGGCCGAAGGTGTTTCTTTCAGAGCCTTTTCCTGCGCCGAAGCCACCCGCGAGAATTTTGCCGTGTATGAAACCTCCTCGGGGCAGGAATATAGATTTGGCATGCCCGGCCCGGAGATTGCCGAGCACGAGTGGAAACAATTGTTACAGGCCTTGGAGGAACTGGAAGACGTGCCCCAGTTTGTGGTGGCCAGCGGCAGCCTTTCGCCCGGCGTGCCTGATGATTTTTACGCCCAGCTGGCCGAGGTAGCTGTGAAAAAAGGCTTCAAACTGGTAGTAGACACTTCGGGAGCCGCGTTAATCAAAGCCGCCGGGGCGGGTATTTACCTGCTCAAACCCAACCTGAACGAACTGGCCGCCCTGGCCGGTAAAGAACATATCACCGCCAAAGAACAGGAAGAACTGGCCCAGCAGGTGCTGGCAGAGGGCAAAAGCCAGGTGCTGGTGGTTTCTTTGGGTGCCCGCGGTGCCATGCTGGCCACCAAAGACGGGTTTGAATATGTGACGCCGCCCACCGTGAAGCTGCAAAGTGCCGTGGGCGCCGGCGACAGCATGGTAGGCGGTATGGTCCTGAAGCTCTCAGAAGGCTGGGCGTGGCCAGACGTGATTCGGTACGGCGTGGCCACGGGCACCGCCACCACCATGACCCCGGGCTCTGAACTCTGCCGCAAACCAGATGTAGAGGAAATCTATGCCTGGCTGAAAGCCCGAAGCTAGTTTGTCATCTTTCCTCAGAAGCATTCTTTGATTTTCTGTTTTCGGGCTGTTTTTGGAAAAATAGCAAAAACAGACTTCCCCCCCTTTCCCTCCCCAAGAGAATCTAGTTGATTCTTGCATTCCTGCCTAACATGCATTAAACTTAATGTGGCAAACCTTTCTTGCCACACCACCTGATACTCCACTAACCAAACAAACCTTGAAACGAAGAGATTTTATTGGATTGACCGCCATGGGCGTAGGAGGGCTGATGCTTTCCGGCATCCCCACGTTCGGTCACGAGATTGACCCCGCGCGCGCCCTGGAGCCGGTAGACGTAGCCCTGCACAAACGCCTGGCAGACGTGGCCCTCAACACCGCCAAAAGTAAAGGTGCCACGTACGCCGATGTGCGCATTGGCCGGTACCTGGCCCAGAACATGTTCACCCGTGAAAAGCAGGTGCAAGGCATTAGTACCACTGAGTCTTACGGCGTAGGCGTGCGCGTGATTGCCAACGGTACCTGGGGCTTTGCCGCCACCTCAGACGTGAGCGATAAAGGCATTGCCAAAGCCGCCGAGCAGGCCGTGGCCATCGCCAAGGCAAATTCTAAATTGCAGAAGGAGCCGGTGCAACTGGCCCCGCAACAAGGCTACGGCGAGGTGAGCTGGAAAACGCCTATCCAGAAAAACGCCTTCTCGGTACCGGTTTCTGAGAAAGCAGATTTGCTTTTAGCGGCCAACGCGGCTGCGCTGGCCGGCGGCGCCAACTTCGTGAACTCGGCGCTGTTCCAGATCAATGAGCAGAAGTATTTCGCGTCTACAGACGGTTCTTACATTGACCAGGACATTCACCGCATCTGGCCTAACTTCACGGTAACCGCCGTAGACAAAGCCTCTGGCAAGTTCAAAACCCGCGAGGCCCTGAGCGCGCCCATGGGCATGGGTTATGAGTACCTCACCGTGAAGGCCCCCACCATGAAAGGCCCTGAAGGCACCGGCTTAGTGGGTTATGACAAATACTATGATATAGTGGCAGACGCCCGTCTGGCCGCCAAGCAGGCTCGCGAGAAACTCACGGCTAAGTCGGTAATGGCGGGTAAATATGACCTGGTGCTGGACCCTAACCACCTGGGCCTGACCATCCACGAAAGTGTGGGTCACCCGCTGGAGCTGGACCGCGTGCTGGGCTACGAGGCCAACTACGCCGGAACCTCCTTCGCCACCCTGGACAAGTGGAAAACCAAGAATTTCCCGTACGGCAGCAAGCACGTCACCATCTTCGCCGACAAAACCCAACCTGGTTCTCTGGGCGCGGTAGGTTATGATGACGAAGGCGTGAAAACCAAGCGTTGGGACCTCATCAAAGACGGAACATTGGTGAACTACCAGGCCACCCGTGACCAGGCCCACATCATTGGGGAGAAAGAATCGCACGGCTGCTCGTACGCCGACAACTGGAGCTCCGTGCAGTTCCAGCGCATGCCCAACGTGTCTTTGGCGCCGGGCAAGCAGAAACTGAGCGTGGATGAGATGATCAAAGACGTGAAACGCGGTATTTACATCGCGGGACGCGGCTCTTACTCCATTGACCAGCAGCGCTATAACTTCCAGTTTGGGGGGCAGCTGTTCTACGAGATCAAAGATGGCAAAATTGTGGGTCCGCTGGAAGACGTGGCCTACCAGAGCAACACCCAGGAGTTCTGGAACTCCTGCGCCGCCGTCTGTGACGAGAGCGATTACCGCCTGTTCGGGTCGTTCTTTGACGGCAAAGGCCAGCCTAGCCAGGTGAGTGCTGTTTCGCACGGCTCTGCCCACACCCGCTTCAACGGCGTGAACGTGATCAATACTGGAAGGAAAATCTAGCGATTTTCCTTCCTGTATTGATCAGTCCTGAGTTCTGAGTCTTGAGTCCTGAGTTGAAAGTGTAGAAAGAAGCACATTTATGGCTGAAAGTATCATTGCTGCTAAGTCTTATAGTTTCGCTTTGCGGATGATCAAGTTGTATAAGCATCTGCAGAAGGAGCAGCGGGAGTTTTATGTACTTACCAAACAAGTCTTGCGCAGTGGCACCTCCATTGGAGCCAATGTGGAGGAAGCATTGGGTAGCCCCTCTGGTGCAGATTTCAGAAATAAACTGACTATCGCTCTCAAAGAAGCCCGTGAAACCAGCTATTGGCTCAGGCTTTTAAAAGACTCAGATATAATTTCAATCGCTTCTTTTGACAGTGTACACCAGGACTGCCTAGAAATCATCAAGATTCTCAAAAGCATCATCCTAACCTCGAAGAAGAACGAGAAAAATGGTCAAACACCACCCACTCAGGACTCAGAACTCAAGACTCAGGACTAATACCAATCAGTTTCAACCAACATCAGACGTATCCCAACAATGGCAATATTATCAAAAGATCAGGCCCAGGCGCTCCTCAAAAAAGCCCTGAGCTACTCAAAAGCCGATGAGTGTGAGGTAAACCTCAGCGGCTACAAGGGCGGCAACATCCGCTACGCCCGCAGCACCGTTTCTACCAGCGGTGAGGAAGAAAACATGTCGCTGGCCGTGGAAGCCCGCTTTGGGAAACGCTCTGGCGTGGCCACCATCAATGAGTTTGATGATGCCTCTTTGGAGAAAGTAGTGCGCCGCGCCGAAGAGGTGGCCCGCATTGCCCCCGAAAGCCCCGAGTACGTGCCCATGCTGGGCCCGCAGACCTATCTACCCAGCAACGCGTGGTTTAAATCCACGCATGACATTGACCCGGAATACCGGGCCAACGCCGCCGCCAAAAGCATGCAGCTCGCCGACAGCAAGAAACTGACCGCCGCCGGCTTCTGGGAAGACCGCAGCGGGTTCAGCGCCAAGATGAACTCTAAAGGTCTGTTCGCCTACAACCAAAGTTCAGGTGTTGATTTCTCCGTGACCATGCGTACGGCAGACGGCACCGGTTCTGGTTACGTGACCCGTGACGTGAGCGATGTAAGCAAACTGGACACTGGCGCCGCCTCTGAGATAGCCGCCCAGAAAGCTTTGACCTCTGTGAACGCCAAAGCCGTGGAGCCTGGCAAATACACGGTCATTCTGGAGCCCACCGCCGCCGTAGATTTATTGCAGAACATGTTCCGGAGCATGGATGCCCGCTCTGCGGAAGAAGGCCGAAGCTTCCTGAGCAAACCCGGCGGTAAAATCAAGTTGGGTGAGAAGATGTTTGATGACCGCGTGACCATCACCTCAGACCCCACCAACCCAGAAGTTCCTTCCTCTACCTGGTCCGGCGACGGTCGTGCCCACGAGAAAGTGACCTGGATTGACAAAGGCGTAATCAAGAACATTCCGTATTCCCGCTTCTGGGCCGAGAAAAAAGGCGTGAAAGGTTTGCCTTCGCCGGGTGGTTTCATCATGGCCGGCGGCAACCAAAGCCTGGAAGACCTCATCAAAGGCACCCAGAAAGGCATTCTGGTCACGCGCCTCTGGTACATCAGAGCCGTAGATCCGCAGACCCTGCTGTACACCGGCCTCACCCGCGACGGAACCTTCTATATTGAAAACGGTAAGATCAAGCACCCCGTGAAGAACTTCCGCTTCAACGAGAGCCCGGTGATCATGCTCAACAACCTGGAGGCCCTGGGCAAGCCGCAGCGCATTGGCGGCAACCTGGTGCCCCCCATGAAAATCAGAGACTTTACGTTTACTAGTTTGTCTGACGCGGTGTAAGACCTTACCCCAAACCCCTCTCCCTTGGAGAGGGGCTTTTTCTGTCTATGACGTTTAGGGGCCGTTTTTCTGAAAACAAGCCAAAAACAGAGTATTCGGTCATGATACCTTTTTCGGGCTCAATCCCAGATATTCTACCTTGTCATCCTGAAAGGATCTTGTGAGCGAACTAGGCAAGCGCTTACGCAAATGCCTTTACTGCTTGCGCACAAGATCTTTCCAAGATGACAGTTATAATTAGAAGTCCTCACTTCTCATGCCTACGCCTTTCACCTTCGCCCGTCTGCAATACCGCTCCGGCAACTGGGACACAGACCAGCGCATGCCTTCTAACCTGCTGCACTCGCTGGTGGAATATACCACCGTGCCCGTGGTGGAGCAGGAAAAGGTCATCAACCTGGAAAGTACCGAACTCTTTAAATATCCCTTCTGCTACCTGAGTGGCCACAAACTGGTGCAGTTCAACGCCAAGGAGCGGGCCAATTTTGAGAAGTATGTGCAGAACGGCGGCTTCGTGTTTGTTGACGATTGCAACCATGACATTGACGGTCTCTTCGCGCGGTCCTTTGAGGAACAGATGCGCGTCTGCTTCGGGCCGAAAGCGTTGAAGAAGATTCCCAATACCCACGCCCTGTACCGCTCCTTTTTTAAGTTTGAGGAAGGTCCGCCCACCACGTCTTTTGAGCTCAACGGCTGGGGCGATGACCTGGTACATGATTACCTCAAAGCCTATGAAGTAAACGGCCGCATTGCCGTGTTGTATAGCAACAAAGACTACGGCTGCGAGTGGGATTATGATTTCAGGAACAAGCGTTGGCTGGCCGAGGACAATACTAAGTTTGGGGTGAACATACTAATGTATGCACTCATGAGTTAGAATATAAAACATCACTAATATTCTATCCTATTATGACCTCTCTTGCCCTTAAAAGGAATTTAATTCTGATATTATTTTTGTCTGTTCTGGGTATAAACAGTGTTTTTGCCCAAGCAGATAGAAAGATTGAAAATCTCCAGGCCTTCGCCAAGCTCTATGGCTATGTGAGATACTTTCACCCCAGTGATGAAGCGGCAACCATTGATTGGGATAGATTTGCCATTTATGGAAGCCAGCAAGTAGAAGGCTGCAAGACACCACAAGAATTACAGAATATCTTAATAGCCCTTTTTCAACCCATTGCTCCTACTGTCAGGGTTTACCTTGATGAAGAGGAAATTGCTTTCAACAAACATGAAATCACTCCTCCGGATTTAAAGAAGTATAAAACGATAGCCTGGCAGCATAATGGATTAGGATTTGGTGATAAAAGAAGCCCTTACAAAAGCCTCCGGACTAATAGACCTGTCATTTATAAATCCGCTACTTCGGCCTATGGCCAAATTACCCATACTCTAAACGCCACTTCTTTACAAGGTAAAAAGGTGATAATGAAAGTTAGGGCTAGAGTACATGAAGGCATGAGTACTGGTCAGTTATTTGCCAGAACAGAAAAAGCTGATAAATCTGTCACATGGCTAAGAGACCAGGAAAAAGTTGTTTTCTCATCAAAGGATTGGGCATTTTATGAAATGAAAGGCACCGTTCCAGAAGATGCACTTACCTTTACATTTGGCGTGCTGCTGAAAGGGGAGGGTGACCTTTGGGTGGATGACGTGAGCATAGCAGTGGTATCTGGTGAAACAAATCAGGAGATATATCACAATGATTTTTCTGGGGAGAAAAAAAACAAACTACCCAAAAGCGTTACGACAGGCTTGACCAGTTCCTTCGCTCCAGAGCGGACGGGGTATTCTTACACTGTTCTGCAAGAACCGAAACAGCAAGAGGCCTGGGTATCCATTAAGAGCAACCCTGGCGAGAAGCCCGTGAAACCCCATTTCTTATTTATATCTCACCCACAGGTTGGCGAGTACACCGTAAGAAGTATAGGCGGTGGCGTTAAGGTTATGGTGCCGTTGGCGCTGTATGGCACTACTACCCAAACTTATCCAGCCACCGACCAGGCTGCCTTTTCTCTGCTTCGGCAGAGGATAGATGCAATTCCATCCACTGATATTGCAGGAAGTAATTTACATACCAGGCTTGGGAACCTTATTATTACCTGGAACATCTTTCAGCACTTTTACCCATACTTTGAAATAGCCAAAACAAACTGGCTCCAAGACCTCAGAGAAGCACTAGCCAGAGCATATACAGACCAAACTCCTACTGACTTCCAAATGAATCTGCAGAAGTTCACGGCAAAGCTTAAAGATGGCCACATTTTCGTAAACAGTTCATTTAATAAAGATGTGTATCAGCCACCATTTGCTTGGGAATGGATTGAAGGCAAACTAGTAATTACCCATGCGATGGACTCTACCCTGGCGGTAAATAAAGGAGACATTGTCACGCACGTAAATGGCATAACGCCAGAAGCATATTTTAGTCAGATATATCCACGCATTTCAGCAGCCACAAAAGGATGGTTGGACTACAGAAGTAGAACACAGTCGCTTTACGGTGAAAAAGGCTCAGCGATTCATCTTAGCCTTTTAAAGGCTGATAATACAACCCCGCAGGTTACCATAAAAAGGTCGCTTACTATTGCTGAGGGGTACAAGGCTACAAACAACCCAGATTCTATTAAAATATTAGCCCCTGGCATTCTATATGTAAACCTTGACCAAAGCCCAATGGCGGCTATAGACAAAGCGCTACCGCAGTTGCAACAAAGCAAGGTCATCATCTGCGATTTGAGAGGTTATCCTAAAAGCAACAGTGATTTCCTACGTTATCTTCTAACTACACCAGACACTTCTAAACAATGGATGCAGGTGCCTCAATACATATTCCCAGACCAAGAAAAAATAATTGGCTATCAAAAGCACAGCTGGCTCGTCAAACCTAAAGCCCCCAAACTAACTGCTAAAGTTATATTCCTTACCGATGGCAGTGCCATTAGCTACGCCGAGAGCTACATGAGTTTTATTGAACACTATAAATTGGCCACCATTGTAGGTCAGCCTACTGCCGGTACAAACGGAAATATTAATCCTTTCACATTGCCCGGTGGCTACTCCATCTCCTGGACTGGCATGAAGGTGGTGAAGCATGATGGCTCCCAGCATCACGGAGTAGGCATCATACCCAATGTATTGGTAGAGAAAACCATAAAAGGCGTACGCGAGAACCGCGATGAGTTTCTGGAGAAAGCACTGGAAATAGCGGGTACTCTTTAGCAATTTCAGGAATCGAAATGACAGAGCAAGACGTAACTCAGCTTTTAAACAAACTCCCCGCCCTACGGCAGGAAATAAGTAAAATCATTATCGGTCAGCAGGAAGTGCTGGACGAAGTGCTCATTACGCTGCTGGCAGGCGGACACGGCTTGCTGGAAGGCGTACCCGGTCTGGCAAAAACGCTGTTGGTGCGCACCCTGGCCAGTGCCGTGGATTTGCCGTTCCGCCGCATTCAGTTCACCCCGGACCTCATGCCCACCGACATTCTGGGCACCGAGGTTTTGGAAGAAGACCACACCACGGGCAAGCGGTTCTTTCAGTTCAACGAAGGCCCCATTTTCGCTAGCATTGTGCTCGCCGACGAAATCAACCGCACCCCACCTAAAACCCAGGCGGCGCTGCTGGAGGCCATGCAGGAGTTTGAGGTGACCTACGCGGGGAAGACCTACCCGCTGCCGCGCCCGTTCTTCCTGCTCGCCACGCAGAACCCCATTGAGCAAAGCGGCACCTATCCCTTGCCCGAGGCGCAGCTAGACCGTTTCCTGCTCTACATCAAAATCAAATACCCCACAGAGCTGGAGGAAATCTCCGTCCTGAAAAACACCACCGGCGGCAAGCGCGAAGCCGTGCAACCCATTTTGTCTGGCGAAGAGATTCTGGCCCTGCAAAGCCTGGTGCGCGAAGTAAGCATTTCAGACGAATTAGTAGCCTACTCCGCCCGGATAGTTCGGGCAACCCGCCCCGCCGAAAGCCCCGTGCCCTTTGTGCAGGAATTTGTGCGTTGGGGCGCTGGTCCGCGCGCCGGGCAAGCGCTTATTCTCACCGCCAAAGCGCGTGCCCTGCTGCAAGGCCGCTTTGCCGTGACGTTACCTGATTTGCAGACCATGGCCTTTCCCGTGCTTCGGCACCGGGTACTCGTAAACTTCACCGCCGAGGCCGATCATATCACCACCGACAAAGTGGTGGAGGAACTGCTGAAAGGAGTGGAGCTGCCGAGGGAAGTGCTGCGGTAGATTTAAATAACAGTTGGAGCGTATAAAGAAGGGGAAAATTTGTTTATATGCCTGACAACCACCACTACAACAAGCACCTGAAGCCGCTCGCCAAAGTTCATCGGGCATATTCTACCAAAGCCGAAATCAGGTTGTGGTGCGAGTTATTGAGTAAAGGAAAGATGGCCGTTTCTTTTCTTCGGCAGCGGCCCATTGGCAATTACATTGCAGACTTCCTATGCAAAGAATTAAAGCTGATTATTGAAGTGGATGGTTATTCCCATAACTTCAAAACAGACGAAGACACAGCAAGAGATAAAGCACTAACTGCCCTCGGCTTTACTGTCCTTCGGTTTACCGATGCAGAAGTCATGCACGATTTACCCAACGTGCAACGAACTCTAGAAACCTGGATAGCAGAGAAGAGAGGCAAAATTTCAACTTAGTTTGTAATGCACGCATTCCGTCCCCCTTTGAAGGGGGTAGGGGGAGACAAAGGCCGCTGAAGTTAGAACTGCTTTATTCAATGCTGAAAAACAAAAGTCCGCTTCGGGAATGCGTGTTCTGCACGAGTCATCATCCCCCTACCCCCTTCAAAGGGGGACGAAGAAGCTCCTGACCTGAAAGACAAATAGATTCTTATGCCTCACCGCCTGCTCAACCCCCAGACATTCGCCGCTATCAAAGACCTGCGCCTCATTGCCAAGGCGGTGGTAGATGGGTTCATGCTGGGGCAGAACCAGAGCATCAGGCGGGGAGCGGGCATAGAGTTCGCGCAGTACCGAAGCTACCAACCCGGCGATGATTTGCGGCAGCTGGACTGGAAGATGTTCGCGCGGTCAGATAGGTACTACATCAGGGAATCTGAGGTGGACAGCAGCGTGACCGTGCGGTTTGTGGTAGATGCCAGCGGCTCCATGGCGCACCAGGACGGCACCCTCACCAAACTGGACTACGCCCGCTTTTTGGTGGCAGCCCTGGCCTACCTGGCCACCCAACAGGGCGATGCCGTGGGATTATTTGTGCTCCAGGAAAACCAACTGGTACAACTAGCACCGCAGCAAACGAGCCAGCACCTGCAACGGTTCTTCCATCAGCTGGAGCACGTGAAGCCTACTGGCTCCTTTCCGGCCCCCGACCGTTTAGCGCCTGTTTTTGCGAAAAAACGACAAAAAGAGATCACCGTCCTCATCACTGATATGTACGAGCAGACTTCGGAGATTTCTGAAACGCTCCGCAAACTGGGGGCCCGAGAGAAAGACACGCTCCTGTTCCACCTCATGGGCCAGAACGAGCTGAAATTTTCTTACCAAGGCCAACTCAGCTTTCAGGATTTAGAGACCGGGCAAACGGTGCAGGTCAACGCAGAAACCCACCGTGAAGCTTATTTACAGAACCTGCAAACCTGGCTCCGCACCCTGGAAACCGACACCCGCAAAAAGCAAATCCACTACGAGCGCTTCCACCTGCATGAACCGCTGGACAAAGCATTAAGAGCGTTTCTGCAAAGCCGCGCGAGACAATAAGGAAGGAGTTCTGAGTCTTAAGCCCTGAGTTCGGAGTGGAATCCTGTTTTTGGCCTCATTTCAGGAAAACAGGCCAAAAACGGAAGAAACCCACCTCCAACTTTCCTCTTCCAGCTGCAAGATGCACACCCATTCCGAGCGTCCCCCTTTGAAGGGGGTAGGGAGATGACAAGGCTGGGAGAAAAACCTTCGGCTTAATTCAAAAGGAATGTAAAGATGGTTCTCGGGAATGGATAATTCTGCACAAGTGGTCCAGCACGAGTCATCATCCCCCTACCCCCTTCAAAGGGGGACGGAATGCGTGCAAAGCAGATTCTCCCACCTCAAACAAAAGCTAACCTCTGCCACTGCGCTTAGCTCTCAAGACCTCGTAGCGTGCGCAGCACCTGCGAGCGTCTGTGCCAGTAGCCCCGGCAGTTTCCGTTTAGCGGCTCTTTTCCCAAATCAGCCTAAAACCAGAAAAGCGTACCTTTACCTCATACACTAGCACTACATGACAAAAGACGGCTACTTTGGCATAGGCATTTTCATGCCGAAGAACGAGACCAACATGGGCACCCTGTGGCGGTCGGCGGCTATTCTGGGGGCGAGCTTTATTTTTACCATCGGCAAGCGCTACAAGAAACAAAGCACCGACACGAACAAAAGCTGGACCGAGATTCCGCTGTACCACTACACTGACTTCGAGGATTTCTTCCGGCACCTGCCGTACAGCTGCCAACTGGTGGCTGTGGAACTGGACGAAAAAGCCGTGCCGGTAGAGCAATTCCGGCACCCGGAGCGCTGCGTATACCTGCTGGGCGCCGAAGACCACGGTTTGCCGCCTACCGTCCTCGCCAAGTGTCACCACCTGGTGCAGCTGCCCGGCGAAACGTCTCTGAACGTGGCCTCAGCAGGAACGGTGATGTTGTATGACCGTCACCTCAAAAGCGCCTTGGCAAAACAACTGTAAAAAGCCTTCGCCCCGCAGAAACTCAGGTAAATAGTACCGCCCAAGCAGTAGGAATTTTGCCCAATCCCGTTTACCTTTCCTTTTCCAGACCAAGCCCGTCTTGTGTCTTTTGTCTTACGTCTTGTGTCTAAAAAGTAGCTTTGTTCCAGTTTCTCAATCCGGTTTGGTTATGGGCGATGGCCAGTGTGGCGGTGCCCATTGCCATTCATTTATGGAACAAGCGGCAGCCCAAGACCGTGCAGGTGGGCAGCATCCGGTGGCTCCAACCCTCAGAAAGCCGAAAACTCAGCAGTCTGCGCCTCACCCAGCCCTGGCTCCTGCTACTGCGGTGTCTCCTGCTCCTGCTGCTGGCGCTGGTTCTTGCCCAACCGCAGTTCAAGCGTAAAGTGCCCGCTGTCCCAGAGAAACACGTTTACCTGCACCCTGCGCTGTTCCAGGCCAAAACGTTGCCTCTGGTAGCCGCCACCGTAGATTCGCTGGCGCAAAAAGGTTGGCAAATCCACAAGTTGCAGTCGGGTTTCCCCGCGTTGCCGCTGACTCAGGAAACCTCTATTCAGAGCTTTCAAGCTGATTCTCTGGCCGCCGATACTACCAACGCCTGGGCCATGCTGCGGGTGCTCAACAGAAGCCTCCCTTCCCACGCCCACGCCTGGATTTTCACCACAGACTTGCTGCGGCACCACCGCGGCACGTACCCCCAGCTGCACCCCACCTTCAAATGGATTCCCGTGCCCGTGCCGCAAACCAACGTCTGGCTGCAAGATGCCTACTACACCAGTAAAGGCCAGCTGCGGTTGCAGTTCGGGCGGAGCGATGCCCAGGAAGTCACGTTTCTGGAAAGAACGGTAGCCAAACCTGCGGCGGGCCAAACCATTTCCCTGCCTGCGCTGCCTGGCGTCCGGTTTTCGGCGCACGCCGAGGCGGATTCGCTCACCCTGCAAGGCGGAGCCCGAAACACCATACCGCTGGCCAAAGAACCCTTGCGCGTGCTGGTGCGCTACGCCAAATCTCGGCAAGCCGATGTGAAATACCTGCGGGCGGCTCTGCAAACGGCGCTGGAATACCGCGGTGCCGCATTTGAGCTGGCCGTTTCCGGAGAGCCGCAGCCGTTGCCCGCCGTCGCGCCCGACTGGGTTTTCTGGCTAAGTGATGAACCGCTGGCTCCGTTTTTGGCCCGTTTTTCTAAAAACAGGCTAAAAACGCTGCAAGACGCCCCAGCCTCCGCCCGCGTGCAGAAACTTGAAAGTTGGCTCCAGATACCGAGCCTCGCAGCACATGTGCCTTTGCACCAGCGTACCCAAGCCCCAGAAAGCCCCACGACCCAGGTGCTGTGGCAAGATGGGTACGGCCACCCCATGCTCACGCAGCAGCTAGATTCGCTCCAGACGCATTTCCGTTTCTACAGCCGCTTCCACTCCACCTGGAACGCCCTCCCCGACAACGGTCAGTTCCCCGAACTGCTCCTGCGTCTGCTCTTCCCTGAGAACTCTGCTTGGGAAACGTTATATGACACCCGCACTCTTCCCCAGGAGCTGGAACAGCCACGGGCGTTTAACGGCTCTTTTTTAGAAAACAGGTCAAAAACGGAAGAAGTACTGGATTTAAAACCGTGGCTGTTGGGATTGCTGGCGTTGCTGCTGGCGGTAGAACGGTGGCTGGCGGGGAGGGGGAGCAAACCAAAACAGGCCACAATATGAAATACCTCCTTACGTGCCTAATCTTGTTTTTAACTGTTGAGGCATCTGGTCAATCTACAGTGGAGCAATTGCCGTCAAGTGCTTCTACTTCTACATGGTGGGATACTAAAAAAGTCAAACCCCGCGTGGCACTTGGATATCAAAAGTCGTTTTTTACTGAAGTGGGAGTTGCGAAGCATTGGTCAGGCGGTGATATGGTTATCCCTCGCTCTACAGCACTATACTCTTCACTGGAATGGGCGCCCTCTAGCACAGGTAGCGTTTACGGTATCAAAGTTGGAGCTGAAACAATTAGCGGCATGGGGATTAGTGGGCTAGAGGTTAAATATCAGTCTAATTTTAAAGTTGATGATATTGTGATAACCCCTAAACTTGGGCTTAGCTTATTGGGTTCAGTAAGCATTTTCTACGGCTACAATATCTCTATCAACAAATCACCTTTTGACCATGTTGGAAGGCACCAGTTTTCTCTAGCTTTGCTCTATGACAAGTCAGATTGGAAGGATATCTTTTGAACAATGACGTCATTTAACCTATTCTCCTTTTGTCATCCTGAAAGGCACCTGTGGGCAAACTAGAAAAGCGTAGAATAACTGCCACTACCGTTCGCCCACAAGATCTTTCCAAGATGACAGGTGAGAAAGATTTTATGAGTTATCTGATCGTCCCCCTTTGAAGGGGGTAGGGGGATGACAAGGCTATGAGAAGAACCATAAGCTTAAAGCAAAAGGAATGAAAAGATGAATTTCGGGAATGGATAACCCTGCACGAGTGGCCCAGCACGAGTAGTCATCCCGGGCCTTCAAAGGGGGACGATCAGATAAAGTGCGTAACGTCAATTAATAAAAAGCAACTTACAGAGACCTTAATAACTCTTTGAACCAACCCACCTCCCATACCGCCCCGGCTGCCACGGTTCTGCAACACGTGCGGGCGCAGTACCTTCAGAAGAAGGCGTGGCTGTATGCGCTTCAGGCGGTGGCGGTGGCGCTGCCCTTGGCGATGTGGGCGTACCGAAGTTGGCAGCATGGAACCGGGGAAGCCAGTATAGGCGCGGGCATTTTAATTGTGCTCAGCATTGGGTTTCAGGTGGTGCGGTGGCGGGAGGTACGCAAGAAAACCAGCCTGCTGAAAGTGGCCCAACACCTGAACCGAAAGTATCCGCGGCTGGAGGAAAGCGCGGAGCTGTTGTTGCAGTCTGAAACGGAGCTGGGTCTGCTGGCCAACCTGCAGCGGCACCGGACGGCAGAAGCGGCCACACAGATTTCCACCGCAGAAGCCTCTCAGGTTAACTTCAGAAACGGCTGGCTGATGCTTCTGGCGGGGCTGATTCTAGCAACAATTATCTGGTTTGTGCCACCGTTGCTGAGCGTACAGCCCTTGGCGGAGCCGTTGCCAGAAGAAACCGCTACCAATGTCAATGCGCCAGTGGTCCAGCCCAAAGCCATTTTACCCGCCATAGAGCAGATGCACCTGCGCATTTCGCCGCCTGCCTATACCCGCAAAAGCCGCTACGCCGTCACCACGCCCTCGTTCAAGGCTGAAGTGGGCGCAAAGGTGGAATGGACGGTGCAGACGAACCAACCGGTCAAATCATTGCAGTTGGTGTTGGGCAACCAAAAACCTATTCCGCTGAGGGCAGTGGCGGGGCAGGAGCATACGTACACCGCCGCTATCACCGTATCGCAGTCCACGCTGTACCACCTCCAACTGAACGGCCAGAACTCTGATTTTTATTCCATAGAGGCCATTCCAGACGAGGCGCCCGTTCTCACCGTGAAGAAACCCGCCCAGTACACCGAGATTCTCTTCGGGGAGCCGCAGCGGGTGACGGTGCAGGCTACTTTGCAGGATGATTACGGCCTCAGAACGGCAGATTTGGTGGCTACGGTGGCCAATGGCGAGGGCGAGGCGGTGAAGTTTAGGGAGCAGCGCATTCCGCTCAACCTTTCATTTAATGGGCAGCCGCGGCAGGTGCAACTGAACCAGATCCTGAACCTGCAGCAACTGGGCATGACCTACGGCGATGAGCTCTATTTCTACCTGCAGGCCTATGACAACCACCGCGGCTACACCCGCACCGAGGCGTTTCTGGTGGAGATTGAGGATACTACCATCGTGGAAACCATGGACGATCTATCGTTGGGCGTGGCCCCTAATCCCGAGTATTTCCGGAGCCAGCGGCAGATTATCATTGATACTGAGAAACTGATTCAGGAGCAGAAAAGCCTTACCCAACCTGTTTTCGCGGAGCGGTCCAACAACATTGGCGTGGACCAGAAACTGCTTCGGCTGCGCTACGGCAAGTTTCTGGGCGAGGAGTTTGAATCGAATATCGGCGCAGCCGCCCTACCGGAAGGTTTAGCCGAAGGCCACAGCGCAGATGACGGCCACGACCATTCGCCTAAGAAAGGCGAGAGTGAGCACCAGACCCAGATGAACGAACTGCTGGACCCGTACCTGCACAAGCACGACCAGGAAGAAGCCGCCACCTTCTTTGAGCCCGCCATCAAAGCCCAACTCAAAGGCGCACTGGCCCAAATGTGGGAGGCTGAGCTAAGACTGAGAACGGCGCGGCCGAAAGAAGCCCTTCCGTTTGAGTACAAGGCGCTCAGAATGCTTAAAGACGTGCAGCAGAAATCACGGGTGTACGTGAAGAAAAGCGGGTTTGAACCGCCGCCGCTCAAAGAACCCGAGAAGCGCCTCACCGGCGACCTGAGCAAAGTGCAGACCGTGGCGCTCAGTCGGGAAGAAAAGCCCGAGGCTTCTTATCCCGTGGTTCGGGCGGCGCTGCAACGCGTGGAGAGCTTGAAACGAGGCACCAAACCGAAAGCAGACGATGCTGCGTTGCTGGAGCGGGCCGGGCAGGAGCTGGGCAAAGCCGCCGTGCGCGAGCCTGGGCAGTACCTAAAAGCCTTGCAGAATGTACGTCACATAGTGCAGGATATTCGGGCGCAGCGGGCCGTTTGTGCAGACTGTCTCCTGCGCGTGGAAAGTGCGCTACACCGTTTTTTGCCTGTTTCTGAAAAAAGAGCCGCTAAACGCACTTCGCCTGCTACTGAGAAAAATTTAGCTCAAGACTATTTTAACCGCCTTGATTAATGGACGCAAGACGTAAAACCTTTAAATGATTAAATTAAACCTAACAGCTTAAAGAATGTCTTATCCCTTTCAAGAAGAATTCTAGAACTTGAGCCTGTTTAGCATTTCCAAAAATGAGCTTTAGACAGCTTCTGTACTGGCGCCAGCACCCGCTTGTGTCGCTGTTTTGGCTCTTCTTTTGCGAAAACAGGCCAGAAACAGAAGCAAACAGCTTCAAAAGACTACCAAAAAGCAGACACTTACGCCTATGATCAGAAAACACTAAACAGGCTCCTTGTAAAGGCTAAGCCAGAAAAGAGTATCTATTATATTCTTTTTGTCATCCTGAAAGGATCTTGATGGCGAACAGTAATAACACAGAATAAATGCCCTCTAAGTTTGCCCACAAGGTCCTTTCAGGATGACAAAGTGTAAATTGCCTTTTTGCTTCGCTGATTTCATCTATGAAACTGCTTAGAGTTTTTTTAACCATAAGTGATAGCGCAAGCGTCCGCTTTTGTTTTAAGAGGGTTAAGCTTCTGTTTCCGGGCTGTTTTTGGGAAAGTAGCCTCAAAACGCAGACCCGGGCGGACGCTTGCGCCATGCCAGGGTCAGTCGCGGTCCCTAACGCTAGAAAAAGGATGAACTCTAAACAGCTGCTATAACTAATAACTTTATTGTGACCGTTCCGCTGCCGCTTGTTCTTTCTTTGGCGCTCCTGCTGGGCGCGTGGCTCACGTGGCTGGCCGTGCGCCGCGCTGACCGTCGGCGGCTGGTAGCGCGGATTTTGGCTTCATGGGTAGCGGTGGCGTGTCTGGCCTTGTTGGTTTCGCCGCCTAAGATTACCCGTACCTACAGCGCCTCAGAAGCCATTTTGCTCACAGACGGTTACAGCTCAGACACCTTGCAAGCCCTGTTGAACCGTCTGCGCCCCAAGCCGCAGGTATTTTCTTTTGAGACAGAGGCCGTTCAGGCTGAACCTATCACAGACTTTGCCGCTTTTAAGCAACAGCATCCTGCTGTGCAAACGCTGCATGTGCTGGGGCACGGTCTGGCGGAGGAAGAGTTGGCGAGTCTGTCTTCTTTGCGATTGGTGCCGCACCTTTCGCCGTTGCCTGCGGGGGTGCTTTCGGCCTCCTGGCCGAAGAAAATCACGTTAGGCGAGCCGGTGCAGGTGCAGGGAATCTTCACTTCGCCAGAAAAACCGGTGATCCTTTATTTACAGGCGGCAGGCGGAAACCGTGACTCGATGGAAGTGAAGAAAGGAGCGGGGCAGGCTTTTCAGCTGGGGTTCACGCCTAAAACCAGCGGACGGTTCGTGTACCAGTTGCAGTGGCAGGAGGGAGATTCGCTCCGCCGGGAAGCTATTCCCGTTATTGTAGAAGAGCCGCGCCTGCTGAATGTATTAATGCTCTCCTCGGCACCGTCGTTTGAGGTAAAATTCCTGAAGAATGCACTGGCGCAGCAGGGGCATGGCGTGGCGGTACGGCAGGAGGTGAGCCAGAACATCTACCAAACTGAAACTATTAATCTCTCCAAACAGTCGCTGAACAGGTTAACGCCCGCTTTGCTCCAGAACTTTGACGTGGTGCTGCTGGAGGAGGCTACACTGCAAGGTTTTAGTGCGCAGGAGAAGCAGGCGCTACAACAGGCGGTGCGGCAGCAGGGGCTCGGGATTCTGACTTGTTTTTCCCAAAACAGCGCCAAACCAATTCCTTTCTTCGCCGAGGCTGGTTTTAGGCTGATTTCAGAAAAACAGGCCAGAAACGCACCCGTGCGCTGGCGGGGGAACGCGTCAGCCCAAGCGGTTCTTCCGTTGCCGGGGGCAGTCTTGCAGCTATCCCAGGGGCAAAAGCCTCTGGCATGGGGGCAGCACCTGCAGCAGGTGCTGGTGGCCTACGGCCGAAAAGGGCTTGGCCAGGTGGGCGTGAGCCTGCTGCCCCAAACGTTCTCCTTAGCTTTAGAAGGGAAAGATGCTTTGTACCGCCAATACTGGTCACAGGTGTTGAACGCCCTGGCGAAACCTGAAGAAGGAGTACCTGCACCCGCTTTCCCTTCCCTTTCCCCGCAAAGGGTGGGGCAGGCAGTTCTGTTTAGCTCTGCCATTCCTGTCCATTCTTTACAGGTAGGCTCCCCCCCCTCTCTGGGTACTGTAATTTCAACGGCCTCTTCTGGTTCTCCCAGGAGCTTCCTGCACCAGTTCTTCCCTGACCAAAGCGGCTGGTTTATTTCCCCTCCAGGTCAGGACTCTATCCGTCCATTGTTTATCCATTCTGCTTCGGCCTGGGCACGCCAGAACATACAGTTCCGGCACAGGCAACTTCTTGCCATAGCACAGAAAACAGATACCCCTGCACCAACGCTAGCAATTCCAATCCAGGAGGAGATTCTGCTGTGGCCGCTATGGTTAGCCTTAGTAGGAATGCTGGGATTTCTATGGCTAGAGGAAAAATTCTGATTATTGTCTTTGGCTTATATCATTTTGCATTCCGCCACGTTAAAGGCTAAATTGTCCTTCTTAGCGTGAAATACCCGTGCTTTAACGAATTACCTGATTCTGCTGGTAAGACAAGCCTACCTTTGCCATAGCAACGGCTCTCACCAGCACAGCACAGCATCTTGAATATTAGCCCCTTACTAATTTCTGTATGAGACTTTCTCTACCCCCCTTTTTCGGCCTGCTTCTTTTTATCTGTTTTGTGCAGGTTACTTCCCCTTTGGCAGCCTCTGCTCAAACCGTTACAAATTTTATTCAGACCCAACCCATACAGGGCTCCCCGTTTTGTGTTGGCAGCACTGTGACGGTTCCCTTCACCACAGATATTTCTTTTCCCGAAGGCAATGTGTTCACCGTACAGTTGTCTAGTACCACAGGAAGCTTTGCCACCCCCAGGTCTTTAGGTACTGCGGCTGGCACCGGGGCAGGTTCTATTCAGGTTACGCTGCCCACCAACTTAACTGCTGGCACTGGCTATAGAGTACGGGTAACTGCCTCCCAGGCCCCCAATGGGACCACGGTACTAGACAATGGCAGCAATCTAACCATTGGTGTACCACCGGCCACGCCCACCATCACGGCACCTGATATCTGCGCAGGAAGCACCCTTTCCTTAACCGCTAACAATGTCAGCGGCGCCACCTACACCTGGACCGGCCCTAACAATTTCGCGGCCAGTGGGAGAGTAGTCACAATCCCCCAGGCAGAGACAACAGCCTCTGGGGTTTACACAGTGACCCTTAGCCTTAACGGTTGTTCTGCTACCGCCAGTAAAGAGGTCACGGTGAGGCCGGCAAGCGCCAATGCCGGACCAGACATGGTTACCTGTCCCGGGCAGTCTGTGCAGCTCACCGCAACAGGGGGCGTGAGTTACAGCTGGGCACCCAGCGCTACTTTGAATGACGCCACCATAGCCAACCCTATCGCTACGCCTGCTGCCACCACTACGTATACGGTGACCGTTACCAATGCCAACGGCTGTGTGCGCACAGACCAGGTACTAGTCACTGTAAGCCCGCTCCCCACTATTGCCATTGCCCCAGCCACACCCGCTGTCTGCCCCGGCTCCTCTGTCCAGTTGACCGCTTCTGGTGCGGTTTCATACTCCTGGAGCCCCGCCATTGGTTTGGATGACCCCACCAGTGCCACTCCTGTGGCCAGCCCTGCCCAAACCACTACATATACTGTAACCGGCACCTCTGCCGCAGGTTGCACGAACACAAGAACTGTAACCGTTACCGTTAAGGTACCCCCAGTGGCCAACGCCGGGTTTGACCGCACAGTTTGCTCTGGCCAGGCCGTGGTTATTGGCAGTACCACCACCTCGTCTGGCACTTACTTGTGGGAGCCCGCTACCGGCTTGTCCAGCGCCACTACCAAAACCCCCACCCTCACCCTGGTGAACAATACGGCCCAGCCTGTCAGCCACACCTATAAATTGACGGTGATCTCAAACGGCTGTGTCTCTACAGATGAGGTAGTGATAACAGTTAGCCCGGCAGTGCAGGCCAATGCCGGGCCAGATGTAGCCATCTGTGCGGGAGGCAGCACCCAGCTAAACGCCACCGGCGGCACCGTTTACAGATGGAACCCAACGACCAACCTGAGTGACCCCAACAGCCCCACCCCGGTAGCCTTCCCTACGGCTACCACGCGGTATATTGTCACCATTACCAATGCTGAAGGCTGTAGCCGGAATGACACCGTTTTTGTCAATGTAAACCCACTGCCTGTGGTCACGGTAACTCCTGCCGCTCCCTCTATTTGTGTGGGTTCTTCTGTTCAGCTACAAGCCACTGGCGCTGTCACCTACCAATGGAGCCCGGCAGCAGGATTGAGTAACCCGGCCATAGCCGACCCGGTGGCGTCACCTACAGAAACAACCACCTATACCGTTACTGGCTATTCTGCCACAGGCTGCGCCAGTGTTTCCAAAACAGTGACCGTAAAAGTGAACCCTTACCCCATTGCGAATGCTGGCCCTGACAAAGTAGTTTGCTCCCGGCAGAGCACCACTATTGGCGCCCCTGCAGTTTCTGGCTATACCTACTCCTGGTCACCTGCCCTTGGGCTTTCTAATGCCAAGGCAGCAAACCCTACTCTAACGTATCCTGGGGATAACCTCCAACCCATAACCGTAGAATATACACTTACCGTGACTGCCAATGGGTGCTCCTCATCAGATGTGGTGCAGATTACCGTCAACCCCACCGCGTATGCGGGGCCTGCTGTTGCTATCTGCCAAGGAGCAAGTACGCAGTTGCAGGCAACCGGAGGTATTACCTATAGCTGGAGCCCGGCCACGGGGTTGAGCAACCCTACAATTGCCAACCCTATTGCTTCGCCTACGGCCACTACCACTTACACCGTAACCGTTACAAACCCTAATGGCGTCTGCAGTACCACTTCATCTGTACGGGTTACGGTCAATGCCCCGCCTACGGTCACTGCCACCGCTTCTTCGTCTACGGTCTGCGCCGGTAGCCCTGTCACCCTTACGGCTACCGGGGGTACCAGCTACTCATGGTCTCCGGCAACAGGGCTTAGCAACCCTACCAGCGCCACCCCTACCGCTACCCCTTCGGCTACCACTACGTACACGGTAACCGCCACAGATGCCAGAGGCTGTTCTAATACGGCAAGTGTAACGGTAAATGTCACCACTGCCACGGCCACCATTCAGGCAAGCGGGCCTACCACCTTTTGTCCCGGTGGAAGTGTTACGCTCACAGCATCACCAGGTACTGCGTACTTATGGAGTACTGGCGCCACCACCCCTTCCATCACCGTAAATACAGAAGGATCTTACACAGTGAGGGTCTCTAACTCTGCAAATTGCCAGGTAACCTCTGCCCCTACCGTAGTGACTGTGTCTGCGGCCCCGGTTGCCACCATTCAGGCAAGCGGGACTACGGCTTTGTGCTCTGGGGCCAGTGTCACGTTAACGGCCTCGCCTGGCTCCTCCTATTTATGGAACACAGGTGCCACCACCCCTTCCATCACCGTAAGCACGGCTGGTTCTTATTCAGTTACAGTGACCAATGGCTCTAACTGCCAGGCTACTTCTACCCCGGTTGTGGTGACTTCTTCCGGTGGCCCAGCGGTTAGCTTTGCCCCTGTTGGGAACATCTGTAAGGACCGCAGTACGTTTGCCTTGACAGGAGGGGCGCCTGCAGGAGGCACATATAGTGGCCCGGGGGTAAGCAACAATCAGTTTAGCGCGGCTGTGGCAGGTGTTGGGGTACACACTCTCACTTACACTTATACCTCACCTGAGGGTTGTTCTAACACAGCCACCCAAACCATCACGGTAGAAAACTGCCTGAGCGCGGCCGATGAGTTGCAAGCGGCCTCTTTGAATGTGTATCCTAACCCGGCCACGTCAGTATTAACGGTCTCTGTTAAGCTCCTCAAAAAGGAAAATATCCTGGTGCGGTTAACTGATTTGCGGGGCAAGGTGGTATATGAAACCATTTCTGCGGCCCCGGCGGGAGACTTCCGGCAGACCATTCCTGTCCAAACGTTACCGGCAGGCATGTACCTTCTCCAGTACCGGGCAGCAGGTGCCTCAACCTCCAGAAAAGTGGTTATCACCAGATAGATTCACCTTCTCTACTAAAACAGCAACGCCAGGCAAATTGCCTGGCGTTGCTGTTTTAGTGATGTTTTGATCTCCTTATGCGGAGAAGCGCAGCCGTTAGAAAAGGAGCTTGCCCCAGAGCGCAAAGGTGGTGCCAAGCAGCAGACGAGCACTTCGCTTTCCTGAGCGCGTTCTCTTAGCCCCGTTAATTAATGCCTGCCATCTCCTGTCTGTGATTGCCTTAGTTGACCAAGAGTACTTCCCTGCTGTACCCACTCACCTTCAGCCAACCCTTCTTTCGCAGCAAAAGTGAACTTCCTGATTTTAGCCTAAAGGAAAGGATAACGGACGCTTTAAAGGTTGCTGTTAAACAGTCGGCTCCCGTTTTTGGCCTGTTTTTGTAAAAACAGG